>JAGXQZ010000015.1 GCA_018336015.1 Algoriphagus sp. | reverse complement strand
TCTAGGACAGATCGCTTAAAGGGTTGAGTCACGAGAGTGATTCCCCGGCCACATCTCCCCACCCTCCGTCTGATCGGGGTGGATCCGAGGTGTCGACTTGACCGGACTGCTGCTTGTGATGCGATTAAGCAAGCTTAAGACCAATCGATAAGCCCCGCTCAGGTGTGTCACCCAGCATAGCGTGGTCGAAAACCCAACAGGTGACTAAGCATGTAGACGGTACGGTGCTTCCTTATCTGGACGTGGGTTCGAATCCCACCAGCTCCACCAAAAAAGCCTCCCTGAGTGATCGGGGAGGCTTTTTTGGTGCTATTTTGAAAATTAAGAATTGGCTCTTGCTAATTGATCATTGATCACCCCGTAAAATAGGCCTCCAATTCACTCATCATTTCTGACTTTTCACGGAGGTCACGGATGACCTTCCCTTTTTCGAGGAGAACGATTCGGTTACAGATTTCAGTCACGTGGTTCAGGTCGTGGCTGGAGATCAGAAAGGTAATTTTGGCCTGCTCTGTCTCACGGAGGATCAACTTTTTCAATCGGATTTGGGAACTTGGGTCGAGGTTTTCGAAAGGCTCATCCAGCATTACTACCTGAGGATGTCCCATCATCGCCGCAGCAATACCGACTTTTTTTAAATTACCTTTAGACAGGTCGCGGATGTATTTCTTTTTTCCCAGCACTTCCTCATTGAACAGTTCTGTAAATTTCTCCAAATGACTTTTGAGATCTGCCTCAGACATGCCGTAGATTTTTCGGAGTGTTTCAAAATACTCATCCGGAGTCAGGTAAGCCAAGAGCATGTGCTCGTCTAGGTAAGCACCTACGGTAGATTTCCAGCTTTCGGATTTACTTACATCTTCCCCCTCGATGGTGACTTGGCCTTGAGTCGCTCTTACCAGATCAAGAATAATTCTAAAAAGAGTTGTCTTGCCGGCACCATTATTTCCTACGAGACCAAAGCATTCGCCTTTTGCAATTTCCAGAGAGGGCACATCCAACACGACGGCGTCCTTGTATTGTTTCTTGAGTTGAGATATCTGAATCATAGTTCTTGACGGAAGGAAGATGAAATTTCGTATCGGTTAGAAAGTACTCGGTTGATATTTAGTTGGGAAAGCGGCTTAAAGGCAATCAAACCAATCAGGCCAGTAATGCCCAAGGCCAACAAGCCAGCATAATCACTGATCAAAAGAGAAAAAGGAAGATAAATCAAATACGGACCACCCATGAGCGGAATAATCACCAAAAACTGAGCGGCTCCTACTCCTTCATAATTAAACATGGCGCCTTTGTTAAGGTCCATCGGTTTAGGCTTCCATAGCGCAAAATAGATAATCACATGTACCATAATCCCCACATTGAAAAGGAAGGTAGCCAAGTGAATCAGTAAAATGTCAATACCGAAATACACGTAGGGCACCGATGCTAGAAAACACACCATGGAGATGCTCATGAAGAGCAGGTATTTGCCACGAACCAAAGATTCCACTCCGGTCTTTCGGCTTAAAAAGAAATCAAAATTCCCCGAGTTCCAACTTAAAAACTGCTGTCCATATTGAATCATAAAAATCCCGGTGATAAATACACCTACGAAAATGAAGATCGGGCTCAACCCCTCCTCACTTTGGTATTGAGGATTGGTATAGAAGAACAAGCCATACAGGAGAAAGAATGCAGATAGCATCAGATAGGTACGGCTTTTTTTGTGTCGGATGATCAGCTTCCATTCTAGGTTAGCGAGCTCTCCGGCTACTCCAAATCGGGAAAAGAATCCCACACTCTGATTGACAAATCGGATATCTTCCTCCTCACTGAGATCCTCCAGATAGGCATTTTTCACATAGTAATTCACAGCCAAAAGATAAATGCCTATACATACGACGAGCATCACCAGCACAGGAATGACCGTGTTCATGGCCAAAGCAAAAATCGGCTCTAAAATTTCACCTACATTAAACCAACCCATATAGGTAGATCCTCCTCCCAACAATAAGGTGCCCATCACTACTGCAAGACCAATCCAAGTGTCCTCAAAGCGCTGCTTAAACCACAGCATGAACCAGTGAATGGACCAGCTGAATAACAGCAATGTCCCCAACCAAGAAATAAACCCGAGCGTACCCACCTTCTCCGCAATTACCTGTGCTCCAAAGGGAAGGAAAAGCAAAAGTGCGATCACATTGAGTGGTGAAATAAACGATCGGAGCATCAGCATCTGGATGATGCGTCTTTTGCCTATCGGAAGATGGAGGAGACTCTCAAGCTCCACTACAGGTAGCTTCTGGATAAAGTACCGGTACATGAATTCAAACAGGAAAAAGAAGATCAATCCTGCATTTAAGAATTCAATGGGGTCTCGGCCTTCAGCTATGAGTTCAATGATTCTGCCGAGAAAGAGCCCTGCAAAAAACACATAGCTCAATAGCAACAGCGCAATGAAAATCATAAAACCAGTGGCCAAAGCACTTTTGGCAAAACTGGTCGAGCGGATGCTCTTAAGAAATTGCAGTCTGAGTAACGTAAAAAACATACCTGTCTGGCGTAATGGTGGATTTCAAAGATATCCAAACATGCCGCTCTCTTCTCATCTTACCAATGAAAAAAAGGCTGAATGAAGAAAAAAATACAGGAAGGCAGAATTGACTGGGTACTCCTCTAGCTTCCTGATCTGCTCAATTGAGATTGAATATTTCGATAATCTTTTCGAAGCTCACTGGTTTTTTGAGGTACCCTTTGACCAATGAGTATTCTGCCGCCTTTGCTTCGTCCACTTTATCGATCGAGCTGGTAATGATGTAGATCAATCCTTCCCACCCTTGCACTTCTTTGCAAAACTCATCCAAAAAATCCCATGCGTCCCAAATCGGCATATTGATATCCAAGAGAATAATATCCGGTAACGAATTGTTTTTGCTCTTCCAATCCATCAACCCCTCAAATGCCTGCTTTCCGTTTCTATAAGTCAAAATCTCTTTAAAGAGCGAGGTGAACTCAATCATTTTTTTGGTGAGCATGAGGTAGTTTTGATCATCCTCTATGATACAGATCGTTTTGTTGCGGTTCATGAATTACTTTTTAAATAAACTTTAAATGTCGTACCTACTCCCTCTTCGCTTTCCACCTCAATTTTACCTCCAATAGCCTCGATCTGATTTTTGGTAATGAAGAGGCCGATTCCTCTGGAATCCGGATGATCATGAAAGGTTTTGTACATGCCAAACATCTTCCTTCCCTGTCTCTTCAGATCGATGCCCAGGCCATTATCTTCTACTTCTATAATGGTCCATTCGGTCGTTTTTTTGATTCTGATTTCCACCTTTTTCTCCTTTTTGGGATCACTGTATTTGATCGCATTAGTCAGCAGATTGAGCGTGATACTTTCCAAGTAAGATAAATTACCAAAAACCAAGCTTTTAGACTTTTCCTGATCAAACAGAATTGCAACTTCGGAAGATCTGGCCAAGGCTGAAACATTGAGAATTGATGAATTTACGACTTCTACCAGATTGATGGATTCCATCAGCGTAGAATCGTTGATTTGAATATCTGCTACCTCTGAAAGGTTTTGCACGGATTCCATCAAGTTGTCAATGACATTTTTGAAATTCTGGAACAACGGATTGCCTGAAAAACTCGGATCCTCTACTTCCATATAGGTGATCATGCCGAGCAAGTTGGCAGCATGAGAGCGGAGGTTATGCGACACAATGTGGGCAAAGTTTCGAAGACGCTCGTTTTGATTTTGAGTAAGACCTAAGAGATGGCGCTGCTCATTTTGGAGCTTTTTCTGATCTGTGATATCCAAGTGAATCCCTACCGAACCGATCAATTCCCCGGCGTCGTTGTAATTAGGTCCTCCACTGATCAGCCACCAACGGCGATTTCCGTACTTATCGATCACTTCTACTTCATAGACATCAGACTGACCGGTCTTCCTGAGGATATTTTTCTGCTGGATAACTTTTCTTGCCAAATCGTCATCAAAAAACAAATCCATTCCTCTTTTCCCAACCAATTCTTCCAATGAGAATCCAGACATTTCTATAAAGCTCGGATTGGCATTCAGGATCACATCATCCACATCCACCTCAAGGAATCCGAGGTTCATATTGGCAATGATGTTTCGGTATTTTTCCTCCTGGATAGCCAACTGCCTTTGGGCCTTTTGCTTTTGCTTGACGTTGACCAACATCTGCCCAAATAAGGTGAGGAGTTTGATTTCCTCTTGGGCATAGGAGCGCTCTTGGTGTACGCTATCAAATCCAACAAAACCACTTAATACATCTCCTTCGAAAAACGGAATGGTGATTAGGCTTTTTATTCCCTGTGGTTCCAGAATTGCCCTCAAGTTCATCTCCCCTTCTTCCCCTATTGGTAATTGCTGTACATCCGGAATGACCATGGGCATATTTTCCAAATGGGTCTTTACCCAGTCCGGAATCGCCTCCATGGGGATATTTTGTAGGTTTTCCAATTCAGGAAGCACTCCTGAAGCGCACCACTCATAGGTATTGGAAGCGGTTTGCTCTTTTAAGTTATAATCAAAAATATAAGCACGGTCCGCATCCACAAACTTGCCAAGTTTTTCCAACGAAGCGTGTATGGTAGACTCCAGATCCTCAATATTCAAATTGATGTAAGTAGCTGAAATATCGATGAGGATATTCTGCAAGTCCACTTGCTTTTGAATTTGTTCCTCTGTTTTTTTCAATTCAGTGATATCCACTTCTACGGCCATATAGCCAGTGATCTCCCCGGAGTCTTCTCTTTGGGGAACGATATTTAGCTGCAACCAGTATTCATGACCCTGCTTTCCCCTATTTAGGATCTCTGCATTGACACTCTTACCCGATATGACCTGTTCTCTTATGTATCTGGCTGTATGCCGGTCTGTCTTTTCAAATTGGAACATCTTAGGAGTCTGACCAATGATTTCCTCCCATGAATACCCAGAGAGTCTTAGAAATGAATCATTCACCCAGGTAATTCTCAGCTCAGGATCTGTGATCACCACACAGTTGGAGGTTCGCTTCGCTACCAATGACAGCTTTTCGATTTCCTTTTCAAATGCCTTTCGATCTGAGATATCCTGAATGGTCCCGCGTATAAACCGTATGTCACCCGTAGCCGCTTTGACCGGGGCACCACTAATAGAGATCCATTTTTCCAGGCTTCGATCCCGATAGGAAGTGATTTTGAGGTCAGTCTTAAACGATCGGTTGAACACTTTGCACTTGTAAAATTCGTCCACCACAACCTGAGCATTTTCGGGAGAAAGGAGGTTTTGCCAAGAATTAATGTCCTTGGCAAAGTCATCTGGAATTTCAAAAATCTGATCAATGATCGGGGAATTACTCCAAGCCCCGGTCAATAAGTCCACTTCAAAGTTTCCCAAGATTGCAACCCGCTGTGCTTCAAAAAGTCTGTTTTTAGTTCGTTCAAGGTCTTCGGTCCGAATCAGGATCTGTTCCTCAAGCTGCTGATTGAATTTTTCGTTTTGAAGTTTTGCTTTGAGTAGGTATTCCTTCAGTTGTATCAGGGAATAATTCAGGTCCGAAATCTCATTTACTTCAGACACTAAGTTGATATCCAATTCGTAGTTGCCCGTCTTCATCTGATTGGACACTTCGGTCAGATAAGAAATAGGGGCAGATATTCTCCTTGCCAACCCATAAAAAAGCCCCAATGACAAAATCATTAAAATGCCCAAAAAGACATAAATCGGATAGTTGATTTCAAAAATCGCCCTATCTATTGCCTCCCTTGTAATGGCTAATATCACTCTTCCTTGGACCAACTCCGTGGAAAATTCCTGAGACTGCACGAGCAAATTGGCAGAATCCAGGTTGAGGATTTTTTCAGGATCGTAGTTTTGGGGATTGCTGACGAATACCCGCTCCCTTCCCAAAGAATCCAGCTCCGTGATCGCGACAAATTCCAAATTGGCACTATTGGTCACCAATTCTACGATTTGACCAAGATTTTCGAAGTCACTGTTATCCAAGGCAACCTCCACACCCAAGGCCGTAGTTCGTGTCAGTTGGTTAAGCTCAGACTGAAAATTTTTCCTAAAAAGATCTTCCTGACGATTGGGATAAAGAATTAAAAGTGATAGCAAAAGAAGAGAAATAGAGATGGCAAAAGGCAGCCAAATCCTAAAAGAAAGACTTTTAAAAAGTGAGCTCATTCTCATTTTACCTGATCGTAAGTTGAATGGATTCAGGAATATCACCAGATCCTTTTGGAATCACACCGATAGCACCGGGGTTTTTAGAAATGTAAACCATAATCTCCTCAGCAGATTGCAGAAACA
This sequence comes from Algoriphagus sp., assembly GCA_018336015.1. Taxonomy (GTDB): domain Bacteria; phylum Bacteroidota; class Bacteroidia; order Cytophagales; family Cyclobacteriaceae; genus Algoriphagus; species Algoriphagus aquatilis. Next base: position 29,617 of record JAGXQZ010000015.1, on the reverse strand, counting down.
CCGGAGGATTGGCGCGTCCCTGAAACACCAGCGCAAGCCAAAACTTCTGCATAGCAGTAACGCTACCCCCATAGAGATTTTTAGCCACGGATTCGGCCATGTCAGACTTGTTGGACGGCAAAACAATGATCACTTTTTCTCCACTAGCCCAAAGACTTCGACCATTTCGGAATATCTGAACCACTTCCTTGGAAGTAAGCGATTTTACACCCTTGACATTGGCAGCAAACTCCAGCTGACCTAAATCGGTCTGCTGAGCAAATCCCCCCCAACTCAAAGTCAGGAGGAGTATAAGTAGGCCTATAGTTCTCATTGCTCCTCCCAATTAAAAACCATACGCTAACTGAACCCTCAAGAACGGCCCGTAAGAAGCCGTATGTTCATGACCAAAATGCTCAAACTCCCAGGTCTTCTCCAGCTGCACCTTCAAGTTCAACAGGTAGTTGAAAGAATACCTGTAGCCAAACGCAATTTTCAATTTTTCTAAAGGATACACATGGATATCATTATCCGCTACATCGATGTAATCAAAGACAAAGTAAGGAGTACTCTTCTCTGTTACGTTTAGACCTGCATAGACGTATTGAGAAAAATTCCTGGCAGTACCTGTGCTGTCAGTGATGGAAGTGTTAAAGCCTGTCTCATTGAGAAATTCGAACTTCTCTCTAAAGCTGGCAAAAGAAAAACTCGCCAATCTAAACTTCACAGGACCTTGGTATTTCTGAGCATCAGGGATGACAATGGAGGTATTATGTCCGGAATGAACTCCTGGGACATTGTCATGCAGGTCATCCCAATAGTAGGAAAGACCTATCCGCATGCCTTCCTTAGGCCTTATATGTACCGAACCTGTAATAGAAGGCACCACTGAATCATGGTAGACATCCGTGGAACTGATTCCATTTCCCACCATAAAGTCATAGCCAAAATTAAGCTTTCCCAGATTTTGACCCTGAAACTGTAAGCCCAACGTATGAAGTGGAACGAAATAGGAAAATGACATCGGCCGGTCAATCACAGGAAAAAACACCCTGCCGTGATGATAGACATCATTCCAATAGTTGACCGGGGTATGCACCTTCCCCACGATGATAGAATGATTATTTACATAATTAAACTTCATCAATGATCGCTCAATACTTGGAAGGTAATTGGTCGCTGACTTACCATTAAATCTGATTACATATTCTCCGATGAAGGTGATTTTATCTGAAAGCGAAGAGGTGACAAAAAAATCATGCTCTCCCATAGCAAAGGAAGCATGGCGACCGTCCTCATCTCTATCCAAATAAAACTCCAAGTGGCCAAAGCCATTAAACTGAGTTTGACGCACCTGTGCTTGCGTGTCTACACTAGACAAGACAAAGAGCAACCCCAACAGCGCAACATAAATCGAGAAATGCTTTTTATTACTCATTTTTACTTTTAATTCTATATTTAATTTTAATTGTAAATAAACTGCAATCAATTTTATTTAATTGATTTTCAAATAATTATCAATATGAGACAAAGATGCCGAAAATTTATCAAAGTCATAATTCGTGTAAATTATTGACAGTTTATTGTATTTATTTTGCAATTATTTAGATTACTTAAGTTGCCTAAAAACAATTATCAATTTCACAGATTATTAGAAATATTGTAGCAAATTTGGTTGCCTTAAATTTGCCTTATCACCCTTAAGAAAGGTAGTTTTCTTATATGTCAAGTTCTAACACTGATCCTAGATTGCTTCCCTCTTCTATTTTAGAAGAACTGCCCTTGGCAGTAGTCAAGCTGGACAGAAACTATCAAGTAGTCTATTGCAATTCGTCCATTTTGGGTGTGTTGGGCAAAACACCCGAGGCAGCCTTAGGAAAAGTCTTTTTTGAATTGATCCCTGAATTTGAGCGGGTCAAAATTGAATTTTTATACAAAAACCTCAGCTTTATTTCCTCCAGTTATTCCAATTCACACTATCAGGAAAATTTTTCCTCGCTGATCACCCACAAGATTTTTCCTCACGAAGATGGAATTACAGTTCTGCTAGAAAAGGAAGTATTTCGATACGCCCCCTCTGCAGAAAAAAAAGAATCACGCTTTAAGGAACTACTAGACGAACTCCCGGGCGGCATTGTGGTGGTGGATGCTCACTCCAGCAAGGTGGTCTATTCCAATCGGGTAATCCAGGAGTGGATGGAATACAGTCCCGAAGAAATGGGATATCTGACCACTATGAATCTTTACCCGAAAGAAGATCTTGAATTTGTATCCAAAGGATTTTCAAGAATCAATCCGGTCAAGAAAAATGTGATCTCGGGGATCCATGTGATCACCAAACGGAAAAACAGGATTCCCGTGGAAATGACCGTGGTGCAGGTCGAATGGAATAACAGGCCATGTCACTGTGCTTTTTTCATCGACGTCAGAGAAAAAGAGGAGTCAGCCAGAATCCACGCCGAATGGGAAAAGTACCGTGAAATTCTCGGTCAGTTGGCCATCAAGTTTATCAACATTCCTCCTGAAAAATTAACAGTCGCCGTAGAAGAAGCGCTCGGAACTGCTGCCAAACTCAGCAATTCAGACCGTGCTTTTACCCTTCGATTTGACAGAGAAGCAGGACTGGCTCATACAGACTATACCTGGTTGGACGAAAGTCTACCCAAATTTAAAGAAAAGCTCAGTGTCCTTCCCCTTGGCTTGCTTTCCCATGTGTGGGAGGTTCTCAAATCCGAGGGCATCCTTGAATACGAAGACATTGACCAATTAGACGAAGCCAATCCGCTCAAAAACATCCTCAATCTCCTAAAAATCCAATCTTTAGTCTTGCTACCGATTATGGAGGGGACGGAGTTTTATGGGTTAGTAGGTTTTGGTAAGGTCAAAACCAAAAAGAGTTTTTCAGAATCTGAGCTGGTGCCTGTACAAATGGCCTCTGAGATTATTTCTAACACCCTGCTCCGCCAAAAAACGGAGTCTCTACTGATAGAAAGTGAACAGGAAAACCAAAAGCTATTCGAAAACTCACCTGTCGGATTACTCTATCAAGATGTAGATGGCCGTGTCCTAAAAGCCAATCAGGCAGCGCTTCAGCTGATGGGTTTGGCGCCCGAGGAAGTATCCGGATGGGTGGTGCTAAATCCCGACTGGAAAGCCTTTACAGAAAGCGGAGAGGAAATCAGCGAATTTAATCTGCCTGCCAAAGAATGTTTGGAAAGTGGATTAGCTATCTCTGACAGGATCATTTCCATTTACCGCCCTACCCACAAAGACAGAGTATGGATCAGCGTGGATGTTCTGCCCGAATTTCAATCCGGTGAGCAGAAGCCATTTAGGGTTTTCAGTACATTCAAAGACATCACCGAGCAGAAAAACTACCTCAACGCGGTGGAGAAAGCTGAAAAGCGCTACCGATCTCTAGTAGAAAATCTCCCCGGGGCGGTCTATTCCTGCAAGCTGGATGAACACTTGTCCACCATCCACATGACGGATAAGGTGGAAAAAATCACCGGCTACACTGCAGAAGATTTTCTTTCTAAACGGATCGAAATCTTTAATATCATCCATCCTGGAGACATTTCGAGAGTTAGTGAGCAAGTAAATCAGGCCATTCAGGGCCATGGGACTTTTCAGGTGACTTACCGCATCAATACACGCAACAGAGAAATTCGCTGGGTGGAAGACATGGGTGAGGTGGTTATGCTGGAAGAAGGAAAGAGTTTCATCACTGGTTTCTGGCACGACATCACAGACCGGATTGAGGCAGAGCAAACCTTGGAAAGAAACCTCAAGCTGCTCGAAGCAATTGTAGAAAACAGTCACTCCGCGATTTTTGTCAAAGACAGTGATTACCGCTACATCATGGTAAACCGCCGCTGGGAAATGGTCACCGGCCATAGCCGCGAGGAAGTCCTAGGTAAGAGACTCGAAGAGTTTGCCATAGGTGACTTCTCAACCAAATACTTAGAAGATGATAAGAAAGTACTCATCGATGGGAAATCCTCTTTCAGTGAAGAAAAACTGGAGCAACACGAAACCACTCTTGGTATCACTAATACGCAGTATTTTCTTTCTGTCAAATTCCCGTATCGCAACAATAAAGGCGAAATCATCGGAATGTGTGGGATTTCCACTGATATCACTGCAGTAAAAGAAGCATCCATGATGGTTCAGGAGCGGGAAGCCAACCTTCAGGGCATCTTGGAAAGTGTGAACGAAAGCATCTGGTCTCTGGACAAAGACTTGAATATTCTATTCACCAATCAGACTTTCTTTAATGAATTTTTCCAGGCTTTCGGTGTAGAATTGATGAAAGGCATCAACATCATCAAGTCTATCGCAAATCCTGAAATAAGGGAGGCATGGATTAAGCGATATCATAAGGTCTTGAAAGAAGGAAAACCGCTGCACTTCCTTGATAAAATTCCTTCGCCTGATAAAACCTATCATTTGGATGTCGTCCTGTACCCTATTCTTGTGAATGGAGTCGTAGAAGGTATTTCAGGGTTCAGCAAGGACGTGACTGAAAAAATGGCTTTGGAAGAATCTTCCAAACTTTACTTGAATCTATTTGAAAGTGCTACAAATGAGATCTACCTGATTTCTGCCAAATCACTGACCATCCAACAGGCAAATCAGGCTGCAGAAATTAATACAGGATACACCCGTGAAGAAATCTCAGGGCTCTCTATTCTAAAACTTATCCAAGAGAAAGACCAAGAATCTCTTTTGGAAAAAGTCGGTGGCATCACTTCCAAAAAGGTTTCTTCTGCATTCCTGGAACTCAATTGCTTAAGAAAAGACGGCACCACCTACCCTTGCGAAGTGCTGTTGCAACTATTCCACTACGAAGGGGAAGATTACCTTTCCGCTTTTGTCACAGATATCACGGAGCGAAAACGCAGCCAGCTTGCCCTTCAAGAAAGTGAATTGAGATTTAGTCAGATATTCCAAGAAAACGTAACTCCCATGCTTCTGATAGATCCTCATACGGGAAGCATCGTAGATGCCAATCCTTCGGCATCGGAATATTACGGCTATGAGATCAATGATCTCAAATCAAAAAATCTCCTGGACGTCAATTATACCTTTGTATCCAATCCTGAAGAAATGGAAACTGCCACCCATCAAGTATTGGGGTCTGGAAAAGGTAAATTCCTCTTCAATCATAAATTGAAATCCGGCGAATTGAGAAGTGTAGAAGTATTCTGTAGTAAAATTAGGGTAGATAACCGGGAGCTTGTCCATGAAATCATCCAAGACGTTACCGATCGAAATAACTTCTACAATGCGGTAGTCAAACAAAACGAGACCCTTCGTGAAATTGCCTGGATTCAGTCGCATATCGTAAGAGCCCCTTTGGCCAAAATCATGGGACTGGTGCAACTACTTCAGGATAGTAAAGACGAAGAAGATGAATATACCTTCGATTTTGTGCTTGGTGCTATCCTCAACGCGGCAAATGAACTTGACAAAGTAATTTTGGATATCAGTGAAAAATCCAACAGTGCCAAGCACCTATTGGATTGACATTACTTTGTCTGTCATCTCTATCTCCTAAAACTTCGGAAAATCCATTCCTTTCTTAGAATGGATCCTTACATACTACCATAAGTTATCCTAAAATAAAGTGCCATGAGCGAAGAGTTGAACTTTTTCGATGCTGTAAATCAGCGTAGATCAGTCAGGATTTTTGATCAAAAAGAGCCATTTGATGGGAATGTGGTTCAGCGATGTTTAGAAGCTGCTATTCTTTCTCCCAACAGTTCAAACCTTCAGCTTTATCAGTTTGTCAGAGTACCGGAAAGCTCTCCAAATAAAAACAAACTGGCACATCTCTGCATGGGACAAAAAGCAGCTACCACTGCACGAGAGCTGGTGGTGGTTGTGACTCGGAGAGACCTTTGGAAGTCCCGTGCCAAAGCAAACTACGAATACATTGCCTCTACGTATAAGGGTAAACCCGATAAAAAACTCAAGCAAGCACTCGGATACTACGGCAAGCTGATCCCAAAACTTTATGGAAAGTATCCAGGATGGTCTTTGCTCAAAAAATTGATCGCTTTCAGTGTGGGCCTAAAGCGGCCTATGGTCAGAGAGGTCGGAGAAACTGAGGTCAGGATTTCTGTACATAAAAGTGCAGCCCTTGCCTCAATGACCTTTATGCTGGCGATGAAAGCCTCCGCCTATGATACATGTCCTATGGAAGGATTTGATTCCAACCGAGTCAAAAAGCTACTAAATCTTGATCCTTCTGCAGAAATCTGCATGATCATTGGATGTGGCAAAGGCCTTCCTGAAGGGATCTACGGAGAGCGTTTTCGGGTGGATTCTTCCGAATTGATTTTGAGTAAGTAGTATTAACCAATAGATTTTCTTGTTCAGATCTTGGGGATTTTAAACCTGAAATATGCATTAGAAAATCTACTTTTACCTCAAAATGCTTCAAAATCAGTCGTTTTACTTCACTTTTCGATTTCACCGTAGCGGTGCTACGCCTCGATCTCCAAAGTGCCTGATTTTCTAGCATTTTGAGTTCTCGCTACGAATTCTAATGCATAATCCAGGTTAAAGACTGATCAGATAATTCAGCAAGTTGTCCAATTCCTCTTGAGCGAGTCCTACCAAGAGATTTTCATACATCAGGGATTTGAGCTCCTCTTCTGATTTTTGGATTTCACTTTTTGGGATTTTGACCTGATGATTGCCCACCAACATCAGTGTAATACTGCTTTCATCGGTGTATACTACCCGGCCTAAGAGTACCTTTCCGTCTTTTTTGGTGACACGGGTAGCAATCATGCTAGGTTCGATACGTTCGGAAGGTTTGGAGATTTCTTCGACCAATTCTTCTTTAGAAAACTCTTTTCCGATTCCTTTCAGGTTTGGACCAATCAAGTCCGTCACTCCATCCACCGCATGGCAGGCAGAGCAGGCTCGAATCGCAAAAAGTTGCTTGCCATTTTCGAGAGAGGCTTCCGAAAAAGTCTGTTCGACAAGGGTCTTTTGGCTGGGATTTTTTCCTTCTAAAGAAGGATCATTAACGAGTTTGAAAAAACCTCCAGTCTTTTTCTCAATCGAATTATACCAGTAATCTGATACTCCGTGATGAGCCACATAAAGTGAACCATCTGGACCAAAAGCCAAATCGGACAGCTTGGGGATATCTGCCACGGGATATTCTTTAAATGAATAGCCAGCTTGCTCTTTGGTAATTTCGACACGACCAATTCCACCTCTAGTCCACCGCTCACCTGGACCGTAAAAAGCCACAAAAAGATTCCCTGCTGTACCCCCAAAAGAATTGGCAGTAGAATTAAAAACTACGCCACCTGGAGCAATTTCCGTTTCTAGAGAATAAACAGGATCGATTATCGAATCATAAGTGCCTGTATATTTTTTGGCATTATGTCCATAAAATTTACCGACTTGCAGGAGATTGAGCTCTTCCGTCGGGTTGCCTCCTCCCTTATTGTCTGCAAAAAACAAATCACCTGATTCATTAAAAGCCATCCCATGAATCGACCGAATCCCAGTGGCCACCTGTTCCCATCGAGTACCATCCGGGGCTATTTTCAAAATAGAACCTCTCATTCCTTTTGGGTCAGGTGAGGCTCCTGGGTTCCATGAGTCGGTCGTCAGGACACAATAAATCCAACCGTCTGGCCCTACATTCAGGGCACTGGTCCACTCATAAGGATGATCACTCACCGGGATTTGATCAAAAAACGTCCAAGAAGAATCCGCCTTACCGTCCCGATCACGGTCAAGAAAAGCCCTGATTTCAGTACGAGTACCGACATAGACGGTGTCACCTCTGTGGGTAAAACCTACAGGTGAGAAAAGTCCCAGCGGGTTTAGGTCAGCATAAAGCTTTGCCTCATCCTCTACCCCATCCCCATCAGAGTCCTTAAGCGTATAGATTTCACCACTTTGATTGGCCGCAAAAAGCAAATCACCCGGGCCAAGAGAGATCTGCACCGGGTTTAGGATAGTTACTCCTTTGTTAATAGGTAATCTGATCACGCGATAGGGACCATATACAACAGCTGTGGTATCCTCAAAAGCAGCGTATGGATCTGTTACCGGAGATTGGCAAGAAAAGCTGTGAACAGCAATCGTGAAAAGAAGAAACAGGCTTTTCGTAGAATAGAAAGGAGCAAGTCGCATAGAAAAAGGAAAAGTGGTTTGATGAATTTAAAAAAATCAATTGAAAATTCACCTATCTAGCTGTTGGTTTGATGGTTAGACAGGATTGGCAGGCATAGTAAAGTAACCATTTATGGTAGTTCTCTCAATTCTACCATTCCCGTTAGGGATAAAATTTGATTAGTATGATTGCAAGCCTGTTTCTCCAAGAATTCAATTCCCACTTTTCTCTTTCACCCATTCTTTACTAGCCTCACCCCGCCCAGCCTTCTCTGTCCAGGCTTCGGTATTGTATGGCTTCAGCGAGATGTTCGACCTTAATAGCCTCACTTCCGGCGATGTCTGCAATGGTACGGGCGACTTTTAGAATTCGATCATAAGCCCGAGCCGAAAGACCGAGGCGTTCCATGGCGGTTTTGAGGAGTGCTTTCCCCGCTTCGTTAATTTGGCAGACTTCCTTTACCATGTGGGATGGCATCATCGCATTGCAAAAGACCTCCGGGTTGTTTTCAAATCTGAGTCGTTGAAGTTCCCGACCTTTGATCACACGCTCTCGAATAGCCTTACTGGACTCACTTTTTCGGGTAGAAGTCATCTCATCAAATTTGACGGGAGTCACCTCCACATGCAGATCGATCCGATCTAAGAGTGGTCCACTGACCTTATTGAGGTAGCGCTGCACAATGCCGGGACCACAGACACATTCCTTTTCTGGATGGTTGTAATAGCCACAAGGGCATGGGTTCATACTTGCGATCAGCATGAAATTGGCTGGATAGTCCACCGAAACTTTTGCTCTAGAGATGGTGACCTTTCGCTCTTCCAAAGGCTGTCGCATAACTTCAAGAACGGTCCGCTTAAACTCCGGCAATTCATCCAAAAACAGAACTCCGTTGTGGGCAAGGGAAATTTCTCCCGGCTGTGGATTGCCACCGCCACCGACCAGAGCTACATCCGAGATGGTATGGTGTGGACTTCGAAAAGGCCTTTGCGCAAGAAGGGAGGCATTTTTCCCCAGTTTTCCTGCCACTGAATGAATTTTGGTAGTCTCCAATGCCTCTTGCAAGGAAAGTGGTGGCAAAATGGAGGGCAGTCGCTTGGCAAGCATAGTCTTGCCCGCACCGGGAGGACCGATCATGATCACATTGTGCCCTCCGGCGGCTGCGATTTCCATGGCTCGCTTGATATTTTCCTGCCCTTGCACATCCGCAAAGTCAAATTGGGTATCATCTAGCGATAGATAGAAGATCTCCCTAGTATCAGTCACCAAAGGTTCGATGATCAGATTTCCCTGCAGAAAATCCACGGCCTGATCCAAGGTCTCCACACCGATGATATCCAAATTATTGACAATAGAGGCTTCTTTGGCATTTTCAAGAGGAAGAATAAACCCTTTGAATCCACGCTTTCTTGCTTCAATTGCAATCGGAAGGACACCTTTGATAGGGCGGAGATTCCCATCAAGGGCGAGCTCCCCCATAATGACGTAACGGTCGAGCTCAGGAAATAGCACTTGCTCGGAAGCTTGAAGAATCCCCATAGCGATCGGCAAATCATAGGCAGAGCCTTCCTTTCGGATATCGGCAGGGGCTAGGTTGATCACTACTTTTTGCCTGGGCATCCTGTATCCAAAATACTTCAGGGCAGATTCTACCCGCTGTTGGGATTCTTTGACGGCAGAGTCTGGCAGACCAACCATAAAGAAGCTGGTTCCTTGTCCTACATTTACTTCGATCGTGATCAGATTGGCGTCTACGCCTGAGACTGCACTTCCAAAAGTTTTTGCAACCATAAGTGAATAAAAAAAGGAGACGGTTTGGTCTCCTGAATATACTGGTTTGCGAAAATTAAATCTTTATTGATCCGTGAAATTTTGACGGGGACGGATCATTCCGGATTGCTCTTCCTGATTTTTCTGAGGAACTGATTGGGAAATTGTACGGACTTTAGGATGTTCTAGATCATAGAGTTTAGCCTTTACTTCATTCATCTCAGATTCCATTTTTTTGAACTTACCTCTCAAAATCCTTAGCCCGAAAGTAGTCGCCCCCCAGGAAAACAGGAAAAGAATTAATCCTAAAAGAAAAATCCTCCCCATGATCTCAGGGGATATCTGCTCCATTCCCACGAGTGCCCCCAAACTGTCAAAGAAGACAAACAGCACCAAGAAGACAAGAAAAAATGCCAAGAGGATAAGCTGCAAATAAAAGGCGATAGTTCTCATAAAATCATTGGGTCAAACAGACTGGATAGTGGAAAGCTTTTGGTACAGCCCTCCCATAGTCATCAAATCCGAGTGTGTACCTCGCTGGACAATCTGACCCCGTTCAATTACCAAAATCTCATCTGCATGCTGAATGGTACTCAGTCGATGTGCGATCACCAAAGTAGTCCGATGACTCATCAACTTCGTCAGGGCTTCCTGCACGAGCAACTCTGACTCCGAATCCAAGGCGGAAGTGGCCTCGTCCAAGATCAGAATGGGAGGGTTTTTCAGTACTGCTCTGGCAATACTCAATCGCTGACGCTGCCCTCCGGAAAGTTTGGAGCCTCGCTCACCGATATTGGTTTGGTAGCCATTTTCGAGCTGAGAGATAAAATTATGGGCATTGGCAATCTTTGCCGCTTCGATGACCTGATCCTCAGTGACGCCTTCCAACCCAAACGCAATGTTATTAAACACCGTATCGTTGAAAAGGATCGACTCTTGAGTCACGATACCCATGAGACTTCTCAGTTCAGCAGTCGAAAAGTCTCTCAGGTCTGTTCCATCCAATAAAATCTGACCCTCACTTGGGTCATAAAACCGTGGTACCAAATCCGCCAAGGTAGATTTCCCACCACCCGATGGCCCTACCAAGGCGATGGTTTTTCCCTTTTCCAAAGAAAAATCAATGTTCTTCAGCACCTGGGTATCCCCATAAGAAAAGCTGACATTTTTAAACTCAATCCGATCGCTGAAGGCAGTCAGCGACTTAGGATTTTCCGGAGCTTTAATCAAGTTGGGTGTGTCAATCACCTCAAAAATTCGCTCTGCTGAGGCAATACCGCGCTGAATACTAGACACTGCCCGGGAGATTTCCTTGGCAGGATTGAGGACTTGGGTGAAAATAATGATGTAAGTAATGAAGTCAGAAGCACTCAGATCCGACTCTCCACTGAGTACCAAGCTACCCCCATAGACTAAAATTCCTGCTACTACCGACACTCCCATAAATTGAGAAATCGGTGCGGCCAGTTCATTTTTTCGGGCCATGCTCACATTGACATCGGAGTATTGATCTGTTTCGTGATCAAACTTACGACGGACAAATCGCTCAGCATTGAAGGCTTTGATGACCCGCATTCCTCCGAGGGTCTCATCCAGAATATTGACTATACGCCCCAGAGACTCCTGACTTTCTACGGCACTTTTCTTCAGCCTTTTGGTAATCCCACCGATGATTGCCCCCGAGACAGGTATGATCAGCATGGTGAAAAGCGTAAGCTTAACCGACATGAAGAATAAGACCGCGAAATACAGGAAAATGGTAGCCGGCTCTCTAAATACCACCCGTAAGGAATGAACAATGGTGTTTTCCACCTCCTGTACATCATTGGTCATTTTAGAAATCAGGTCGCCTTTTCGCTCATTGGAAAAATAGCCGATGTGCAAATGACTCACTTTTTGAAAAATATCCATCCGCATTCCCTTGATCACCATCGCCCTGACTTGTGCCAAGACTACTCCGGAGAGGTATGTAAACAGGTTGGACAAAAATACCGAACCCACAATGATGACACAGACAAAGAGGAGCGTTCCGAATTTTCCATACTCCTCACTGACCAGCAAAAACCGATGATTAAACATCGAAGTGAAATACTCGACGGAAAAGCTGAAAGCGGGCATTTCTTTGAATTTCTCCAGAGAAGCTGGATCTACCTGCTCAAAGATGACATCAAAAAGAGGCTTAAGCAGGGTGAAATTGAGCAGACCAAATACAATCGCCAAAAAGGCATAAATGATGTAGATCGGAAAAAACCTTCCAAAAGGTCTGGCATAGGAAAGTATCCGAAGGTAGGTGTTCATTTAAAAGAGCAAAGGTGAATCAGCTCGCAAGTTACGCAAATTTAACGGAGTGGGTTTTGATCAGTAATTGAAGTCCGGTCTGATGAAGTTCCATCGAAAGGCCAGTTGCATGAAATTGCTTACTTCTGGAGCATCCAAATTTTGCGCAGTCCTCCTTCTGAGGTAGTGAGACGCATCGATGAAAAAGTTATGCCTAACCATATAACTAGCAGTGAGATTGGTCTGCACTACCCGATTTTCTACGCCTTGGCCAATCACATTCCCGAAAAGGCCTGTTGGACTATTTTGAAGCCTGTTTTTCAGGACATCACCACCCCAATTGACCACAGGATTTTCGTCTGTTCCAAAAAACTGATACATCCCCGTCAAGTTCATATCCAACCTCGGAAGTGGCTGATACCGAAGTATCCCCACAACTTCTCTGAAGTTCGCTCCTCTAGGATGGGTCAGCGGTGTACGCCAATGGCTGTAGGACTGGTAATCGAATTTTTCCTGAAAAGTGTAAGGTCTGGCTTGATTCCATTCGAGTTGGAGGTCAAGATTTTTCACCCCCAAGGCATTGATATACTTGTATCCGGCTTGGATTCCATATTTATTTCGTTTGGAGCCTTTGCCGTCGATCCCAAAAAACTCGTTGAACACGAACTCATCCAAGGCAAACTGGCCATAAAGCTCCATTCCCGGTCGAAAGATCCACTTACCATCAAAACCCAACATGACCTTGTCAGGTGTGCCTTGCTGCTGCTCCACCCAGCGAAGGAATATGATCGGATTGAAATAATTGAAATTGACTTTGTCCGTCATCACAGAAGAGAAAAAGCCGAGATTCATGCTTTTCCCGACATTCATACCGAGCCTGTTGTAAGAGAAAAATTTCTGAGGATATCGGCCATCCGTAGGTCTCCCACGATTGTAAAACACATCGGCAGTGAGCTGAGTCCAGAGATTGGTCAGCTGAAACTTCCACACCTTGGTATTGAACTTGGCAAACATGTAGGGATTGGAGAAATCGGAAATCTGAAAAGACCTATAGCCTTCTCCGGCAAAATTGCGGTCATGCCCTACCTGAATTTCGATGTGCTTGGTGATCTGAAAAGAGACATGACCAAGGGCAGAGAAATAATTATATCCGTCTGATTGATATTCCTTCCAAAATCCCTCTCCGGGAACCGCCCCGTTATACTCCGCATATTCTTTTACCCAAGAAGGAAAAAAGACCTCTGAGGTAGTCAGATAAGTATAAAATCCAACTTTTTTGTCTACCGAACCCCGAATCGCAAGCCCTCTCGCGAGTCTGGCAGGGTTGCGGTCATTGCCTTTTTCGGCGCCTCCACTGAGGTAGATGACTGGCGAAAAATGAATTCCAAAGTCCTCGCCCTCGTAATGAGCGAAATCACCGGGTCGACGGTATAAGGATTTCAAAATTGGTTTTTTTGAGGCAGGTATTTCTCTAGTTGAAAACTCCCAGGAGTCCTGAGTCAGAAAGTCTAGGTTGAATTGATCCGCTTTGGATTGAATTACTACAGGGTTTTCGGCCAGACTGTCCAGGTATTGAGCTACAATGTCCCTTCGAAATGGTCTGAATCCTGTATTGAAAAAAGGATTGGTCTTTCCTTGCAGGATTTCATAACGCTCTAGTTTATGGTAATAATCCCGATCATAAGGGATGTATGCTCCTTGGGAAAAAGCAAATTGAGCAGAGAAAAGCAAAATCAAAGAAAAGAAACCGGAGAAAATTCGATTGAAAGAAGTCTTTTGCATAAGCTAAATCTAGAAAAGAAATGGCAATCCAATGGGCTAAAATAGAAATCAAATCACCAATTGACCTATTGGAACCAACCTGAATTTGCTACCTCAATACCTCCTGAGGGAAAATGATGCTTGCTTTGTTTGATCTTGGTTGAGTTCTTGTTGACTTGATCACACCAACTTAACAGGCAAAACAAGCTTTATCCTTATCTTTGATCAGATTTATAGATCTCATCTTCTTGGAGAAAAGATAGAGCTCTGACGAATAAAAAGAAGGTTATTCTTCAAAACACGTCTGATTTCTCCCTCTCGCTGATGAAAAAAACTAATTCCATGAAAAACACCATGACTTTGGTCCTGATGGCTTTGATGCTCATCACCGGCGCACAAGCCCAGGAACAGCCCCAAAAACCCAAGCTGGTTGTAGGCATCATTGTCGATCAGATGAGACAAGAGTACTTCTACCGTTTTGCGGATCGATATGTAGAAAATGGCCTGAAGCGCTTTTCCGAACAGGGATTCATGATGACCAATGGCCACTACAATTACATCCCGACCTACACCGGACCAGGGCACGCCTCGGTTTACACCGGCACCACTCCTGCCACACATGGGATCATCGCCAACAATTGGTATGTGCGGTCATTGGGGAAAATGATTTATTGTGCGGAAGACTCTACTGTAACGAATGTGGGCGGAACTCCTGAAAACGGAAAAATCAGTCCACGCAACATGCTCAGCACTACCATCACCGATGAGCTGAGACTATCTACCGGCAAGCGGTCCAAGACTGTAGCCATCGCCATCAAAGATCGTGGGGCCAGCCTACCCGGAGGCCACACTGGAGATGCGTATTGGTACGACGATGTGAATGGAGACTGGATGACTTCTACATTTTACTACTCGACCCTTCCAAAATGGGTGGCAGATTTCAACGCCAAAAAACGACCTGACTATTACCTCAAGCAAACTTGGAACACACTTTTTCCAATTGAAACGTATGTAAACAGCCTCCCGGACAACAATGACTTTGAAGGACCATTTATAGGAAAGGATACCCCCACTTTCCCTTATATCTTAGACTCATTGAAGGCAAATAACGGTGGATATGGACTGGTAGCCTCTACACCCTTTGGCAATAGTCTGACCTTGGACTTTGCCTATGCCGCTATCGAAGGAGAAAAATTAGGACAGCGCGAGGTGACCGATTTTCTGGCGGTTAGCTTTTCCAGCCCAGATTACATTGGTCATCGATTTGGGCCATCCTCGATCGAGGTAGAGGACAATTACTTGAGACTCGACCGTGACCTGGCTGACTTCTTTTCCTACTTGGATAAAAAAATTGGAAAAGGCGAATACCTGGTGTTCATCTCAGCTGACCATGCCGTGGCTGATGTCCCCAATTACATGATCAGCGAAAAAATCCCTGCTGGAAACTTCAACTCAGGAATGGTATTGGGTCAACTGAAAGGATTTGCAAATGCGATGTATGGAGAGGGGGATTGGATCAAAAACTTTTCAAATGAGCAGATTTTCTTAAACCATGAACTCATCAAATCCAAAAAAATGAACGCAGAGCAAATTCAGCGGGATTTGGCGGAGTATGTTTTGAGATTCAAAGGAGTGAAAGAAGCCTACACGGCAAGTGATCTAAAAAGGCAAGAATTCACCAAAAACAGAGCTCATTTGCTTCAAATGGGCTATAACCACAAAGCTTCCGGTGACGTTTTACTCATTCTTGAGCCTGCTTGGTTAGTAGGTGGGGCAAGAGGTACTACACATGGTTCTGGGTTCAACTATGACACCCATGTGCCGATCGCATTCTATGGATGGGGTATCAAACCGGGAAAAAGCGCTTCCTATGCCACAGTAACTGACATTGCTCCCACCCTTTCAGTTTTGCTTCAAATCCGTATGCCTAACGGTACCACTGGATCTCCGATCAAAGAAGTCATTCAGCCTTAATTAGGAACCCCTTTACTTGCCCCCGAAATTCAAAATGCCAAGCTAGGCATGATTGCGAATTCCGGGGGCTTTAATTTGCCCAAAAATTTAACATAGACTTTTGTCGGGTTTCAAATTTTTATTTCTAATTTTTACACTTTCATTTCCAAAAATGAACCACTCACACTCAAATATCTGGACTCACCTCGTTTTATGGACCAAAGACCATCAACGGGTGATTAGCTATGAAATGAATCCATCGATCAAGGAAGCGATGGATTTGGTTTTGTTGGAACATTCCGATCAACAACTTCACTACAGCATCCTTCAGGATCACATTCATTTGTTAGTCAAGCTACCCGGGAAAACTTCCGTTGACAATTTGGTGGATCATTTACAGGAGCTTATCTGCGACAGACTTAAGCAAAATGGCTTTGAACCATGCATTGAGTGGGACAAAGATTATCATGCGCATTCGGTGAGTCTCAATCGGCTTTCTGCTGAAAAAAGTCTGCTTGAACGACAAGAATACAAGCATAAAGAAATTTCACTTTTTGAGGAGCTGAAATTCCTTGGAATGTAAAAAAGGCCTGAATTCGAAATTCAGGCCTTTTTTATCTATTCAGTCCAGCTCATGGGGTAATTTTTATCGACAAACTCCAAGGCATCCGTCGTGATGAAAAGCGGTCGATGGGTATCGAGCATGACGGCGTATTCGTGCGTCTCTTTGGCGCCGATGGACTTCTCCACCGTCCCCGGATGGGGTCCATGCGGAAGCCCTCCCATATGAATCGTAAAGGATCCCCGGTCAATTCCCTTTCGACTCATAAACTCACCTTCGGCATAATAGAGCACCTCGTCAGAATCAATATTGCTATGATTATAGGGTGCAGGAATAGCCAAAGGATGGTAATCAAAAAGCCTGGGTACAAACGAGCAAATCACA
This sequence comes from Algoriphagus sp., assembly GCA_018336015.1. Classification (GTDB taxonomy): domain Bacteria; phylum Bacteroidota; class Bacteroidia; order Cytophagales; family Cyclobacteriaceae; genus Algoriphagus; species Algoriphagus aquatilis. Next base: position 12,782 of record JAGXQZ010000015.1, on the reverse strand, counting down.
AATCCCCACGCTTGGAAGGTCTGGTGGACTGGTGGTGGTTGGTGGATGCGCCCCGTGATGGGTTCAAAATCGTGGATAGAAAGTGCATAAGGGTACAAATAGCCATCCCATCCTACAATATCCAATGGGCTGTGACCATAGGTGTATTGGTGGAGAAAACCCTGTTTTTTGATCTGCACGAGGTAATCTCCTTTTTCTCGCTCAATGTGGATCTCATGAGGAGGGCGGATGTCTCGTTCGCAGTAAGGAGAATGCTCCAACAGTTGCCCCACTTCATTTCGATACCGCTTCACCGTCTCAATAGGTCCATGAGACTCGATAATTAATAATCTGAGCGGACCTTCTTCCGCAAATTCAAATCTGTAAATCGTCGTGCGTGGGATGACCACATAATCCCCCTTTCTGACCTCCAATTTTCCAAATTGGGAATATAGGACTCCTTCCCCATCGTGAATATAGATCAGTTCGTCTCCATCGGCATTTTTGAAAAAGTAATCCATTTTTCGCTGCTTGGGAGAGCAAATCCCCATCATCACATCATTGTTCATCATGAGCATTCTTCGCGCAGAAAGGTAATCTTCTCCGGTCGTTTCGATGCCTGAGGTTTTGAGATGGGTTTGATTTAAGCCATGGGCTTTTGCAGGTTCCCAGGAGAAGGGAACAGGAGCACCAATCGACTTGACCTCATTGGGATTATAGATGTGGTAGAGATTGGAATAAATCCCTGAAAAACCTTTGGAGCTGACCAGCTCTTCTTTGTAGAGACTTCCGTCAGGTTGACGAAACTGGGTATGTCTTTTTGGTGGGATTTGCCCCATCCTTACGTAATAGGCCATATTTTTGGGTTTATATTTACCGCTAAATTAACATTTATAGCTGGTTGAAAAATCAACCATAGCCGACTGATCAAATCAACCGCTACCAATCAGGGAAAGTTTTATATTTTCCTCAAACCCCATAACCTATGAAAAACCTGTTTTTAATTTTCTTACTACTCACTATTGCAAATCCAATGGCAGCCCAACAAGCCAAATTGCTTTGGGCGGATGAGTTTGATCAAGATGGTCTGCCCAATCCCAAAAACTGGAGCTATGATGTGGGGGATCATGGCTGGGGCAACAATGAATTGCAATACTATACCAAAGCGGCCTTGAAAAATGCTAGGGTTGAAAATGGAAGACTCATCATAGAAGCACATAAAGAGGAGTCTTTTTCAAAAGGCTATTCTTCTGCACGCCTTCTTACCAAGGAAAAGGCTTCTTGGCAGTATGGTTACATCGAGGTAAAAGCCAAACTCCCTCAAGGTGTGGGGACTTGGCCTGCCATTTGGATGCTTCCTGAGCAAAATAACTTTGGTGGTTGGCCAAAAAGCGGGGAAATCGACATCATGGAACATGTAGGCTATGACCCGGGAGTGATTCATGGCACAGTACATACTGAAGCATTTAATCATACTAAAGGAACCCAAAAAGGTGCTCAGAGAAAAGTTGACACCTTTGATACTGATTTTCACACCTATGCGATCGATTGGAAAGCTGAGCAAATTGACTTTTTCATCGATGGTGAGCGGTATTTCACATTCAAAAACACCAGCGGTGACTACAGAGAATGGCCGTTTGGACATCCATTCCATTTGATTCTGAATATTGCTGTAGGAGGAAATTGGGGTGGTCAAAAGGGAGTGGATGAAAAAATCTGGCCCCAACGTATGGAAGTAGACTATGTGAGGGTCTATGATAAAATGCCCGAATGAAGCCTATAAGGCTAATTCAAGGCTATTTTCGTTGGGTTTTTTGGGATTTAGTGGGATTGTCCTTTACTTAGAAAAACCCAATTGGTTAGATTCACTCACTGAAATTTGAAACTGACGTGCTAAAGAGAAAAAAAGTACAGGCATTTATCATCATCGGTATTCTTTTACTGATGCTATATGGAAAGAACCTGATAGAAAGACAATCTTTCAGAAGTATCAGCAGCACCTTTACCGAAGTATATAATGACCGCTTGGTAGTAGAAGGATATATTTTCAAAATTTCAGAGAAGCTATTTAAAATTCAAAAGTTGGTGGATCACTGTGATTTGGATTATGACTATTCCAAGGTGGTCAATGAAATTTCCCAACATGAGAAAGAGATTCTAAGTCTCGTAGGTGAATTTGAAGCTACCAATCTGACCGAACAAGAGGCAACTTATTTGACCGATTTCAAAAAAATCATTGAGACCGATCTCAATATCAAAAGTTACAACCTCCTCTACACGGACTCCTCCGGTGTAAACAAAGAACAAGTTAAAATCTACGATCAGAAGATTAGCCGTGCACAGCAAGACTTGGATAATTTAAGTAAAATCCAGCTTGAAGAGGGTGAAAAGTTGATCAGCAAAGCCAAGGTTCTCATCAATCGCTCTCAGATTTGGGCACAATTTGAAGTGGCCCTACTGATCATTTTGGTTATTGTCATGTTCCTTTTGCTCTTCCGCAAGTCTGCAGATCAAAAGGATATGTTTTAATATTCCAACCCTGCTAAGTAGTTGGCATTTGCCTCAGCCGCCTCCATGGGTGTACCGGTAGGAAAGCGCTCTTGCTCTACGATAAAATATTCCATTCCGAGATCTTTGGACTGATTGATTAGCTCCGCATAAGGGATCTCTCCCTGACCCAACAACACCCCTCGCTGATGCGGATCTCCGGTACCGGCTTCAGCATCCTTGACGTGGCAAAGCCGGAATCTTCCCGGATACTTGGCCAAATAGTCGCTGGGCTTCACATTGGCCACATGCGCCCAGTAAATATCCAATTCAAAATCCACCAATGCCGGATCTGTCTCATTCATCAGTACATCCTGTGGAAGCTGACCCTCGAGATCGACAAAGGTGTAATCGTGATTGTGGTAGGCAAACTTCAATCCGAAAGATTGGAGCTTTTGCCCAATTTGATTGAATTCTTTTGCCATAGCACGGTACTCATCCAGTGATTTTTGTGGGCCAATCCACGGGCAAATCAGGTACTTGATCCCCACTTCGGCTGCTTGCTGTGCCTGAGCTTCCAGATTTTCGAAGACATTGCAGTGACTGGCCACCATTTCTATACCCAATTCGGTCATCAATGCTTTGAATTCGGCCGGCTGCATACCCCAAAGGATTCCCTTTCCACCATCAAAACCTTCCAACTGCTTATATCCAAATCCTGCCAAGGAACGGATGGTAGCGACTGGGTCAATTGCCATATCTTCTTTCACGGAATACAATTGTATCCCAAACGCGGCAAGTTTGGATGCCGTAGACTCAATGGCTTCATCTTTTTTTGGTGCTGCGCAAAATTGCAGGGGCATCACAGCTGCTCCTACACCCAATAGCAAACTGGATTGAATGAATTTTCTTCGTTGGTTTTTCATAGATAGCGGGAAAGAAAATGCCTGCCCCCGAAAGGACAGGCAAAGGTTAAAATAATCTTAATCATTAACCGGTATAGGCTCGATCACCTTTCTTGTAATCGATACAAGGCTCAAACTTACCGGGAGTTTCTACATATCGAAGTGCTTGAGTAGCTCCGATTTCTGAGGTGAAATAACCCAAAACGGTCAGATCACGAAGCATATTGATCACGATAGGCTGCTTTTCTTCTCCACTAGCCTTGAATTTCTCCTGCATCGCATTGAGGAAAGCTAATCGATCCTCCGGACTTGCTTCCATGAAATCAGCACCTTTCTCCGCTTTGAAGTCTTTTCTCAAGGAGTTTACCCCATCGATGAAAGATTTTTGCTGATCCGCGTCGTAGCAATCCTTGATCATCATCTGCATGAATTCACCAATCTTGGTAGCCTTGGCACCAGGAGTATCGGTAGTCGGGATGATGGTCTCCCCTATCTCATCTAGGAAAGCCAGATCATCCGGGGTGAAATTCAAGTCTTTGATCTGGGACTCCGGCGCACAACCGGTCAAAATAGCGGTGGCACCGATCATCGTACCTCCCATCATTAGGACTACGCTCTTGAGCGCATCTCGTCTGTTCATTACTGTCATGTCTTGGTCAGATTAGAGGTTTCTCTTTTTCAATTCTTCCACTGCGAAAGCTGCCGCTCTTGCTGTCAACGCCATGTAGGTCAAGGATGGATTTTGTGCTGCTGCTGAAGTCATACAAGCACCATCGGTGACGAATACATTTTTGGCATCCCATACTTGGTTGTTGCCATTGAGTACAGACGTCTTAGGATCTCTACCCATTCGTGCGGTACCCATTTCGTGAATACCCTGACCAAAGGTGTAACCATTGTCATAAGTCTTCACATCCTTAAATCCTGCTACCTCAAGCATTTCTGCAGCGTCAGCCATCATGTCCTTACGCATGTTGAGTTCGTTTTGCTTGATTTCGGCATTCATGACTAAGGCTTCCATACCCCACTTGTCTTTCACAGAGTCAGAAAGTTTGATGGTGTTTTCATGGTATGGCAAGATTTCACCGAAAGCAGTGATTCCCATAGACCATGGTCCTGGTTCAGTCAAGGCATCTTTCATCGGTGCACCAAATCCCAGCTCGGCCACATCTCTGCTCCATCCACTTCGGCTAGCGCCACCCTGATAGCCAAATCCACGGATGTAGTCACGCTTTTCTCCGTTTAGATTTCTGAATCTTGGAATGTAGAGACCTGTTGGTCTTCTTCCGAAATAATACTTGTCTTCAAATCCCTCATAAGTTCCACTGGCTCCCAATCGGAAATGGTGATCCATTACATTGTGACCCAGTTCACCTGAGCTTGAACCCAAACCTCCCGGCCAGATGTCGGTGGCTGTTCTCATCAGGATGGCGGTAGAGTTGAAAGCAGATGCACAGAGGAAGATGATTTTTGCATCATACTCCACGGTCTGATTGGTTTCCGCATCTAGAACTTCTACTCCCGTTGCTTTCTGTGTGTCTTTGTCATAAATCAGACGGCGTACGATAGACCATGGTCTCAAAGTCAGATTACCTGTGGCCTGAGCTGCAGGGAGCGTAGAGGCCTGGGTACTGAAATAGCCTCCAAAAGGACAGCCCAAGGAACACTTGTTTCTGTACTGACAGCCTGGACGACCAGGTAGCGGCTGAGTGATGTTGGCCGGCCGACCAATGGTCCAGGTTCTGGCACCTTTGTAATGCTCTCTGATTTTGGCTGCTCCGGCTTCTTCCACACAGTTCATCGGCATAGGTGGCTGGAATTCTCCATCAGGAAGGATTTCCAAGCCATCTTTTGAGCCGGATACACCGATGAATTTTTCCACATAGCTATACCAAGGAGCGAGGTCATTGTATCTGATAGGCCAATCGACTGCAATGCCGTCTTTCAAGTTGGCTTCAAAGTCAATATTTGCCCAGCGGTAGGACTGCCTGCCCCAAAGTAGCGATCTTCCTCCTACTTGATATCCTCTAAACCACGTGAATGGCTTTTCCTCCACATAGGGAGAATCACTTTCGTGCGCCCACCAGTCGAGGTTGAGCTCATTGAGCACATAATCCCTCTTCAGGTTGGGGTGATTATTCAAATGCTCTTGGGTACGACGGCCTCTGTGAGGCACTTCCCAAGGGGAAAGAGTAGCCGTTTTGTAATCTTTTACGTGCTCGACCATTGGGCCTCTCTCCAGGAGCAATACTTTCAGCCCCTTCTCCGTCAGCTCTTTAGCAGCCCATCCGCCGCTAATCCCTGACCCAACTACGATTGCGTCAAACGCTTCATTTGCCATAGGTTATGGTATTTGGTTTAATTAGTTACACATCACATACTTGCACGGCATGACCCAGTGCAGCGATTTTATCTTCTCCTTTCGGAATAAATTCATGAGAAACATACCCCTTGAATCCGGAATCCACGATCGCCTGCATGATCGGCGGATAGTAGATTTCCTGCTTATCATCCAGGTCATTTCTTCCAGGATTCCCTGCGGTATGGTAATGCCCAAAATATTGGTGGTTGTTTCGGATACTTCTGATAATATCTCCCTCGTCGATCTGCATGTGATAGATGTCAAAGAGGAGTTTGAAATTCTCACTTGAAATCCGCTTGCAAAGCTCCACACCCCAAGCTGATTTGTCACACATGTAATCTTTGTGATCCACACGGCTATTAAGAAGCTCCATGGTGATGATGACATTATGCTTCTCTGCCAAGCTTAAAATTTTCTTGATCCCGATTTCACAGTTTTTCAAACCCGTTTCATCATCCATTCCTCTTCGGTTTCCGGAAAATGCAATGAGATTTTGATATCCAGCTTTGGCAACCAATGGAATTACCTCCGTGTAGTTTTTTTCCAATTGATCGTGAAACTTGGGATCATTGAATCCATCCGGGATACCCAACTCTGCACCGTTGCACATGGAGCAATGGATATCATATTTTTTAAGTGTTTCCCAGTTTTTTGGCCCGATCAGGTCAATAGCCCCAACGCCGACTTTTTTGATGTTGGTACAAAGCTCTTCAAGCGAAAGCGGCCTCATAGACCAAGCACAAACACCATGATTGATGTTGCCTTTCAGTTGAAAAGTAGGTTCTTCCTTCATTTCGAAGGAGGAAAGCGATCCTACAGCGGCTCCGCTGAGGATCATTTTTTTGAAGGAAGAACGTCTTCCTGAATCGAATGTCATGGTTAGGTTGGGTTAGGGTTGAGTGTTGATTTTTTCCTTTTTGAAAAGGGAGATGAAAAATAGCAAAACCAAGATGGAAATCCCAGCAGGAATCATCCAAATCGACTTCCAAAAGTGAACACCGGTCGCATCTTGGTAATAATTGGAGATTTGACCCGCAGCCCAGAAGCCGATCAGCATGCCCACTCCATAGGTCGCCAAAGTAATCAAGCCTTGAGCAGAGGATTTGAATTTCTCACCGGCATGCGCATCTGTGTAAATCTGTCCACTGACAAAAAAGAAGTCATAACAAACTCCGTGCAGCGCAATGCCTACCAACAGCATCCAAACGCCCGAGTCCGCATCGCCAAAGGCGAACAACACATATCTAATTGCCCAAGCGAGCATAGCTACGATGAGGGTATTTTTCAATCCAAACCTAGAAAAGAAAATAGGCAAGGCCAGCATAAACAACACCTCGGAAACTTGCCCAAAAGCCATCTTTCCCGTGGAGTTTTCCACCCCGATTTCTGTCAAAAAAGGACTGGCATTTTGGTAGTAAAAAGCCAGTGGAATACAAATTAAGATCGAGGAAAGGAAAAAGATCGCATAGTTTTTATGCTTGAGAAGGGCTAATGCATCTAATCCCAACACTTCAGAAAATTTGAATTCTCCTGCAGTTTTTGCCCTTGGAGGTGTACTGGGAAGTGTAAAACTATAAATCCCCAATCCCAAGGAAACGATAGATGCCATGATCCAGGTATTTTTCAACAGCCCTTCTGCCAATCCTGTCTGACTGTCCCAAGCCAAGGCTGAGATTATAAATCCTGCCGTCACCCAGCCGATAGTCCCCCACACCCTAATGACTGAAAACTCTTTCTCAGGATTTTTCATCTGATTGAAAGAGATCGAATTGACCAACGCCAAGGTGGGCATAAACAGGATCATGTAAATCAACAAGAGCGGGAAAAATCCGGCAAAATTTTCACTTGAGTAAAGCAAATACATCAAGACTGCTCCCAACAAGTGGATAAATCCTAATATTTTCTGAGCTTGGAAGTAGCGGTCCGCAATTAATCCGACGATAAATGGAGCCAAAATCGCTCCAAAGGATTGGGTGGAGAAAGCCAGCGAAATGTCCTGATCCTGCGCTTTAAGATTGGCTCCTAAAAAGGTACCCATGGTGACATACCACGAGCCCCACACAAAAAACTCCAAAAACATCATGAGTGAAAGACGAAACCGGACGATGAAGGGCATGGGACGTATTTTGGGTGAAGAACTGTGACCTAAATTGTGGCAGAAATTTAGAATTTAGCCTTTTTGCTGTATTTTAAGCATCTCTTTTGAGAATCCGAAGAAAGGGGCCTAAAAGTTTTGGCAAAGCCATTCATAACCCAATGATGCAATTGGTCATAAAGCAGTCTCCGAACCGGATGAATACCCGAAATTTCAGCAAGAAATCTAATCATCTACTCAAATAACCTGATAAACTAATATTGACCTATGTCAACTGCTAAAAAATTGAAGCTTGGCCTCGTAGGAGGTGGTCCGGGTTCATTTATCGGTGCCATTCATTTGAATGGAGCATTAATGGACGGAATGTTTGAATTGGTATGTGGAGCATTTAGCTCCAATCCTGCCAAATCCAAACAAAAAGGCGAAGAATTGATGCTTGATCCTTCACGAGTCTATGGATCTTACGACGAGATGTACCAAAAAGAAGCTGCTCTTCCGGAAGGCGAGCGAATGGACGTCGTGGCTATCGTCACTCCAAACAATGTCCATTTTGATCCTACAGTCAAGGCCCTGAAGCATGGTTTCCATGTGGCTTTGGACAAGCCCCTTACCCTAAACTATCAGGAAGCCAAAGAGCTTTACCATATCGTCAAAAATTCAGACCGGAGATTTCTCCTCACCCATACTTACACAGGCTATCCGATGATCAAGCAAGCCAAGCAGATGATCATGGATGGAAAAATCGGAAAGGTGAGGAAAGTCTATGTTGAATACCCACAAGGCTGGCTTTTCAAACTGCTAGAAACGGAAAACAATAAGCAAGCAGAGTGGAGAACGGATCCAAACCGAAATGGACTGGCCGGCTGCATGGGCGATATCGGCACTCACGCTTTTAATATGGTAGAATATGTAACCGGACTTAAAGTATCTCATGTTTGCGCAGACCTGTATATCAAAATCGATGGAAGACCTATCGATGACGATGGGGTAGTTTTGCTTCGATTTGAAAACGGCGCATCAGGCGTATTGATGGCTTCGCAAACAGATACCGGGTGCGAAAACAATTTGAAGCTGCGCGTGTATGGAGAAACAGGGGGACTAGAGTGGGAACAGGAACTGAATAACACGCTGATCCACCGAGAACCAACAGGGCCGGCACATGTATTAAGGGCCGGCACGGGTTATTTAGGCTCACTTGCCCAAGAAAATACCCGTACTCCGGCAGGGCATCCTGAGGGATACATTGAGGCTTTTGCTAACTTGTATCGAAATTTTGCACGCTGCATCTATGCAGATCGTGCAGGAGAAAAACCTAAATGGGAATGGGAAGATTATCCTGGAATAGAAGACGGAATCCGAGGAATGGCATTTATAGATCATGTACTCAGAAGCACCAAATCTGACTTAAAGTGGACCCCATTTATTGTAGAAAAATAACTTTTACTCAAACTCGTTAAACCCGAAACCAACATGAAAACGATCAAAGGACCTGCGGTTTTCTTGGCACAGTTTGCCGATGATAAAGCTCCTTTCAACAACCTGAAAAACATCAGTCAGTACATGGCTGACTTAGGCTATAAAGCAGTTCAGATCCCTTCTTGGGATGGACGAATGATTGATCTTCAAAAAGCAGCGGAAAGCAAAACTTATGCAGACGAGATCAAAGGAATCGTAGCAGAGGCAGGAATGGAGATTTCCGAACTTTCCACCCACCTTCAGGGTCAATTGGTAGCCGTGCATCCTGCTTACAATGAATTGTTTGACGGATTTGCACCGGCAAATCTGAAAGGTGACCTCAAAGGCAAGTCTGAATGGGCTACTCAGCAATTAAAATATGCTGCAAAAGCTTCTGCTAATTTGGGATTGAGTGCGCACGCAACCTTCTCGGGGGCTTTGATGTGGCACACTGTTTATCCTTGGCCACAGCGTCCTGCAGGATTGGTTGAGACAGGATTTACCGAATTGGGCAAAAGATGGAAGCCAATCTTGGATGCTTTTGACGAGGTGGGTGTGGACGTTTGTTATGAACTTCACCCGGGAGAAGACTTACACGATGGGATCACCTTCGAAATGTTTTTGGATAAAGTAGGCGGTCACAAACGTGCCAATATTCTATATGATCCAAGCCATTTTGTGCTCCAGTGTTTGGACTACCTTCAGTTCATTGATTTCTACCATGAGCGCATCAAGATGTTCCATGTGAAGGATGCCGAATTTAATCCTACCGGTAAACAAGGTGTCTATGGTGGTTTCCAAGGCTGGGTAGAAAGAGCGGGACGATTCAGATCTTTGGGAGACGGACAGGTTGACTTTGCAGGAATATTCAGCAAACTTTCGCAGTATAATTACAGCGGTTGGGCAGTACTGGAGTGGGAATGCGCCATCAAGCATCCTGAGCAAGGTGCTGCAGAAGGAGCTCCATTCATCGCTTCTCATATTATCAGAGTAACAGAAAAAGCCTTTGATGATTTCGCAGGAACAGGTGCGGATGAGGCATTTAACAGAAAAGTATTAGGCATTTAAGTACCCAAAACAAATAAACAATGAAAATTACAAAACCATTAAACCTAGCCCTTCTTGCTGTGGCTGGATTGACATTTGCCTGTGGAGGCGGAGAAAAAACAGCGGAAACTGCAACAACTGAAACTGCCACTGCCGCCGCTCCTGCACAGGAAGTCAGCCTTGAGGACAAGTACAAAGATGATCCGATCTACATCAAAGGATTAGAGAAAGTAAAAGGATCTGACTGTACTTCCTGCCACATGGTGGAGCGTAAAATCGTAGGTCCATCCTATGCAGACGTCGCTGCCAAGTATGAATCAACCGAAGAAAACATCACCATGCTCGCACAAAAAGTAATCGCTGGCGGTGTAGGAGTATGGGGCGAAGTTCCAATGCCTGCTCATCCTGGATTGAGCGAGGAAGATGCAAAAGACATGGTTCGCTACGTATTGTTACTGAAGAAATAAAAAATGATAAAAAATCAATTTGCACTTTGGGCAGCTGCAGGTCTCCTTGCAGCCTGCTCCGGGCCAAAAACAGAAGAAGCCGCCAATTCAGACTCGTTAGCGGTTGTAGCCCCTGCAGAAGAATGGATTCCACTCTTTGATGGCCAAACCTTCAATGGCTGGTCCAAATATGGCGGTGGTGAGGTAGGAAAGGCTTGGAAAATCGAAAACGGAGAATTGTATCTGGATGCTGCCAACAAGGCAGGATGGCAGACCGGAGATGGTGGAGACATTGTTACAAATGAGGAATTTGAAAATTTCCACTTTAAGTACGAGTGGAAAATCGCTCCGAATGGCAATAGTGGTGTGATCTTCTTAGTCCATGAATCTCCAGAATATCAATATCCTTGGCAGACAGGCCCTGAGATGCAGGTATTGGACAATGCTGGTCACCCGGACGCAAAAATTATCAGCCATAGAGCCGGTGATTTGTATGATCTCATAGTAAGCAGTGAAGAAACTGTGAAACCTGCCGGAGAATGGAATCAAGCTGAAATCGTGATCAATCAAGGTAAGCTCGACTTCTTTCTAAATGGAGTAAATATTGTTTCAACCCAGCTATTTACTCCCGAGTGGGAAGCCTTGATCGCGAAAAGTAAATTCAAGGATATGCCTGGATTTGGAAAGTATAAGAAAGGTAAAATATCCCTTCAAGATCATGGCGACGTGGTTCACTACCGAAATCTGGTGATCAAAAAACTATAACTGAAAAGAGGCTCAAAAACTTGAGCCTCTTTTTTTATAACCTAGTGACGTCTTCTTTTTTGATGTAAGCCACGTTTTCTTTCCATTCTATTTCGTACCAAATATCTTTTGAGGATCGGATTTTCACCCTGTGGCCAGGTTCCACCAAGTCGATTGGCTCGCCTCCTGCTGTAGGTTTTGTCCGAATCAGAGAAGGACTGGAAGTGACCAAGGCAGTGGTAGGTCCTTTCAGGAAATTATTGGTCAAAAAGATCACGGTGATCAATAAAACAGAAGGCCAATAAAATCGGGCTTCGGTAAGTTTATTTCCTTTAGACCAAAGGAAGATTAAAGACATCACCAAAAAAAGGGTTAGAGCACCTACAATGATCTCCCTGTATTCCACCAAAAAGAGAACAAACCTCATTCCATCACTCACTTCATATCCTATCAATTCTTTCTGACCCGTGAGCGTTTTGATCTTGGTGATAGTCTGCTGATTGGGACTGAGATCATAATACTTACTCAGATATAGAGTAGCATTTTCACTGTCTCCAATACCCTCAGAAATAAAGGCCATCTTTAACAGCATGGAAGGCGAATACACCCCCAATTGGTAGTTGACCTTATAAATTTCCATGGCTTCTTTATAGCTCCTTTGATTAAACAAGGAATCCGCTACCAAAAGTTGAGGCACATTAGCTTGACAATGAACACCTTGTAAAAGCAGAATAAAAAATATAGAAAGTTTTACAAGAAAGATTGATTTGATGCCTTGCATTTAGAATTCAGAGTCATAAATTTGCAGTCCAATTACGGCAATGATCTGGCAAAAAGCAAGCTCAGAGAGCCAATTTGGAAGATTTAAGATTCCGTAGCTCAGCTGGTAGAGCAATACACTTTTAATGTATGGGTCCTGGGTTCGAATCCCAGCGGGATCACGAGTTTAACTTGAAAGGAGTTAAAATTTAAAGTTTGGGGGTGTAGCGTAGCCCGGTATCTCGTCCCGATTGCGATCGGGAAGGTCTCAGGTTCGAATCCCTCAAATAGCAAATGGCTGTTTGAAAAAAATAAAAGAAAAAAGTTTCGGGGTGTAGCGTAGCCCGGTATCGCGCCACATTTGGGATGTGGAGGTCGTAGGTTCGAATCCTGCCACCCCGACTTAATTTGACTAGCAGTAGTCACCAGGTCCGCTAGCTCAGCTGGATAGAGCAACTGCCTTCTAAGCAGTAGGTCTTAGGTTCGAATCCTAAGCGGATCAC
>JAGXQZ010000014.1 GCA_018336015.1 Algoriphagus sp. | reverse complement strand
AAAAAGAAACTTGACCTGATATTTCGGACAAAATAGTATGATTTAAATCAGTCCAAAACCTGAGGATTATTAGTAGTCGATTTTCCTTGTTGGCTCGTTTTTTATTCCATATTAGAGGATCAAAAAGTCTTTTAATGGGGTATTGTATGGAAAAGTATGTAATCAAAAGAGATGGGGAATATGAGCCTTTTGCTCCTTTCAAAATTGAAGATGCTTTAAAAAAGGGCTTTCAAAGTGTTTCGGTTGCCTACGATAGTCGGGTTTTTGATTGGATTTTAGGTTTGCTGGATTCCAAAACGACCTGGGCCGTGGAAGAAATCCAGGATCTGATCGAAAAGGAATTGTATCGTGCTGGCCACTTTGCAGTCATGCGCTCCTTTATGCTCTATCGCCACACCCGTAAGCTTCAGCGAGAGCATGTGGCTGGGCTTAGTGAAGACACTACCTATGTAGACAGTACCCAGACTATTGAGGAATACATCAAACAAACCGATTGGCGAATCAATGCCAACGCCAACACTTCCTACTCTAATGCCGGATTGGTCAACAATGTGGCGGGCAAGATCATTGCCAACTATTGGCTGGATAAAGTGTACAGCAAAGAGGAGGGCTACGCCCATCGAACTGGAGACATTCATATCCATGACCTTGACTGTCTCACCGGCTATTGTGCAGGCTGGAGTCTGAGAGTTTTACTCAATGAAGGATTCAACGGGGTTCGCGGCAGGGTCGAAAGTCGTCCTCCGGCTCATTTTCGGGAGGCTTTGGGGCAGATGGCCAATTTTCTCGGGATTCTTCAGAGCGAGTGGGCTGGTGCACAGGCCTTCAGTTCTTTCGATACGTATTTGGCTCCGTATGTTTTCAAGGATCAACTCAACTACAAGGAAATCGAAAAAGCCATCCGGTCTTTTGTCTATAATCTCAATGTACCTGCCCGATGGGGCCAATCTCCTTTTACCAATGTGACCTTGGATTGGGTGGTGCCCGATGACTTAAAGGACCAGATGCCGACCAGAAACGACCTGCATCTCTTCATGGGGATTGATTCGGACTTATTGATGGAAAAGGCCAAAAAACGAGGAGTAAATTCTCTGGAGGACTTGACCTACAAGCACTTTCAGCCGGAAATGCAGCTCATCAACAAGGCCTATTATACCATTATGACCGAGGGAGATGCCAATGGACAGCCGTTTACCTTTCCAATTCCCACAGTTAATATTACGGAGGACTTTGACTGGTACGGTCCCAATACAGATTTGCTTTTTGAAAACACTGCAAAAATCGGCTCCTCCTATTTCCAAAACTTTATCGGAAGCCAATATACCTATGATGAAAACGGCCAAAAGGTCGAAAATCCAAATGCCTACAAGCCTAACGCGGTTCGTTCCATGTGCTGTCGCTTACAGCTCGATTTGAGGGAGCTGCTCAAGCGGGGAAATGGCCTTTTCGGTAGTGCGGAGATGACCGGTAGCATCGGTGTAGTAACCATTAATATGGCGAGATTGGGTTATTTGTATGCGGGCAATAAAGAGGGGCTCTATGAGCGCCTGGATTATCTGATGCAGATCGCCAAGTCCACTCTGGAGAAAAAGCGGGTCTTTATTCAGGAAATGTACGACCGTGGCTTGTATCCCTATACTAAGCGCTATCTGAAGCATTTCCGAAACCACTTCTCCACTATTGGAGTGAATGGATTGAATGAGATGATTCTTAATTTCTCTATAGGAAAAGAGGATATCACAGGCAACTATGGCCAACATTTAGCTTCTGAACTCCTGGAATACATCCGCAATCGGATGAAGGAATTCCAGGAAGAAACCGGTAATCTCTACAATCTCGAGGCCACGCCTGCAGAAGGTACCACTTACCGGTTTGCCAAGGAGGACAAAAAGCGCTTTCCTGAGATCATCCAGGCAGGAATGGGCGATAATATTTACTACACCAATAGCTCCCAAATCCCGGTAGATTTTACCGATGACCCCTTTGAAGCTTTGATGCTGCAGGACGAACTCCAATGCAAATACACCGGAGGCACCGTGCTGCACCTTTATATGCGGGAGAAAATCTCCTCGCCCGAAGCCTGCCGTCGCTTGGTCAAAAAAGTATTGTCCAACTTCAAGCTGCCTTACATTACCGTAACGCCGGTTTTTAGTATTTGCCCGATTCACGGCTACCTCAACGGTGAACACGAATATTGTCCTCAATGCGACGAAGCCCTTTTGAATGACTTAAACCAAAATCCAATCCACTATGCAGACAAACACTGAACACATCGAAACCCAACCTCTGCTTCAAGTCCACGAGGAAAAGCGCACCAAATGCTTGGTCTATACCCGCGTGATGGGCTACCACCGCCCTGTGGAGAGTTTCAACATCGGCAAAAAAGGTGAACACAAGCAACGCACCCACTTTAACGAGTAGACTGGAAAAGGGGAGACCTATTTTCAGCATCTCCCCTTTTACATTGCTGGATTTTCCCGACCGCACGGCCTGCATCCTTTGGTTTGCCGGCTGCAACATGCGTTGTGGATATTGCTACAATCCAGAGATTGTCTTGGGCAAGGGAAAACTGAGTTGGGAACACGTGCAGGACTTTCTGATTTCTCGAAGGCAAATGCTGGATGGGGTGGTCTTTAGCGGTGGAGAGTGTACGATTCATCCACAGGCGATTCCCTTTGTGAGAGAAGTGAAAAAGATGGGCTTTGAGGTGAAAATCGACACTAATGGCAGTAGGCCCGAGGTCATCGGACAAATGATTGAGGAAAATCTACTGGACTATGTGGCCTTGGATTTCAAAGCCATGCCAGAAAATTACTGGAAAGTAACCAAGTCTGATCTGTTTTCCACTTTCGAAAAATCTTTAGAAATCCTCATCCAATCCAAGGTGGGGTTTGAGGTACGAACCACGGTCCACTCGGATCAATTGACTACCTCGGATCTTCAGGCTATGGAGACTTGGCTAAGGGGAAAAGGCTACCCGGGCACCTATTATTTGCAGCATTTCCGGGGAGATAAGCAGACGCTTGGAGAACTTGGAGAAAGTAGAAAGCCTGTCCTAAAAACCGAAGCAGGAGTGTGGAGAAATTGATGCTGAAGTAAGGATTTAATTTCTCCAATCTTGGATAAAATTTATGGTTATTGGACTTTTTTATTTATTGAATATTCGTGGTTTGCTGAGCTGATCTGTAACCCAAGTCACTGATTAAAAAGACTTTATTGTCCACTTTTGAATTTCTTCTATAAATCATGGAAAAAGTCAGGAAAAGTCACTGGGAAACGGTCTATCAGACCAAGGATACGACCAAGGTGGGCTGGTTTCAGCCCTTACCGCAGGTTTCCATCGAGTTTATTTCCGAAGTAAATCTTCCCAAAAATGCATCAATCATCGATGTAGGAGGAGGGGATGGATTGTTGGTGGATTGGCTATTGGAAAATGATTTTGAGCAATTAACTGTATTGGATATTTCTGCCTCGGCTTTGGAAAAAGCCAAAAAACACCTGGGTAAATCTGCCTCAAGCGTCCATTGGGAGGTGGTGGATGTCATTGATTTTGAGCCGGAAAGAAAATTTGATTTCTGGCATGATCGGGCAGTTTTTCATTTTCTCACCGAGCCCAACGATCAGCAAACTTACCTCAGGCTGGTAGAATGTTCAATTCCTTCGGGAGGATACCTGCTGGTGATGACCTTTTCCCGATCAGGCCCAAAAACTTGCAGTGGACTCCCCGTACAGCAGTACGATGTGGCTGACTTGGAGGAGTTCTTCAGTCAGGAGTTTGAGCTTGTCCGAAGCATGAATTATGATCATTTTACCCCTTCAGGAACTGCGCAAAACTATTCTGTGGGGCTTTTCCAAAGAAAATAATCTTTCACATAATCCAACTCATCATGACCTACTATCAATCCAAAATTCTAAAATCAGCCGATTTGGCATCGCTTCGAACCCAAGTAGAAGCTGGCCTGAAAGAAGTCGGATTTGGTGTCCTTACCGAAATTGACATTCAGGCTACCATGAAGAAAAAGCTGGACAAAGACTATCCGCCTTTTTTGATTTTGGGGGCATGTAATCCGGTTTTTGCGGACAAAGTATTGACTGCCGAGCCACACGTAAGCACACTTTTACCCTGCAATGTGACCATCCGAAGTCTCGGCGGGGAAGACTATGAGGTGACGATTATGGACCCTGCGGCAGCGATGTCGGTGGTGCAAAATCCTGCCATCGAATCCTTAGCTGGGGAAGTTAGAGCCAAGTTGATGGAGATGCTGGAAAGTTTATAAGGGAGCTTTTGATCCACTTGGTGACAGGTGGAAAATCCTTAGAAAATTGGTTAATGGCAGGGTTAGGACGTATTTTTACATTTTAACCCCTTGCTATGCCCACTCAAAAAATCAAAAGAGGTCTTCGAAAGGCGCGGCTGATTGCCTACCGGGAGACCGCGCATAACCCCGTAGACAACCTTTGGGCTTTTGTCGGTTCCTTCATTGGGTTGAGCATGATCGGATTGATGCAGAATATTTTTCACACTGTG
The DNA here is from genome assembly GCA_018336015.1 of Algoriphagus sp. Classification (GTDB taxonomy): domain Bacteria; phylum Bacteroidota; class Bacteroidia; order Cytophagales; family Cyclobacteriaceae; genus Algoriphagus; species Algoriphagus aquatilis. The sequence continues at coordinate 22,556 of JAGXQZ010000014.1, read as the reverse complement.
GGAAATATTGACGCCTTGTTTTTGATCGGAGCCTTTGGAGCGAGTTCGGTCTTACTTTTTGGAATGACCAACAGCCCTGCGGCACAGCCGAGAAAATTGATCTTCGGAAGTCTGATCTCTGCTTTTATCGGGGTAAGCGTCTATAAGCTTTTCTCCAGCACGGATTACATTTGGATTTCCCCTGCTTTAGCAGTTTCCTTGGCTATTTTGGCCATGCAATACACCAAAACCCTCCATCCTCCGGGCGGGGCGATTGCCTTGATTGCCAATATCGGATCGGAGGAAATCCGTCAAATGGGCTATTTCTATGTGGTCAACCCGATCATGACGGGCGTGCTGACGCTTTTTCTTTCTTCGGTTTTGATCAATAATCTCTCCAAAAACCGACTCTATCCCTATTGGGATGTGAATATCCGGGAGCTGAAGTATTTGGATAAAATCCAGTTTTGGAAGCGGCGCTAGCTGACGATGATCCAAAACGGATCGTCCCCATTCTCCACAAATTTTTCCCGATCACCCTGCGCAGCGATGATTTCCAATTGGGAGGAAGTGGCTTTTTCCTGAATGACCGGAAAAAGTACCCGCTCTTCGAATCGGATGTGTTTTTCCAGTTCTTCTTCGATTTGCCCTAGGTTTTTTTCAGTGTTTTCCCAAGTGGAAAATAGTTTTCTTAGACGCTTGTGCTCACTCATAGCTTGTTTGATCATCGGATCATCCTCGGGGAGAACGGGGAAGATGAGTTTTTCTTCCTCTTCGAAATGGGTCTGTAGGTGATTTTTCCAAAACCATTCGCAATAATCCTTTATCCGATTCGGTTCGATGTCCAATTTGAATCCCTGCCGGATTTTCCAGCAAAGCAGAAGCCCGTGATGGTGATCGTGGCTAAGGTGATGGAGTGAGGGGTGGCGCTTTAGCGGTGTGGGTTTTGCCATTTTCTAAGATAGTTAAGTGCCCTAATTAATTCCTAGTTTGTGATATAAAAAAGACGGACCCAGCAGATCCGCCCTTTTTGACCTTTGCTACTGATTGGAATTAATGAAGTTCGAGTTGAAGAATAGTCGGTGTCATTTTGATTTCTGATTTGATCGAATGGGAGATCAGGCAGGCTTTTTCGGCTTTTTCCAGCACTTTTAGGCCCCGTTCTTCTTTTTCTCCCGGGCTGAGCGTGAGTTCGGGGAAGAGATGCACCTCAGTCATCATCCATTTTCCATCTTGCTTGGCCAGTGTTCCAGTGGCCTTGCAGGTGAATTTTTCAATTTTCAGATTGGAATGGTCAGCCACGGAGAGAAAGGTGGTCATCAAGCAGGAGCTGACTGCAGCGGTGAAGAGGTGCTCCGGGGACCAAATGCCCGGTACTCCATGGGGAAATTCCGGTGGAGTGGCACATTCGATGAGGTTTTCGAGTTCGGGACTGCTCAGCTGTCCGATTCGTCCGTGATTCCACTCAAGGTTGACGGCATAGTCATGCGTAGGGTCGTGCATAGTTTAAGGGTATTTTGAATTAATAAACTTCTACTTCTTTTCGCTCCTGATGGAAGCGGTTGAGAACAAAGGGTTGATCAGGTTTTAGGTTTCTGGCGCTTTTCAGAACCATCCAGGTAAGAGGCAAAACGCCTCCAAGGAGGAAAATGGAACCACCAACAATTCTCAGCCAAGTCATGGTTTGGAAAGGGGTGCTTTGGATGAATTCCTGGGATCGGGCAAACCAATATCCTTGATCCATCACCGTAAAGAGTTGATGCAATCCGGCTGGGAAGAGGTCCAGCACGACCATAAACACCAAGCCCAGATTGATCGACCAGAAGGAAACTTTGACCAAGCGGGGATTCCATGTATCGGACTTGGTCAGGTAGCGAAGGGCAAATAAGATTGCCGCAATGGATAAATTCCCATACACGCCCATCAAGGCTGCGTGCCCGTGATTGACGGTGAGATAGGTGCCGTGCTCGTAGTAGTTAGCGATGGGTAAGTTGATAATTAAACCAAAAACACCCGCTCCGAAGAAATTCCAGAAATTGACCCCGAGGAGGTACAGAAATACACCGGGCATGGCAAAAAGCGAGGAGCGACCAGTTTCATTGTTTTTATTGGCCAATAGCTGAGGCATGCGCTGCATGCGCCAAGCTTCCAAAGTGAGCAAAATCAAGGGTACGACCTGAAGTGTGGAAAAGACCGAACCCAAAGCCAAAGTGCCTACAGGCTTGGCATTCCAGTAGAAATTGTGTGAAATCCCCAGCAATCCCGAACCCAAAAACAGCAAGGCAGCAAGATAAACGACTTTGGTCACCGCCTGCCGATTGACCAAGCCCATCATCACCATCATGTAGCCGACGATGATCGTGGTGAACACCTCAAAGAAGGCTTCCACCCACATGTGCACCACCATCCATCTCCAAAAATCGGCCACCACAAAATTGGTCTCTGGACTGGCCACGAAGCCGGATACCAGCAAAATCAAGATACATACCACGGCATAGACCAGCCAATTAGGCAGTTCCCAGGGCTTGGCTTTGGCCATCACGCCTTTTAGTCCCCGATAGACAATCACGGCCCATAAGGCAAAAACCGCCAAAAGCATGTATTGATACAGTCTTCCCAGCTCCACAAATTCCCAACCTTGGTGACCCAACCATCTGGAGAGGTTGCCCAGCATTCCCATCGGGCCCATGTAAATTCCGACTACCGATCCGGCAACCAAAACAAAGAAGATGGCGAAAAGCAAATTGATCAGCCGGAGTTGACCTTTGGGCTCGCCTTTGGCCAAGAGAGGAAGTATAAAAAATGAAATGCCTACCCAACAAGCTGAAATCCAATACAGGGAAACCTGAACATGCCAGCTGCGGGAAATCGTCACCGGAATCAACGCCTGAAGATCAAATCCAAAGAAAGATGTGAACCCCACAAAATCATGCACAGTGAGCACTCCAGCCAATACTTGGATAAAAAACAACAGAATGGCGACATAGAAAAACTTAAAGGTGGCCCGCTGGGTCGGTGTGGGTCGGAAAGTTTTCACTTTCTCCTCTGTTACCATTTCCGAGGCACCTTTGGCATAGTATTCTTCCGTCAGCTGCTCAAACTGCCCGTAGTAGTACATCACGGCTCCCAATCCAAGCACTAAGCCAAATAATCCCAAGATACTCCAAAGCATGGTGGAAGCGGTTGGGGTGTTGCCTGCCTCAGGGTCAAAGGGCCAGTTGTGGGTGTAGCTGTACGTTTCTCCTGGTCGGGATACGCTGCACACCCAAGCACCCCAATAGAAAAACTTGCTCAGTTGCTCGATTTCCTTGGGGTCCGTCAGATAGCCGGAAGGCTTGAAGGCTTCATGAAATTCTGGATCCCGAAAAACTCGCTGATAAAAGGTATTGATTTCATTGGCTGCAAAAGTTTGAGCATCACTCAATACAGCTTGATTGTCTTCCCCCCGGTACCGGTTTTCTTTGATTTCCTGCTTGACCAGTTCTTCGATACCCGCTTGGGCAACCGGATTTGGCTCGATTGGAGATTGCACCTGGTAAAACTCTTTCATGGACTCGGCCATTTCGTGCAGCGTTTGGGCGGTAAAGTCTGGTCCACGCAGAGCCCCGTCACCAAACATGCTTCCGTATTCCATCAGTGCATAGCGATGAAAAACCTCCTGTCCGGCCAAAATGTCTGCCTTCGAGATGACCACATTTCCTCTTGAATCCACATAATCCGGGATCGGAGGGGCTTCATTGTAGGTCTGATAGCCAATGAAAATCAAGCCGCTGATACTCACGGTGAAGATCAGGAGAAAGGGAAGCCACCAGTTTTTGGGCTTCATCAGGTAGGTTAGGAAGCTGGGTTCTGTCTTCATAGATGGGTGGGTAAAGGGTTATTTCATATTTAAGACTATTTATTCCTAATTAAGGATAAAAAAATTTCATTCATCCAAGCGGACTTCTTGGGTTCGGATTTTTTCCCCCAGGAGGGCCAGGCTGGTTTCGGAGAAATTTTGATGAAGTTGAAATTTTACCTCCTTCCAAAACTCATGGACCGGACAGGGTTTGGCGGAGCCACAATGGGGCAACCCGAGGAGACATTTGTCAAAGAAATCCTCGCCTTCGAGGGCTTTAATCACTTCGATGAGCATGATTTCTTCGGCGGGTTTGGCTAGGGCGATTCCTCCCGAGGGACCTCGGTAAGATACCAGGATACCTTTTTCGGTGAGTTCACGGAAGATTTTGGTTACGAAATGAAATGACAATCCGAGATCGTCCGAGATCTGCCGGATGCTGAGGTACTGATTTTCCGGTGGATAGGCTACCAGATAGAGCAGGGCCCGCAGGCCGTATTTTCCAACTTGGGAAAGAGCTTTCAAGGAAGGATAAGTTGTTTTTTAGTGGTTGATCTTAATTAAGAGCAATAAGTCTGAAATAAAGCAAAAGTATTTTTGCCCTCCAAATCTTTTGGTAAAAAGCCAGGTTTGGGCTCACTTCTTATTCAATTCGCTGGATAATTCTGGGATCATCTCCCGCCCAACTAGGGGTAAAGTTTTATTCCTGTATCCGTCCCATGCATCTGGCTTTTCCAGAATAAGAAAGGATGACTCACTGGTGTTTGATCTTTTCAAAGAGCTTGACCAAGGCCTGCAAGAGCTCCACGGGGGTAGTGAGGATTTGGTAGTGGTTTTGTCCAAACATCTGGGGCAGGTAGTATTTGGCCTGCTTCTCAATCGCCAGTGCGTAGGAATTGATGTTTCTGCTATTCAGCTCTCGCAGGGCCTGCTTGACATCCTGTACCCCGTATTTTCCCTCATACTTATCGTAATCATTGGGCTTACCGTCAGAGATGAGAATGATCCATTTATTCTTGCTGTTTCGCTGATCCAGACGGAATCCGGCATGCCGCAGGGCGGTGCCGATGCGGGTATATCCCTGAGGTTCGACTGCTCCGATTTTGAATTTTCCCTTAGCCCAGGATTCATCAAAATCTTTCAAGGTAAGGTAGGTGGAGAAGTTTCTGGTTTTGGAATAGAAGCTGTCAATGGAGAAATCGATGTTGAATTCATGGAGGATTTCGCCAAACAGGATCGAAACTTCTTTTTCCACATCGATCACGCGGTTGTTTGCGGCAAATCCGTCGCTGGAGAGGCTGATGTCGAGCAATAAGGTGACCGAGAGGTCTTTTTCCTTTTTTCGATTGGAAATGTAAATGGTCTCCGAGGGAGTTTTGCCGGCATGCACGTCGGTGTAGAGATCGGTGATCGCATCGATGTCAAACTCTTCCCCTTGAGTTTGCCTTCGTTGCTGCTTCATTTTATTGTTGACCGAGGTGAGCAGTTTTCTCAGATTCATCAGGGTGGAAGCATTTTTGGAAAGGGTTTTTTGATAGTAGACTCCATCGGATTTTACTTGGAGTCGGGGATAGACTTTGCAGAAGTCCGGCTTGTAACTCATTTTTTTGAAGTCCCACTCATCGTAGGTGAAGTGAAGCCCGATTTCGTCCGATTCGGCGCTTTCGGACACAGTAGTGTTTTCGACAAATTCGGCCTGATAGACCGAGTGTGTAGGATCGTCTACCCGGACGGTAAACCGCATGCTCAGTTCCTCCAGGGCATCCTGATGGTCGGCCAGGTCATCTTTTCCATCAAAGTCTCTCCATACGCCATTGGCCTCCTCAGCTGTTTCCACTTTTTCGAAATTGTGGGTCATCACATAGTCTTCCTGCTGTTTTTTGTCCACTGTGAGACTCTTTACTTCTTCCACGGCCTTGGCTTGCAGGGTCGTGGAGGGGGTGATTTCTTTTCCTTTTTTGGATTGGTCGTCAAAATTCTGCAGGGAATTCCCTTCGGATGCCTCCGGTACGCTAAACATCCATTTTCCATAGAGCCAGGAGTAGTCTACCGATTCTTTTTTCTCTGCTTTTTGCTCATAAAAGCTCCTGAATCTCTGGTGAAACTGGAAGAGCGCAGGATAGTCGCTTTCGAGTCTATCCAAAACCGCCGGGGCACTTTGTGCGGCCATTTGCCGGGAGAGCAATAGGTCGTCGATGTCTTTTTCCCAGTTCAATCCGAGCTCCTGCTGAATGCAGAGGTAAAACGTCCGGTAGAAATAAAAGGAAAGATTTTCCTCCCAGGTCGGCAATTCGGCAAAGGATCTGGGAAGGAAAAAACTGTTGTTTTTGAATCCGCCTTCCCTCTCGGCCGGGAAAAGGTCAATGGCATTTCCGGTAATAGCTCTTGCCAATACCATCAAGCGGGGTTTGACGATATCCAGGTCTACCTTGTGGGCCATTTTCTCCGCTTTGTCCTGTTGCTTTTTTTTGAAGTAAGCGGCTACTTTTCCAAAAATCCATTCATCTAAGTCCAGTCCCATCGTATGCAAGTTAGATCATCAAGTTGACCAGATCCTTCAAGGCCTGAAGGGTCTGAGGGTCGTCAGTAAGCGGCTCCACCACAGCCACGTGTACGGAAAGTCTTTTGGGGAGTCCGCTGTGGATCAATTTGGCGGCGTCGACCAGGAGTCGGGTGGATACGGTCTCAGCCAGACCCAATTCGGTCAGATTTCGGATTTTGCGGCCGATGTGCACCAAGCTTTTGGCGCTTTCTACGTCTATCCCGGTTTCATTTACCAGAATTTCGGCTTCGATTTTTGGCTCAGGATAGTCAAAAGAAAGCGCAATAAAGCGCTGTCGGGTGGAAGGCTTCAGCTCCTTAAAACCCCTTTGGTAACCCGGATTGAAGGAAGCGACGAGCATAAAGTCCTCGTGTGCTTTGAGGGTTTGGCCCAGTTTGTCGATGAAGAGCTCCCGTCGGTGGTCCGTCAGGGAGTGAATGGCCACGATGACATCCGGTCTTGCCTCGGCCACTTCATCCAGGTAGAGTAGGGCGCCCTCCTTTACTGCAGTGGTCAGTGGCCCGTCCAGCCAAACAGTCTCCGCACCTTTGATAATAAACCGACCAATCAGATCGGTGGAAGAGGTTTCTTCATGGCAGCTGATGGTGATCAGGCGCTTGTCCAGTTCGTGGGCCATAAACTCCACAAATCGGGATTTGCCGGTGCCGGTAGGGCCTTTGAGCAACATCGGAATCTTGTTTTGGAAGGCATGTCTGAATACCTCTGATTCCTTGTGGGTTTGTTTGTAAAAGGGGGCTGTAAGTACCATAATTTGTGGTTTGCTGTTTTTGGTAATTGACCAAGCTATCGGGAAAGGATAGCTTGGTCAAAATTTATGGTGTCCTACCTTATGGATTTCAGGTAGGCCATGAATCCATTTGACGAGGCTTCTTTCTATTTCACCAAGGCAAACTCCTCGTCTGTTTTTTCGGTAAGCGCTTCCTCGGTAGGTCTGCCGTATTTGATGAATTCGTAGATGTACAGGCCTATTCCTACCGTAAACAGGGTGGCACAAAGGAGCATGACCACAAAGTGAATCTTGACTTCCTCCTGAGCGATCATGAAATCCATTCCCAATCTTCTTTCGAGGTACACCTGTACGACACCTGCGACTCCCAATGCCGTCACCATTCCCAGCATGCCGATGTTGGACAGCCAGAAGGCTAAGTGCCCGTTGGTATTGTCATGTCGCTTGCGTCCGGTCAGGTTGGGAAGGGCATAGCTGATGATTGCCAAGACAATCATGGCGTATGCTCCCCAAAAGGCATAGTGTCCATGCATGGCGGTGACTAGTGTCCCGTGGGTATAGAGATTGGTCTGAGGCAAGGTGTGTGCAAATCCCAGCAATCCTGCCCCAATGAAAGAGACGATAGCAGCTCCGATCGTCCAGAATAAGGCCAGTTTATTGGGATGGGATTTTTCCCCTTTGCGGTACATATATACAGCAAAGAGGGCCATAGCCAGGAATGCCAAGGGCTCCAAGGCAGAGAATATACCCCCAACAATTATCCAGATTTTATTGACCCCGATGTAGTAATAGTGGTGTCCGGTACCCAATACTCCAGAGAGGAACGTCAGTCCGACGATGACATAGAGCCATTTTTCGATCACTTCCCGATCCACACCGGTCAGTTTGATCAACAGGAAAGCAAGAATCCCACCCATGATCAGTTCCCACACTCCCTCTACCCAAAGGTGGACTACCCACCAGCGGAAAAAGGAATCCGTCACCTGAGAATCAAACCAGATCATTCCGGGAAGGTAGAGCAAGGCTGCGAAAACCAGTCCCATGGTCAATACCATTGCGGTGGTCGTCTGTCTTTTGCCCTTAAACAGTGTGGCGAGGATCAGGCCCAGAAAGAGCAGGACATTGACCACGACTAGGAAGTCCAATTCCCTGGGGATTTCCAGAAACTTCCGTCCTTCCCAGATATTAAAATGATAGCCTGTGATAGCCGCCACACCGACCACCGCCAGGGAGATCAGTTGTACATAGGCGAGCTTGACGCTCACCAGTTCCCGCTGGGCTTCTTCCGGGATAATGTAATACGCCGCACCCATAAAGCCCGTCAAAAGCCAAACGACCAGTAAGTTGGTGTGCACTGCCCTGGCGGTATTGAAGGGGATCCAATCGTGAAGGCCGTCCATTCCGATGCGGGCAAATCCCATGATAAAGCCATAGACGATCTGCAGCGCGAAAAGAAGCATGCATAAGGCAAAAAACCAGTATGCAACCTGTTGTGATTTATATTTCATAGGACTAGTTTTTTGATTTTTCTTTAGCCAGAGGAGATACAATTCGGTCAAATCCATTCAGATCGATTCCGCCTATCCATTCGAGATAAGCAACCACGGCCTCGGCATCTTGGTCAGACATCTCATAGGCTACCATTTTGCGCCCGTTGGGTCCCCAGGGCACCGGAGATTGGAGGATCGCTTTGACCATGGGGCCGCCTCGACGCTCGATTACTTTGGTCAGCTCCGGAGCGTAATAGCCTCCTTCCCCCAGGATGGTGTGACATCCCATGCAGTTGTTGGTTTCCCAAAGGTGCTTTCCTTTGATCACCTGTTCATTGATTTTCAAGTGGTTGGTCTGGTCATTACTGGGAGCCATGGAGTAAACGGTCAGTCCGATGAATATCAGAAAGGTGACCACCGTGCCTCCCAGAAAAAATGCCCGAGCCTGTGATTTTGAGAGCATATTGATCTGGATTAGGGTGAATAATGGATTAAATAAAAGATAAAAACATCCCTTATTTGCGAATATAGAGTTGGGATTTTAAAATCGATAACCTCCCCCGTATTTTTTTTAATAAAAAAGTCAAAACTGATATATGTCATATCAGGCGGCCCGTGTCGGTCATGAATAGTGCTGCAATTTTCAACTCATTTTGATGGGAACATAAGTTTCAACCATGCATAAATCAATCGAATGTTTGGGATGTACGAATCAGAACTGTCTGATAAGGTATTGTAGCCCAGAGTGGCAGCAAAAAATCGGTCACAAAAAGAATGTACCAAATTACCCAAAGGACCAGCACGTCATTATAGAAGACAGTTTGGTCATGGGGGCCTACTTTATCTTGGATGGCAAGGTGAAAGTCATTTCTTCCAATTGTCGTGGAAAAGAGCAGACCGTGCGACTTGCTTCTGCCGGACACATGCTGGGCCACATCGCGATGGGGCAGGAAACCTATCCGATCGGAGCTGTCGCTCTGGAAGATTCCCGGATTTGTTTTATCGATAATCAGACGCTATTTGAGGCATTTATGGAAAATCCCATGTTCACCTTTCAGGTAATGTTGTTCTATTCCAGGGAGTTGAGAAAAAGCGAGCTGCGAACCAAATGCCTGGCTCAAATGAATAACGAAGAAAAGGTCATTTTGGGACTTATTTACCTAATGGAGTCATTTGGCTTAAATGAAGCCGATCAAACTATCAATATTAGGCTAAGTAGGCGGGAAATAGCAGATCTGATCGGAACCAACCCTGAGCAGGTCAGCCGGGTGCTGCCCTATCTGAAGGAGAAAAAGATCATCTCTATCACAGACAAGCGGATTCAGATTCTCGACAAGGAGAACCTTTATGCCAAGATTTCGGCGTATTTGTAGGTTATCGCCGTGGGAATTCCAAAGAAGGATTCTATGGATGTGCAAGCAACCGGAATGTCCCAATACTGCTGAATCTAAATTTTACCTCCATTAGAAGGAAAAGTTGCTGCTGCAAATCCCCGGTCAATTCATGCGATTTCGCATGAAATTGCTTGAAAAAACAAATTATTCCTCCTGACTACGATCAGTGGAGCAATGGAAGCAATCGCTTTGTTTTGCTCCGGTCATCTTCCGTCTCCTCCTGGAGAATATGCGAAGAAGTGAAACTCTAAATCCAAAAAATCTCAACTACTAAAATCATGGAAAATTTAAAGTCATGTTTTAAAAAAGGACAAAAAAGTCCTTTATTAATTTTATTTATACTCCTCATTAGCTATGGCTGTCAACAGTCCGAAGCGTCCAAAGGGAAGTACGTCAAGGATGCGAGCCTTATCAAAGTGATGGGGGAGATGCAGGCAGAGCTTACTTCGCCGCCCTTTGTGCCGGCACCGATCGGCAATCGGCCTGCGATGAAGTTGAACATGGAGATGGAGATCATTGAGGCAGAGGCCGAAATGGCCGGTGGGGTGACCTATACCTATTGGACGTTTGGAGGGACGGTCCCCGGTTCCTTTATCCGGACTCGAGTCGGGGACGTAGTGGAGTTTAAGATCAAAAATCACCCAGATAATAAACTTCCCCACAATATCGATTTACACTCTGTAACAGGACAGGGAGGTGGGGCAGAGGCTTCATTTGTAGCCCCAGGTCATGAGAAGACCTTTTCATTTAAGTTGATCAATCCGGGACTGTATGTTTACCATTGCGCCACAGCACCCGTGGGGATGCACATTGCCAATGGGATGTATGGATTGATTCTCGTAGAGCCGGAGGGAGGACTGCCTCCGGTAGACAAGGAGTTTTATGTCATGCAGGGAGATTTCTATACAGAAGGAAAATTTGGTCAGCCTGGCCATCAGCCTTTTGACATGCAGAAAGCCATCGATGAGCGCCCTGATTATGTAGTATTCAATGGAAAAGTAAATTCACTGACAGGTGACAATGCCCTCACCGCCAAGGCTGGAGAGACAATCCGGATTTTCTTTGGAAACGGAGGTCCCAACCTGGCCTCTTCCTTCCACGTGATCGGGGAGATTTTTGACCGAGTGTATATCGAGGGAGGGGATCAGATCAATTACAATATCGGGACCACCTTAGTGCCAGCAGGCGGAGCAGCCATCTTGGAATTTAAAGCAGAAGTGCCCTCCAATCTGGTGCTGGTGGATCATTCCATCTTCAGAGCGTTCAATAAAGGAGCCCTGGGGATACTGTCTATTACAGGAGAAAAAAATCCCGCCATTTTCAAAGGTGAGCTGATGGAAGGAATCTACAGTCCGGAAGGAAGTGTGATCCAAAATATGCCTAAGGATAAAAAGGTGGAAGAGGCCAAGGTGTTGTCCAAAGCCGAGCAAATCGAAGCGGGTAAAAAGATTTATATGCAAGCCTGCTTTGCCTGTCATCAGACCAATGGGGAAGGTGTAGCCAATGCATTTCCTCCACTGGCCAAGTCAGACTACCTGAATGCAGACCCGGCCAGATCCATTGATGTGCTGTTGAAAGGACTGAGTGGTGAGATCATGGTCAATGGCAAAAAATACAACAGTATCATGCCTTCCCAGCAGCTGTCAGACGAGGAAGTTGCCCATGTATTGACCTATGTCTACAACAGTTGGGGAAATAACGGAACTGTGGTCTCGCCCAAGGATGTCCAAAAGCGGAGGTAGTACGCAGATCGGGCTCCTGACTGACTACTGGCAGGGAGGGGGTAGGAGAAAATTTATCATCTGATCAAATGCCCGGAGGAGCCCCCGCTTATATCGGGGGTGATTTTCCGGGCCATTTCTCCTGCTTGCCGAATACAGCAGGAGACAGTCAAACGAAAAACTGGAACCACATGAAATCAAGCATGGTCTCGAGTGACACGCAGGGGGAGGAATATAAGCGATGCGAAGATTCTCCCGAATTGAGTTCGGGACAGGTCATGTGGCCTTTAAAAATCAAATTGCATTTACATGAAAAAACTGATGCTAGCCTTGGGATTGTTCTTTACGATCAATGCAGGCACTGCTCAAATTCGCGAAATGGTAGCAGTAAGAGGAGGTTATTATACCCCGCTTTATGGTATTGCCGGTGAGGAAAAAGTAAGGGTGAATGACTTTTACATGGACGTGCGTCCCGTCACCCATCAGGAATTTCTGGAGTTTGTCAAAGAGCATCCCCAATGGCGAAGGGGTCAGGTCAAGAAGCTTTTTGCAGATGCCAGGTACCTCAATAATTGGCTGAGCGAATTCTCAATACCCGATCAGCTCAAAGACAAGCCGGTCAACAATGTGTCTTGGTTTGCGGCAAAGGCTTATTGTGAATGCCAGGGGAAAAGACTGCCAACCGTGGATGAATGGGAGTTTGTGGCGATGGCCAGTCAGACCAAGCCCGACGCCAGAAGGGACAGCCTATACTCCATGGAAATCCTGAGGAGCTATGAGCGACCAAAGACCCATCTTTTATCCGTCGGTCACAGTCCCAAAAATTACTGGGGTGTGCAGGATCTTCATGGAATGGTATGGGAGTGGACGCAGGACTTCAATTCGATCATCCTCACCGGAGAATCCCGCAATAACGGCAATACCGACAGGGGGCTCTTTTGTGCAACCGGTGCTGTGGGAGCCAATGATCTGATGAATTATGCCGCCTTTATGCGCTTTGCCATGCGATCAAGCCTGAAGGCCAGTTTCACCCTGACCACCTTGGGATTTAGGTGTGTGAGTGACCTGGACAGTAAGGGCGCTTTGGTCAGCGCGAAGAAGACACACTAGCGTATTCCCGACGTCGGAAAACTTCCAAATGAATGAATCCCTACTCCAACTGTTGAAATCATGAAAAGAATATGCTACTTATTCAGCTTACTTATCCTCTTGTCCTGCCAGAAATCTACCCTAGACTCCACTGGCAAACTGGATGAATCACAGGAATTTGACGAAATGTCCATCTATCAGTTGCCTTCACAATGGACGACTCAAAAAGGAGATCAGATTGAATTCAAGGATCTAGAGGGACAAACTCTGGTGGTAGTCATGATTTATACCGCATGCAGAACCGCATGTCCGAGATTAGTCGCTGACTTGAGGGGAATAGAGGGGGCTGTAAAGAACCAAACCAAAGACCCTGTGAAGTACATTTTGGTCAGTATAGATCCTAAAAACGATACGCCGGATCGGCTGTTGACTTTTGCAAAAGAAAACGGAATGGATGGTGATCAGTGGATTTTTCTTCAGGGAACAGACGAAAGTACCCGAGACTTTGCCAATATTCTGGCGGTGAAGTATAAAGAAATCAGTCCTATGGATTTCTCTCACTCCAATATCATATCTGTCTTTGACAAGAAAGGAATCCTTCAGTATCAAAAAGAAGGCTTGGGGTTGGAAAATCAGGACATTGTCTCTCAGATCATACAGACAGTGGCAGAGGGATGAGGGCCTAGCCTAGGGAGCTCAAGGAAAAGCAAAAAAAGCCCTGGTTTTTTACACTAAAAAAGTTCAAGGTGAGGAGCTATTGCTGCTTTGAGCTGGATCAATGAGAGAGCTGGGTGATAGGACTGTCGTGGCTAGCTTAGGTTATAGGTATCTGTCCTCTTTGTTGGGTAAGTTTTTATTCCGGTAAAAGGGAGTTGATTTTTTGTCTTCACTACTACCTCCCCCAAGAAGTGTGGGAGGTATGCGATTTCCTCCTTTTGTCTTTTTCCAATTCCAGGATGAAAGGTTTTCATCGGCTCTCCATTTAATTCGCGAGGGAGGTCTTTAGACGTTTCTCTATTTTCCATAGTTGAAGGGAATCCTATTGCTTATCCTAAAGACTGCAGGTTTTGCTTGGGGATTTATACCCCGATTGGGGTCCGACTTTTTGAGGGAGGTATTTTTTGAAAAAATATTACAGGATATTTTTATCCTTTATTAATTTTCATTTACATTTGAGTCATCAATTCGTTAGCAGATGTTTTCCAAAGCCTGTAAATATGCAATCAACTCCATGGTTTTCCTGGCTACGCTACCGGAGGGTCAGGAGCGCGCCGGCCTGAAAGATATCGCCTTTGCGACCAACTCTCCGGAGGCATTCACTGCAAAAATTCTTCAAACTCTGGTAAGAGAAAACCTTCTTTTATCTATCAAAGGACCCAACGGAGGTTTTGAAATCAGCGAGGAGGGGCGGAAAACGCCCTTATATCGAATTGTGCAGGTGATTGATGGAGATTCCATTTTTATCGGATGTGCCTTGGGGCTGCAGGAATGCTCGGAAAAGCATCCTTGTGCAGTCCATCACAAGTTTAAGGCTATTCGGGACCACTTGACCGGCATGATGATGACTACCACTCTTGAGGATATGGCCTTAGGGATCAACTCTGGAATCAGTTTCTTAAAGACATAAAAAAATTACTTAAATAAAAGATAAAATTATCCCTTAAAATTCAAGCACAATGGCAACTATCGAAGAAAAAAAAGTAGGCAAGATCGTAGCGGAAAACTTCCGAACTGCAAAAGTATTCACAGAATATGGGATTGACTTCTGCTGCAAAGGCGGAATCAAGCTGTCAGATGCCTGTAGTACGCGGGGCCTGAATGTAGATGAAGTAGTCGAAAAACTGGAAACCATCATGCAAGTGGCCGACCAAAGTCCCTATCAGGAAATGTCCCTCAGTCAATTGATCGATCATATCGTGGGTGTTCACCATAAGTATGTGGAGGAGACCATTCCGGCCTTGAAGTTTTATGTGGCAAAAATTGAGCGGGTTCACGGAGACCGACATCCGGAACTGGCTTCGATTCGAGAAGAGTTCCTGGCAGCGGCTGATGCCCTGACCGTCCACATGAAAAAAGAAGAATTTGTTCTTTTTCCATATGTCAAGGCCATGGAAGATGCGAAGTCAAAAAATTTTCCGCTTTCAAAACCGCACTTTGGGCATATCGAAAATCCCATCGCCATGATGGAAGAGGAGCACGATACTGAAGGAGAAAGATTCCGAAGAATAGATTCATTGACTCAAGGCTATACTCCACCTGCAGACGCTTGTCAAACTTATCGGGTAGCGTTTTCGATGCTTCAGGAGTTTGAGCAAGACCTTCACACCCATATTCATCTGGAGAACAATGTCCTGTTTCCGAAAGCGATGGCTCTTTATTCTGAATTAAATTTCTAAATTAAAAAACCTTTTTATCCGATTATCATGGGCTCTTTACCACTGAACGCTCTGTTTATCCGCATCTGGACTCGATGGGCACTGGGATTTTTCCTGGTTGCTTCCCTCTTGGGTCTGACCATGCGGGCGTTTTATGTGGTCGAAATACCCGTGCTCGAATACCGTCATATCCTTCATGCACATTCTCACTTGGCCCTTCTGGGCTGGGGCTTTATGATGCTGATGGGGGCGATGATCGTAGCGGTGGATGACCGTAGTGATTACGTCAAAAGGTACGGTTGGTGGTCTGTAGCCCTGGTGATTTCGCTGATCGGGATGCTTCTTTCCTTTCCTGTACAAGGCTATGGATCAGTGAGTATCAGCTTCTCTACCCTGTTTGTCTTGATTTCCTATGGGATAATCTTCCAGTTCTGGAGATCCTTTCGCAACAAAATCAACTCACCGGGTTTACGCCTGATCCGCTGGTCAGTGATTGGCTATTTGATCTCTACCTTGGGGCTGTGGGCTTTAGGTCCTGTGACTGCTACCCTTGGCCGAATGCATGAGCTTTACTTCATGACGATTCAGTGGTTTTTGCATTTTCAGCTCAATGCATGGTTTGTTCTAGGTGTTTTGGGCTTGATCGTTTTTTTTGCCGAAAAAAGAGGTATTAAGATCTTATTTTCTGGTAATCAAGAAATGGTCTTGCTCGGATCTATCCTGCTTACTTATGCTTTGGTGGTCACTTGGGCTGAGCCTTCTCCGATGTCATTTTGGATCAATTCGGTGGCAGTAGTACTTCAGGCGGTAGCCTATTTCATGGTGCTTCGCAAAATCTGGAAAGCCCTTCCTCACCTCGAGCTGACCCGATTTGTCCGAGGGATGATCTACTTGGCTATGGTTAGTCTGATCGCTAAAGCTATTCTACAGTTGCTGTTGGTGGTGCCTGCGGTTGCGGTCATTTCCTACACGATCCGAATGTTTGTGATCGGATTTCTCCATCTGGTTCTGCTGGGAGCAATGACTTTCGGCTTGGCAGGATTAGCGATGGCTGAGGGTCGTTTACCGCTAAGTCCACTGTCCAAAATCGGTTGGGTACTTGTGGCGCTGGGTTTTGTGGGTACGGAGCTTTTGCTCTTTGGTCAGGGGACGATGGTCTGGCTTGCACTGGGCTATTGGTCTTGGTATCACACAGCGCTATTTATACTAGCTGCTCTGTTCCCTTTGGGGCTCTTAATCGCTCTCCTCAGTCTATTTGAGACCGTTTCCAGTCCTAATTCCTTTATAGAATTTCCCTCAATTACAAATCAAACCAAATCCCAAACTATGAAAAAAGCGATGATCTGGTCCATGGGCATCGTAGCGATGCTCCTGACCTCATGCGGTGGAGGAAGTGAATCACAATCTTCCTCTACCGGTACTTCGGCACCTGCCGAAGAAGCTGCGGCACCTGCAGCTGATCCCAAAGGAATCGGGGAAGTGAAAAATGTGGATCTGGGTACAGGCATCGATCCTGCTTTGGCTGATAAAGGCAAAGCTATCGTGGACATGAAGTGTACCGCCTGTCACCAGCTGAATGACAAGCGTTTGGTGGGCCCGGGATTCCAAGGAGTGACTAACCGTCGCCGTCCGGAATGGATCATGAATATGATCACCAATGTGGACGTGATGCTGGATCAAGATCCTCAGGCCCAGAAGCTTCTTGAAGAATGTCTTACCCGCATGCCAAACCAGAACATCACTGCAGATGATGCGCGAGGAATCCTAGAGTATATGAGAAAAAATGACGAAGAAAAGGCCGGTCAGCGTGATGCGGCTGCTAAATAACCCAGTAAACTAAAATCCAAATGAACACACACAAATGGCTACTTGCTGCAGGACTTATTGCGGCAGCAATAGCACCCGGATGTAAGCCCAAAGGAGCCGAAAGTGCCATCACAGGCGACGCAGCTTCCAAGGTCTATGTAGCACCAGGACAGCACGATGAGTTTTACAATATCGTCTCCGGTGGTTTTAATGGTCAAATGTCCGTCGTGGGACTTCCCTCCGGTCGGGTATTGAAGATTCTCCCTGTTTTCTCGGTTCATCCGGAAAATGGCTGGGGGTATTCAGAGCAGTCCAAACCGATGCTTAATACTTCCAATGGCTTTGTGCCTTGGGATGACTTGCACCACATTGCGATTTCCACCACCAATGCAGAGCATGATGCACGTTGGGCATTTGGCAATGCCAACAACACACCTCGAATTGCTCGAGTGGATTTGAACAGTTTCAAAACTGTGGAGATCATCGAAATACCCAATTCTGCAGGTAATCACTCTTCTCCATTCATTACTCAAAATACCGAGTATGTGGTAGCTGGAACCCGATTCTCTGTTCCTGTTGGTGATAATCAAGATGTTTCGATTGATTCCTACAAGGAAAATTTCAAAGGGTATATTTCATTCATTGGGGTCGATAAGGAGACAGGTGATATGGACCTTTCTTTCCAGATCGAAGCGCCTCCGTTCAACTTTGACTTGGCCCGTGCGGGTAAAAACAAATCTCACGGATGGTTCTTCTTTTCCACCTACAATACCGAGATGGCCCATACACTTTTGGAAGTGAACGCTTCGCAAAAGGATAAGGACTTCATCATGGCGGTCAACTGGAAGAAGGCTGAAGAATATGTCAAAGCGGGAAAAGGCACCAAGAAAAAAGTGAGATATGCGCATAACAAGTGGAATGAAGAAACTCACTCGGCTACCTCTACCATCAAAGAGGAAGTACTTACTCTTGATCCGACTATCCTGAAAGACATCGTCTACTTCATCCCATGTCCGAAATCTCCACATGGTACTGATACTGACCCAACAGGGGAATATATTATCGGTTCAGGCAAGCTAGCAGCGATCATTCCGGTGTTTTCCTTTACCAAGATTTTGGAGGCCATTGAGAAAAAAGACTTCGAAGGTGACATCAATGGCATGCCTGTCCTGAAGTATGAGTCTGTCCTTCACGGAGAAGTAGAAAAGCCAGGTTTGGGTCCTTTGCACACTGAGTTTGACGGAAAAGGAAATGCTTATACCTCCATGTTTGTGTCTTCAGAGATCGTGAAATGGAATATTGAGACACTTCAAGTATTGGACAGAGCTCCTACTTACTACTCTGTAGGGCACTTGAGTATCCCTGGCGGACCTACTGGCAAGCCTCACGGTAAATACTTGGTCGCTTATAATAAAATCACCAAAGACCGATACTTGCCTACAGGTCCTGAACTGGCTCACTCCGCACAGCTTTATGACATCTCAGGGGATAAAATGCAATTGCTTCTAGACTTCCCAACCATCGGTGAACCGCACTATGCGGAGTCCTTCCCTGCCTCGCTGATCAAGGATCGTCAAGTGAAATTCTATCCGATCGAGAAAAATATGAGCCCTTATGCCCTCAAAGGTGTCAATGATGCCCGAGTCGAGCGAAAAGGAAATCAAATCCACGTGTACATGACTTCTATCCGATCCAACTTCCGACCTGACAATATTGAAGGAGTGAATGTGGGAGATGAAGTGTACTTCCACGTGACCAACCTCGAGCAAGACTGGGACGTGCCTCACGGATTTGCCATCAAGGGAGCCAATACCGCCGAGCTATTGATCATGCCAGGTGAGACCGCTACTCTGAAGTGGGTGCCTGAAAAAGTAGGGGTGTTTCCATTCTACTGTACAGACTTCTGCTCTGCGCTACACCAAGAGATGCAGGGTTACCTGAGAGTATCTCCCAAAGGATCCAATATTCCTCTGAAATACTCCACTGGAGTTTCTGAATAAAAATTTACTCTAGAGGCTGTCGAGAATCTTGTTGTCAGCCTGAGCGGGGTCGAAGGAATGTTAACCACATTTCGACTTCGCTCCATGTGACACCAATTATTGATTGGCAGCCTCTATTTCTCCTCATTCCTCATGAAATCCCTCAGTCTTACCAACCGGATTTTGCTTTTGCTTGCCGTGTTGACGTTGATCCCAAGCTATTTCACTCCACTCTGGCAGATCAGCCTTTGGGCACCACAGTATCCGGAAGGATTGAACATGAAAATCTGGATCGATCACCTCAGTGGCAATGTGGACCAGATCAACGGAGTCAACCACTACATCGGCATGAAGCATATCGGAGTGGAGATGTTTCCCGAATTCACCTATCTCATCTATGTGATGGGAGCCATGATCGGTATAGGATTCCTTTTCTTTTTCATTGGGAAAAAATGGTCCCTCTACTCTTTCTTGGGCCTCTTGATACTCTTTGGCATGGCTATACTGGCAGATATGTATCGATGGGGCTATGAGTATGGACATGAGCTCGATCCCAAAGCGGCCATCAAAGTGGAAGGAATGAGCTACCAACCCCCACTGATCGGATACAAACAACTCCTTAATTTCTTGGCCTATTCCGGTCCGGATACCGGAAGCTGGGTTTTGATGGGTGGGGTTGCCTTGCTGATGCTTGCTGTTTTCCTCGATTGGAAAGGAAAATGATTCTAAAAATTACCCGACGACCTAACGACCATTAATTAACCCTCCTCTGCTATGAAACGATTCCTGATTGCTTTGATTCCCTTGCTGATCCTAGCTGCATGCAGCGCTGATCCTCGACCGATTGTGCTAGGGCAGGACGCTTGTCACCACTGCAAAATGACCCTGATGGATCCCAAGTATGGGGCCGAACTGGTCACTGAGAAGGGCAAGATTTTTATTTTCGACGACGTCAACTGCATGCTTGGCTACATGGATTCTCAAGAAGGAAAAA
The DNA here is from genome assembly GCA_018336015.1 of Algoriphagus sp. Classification (GTDB taxonomy): domain Bacteria; phylum Bacteroidota; class Bacteroidia; order Cytophagales; family Cyclobacteriaceae; genus Algoriphagus; species Algoriphagus aquatilis. The sequence goes on along the minus strand of JAGXQZ010000014.1, from coordinate 2,601 downwards.
GCCAGATTTTTAAGCATATGCTAGTCATGGATTACCTCAATCCCGGTACACTGATCGATGCCAATGTTGCGCATTACCTCAAGTCGCCCGAATTCAAAACCCCTATGGCTTCTGAGGTAGTCGCTTTCCCTGATTACCAACTTCTCAAAGAGTACAAAGCGAAAAATGGTGGGGTGTACCTCGCTTGGGGCGAACTCACCACCCAGTTTAAGTAATGCCTAAACTCTAAAAGTCATGAACCGACTGATCATTTTCATCCTAATCCTAACCTTCAGGGGATTTTCTGCGGAAGCAGCCAAGATCATTCTTAAGCCCGGCCAATCCATTCAAGCTGCAGTGGATCGTGCTGCTGCCGGTGATACTTTACTTTTTTCCCCAGGGACTTACCAAGCTTCTGCGGTGACAATCCGAAAGCCTTTGAGCTTGATTGGGGAAAATTACCCTGTGGTGGATGGGGAAAATAAGGGGAATATTTTCCTTGTCGCTGCTGAAAATGTGTTGGTTTGTGGGTTGAAATTTATCCGAACCGGAAAGTCTAACATGGACGACTCGGCAGCGATCAAATTCTTTGATTCCAAAAACTGCACGGTCGAAAACAACATCCTGGAGGATGCTTTTTTTGGTCTTCATTTTTCCAATTCCTCCAAGCTTACTATCCGAAATAATAAAGTCAAAGCATCCGCTACGCGAGAATTCGAAGTGGGCAATGGGATTCATCTCTGGAAATGCAAGGACAACTTGATTGAGAAAAATGAGGTTTCCGGGCATCGAGATGGGATTTACCTGGAGTTTGTGACCAATTCCCTCGCAAAAGAAAACCTCATTCAAGGCAATATGCGCTATGGCTTGCACTTCATGTTTTCGCATGACAATACCTACCTGAGAAACACCTTCAAAAGAAACGGGGCTGGCGTGGCGGTCATGTACACCAAAAATGTGACCATGCAGGAAAACCGATTCGAAGAAAACTGGGGAAGCAGCGCCTATGGCATCCTACTCAAAGATATCTCTGACAGCAAGGTGATCGGCAATATTTTCCAGAAAAATACCGTGGGCATCTACATGGAAGGCAGCAGTCGGATCCAGTTTAAGGAAAACAACTTCAAGGAAAACGGCTGGGCGCTGAAACTCATGGCAAGCTGCGACCAAAACCTCTTTCAGGCCAACAATTTCTCCGGAAACACTTTTGACATCAGCACCAATGGCAATACCGTGCTCAACGAGCTCAAAGAAAATTATTGGGACAAGTACGAAGGCTACGACCTTAACCGTGACAAAATCGGGGATGTCCCATACCATCCCATCAACCTTTATAGTATGATCGTGGAAAAAATTCCCGCTTCGGTGATGCTTTGGCGAAGCTTTATGGTGACGCTTTTGGACAGGATGGAAAAAATCCTGCCTACGATGACCCCCAACGAAATGATCGACCACTCTCCTAAAATGCGACCTTATGATTTCGGTTAAAAACATATCCAAGAAGTTTGGCAAGCTGCAAGTCCTGAAGGAATTCAACTTGGAGTTTGAGCTCGGAAACAGTTATGCGCTCATGGGGCCCAATGGCTCAGGAAAAACCACCCTGATCAAAACCATCTTAGGCATGGTCATTCCAGACAGTGGAGACATCACCGTGGGCAGTCAATCCATCAAAGGGGATGTGAACTATCGCAAGCGGATCGGCTATATGCCTCAGATCGGGCATTATCCTACCCATATGAAGATTGGGCAGCTTTTCTCCATGATGGAAGACATGCGTCCCGAAATCAAGGAGTATGACTTAGAATTGGTGGAGGCATTTGAGCTTGACCAAATGAAAGACAAGTCCATGGGGACCCTTTCCGGGGGAACCCGACAAAAAGTCTCCGCTGCCTTGGCTTTTCTTTTCAATCCGGAGATCCTGATTTTGGATGAACCTACTGCCGGATTAGATCCTATTGCGGTAGAAGTGCTCAAGGCCAAGATTAAAAAAGAGCGGGAGGAAGGAAAGTTGATCCTGATTACTTCCCATATCCTGAGTGATCTCGAGGAGCTGACCAATCGGGCCATTTACATCTACGAAGGAGAGGTCTTTTTCTCCGATACCATCGAGGAGTTGAAGGAAATCACCGGAGAAAGCAAGTTTTCCCCTGCCATCGCCAAGCTGATGCAGTGGACCCTAAAAAAAAAGTCAAGTAAACCACTTCTGAGCCATGTTTAAGTTACTCAAGTACGCGCTTTACGATATTCTGAAATCCCGCTTTGCGATCATCTACACCGTGTTTTTGGCATTGGTGGCGATTTCGATTTACCAGGTTTCGGATGACCTGAGCAAGGTTTCGCTCAGTCTGATGAATATCATGATCCTGTTTATTCCGCTGATTGCGGCTGTCTTTGCCACCACCCATTTTTACAACAATCTGGAATTTATCGAACTCATGCTCGCCCAGCCGGTGAAGCGGATTCATGTCTTTCTGAGTCAGTTGCTCGCCGTAGTGATCATGTTGAGTTCATCCATTTTACTGGGATTTGGGCTCCCCATGTTGCTGTGGGGGGCGGATAGCAGCTTATTGACTTTGCTAGGTGTAGGCGTGGTGCTGAGTTCGGTGTTTGCCGGATTTGCTT
>JAGXQZ010000013.1 GCA_018336015.1 Algoriphagus sp. | reverse complement strand
CCAGATTTGCTGCTTTGCCTACAGTCAAATACCCAAAAAATGCTTTTGCTGTGATCCATTGATTTTTCACACTGAAAAATAGGGGTAAAAATTCAAGTGGGGAAAGGTCAAACCATATCAATCGCCCCAAATTGTCGTTTGATTCAAAAGCCTTTCTTTATTTTGCTCCAAAATTCTCCTTATGCGTCAGCTCCTTTCAGTTTTCTTTCTGATTTCTTTGATCGGATTTATCTCCTGCGAGAAAAAAGAAACCGCTTGCGAACTAGATTCCGACATTCTCAGCCAAAAGCCTGCTGTCGAAATTGTTCGCTTGGAAGATGAATTTTTTGCTGCCAAAACCGCTGAAGACATCAATCATCTGATCGAAAAGTACCCTGATTTCGCTGACCGATTTTTGGAAAAAGGGCTTTACCCCAATCAGGATTCCCTAGTATCCGTACTCCTGACCGCCCATACCGATTCGGCTTTGCAGGTATTGCACGATTCGGTAAAGGTGGAGTTTGCAGACATCTCGGATATCCAAACGGAATTGGAACATGCTTTTGCCTACATCAAGCATTATTTCCCCGATTTCAAAATTCCTAAAGTGTACACCTATGTCTCGGGGTTTAACACGGATCTACTGATCGAGGAAGATATGATTGTCATTGGCTTGGACTATTTCCTCCCCGCCGACCACGCATTTCAGCCGGATCTACCCAGGTACCTAGCCAACAGGTATGAGCGAAAGTACCTGGTGCCAATGATTGTCTTGGCGATTTCTTCCAGATACAACCAGATAAATCCTGCTGACAATCGTCTGCTATCCGAAATGATTTTCTATGGGAAAGCCTACCATTTTGTGAAAGCCATCATGCCCTGCACCTCCGACCAGTTTATCATCGGCTATACCCCAGCCGAAATCGAAGAATGCTGGGCTAATGAAGAGTTTATCTGGTCGCACTTTGTGGAAAATGAACTCCTTTTCCAGACCAATCCATTTGAAATCCGCAAGTACATCGGCGAGGCTCCATTCACCGACGCCATCAGCACCAATGCCCCGGGAAGACTGGGCAGATGGGTAGGATGGAATATTGTGGATGATTACCAAGCAAGTCAAGACATCGAGCTTCCCTTGCTGATGGCTGAGTCCGATGCGGAAAAGATATTCAGGCAGTCCGGATATCGACCACGTCGCCAGGAGTAGCTTTTGGAGTAGGCTGGATCACTTCGATGAGTCGGCTCACGGCTAGTTCCTTGGCAAATTGAGTTTCGGCCAGGTTTCTGGCTCTGTTTCCCATCTTTTGTATTTGGTCATGCTGAGATTCCAACTCCTCCAATCTGGCGAATGCTTTTACCCATTTTCCGGGGAGAAAAGAAATTCCCAACCCATGCGTCTTGACCAAGTCATGCACCCATCCCTTGTGATTGACCAAAATGGCCTTTCCCGCAGCAATGGCGTCGAAAAATTTGTTGGGACTGTTGGTTTTCAGCACAGGATAATGTGCAAAAGAAATCCAGGCAAAGTCCGCCAGAGCCAGCACCTCATTGACTTGCTCCTTGGAGCCAAAAGGAAGAAAATGGGTATGCCGGAGATTTAAGGATTTTGCTTTTTCCCGAAGGAGGGCCTCATGACTCCCTTCACCCATGATGAGAAAATTCCAGTTTTTCCCTCGCTCTTGGGCCATTTTTGCAAGATCCAACAATTCCTCTACCGCATTCACTTGACCCAAGGCTCCGGTATAGGTGATTGTCAAACCTGAGGTCAGCCCGATAGAGTAAGCAAGGGTATGGTTTTTCTCAGTAGGAAAGAACTGACTGAGGTCTGAGAAATTGGGAATCAAAGACACGCTACGATCGGGACTGATCTGGTTGAGATGAGCGGCTATCCCTGGGGATAAAGCCACTAAGCTTAGGGATTGATCGTAGATTTCTTTCTCCAAACGCCTCAAAAATCGGATCAACAAGGGATTTTGGATCGCGCCTACCTGAATCGGTGCTTCCGGCCATAGGTCCCTCACTTCAAAAATGTAAGGAAGAGCAAGCTTTCTTTTTGCCCACAACCCAATCCACCCTGTGGTCAGTGGTGTGGAGGTGACATAAAGCAAATCTGGACGGGAGAGCTTCTTCAGAAGCTTTTTGCTTTGTCTGACAAATCTCAAAAAAGACCATACCCTTCTGAAAAAACCAAATTTCTGATCATAAGCCACAGGGAGGTAATGCACCTTAATCCCATCAATCCAGCGCTGATCATAGGTTTTTCCAGAATGAGCTGTGATCAGTTCTACCTCCACACCAGCCTTCGCTAAGCCTTTGGCTAGGTGGTAGGATCTGACAGCTCCCCCTTGCTCGGGGGTGCGGAAATACTGATGGATGTAGACAAGCCTCATTACTCTTGCAATTTCAGCCATTCAGCTAGAAGAAAGAGGTTATAGATCACTAAAAAGTGGTCTTTTACATAATTCTCCGGTTGCTGAGACAGCCGTAAGACTTCTTGGGGAAGTTCTGCACGGTAACTATTGGCAAAATCTTTCAGGGTAGCAAATACCTTTTTGGCAAAAGGCCCATTTTCCCCTAACCATTCCAAAAGAGGAAGCCCGAAGCCTGTTTTCTTTCGTTCTGAAATCCAGCTGAGGTTCAACTCTTCCAGACAAGAAGCCATCCAAGGTTTGCCCAACAAGGCTGAAGAATCATTCACGCGCTTCCATAGCGAAATGAGTAGCGGATCAAGGTAAGGCGACCGTCCTTCGATTCCATGTGCCATAAGCGAATTATCCTGAATCTTGAGCACATCCTGCACGAGATAAACCTGCCGGTCAAAATCCAAAGCTGATTTATAGGTATTCAAATTTGGATCCATGATCCTAAGGTAATCCCCGTAAAGATCCGGATTGGGGTTGCTAAGCGCGGAGAAGTTGAGGAAGGTTTCTTGGGCGTTTGGTTTGATGGCGGAAGTGAATTTTTTCCACTCTCTGCCAAAAGGAAGTTTTTGAAGCAGAGGCGCCCAAGTGATCCAAAAGGATTGGTTACTCAGGTATTGATGAAAAGCCTTGTGCCGCTGATAGCCACCCCAAAGCTCGTCGGCACCGGCACCGGAAGCGATGACTTTGACTTGATTTTTGGCCTTCTTGCCAATCATCCACGTGAGAAATCCTGCCGAATCTCCAATAGGCTGGTCTACACTGCTGACAAACTCATCCCAATGGTTCAATACGGTTTTTTGGTCAATCTCGAGTAGCTGATGATCAGCTGGATAGGATTGAACAAATCGTTTGGCAGCATCTCCGTCAGCGTACTTTTTCCTGTACTTTTTTTCGACCTGAATCGTGAATGCGGGAAGTGGAGTACCTGTCTGCTGATACCAAAGCGCGTAGAGTAAGCTGCTATCCATTCCTCCACTCAGCATAACTCCCAAGGGTACATCTGCATGAAACTGATGGAGAATTACCTTTTCTAAGGTGGATTTAAACAGTTCTTGGGTAATGGTTTTTTCAGTTGAATTTGGGATGAATAAAGTATCCCATCTAAAGGTGTTGTGATGCAAAATCTGGCTGTACCGACCGGGCTTCCAGGCTCTCACTCCTCTGTAAAAAGTCTTCCCAGGGGTAGGATTTCTGAAGTAGAAATAATTTTCCAACTGCTCCAGATCCGCTTTGGCTTGGGTCACTTGGGCTATTCCTCGAGTTTCAGAGGAAATGAAGAGCGTATCTTGATGTTGGGCAAAATAAAGCGGCTTTTCCCCATTTGGGTCGCGAGCTACCAAAACTGATTTACTTACCAAATCCACATAGATGAGGGTAAACATTCCCTGGATTTTCTTGAGCCCTTCGGTCCCAAATAACTTCAGGTAATAAACCAACACTTCAGTGTCTGATTGGGTGACCATCTCCACACCAAGAGATTGGAGGAGCTTTCTGAGCTCTCGGAAATTGTAAATCTCCCCATTCCAAATCAGGAGGGCTGTTCCATCCTTGGTCCAAAAAGGCTGATCCGCATCCGGTCCGGGATGTAGGATTCGCAGGCGATTGACCCCTATCCAGAGACCGGGCCAAGGAGAATAGCATGCCTCTTGGTCAGGCCCACGATGGCTCGAGGCTTGGACCAGCGTCTGAATTGACGCTTTTTTGGCACTTTTCCCCCATATCAAATGAATCCCACACATCAGCCCTCTAATTGTTCTTTGGGTTCTTTTCCCTGATTTTTTTCAAAAAACTTACAAAGATGCGTGATGTTACACTCCTCGCACTTGGGTTTTCTGGCCAAGCAGGTATAGCGACCATGAAGAATCAGCCAATGATGAGCCTTGTGAATGTATTGCTTAGGAATATGTTTGACGAGTTGCTTTTCGACTTCCAAGGGTGTCCTTGCAGTCAATGGCACCAATCCCAACCGTCTGGAAACCCGAAACACGTGCGTATCCACGGCCATATTGGGCTGCTGCCATACCACCGAAGTGATCACATTGGCAGTTTTACGGCCTACACCGGGCAACTTAACCAGTTCCTCCACCGTGGAGGGCACTTCCCCACCAAAATCTTCGATTAGCATTTTGCCTAAGCCGATCAAGTGCTTGGTCTTGTTGTTGGGATAAGAGATTGAGCGAATGTGTGGAAAAAGCTCATCAAAATGAGTAGCGGCAAAGTCTGAAGGAGTTTTGAAATGCTTGAAGAGTTCGCGGGTGACGATATTGACACGTTTGTCGGTACATTGAGCAGAGAGCACGACGGCGACCAAGAGTTGGAACGGATTTTCGTATTCCAGTTCGGTCTCCGCCACGGGCATATTTTCGGAAAAATGCTGGATAAAAGCCTCGTATCGTTGTTTTTTGAGCATTTCTGTTTGGTTCTTGGAAAGGGTAGGTAAGATAGGTATTATTGGAAAATTGGAAGATTTGAAAATTGAAAATTTAGTCTCTCCAGCATGAAATCGAGCATGACTAAAAAGTCACACACTGGAATGATTATAAGATTTGCGAGATTCCATGTGGCCTTTAAAAATCAAATTATAATCACATGAAATATCCATATGCATTGAGTTTACTCACACTCCTTCCTTTCCTGATGATGCATCCAAGTTTTTCCCAAACCCGACCCCGCGATTTGGGGATCCCTTTCGGTATTTTGCCTGCTGGTCCGCTCAATGCCATCACGGATGTGCCCGGGGTCAAGGTCGGCCACCTGACCAAAATCGGGGAATCAGATATCCGAACGGGTGTCACTGCAATTCTGCCACACGGGGGAAATCTTTTTCAGGAGAAAGTACCCGCTGCGATTTTTGTAGGAAATGGATTTGGGAAACTGGCTGGTGTCACCCAAGTGCAAGAATTGGGAAATCTGGAATCACCTATTATCCTCACCAATACCTTGAGCGTCGCTGCCGGAATCGAAGGAGTAGTTCGCTATTCACTCAGTCAACCCGGAAATGAATCCATCCAATCAGTCAATGCGGTAGTCGGTGAAACCAATGACGGATACCTGAACGATATTCGAGGCATGCATATTTCTCCAGAGGAAGTCGTGCAGGCTATTCAATCCGCAAAAACAGGTCAAGTCGAGGAAGGAAATGTCGGTGCGGGCACAGGCACGGTATGTTTTGGATGGAAAGGAGGAATCGGAACTGCTTCAAGAAGGCTTCCCGAAAGTCTGGGCAACCACACGGTAGGAGTTTTGGTGCAGACCAATTTTGGAGGAAATCTGCAAATCGCCGGTGTCCCAGTAGGTGAAATGCTAGGGAAGTACCCTTTCAAAGATGCCTTGGAAAAATCTGATGGCAGCTGCATGATCGTGGTGGCGACTGATGCGCCCGTCTTGGAACGGAATCTGGAGCGAATGGCCCAGCGTGCCATGATGGGCCTAGCTAAGACTGGCGGAATTGCTTCCAATGGCTCGGGAGATTATGTGATTGCTTTTTCCACCGCAGAGGGTTTGAGAATTCCGCATTCGATACCATCCCGGGCGCTTCAAAAAGCAGAATTTTTGGGAAATGAAGATATGACGGCACTTTTTATGGCAGTCATCGAAGCCACCGAGGAAGCAATTATCAACTCACTTTTTGCAGCCGAAACGATGGTTGGAAAAGATAATCGAAAAATGGAGGCACTGCCCAGGGAAAAAGTTTTGGAATGGTTGAAAAAATCTCATTTTTAGTCTCTTATCCACTTTTTTATGGAGCCACAGACAGATAAAAAACAACAGGACCTCACTTGGCTGGAACATTTACAGAAAAACAGCTGGGAGCCGGAGGTTATTATTTCAGGTATCACTTTAGCAGTCTTGTTCATCATCCCTTCCAAGCTATTTGACTTTTCGGTGATGCTGATTCAGGATTATGGATTGGAAGCAATTCCCGGCAAGTTGGTGTTAGTTTACGCCACTTTAGTGATTACAGTGTTTAAAATCTTCCTGGTGATCCACCTCATCATGCGATTTATCTGGGCGGGTATGCTGGGAATTACTTATGCTTTTCCGCAAGGGGTAATCAAAGAAAACCTGTTTAAATATTCTCAAAATGTAGATTACCCACATCCTAATTCCTACCTGATCAAACTGGAGCGCTGGTGCAGTATGCTGTATGGATTTCCGATATCGGTTGCAGTACCTATCCTTAGCATTTCCCTTTATTTGTCTGCGCTCCTTGGGTTGTACATCCTGTTCGACCTCGAGTTTCAGGTGATTTATGTGATCTTTATGCTATCCTTGGTGGTTTTGGTGGTCACTACTTTTGTAAAAAAGGAATCCAAAGTGAAGCACAGGATCGGCAAAAGTATGAGCGGAACGATCGGTGCGGTCTACCAGAGTAATTTAGGCAAATGGGCATTCACCTATTTTTCTTTCCTCTTATTGGCGATTTCTGCTCCCTTTATATCGAATGATCTGAGCGGATTTAGCGACTATGAGATCAATGTCAGTTTGGATGACGCTGAATACGAATGGCCAAAAGATGAAGGGTATTTTGAAGAATACAATTCCGAAAAAAATCGCTTTGCTCGGGTCTGGACTACGCACAAGACAGTCAATTCTGAAGTGTTGACTATTTATTTACCCCTTTACAAGAGAGAAGAGCAGTCAAAAACCCGAATGAATGAGCTGCTTGTGAATGAAGATTCCATTCAATGGAACAGGCTGGAAACCTACCAAGATCAGTATCGGATTTTTGTAAATGATTCACTGATAGAAGTCAAAAAATGGACTAAAGTTCGAGCCGGTTTGACAGGTCAGAAGGCCCTCTTTGGTCAAATTCCGATCGCACATTTACCTGCAGGGATCCATGAAGTACGAGTAGAAAAACTGATTTACCTGACTCCATTTTTAGGGATGGGAGACGAACTCCGTCACCGGAAAAAATGGGCTAGATTCGAATTCATAAAAGAATGATTGAATCACATCCTAATTCGCCACTCCTTTGGGTAGTAGTTGTTCAGTCGGTTTCCGAGATTTTTTCCCCAGCCGAGAGGTAAGTGTTGGTAGGTAAACAGAATCCAACCTTTGTGAAGGCCGTCAAAAGACTGTTCGTTTTTTCTAAGGAACTCCAAGGCTTGATCGTGGCTGAGTTCGACTTGTGCAAAGCCATTTTTCGGCAAGGTCGAAAGCGCCCATTCAGGGCTGGGGATCCATTCGTTTTTCTGTTTTTTGCCTAATTCCACCCCGAAATACCGAAGACTCAGGGCTTGGGCAATTTTTTCAAAATACCGGTAAAAGTCCTTGTTGATCCTAAAGTAGGAATCATTCAAGAGGTAATATTTCCCAGTTTGGTCAAATCCCAATTCCTTGTCCAAAGCCTCTCCTTCCCGATCTCCTATGACCTTCAGGACCGGATGTTTGAAATCTTTTATTCGTCCGGGTTCTTGGGTAGAAGCCGAATCAGGTCGCTTAAGAACGGTGATAAAAAAACCTTCCCCTTCTACTTGGTGTGGAAAAAAGCGATAACCGAAAAAGGTACCATCTTCTACCTCCACGTTTGATTCGATGATTCCCCAAGATTTTTCCAATGGAATCCGAATTGGTTCGAAGGCGAATTCTTCCGTCAGAAATCGTATCATTTCCTCATTTTCCTGCTCGTTGAAGGTGCAGGTAGAATAGATCAGGTAGCCTCCACCTTTGACCAAAGCTCCCGCCTGATCCATGATGCGTTTTTGGCGCGAGGAGCAAAGCGTGACGTGATCGAGGGACCATTCCTCTCTTGCTTGAGGGTCCTTGCGAAACATGCCCTCACCTGAACATGGGGCATCAACCAAGACCAGATCGAAGAAACCTTCCAAGTCAGAAAAGTGATCGGGATCGTTGTTGGTCACCACGATATTTCCCAAGCCCCATTTGATGGCATTTTCCTTGAGGATTTGAGCTCGGGATTGGATCACTTCATTGGCGACCAAAAGTCCTTCATTCCCCAAATAGGTAGAAAGAAGCGTGCTTTTACCTCCCGGTGCGGCTGCCAAATCAAGGTAAACTCCTTTGGAAATTTCCAAGCTTTTCAGAACATGCTCGATAAACATGGAGGAAGACTCCTGCACGTAATAGGCACCTGCATGAAAAGCAGGATCGAGTGTAAAACTGGGACGTTCTTCCAAAAAATAGCCCTGAGCTGACCAAGGAATCGGGCTTTTGGGCCAGTTAGGGGAAAAGTGTTTTGCGGGATTGAGGCGAATGGATGTTCGTGGAGTCCGATTGATTGCCGCTTTGAAATTATCGAATTCTTCCTTTCCTAATAGCGAAAGCATTTGGGTTTCAAAGTCGGCTGGCAGTTGGATTTCGGACATGTGACAAAGATAAGTTTTTTGGTCAACGGACGACCGTCAACCGTCCACTGCAACATGAATTGGCAGATTCAGCCGTGGTCTGTCGTCTGTGGACTGTTGACCTTTTTCATTAACTTCAAATAAAAACTTATGGAACTTCTCACCAACCTCGTCATCGGCTTGATCGCCCTTTTGCATCTGTACTTTCTATGGTTTGAGATGTTTGCCTGGGAGACGACAGGGAGGAAGATTTTTCGGCAGATGCCTGCTGAGATTTTCCCCAAAACCAAAGTAATGGCTGCTAATCAAGGGCTATACAATGGATTTTTGGTAGCTGGACTGGTTTGGTCAAGGGTAATTACTGATCCGATTTGGGCAGAAAAAGTCGCCCTGTTTTTCCTGACCTGCATGCTGATTGCAGGGATTTTTGGGGCGATTACAGCGAGTAAAAAGATCTTCTATGTGCAGGGCTTGCCGGCTTTGGTGGGGATTGTGTTGATTTTATTCTAGTTCACCGCGGAGGCGCAGAGTACGCAAAGTGGATTTTTTAGAGATTAATCTTACCAACACAGCTATTTTTAAAAACATTTACCAAAGAGCCTGTTGATGAGTTCGTTGACTCAAAAATCAAAAGACTGAATCCCTTTTAAAAACCCTTTGCGCTCTTTGCGTCTTTGCGGTGAAAAACAAAAAAAAAGAGGCTTGCTCCTCTTTTTTTAATTGTCATCCTCATCGAAGTCGTCTTCTTCATCACCTGCGCCCATGTCAAACATGGAACTGAACAGGTCCTTAAACTGGAGTCCGGTGTCCAAAAGCTTTTTGCTTAATTGGGAATATTCAGCCAAACCGTGTAGCGCAAACTCCATGAAGAATTCTTTCTCTTTTTCCGGCAAATTTTTCACCATCTGAGTGACCACTTCCTCCAAACCAGGCACGGAGTGAAGTAGTGTTTTGTATTCCTTGTCAGCTTGTGAAGTCAAAATATCCAGCTCGTTTCCTTCCCCAAACCAGGCCAAGGGAATCACATAAGGATTGCCTGATTTGTCCTTTTTCTTTTGTTCCGGAGAAGGGAAATAGTTGACAAATTGGGTACGGATCGCTTTTCCAATCAAGTTGTACGCGACCAGTCCTGCACCTTCCTGTTCGCCTTCATAAACCAGCTCAACCTTTCCGGTTATTGCAGGAATTACTCCGATTAGGTCTGCAATTCGGACTACGGTATTGCTTTCCCCATTCAAGTAAAGTCTTCTTTCCGCGGCGGAAATCAGGTTTTCATAAGCCGAAATGGTCAATCGTGCCGAAACCCCGCTTTTCTCATCCACAAATTCGGAACCTCTTGCCTCGATGGCAATCTGCTCGATCAGGTCTTTCATCAGCTCAGGTACATGGATTTGGTCCACTGGCTTTCCAGCCAAATTGGCTTCCTGAGCGGTGATCTTCTTGCCGATCTCGATGGATTTGGGATAGTGGGTGATGATCTGACTCTCGATTCGGTCTTTCAGCGGAGTCACGATGCTTCCCCGGTTAGTATAGTCCTCCGGGTTAGCAGTGAAGACAAATTGGATGTCCAAGGGAAGTCTCAACTTGAACCCACGGATTTGGATGTCTCCTTCCTGCAAAATATTGAAAAGCGCCACTTGAATTCTTGCCTGCAAGTCCGGCAGTTCATTGATCACGAAAATGCATCGGTGCGAACGCGGCACCAAGCCATAGTGAATCACCCGCTCATCGTTGTAGCTAAGCTTCATCGTGGCGGCTTTGATCGGATCCACATCACCGATCAAGTCAGCCACGGAAACATCCGGTGTGGCCAATTTTTCCGCATAACGATCCTCTCGGTGAAGCCAAGAAACAGGGGTATCATCTCCTTTTTCTGCAATCAGATTTTTGGCAAAAGAGGAAAGCGGATGCATCGGATCGTCATTGAGTTCTGAGCCAACTAATACTGGGACGTATTCATCCAGCAGATGCGTCATCATCCGCGCGATTCTGGTTTTGGCCTGACCTCGTAAACCGAGCAAGTTGATGTTGTGACGAGAAAGAATGGCTCGTTCAATATCCGGAATGACCGTATCCTCATAGCCCCAAATGCCGGCAAAGACATTTTCTTTGGCTTTGATCTTTTGGATCAGATTGTCACGGAGTTCTTCTTTGATGGATTTGGGTTGATATCCTGAAGCCTTGAGCTGGCCGAGGGTCTTGATCTGTAAGAGTTGATGTCCGGTGAGTTTTTGGTAGTCCATGCTTAGAAGCGTTTGGTGCGGTTTCGTCTATAATCTTCAAAAATGAGGTCCCCAAGTCCCTTCAGGCTACTGTAGTAGGCATTGCCGTTGTTGACTTTGGTAAACTCTTTTACAAATTCTTTGAGGTAAGGATCCGAGGCAATCATAAAGGTCGTCACGGGGATTTTCAGCTTTCGGCATTGGGCCGCTAGTTTGAGCGTTTCCGCGAGGATTTTGCTGTCGATGCCAAAGGCGTTTTTATAGTATTTGATCCCGACTTTGAGGCAAGTAGGCTTACCGTCGGTGATCATGAAGATTTGCTTATTGGGATTTTTTCTTCGGCGAAGCAAATCCATCGCAAGCTCTAACCCAGCAACGGTATTGGTATGGTAAGGACCCACTTGGAGGTAGGGCAAATCCTTGATTTCGATCTGCCAGGCATCATTTCCAAAGACGATAATGTCTAAAGTGTCCTTAGGGTATCGGGTTTTGATCAGTTCGGCCAAAGCCATGGCCACCTTTTTGGCCGGGGTGATCCGGTCTTCCCCATAAAGGATCATGGAGTGGGAAATGTCGATCATCAGCACCGTGGAGGTCTGCGATCTGACCTCATTTTCCATGACTTCCAAATCATCCTCCGTGAGCAGGTAATCACCCGAAAGGCCGTGATTGGCTTGAGCATTTCGTAGGGAATCGGTCAATGCGATCTGATCCAAATTGTCTCCGAATTCGAAGGCCCGACGGTCGGTACCTCGCTCATCTCCAGTTCCGGAATGGGTGGTTTTATGCTGTCCTGATTTTCCTCGCTTGAGTTTGCCAAAGATTTCTTCCAAAGCGGATTTACGAATCGTCTGCTCGGCTTTTCCGGTGATTTTGAACTCTCCCTTTTGGTTTTCCTCAGTCAGGTAGCCTTTGGATTTGAGGTCCTCAATAAAGTCCCCAATGCCGTAGTTGGGATTGGTAAGGTTGTACCGCTTGTCCAGATTGGTTAGCCAGCTCAGCGCCTCAGCCACATCTCCTCCCGTCATGGTAACGAGCTGAAGAAATATGTTAAGCAGGTTTTCGAAAGTGTTTTTCTCCGGGTCCTGTGGAGGCACGTATTGCGTAAAGCGAAATCCTTTCATTTCAAGAAGCTAGAGATTAGACACAAGATTCAAGACTTTTTGTAAGGTAACAGAAGTCTAAGGATCAAGAATTGAATTACTGGGTTTGTTGAGGGTTTAACAAAGGGAGAGGCTGCTGAGTTTAGTATTCCTAATAAAAACCGGTGAAAAGATGCAAAACTATCACAGCGCAGTAGGGATCGTGACGGGAGTGTTAATCCTTTTTGTCACTTTAATTCAGTTCAATATCGCGCAGGTTTTGATTTGGGCGATTTTTTTGGCAGGGCCATTTTTGATCTTGTGGATGGTGTGGGCGGTTTTGGCTGCACCAGTTGAAATCGAGGAGACCTTTGATGAGCAGTGGTATCAGGATCGGGAGGATTTGAGGAGGGGAGAGGATTAATTAGTTCGAGAAAAATTCCTTTGGGGAGAGGACACGGATTTCTTTGGCAAATTTAAAGTCTTTTTTATCCCTTGTGACCAAAAAATCGCATCCATTCATTAAAGCCGTATAGTACTGCAAAGCGTCTTCTTTGTCTTTAAAATCGGATTCCAAAGATTTATATATCAAATCTTTGCCTGCTGAAAGTATTTCACAGGCTTTAAAAAAGTGACTCATCGTAAATTCAGAGTAAGGCAATTTGTACACATTGAACGCCAAGTAATAAAGATTTCCGATACTGCTTTCCGCTATTTGAAGTTTGGCTAGGCCGTTGGCATGCAAATCCAAAAATAATTTTGCTTCCTGGTAAAATGGTTCTCTTTTCCCAATGATGTCTAAGACCACATTGGTATCCAGAAAAATCTTAACCATATTTTTCTTTCAAATATTTAGTTAAAGCTACTTTGTCAGACTCTAGTGGTGCCTTTGTAGATTCCATTTCCTCTAATCTTTCTAGGAGTTTTTTAGCAGCAAGTTGTGATTCTGAGTATTGAACAGAAGGATCTTCCTTTTCAAAAATATTCTCAATCATCTTGGATAGAGAAATTCCCTGGCCTGCAGCCCTTCTCTTGGCTTTTTCTACAATCTCTTTTTTGACGGTCAAGGTTAGTTTCGTTTTCATAATCACACGTGTTCACTTGAAATATACGTGTCTTTTTATGAATGTTTTCAATTTCCTCATTAAAATGATTTAACCTACTTTTCGTATTGCTATGACCTCCTCCGAAAAACACGCCCAAATCCTTAAATCCACCGCCAAACGACTGGGGTTTGACTATTGCGGGATTGCCAAAGCAGGTTTTTTGGACTCAGAAGCCTCCAGATTGGAAGAGTGGCTCAATCGCAACTATCAAGGAAAAATGGCCTACCTAGCCAATCACTTTGACAAGCGATTGGATCCCACCAAACTCGTCGAAGGAGCCAAAACGGTGGTTTCCCTGATCTACAATTACTACCCGGAAAAGCAGCTTCCTCATCAGCCCGAAGACCTCAAGCTCGCCAAATACGCTTATGGCCAGGATTACCACGACGTGATTCGGGCTAAGCTCACGGAGTTTTTGGAAGTGCTACGGGAAGAAATCGGCGAAATCAACGGGCGCTCCTTTGTAGACTCTGCACCTGTCATGGAGCGGCAGTGGGCACAGCGAGCCGGACTGGGTTGGATTGGGAAAAACAGTCTGCTTCTCAATCGGCAGATGGGCAGTTTTTTCTTTTTGGCGGAGTTGATCATCGATCTGGAAGCGACACCCGACACGCCTCTAGCGAAAGACTATTGTGGTACTTGCACCGCCTGCATGGATGCCTGTCCCACCGATGCCATTGTACAGCCAGAGGTGATTGATGCGTCAAAGTGTATCTCGTATTTGACCATCGAACTCAAAGAGGCCATTCCGAATGAGTTTGCTGGAAAGATGGAAAACTGGGTTTTCGGCTGCGATATCTGTCAGGATGTGTGTCCTTGGAATCGCTTTTCCCGACCGCATCAAGAACCGGCATTTAAACCCAATGAGGAATTAGCCAACTTTTCAAACAAAGAATGGGTCGAAATGACGGAGGAAACGTTTTTAAGAGTTTTTTCCAAATCTGCGGTAAAACGCACCAAATTCTCAGGGATCAAACGGAATGTGGATTTCTTAAAAAAGTAAGTTCGGAATTAATGAGAATGAAGACACTCACATTGGCGAACCTAGAATTGCCTTACCACGTCTTAAAAAGCTTTTAAGCTGATATCCAAGCTCCTTACCGAGTGGGTCAAAGCGCCCATAGAAATGTAATCGACCCCACATTCGGCCACTGCTGCGAGGGTTTCCTCGGTGATTCCTCCCGAAGCTTCGGTAGAGTATCTTCCCCCAATCAACTGCACAGCTTCTCGCATCGTAGCGTAGTCCATGTTGTCCAACATGATGTAATCGATTCCACCGACTTCCAGTACTTCTTTGACTTCATTGAGATTTCGGGTTTCGATTTCGATCTTAAGGTTTAGCCCATTTTCAGCGAGGTACTTTTTCGTGCGAGTGATCGCCTCACGAATTCCTCCTGCAAAGTCCACATGATTGTCTTTGAGCATCACCATGTCATAGAGTGCAAACCGGTGATTGACACCTCCTCCGATGTGCACGGCCCATTTTTCCATCAGACGAAAATTGGGAGTCGTCTTACGAGTGTCCATCAGACGCGCTTTCGTGTGAAAAATCAATTGGGTAAGCTGATGGGTTTTAGTTGCGATGGCACTCATTCGCTGCATGCAATTGAGTACAAGCCTTTCGGCAGACAAGATCGAAACAGAAGAACCCGAAACAATCAAACCGATATCTCCAGGATCGACTTGGTCTCCATCTTTCTTCAAAAACTCAACCTGTAGCCCAGGATCCACGGCTGTAAAAATCATCCCTGCTAACTCAACTCCGGCCAAGATTCCAGCATCTTTGATGATCAACTTGGCTTTGCCTTGCTTATTCTCGGGAATAGACGCCAAAGAAGAAAAATCTCCAGGCCCAATATCCTCGCTCAATGCAGAGCTGATAAAATTCTGTAATGCCTCGGGAGTCAAATAAGCTGGTTTCATGAAGCAAAAATAGCCTTTTTGGCTGGCTGGAAACCGAAAACTTTTTTAGAAAACTAGCTTTTCACAAAGTCCAGCCCATAAATTCGGAAGGAATTTTCCACTTGGGACACTTTAATAAACACTTTGTAAGAGCCCTGACCGGAGGCATATTCTCCGATGTAAGTACTTACACTGCTTTGGTTTTCATTCTTGAAAACAAGAGAAAAATCAATCGGTGGATTTTTTTTGAAAAAGTCCTTGAGTACTATTTCTGCTTGGTTTTTGGAATACTCTCCTTGTTGTCCATTGATATTCAAAGAGATAGTAGGATTGAAATACCTAGCCAATTCACTGCTTGAGCCTCCCTGTATCGCCGAAATGATCGGATCAATCTGAGAGGCTGAGCCGCTTTCCACCAATGGCGAAATCCAAAGAAGTAAGAATAGGATCAGGTTAACCTTGAGCATCAACCCATTTTTGCAAATTCCAAGCCAAAAAATCTGTATTCAAAAGTTGTTTTAGATCCTATGGAAAAATCCAAGACAAGATTTGCCTGATATCTTTTTGGGGGAAAGATTGGATCGAAAAGTAATATATTTGCCCCATGGATAAGAAAGTTTTATTGATGATTTTGGACGGTTGGGGTATCGCGACCAACCCGGCAGTTTCTGCAATTGACAAGGCCAAAACGCCATTTGTGGATAGCCTTTACACCAAATATCCCCATGCCAAGCTTGAAGCCTCCGGTCTTGCCGTGGGTCTTCCGGAAGGACAAATGGGTAACTCTGAAGTAGGCCACATGAATATCGGCGCAGGCCGGGTGGTCTATCAAGACCTAGTCAAAATCAATCAGGCTGTGAAACACGGGGAACTTAACACCCATCCTGTTTTGGCAGCTGCATTTGAAAAAACAAAAGCTGAGAAGAAAAAAGCCCACTTCATTGGACTAGTTTCAGATGGTGGAGTCCATGCACATATCGATCACCTCAAAGGATTGTGTGATGCTGCCAAGCACCATGGCATGGATCAGGTATTTATCCATGCCTTCACAGACGGTAGAGATACCGATCCAAAAGGCGGAATCAAGTATTTGGCAGACCTTCAGGAGTACCTAAAAACCTCAGCAGGCAAAATCGCCTCAGTCATTGGAAGGTATTACTCCATGGATCGGGACAACCGTTGGGAACGAGTGAAACTTGCCTATGATGCGATGGTACATGGCGAAGGAGAAAAGTCGAAAGACATCCTAGCCTCCATCAAAAAATCCTATGAAAACAATGTGACTGACGAATTTATCCGTCCGATCATTCAGGCAGGTACCAACAACAAGCCAATCGCGGTCATCGAAGAAGGTGATTTGGTCATCTGCTTCAATTTCCGCACCGACCGTGGAAGAGAGATAACACAGGTCTTGACCCAGCGTGATTTTGAGGATTACAACATGAAAAAGCTGTCCCTCGACTACATCACGTTTACCAACTATGACGACACCTTCACCGGTGTTCAGGTATTATTTGAAAAAGACAATCTCAATAATACGCTTGGAGAAGTCCTAGAAGGTGCAGGTAAAAAGCAAATCCGTATCGCTGAGACCGAAAAGTATCCACATGTGACGTTTTTCTTTTCGGGAGGTAGAGAAAAAGAATTTGAAGGGGAAAGCAGATTGCTTTGTCCTTCTCCAAAAGTCGCTACCTATGACCTCAAGCCTGAAATGAGTGCTTTTGAAATAGCAGCTAAAATCAATCCTGAACTCAAAAAGAAAAGTGCTGATTTCATCTGTCTCAATTTTGCCAATGCAGACATGGTGGGGCATACAGGAGATTTTGATGCTGCTGTCAAAGCCTGTGAAGCCGTCGATGCCTGTGCGCAAAGCGTGGTCACCACAGCCTTGGAAAATGGATACACTGTCATCGTCATCGCGGATCATGGTAACTCAGACATGATGATTAATGAGGATGGCACGCCAAACACAGCTCACACGACTAACTTGGTACCCTTTATATTGGTTGATGGCAAAGAACAACTTCCGGTGAAAGACGGGAAATTGGGGGACTTGGCACCTACCATTCTTACCCTCATGGGGGTGAATATCCCATCAGAAATGACCGGAGATATCCTGTTAAACTCATGAAAATTCTAAAATTCTCACTCTTGGGGCTGTTCATTTGGGCAGCCTTTTCCTGTACATCTTCTAGTAAAGAGGGTAAGCTCGAAAAGTTACCCTACTTTGATGTAAAGAGCTTTCTAGATCTCGAAATCGGAAAACTTGATAGTGTGACAGTCATCAAGACGTCCGCGATCAACGGGGAAGAGCAAACCGAGGAAGTGGTTTATTCCATTCAGGATTGGAAAGAGGAATTTGACTATTTCTATCAGGCTGATATCAATATTCCTTCCTTGGCGAGTTCTTATTCCACAGAAACGATCTCAGACTATTTGGTTCATCGTCTTTTGCCGGATTCCAAAGGTAAAGTGAAGGAAATCAAGGTCAGGTATTTTCAAAATTATCCTGCCTCTATCACTTTTAAAATGAGGGAGGAAAATCTGTTTTTCTTCTCAGCCACTTCAGGCGAGCTTTATCTCAACCAATCCACAGGAAAAGTGGACCATTACCTCATCGAGACTACTCAAAAGGTGATGTTTTTGAAACCTACGCATATTAAAATTTCAGGTCTACTGAAATAAGCAAAAAGGGCTCTCAAAAAAACTGAGAGCCCTTTTTGCTACTTATCAAACATCGGAGGCCGTTTGGCTTGCCAGTCAGTGTTTTCCTGGATTAGTCTTCCCACCATGATCAATTTTTCTTCATCAAAAAGATTTGCCAAAAGGGTGATGGAAGTCGGGCTTCCGTTTGGAGCAAAGCCATTGGGCAGACAAAGGGCAGGATGACCCGTCAGGTTAGTGATCTGCAACTGCTGCCCTGCAAAAGATGGAGTGACAATCACATCATATCCTTTCATTAATTCGTGCATTTCTTTGATCAAAACACTTCGCTGACGGCTCATTTGCACATATTCTACGGCAGGAATGAATCTCGCGGCCCGAAATAGGTTTGGCCAGGCATTGCGATGCTGCGCGACCATCTGATCATCCAAATCCAGTCGGGTCAACTCATCAAAGGCTGCCGCGCCTTCTACCATCAGCATGGACACCAAAGGCGCAGCATTGATACTGGTTTTGAGTTCGAGCGGATGAAGCTCGATTCCCTGATTTTTCAACACTTCCAACACCGCTTGGTCATTTTTGATATTGGGCCGATCGCCTTCAAAAAACGTTTTGAAGTAACCGATTTTGAGTTTTTTGACCTCATTCTTTGCAGAATAATTGAAAGCCGCAGGAATTGTACTGGCATCTTTTTCATCCATTCCATTGATCACGGAAAGCACGATTGCATTGTCCAAAGTGGAACGGGAAATGGGACCGATCTTGTCCATCGACCAGCTTAGGGCCATCGCACCATGCTTACTTACCCTGCCATAGGTGGGCCTCAAGCCAGTCACCCCATTCCGGGTAGAAGGGGAAACGATCGATCCGAGTGTTTCTGTACCGATGGCAAAAGGAACAAGCCCTGCACTGACCGCTGAAGCCGACCCAGCCGAGGAACCACTAGACCCCTGCTTGAGATTCCAGGGATTTTTGGTCACCCCGCCAAACCATACATCTCCCATTGCCAAGGCGCCAAGGGTAAACTTTCCAACCAAGACCCCACCTGCTTCTTCCAGTTTTTGAACCACCGTGGCAGTCTCATCGATGACCTGATCCTTGTAGGGCATCGCTCCCCAAGTGGTTTTAGTGTTCTTTACAGCCAAAAGATCTTTGATCCCGTAAGGAATGCCATGCAATGGTCCGCGGTATTTGCCTTCAGACAGTTCCTTGTCCATGGCTCGGGCCTTTTGCAAAGCAGTCTCCTCCATCAGTGTCACAAGGCATTCTAGTGTGTCAGAATAGGTTTTGATCCGATCCAAGTAGATTTTGGTCAGTCGCTCCGAGCTGATTTGTTTGTTTTTGATCAAAACGGAAAGGTGGCTAACCGGAAGGTAGGCGATGTCATTTTCCTTAGCCGGGAGTTCTACTTTACTTGGCAACCCCCAGTCGTATGCTCTTTGGTCTTGACTTGGGAAAAATCCTTGTGGTAGAGGATTGAATACCAAGGATGGAGCAACCGAATTTTCCAGCTTGGTCTTGCGTAGGATTTCAAAATTGCTGCGATGGTTGTTTAGCGTAGCGATCATGCTGTCTTTTTCCTGCGGAGTATAGGAAAGGCCAATCAAGTCCGCTGCCGAATCGATAGTGGCTGGTGTGATGTCACCAAAATTTCTTCCAAGCGTAAAGCCAAATGCAAGTACGGCTGCAGCTCCAAGTGCCAGAAAAGGACGGGAGCCTAGGTGATTTTTTCGTTCCATTGGATAGTTTTGTGTAATTGCCAAACAAGTAGCGCCTGAAGGTGTTCAATTACCCAAAAAAAATCAAACCACCCATGGATCAAAAACCGAGCTTTCCCACGTTTCCCATGCACTTCCGCGGATTGCTGCTCTTAGCAGGGATGTATACGATCGCTTGGTCTGCCTTCTACAAATATTTTGGAGAAGAGCTACTGCGATGGATGGCCATGGGCAATACTGGTCTAGAACCCTTGCCAGCGGGATACTTTGGAGGACTTGGGATCTTGGTAGGATTGGTCATTTTCTTCTCGGCCTTTTATCCCGTGTCATGGGTCTGGCTGATTTTAGCAGGAATTACAGGGAAAATCATCCTTGCCATCTGGTTTACGTTGGGATTTGCACCTGATTTGGGTTGGAACAAGCGCAGCATTTTTCATTTGGTATTCAACGAATTGATATGGCTCATCCCACTGATTCTGATTTTTCTGCGAAGCTTACAAGTAAAAAATTACCTAAACCAAACTGAATCCGAATCCTGATTTTTCAGGACCGACATTCCACGTCTATTCATCCAAAAGCAGTCAAAGCCCAAGGCATAATTTCTTATCTTGGGGCGTCTGTTCGTTTTTCTTATTCCATCGATATGTCTCAAAAACAACCCCATAAACTCTTTTTGCTGGACGCCATGGCCTTGATTTACAGGGCTCATTTTGCATTTAGCAAAAACCCACGAATCAATTCTAAAGGTCTCAATACGGGTGTGATGCTCGGATTTACCAATACACTTTTGGAAGTATTGGAAAAAGAAAAACCAAGCCACATCGCGGTGGCTTTTGATACCAAAGCACCCACCTTCAGACATGTTCAGTACGAGCCCTACAAGGCCAACCGACTCGAGCAGCCGGAGGATATCACGGTTTCTATCCCTTGGGTCAAAGAAATTGTGAAAGCCTTCAAGATCCCCGTGTTGGAAATGGATGGATTTGAGGCAGATGACATCATCGGCACGATCGCCAAAAAAGCAGAAAGAGATCATTTTACTGTCTACATGATGACCCCGGACAAAGACTACGGACAGATTGTGGATGACCATATTTTTCTTTACAAGCCTGCCTTTATGGGCAATGGCGTGGATGTGATGGGGCCCAAGCAGGTCTGCGAAAAGTGGGACATCGAGCATGTGGATCAAGTGCGGGATATTTTGGGCCTGATGGGCGATGCGGTGGACAATATTCCGGGAATTCCCGGCATCGGTGAAAAAACTGCCGTAAAGCTGCTTAAGGAATTTGGTACCGTGGAGGGCCTGATCGCCAATGTCGACAAGCTCAAAGGAAAGCAGAAAGAGAACGTCGAGAATTTTGCTCAACAAGGGCTTTTGTCCAAAGAACTCGCCACGATCAAAATCGACGTGCCGGTTGATTTTGATGAAGTGGATCTGAGATATGAGGGATTTGATGAGGAAAAGCTCCGAGCGATTTTTACCGAACTGGAATTCCGCACGCTGGCAAGCCGCATTTTCAAGGATTCCTCTGGAAAAAAAGCTGCAATAGCCGCACCCGCACAAATGGATCTTTTTGGAGCTCCAGCTCCAGCGCCTACCCATGTAGAAGAAGAGGAAAGCTCCGAAGAAGAGGTTACCATTTCTACACCAGTCATCTTGGACACCATCCATAGCAATGTCCACCATTACCACAAAATCAAAGGAAAAGTCGCCGTACAAGAACTTGTCGATTATTTGCTTTTGCAAAAGGAAATCTGCTTTGATACAGAGACCACCGATCTCGACGCCATGAAAGCCGAACTAGTAGGATTGTCTTTTTCCTACATCGAAGGTGAAGCTTACTACATCCCAGTCTCTTCGGACCAAGCCGAGACGCAGGAAATTCTTGAGCTTTTGCGCCCGGTATTGGAAAATGAAAGCATCCTCAAAATCGGTCAAAATGTGAAGTACGACATGCTCGTGCTGAAAAATTATGGCATCGAAGTCAAAGGCACCCTCTATGACACCATGCTTGCCCACTATCTGATAGAGCCGGAAGGCAAACATGGCATGGACTGGCTGGCACAGCAATACCTGCATTACAAACCGGTCTCCATCACCGAGCTCATCGGCAAAAAGGGAAAAGGTCAAGGCAATATGCGCGACGTAGACGAGGATGAAGTCACAGCTTATGCCGCGGAGGATGCAGATATTACGCTTCGCCTAAAAGGAAAACTCGATCCCATCATCCAATCCAATGGACTGAAAAAGCTTTTCGATGAAGTGGAAAACCCACTTATCCGAGTTCTGACCGATATGGAATTTGAAGGTGTACGAATCGACACCGGTAGCTTGGCAGAATTGTCGGTTGCCTTGGAAGAGGAAAGCAAAGAGATCGAAAAGCGAGTTTATGAACTGGCTGGAGTACGATTTAATCTGGCATCGCCAAAGCAATTGGGAGAGGTACTCTTTGAAAAACTCAAACTTGACCCCAAAGCCAAAAAAACCAAAACAGGCCAATATGCTACCGGAGAGGAGATCCTCAGCAAAATGGCTGACGAACATGAAATCGCGCAGGCCATTCTCGATCACCGGCAGATGGTGAAATTGAAATCTACCTATGTAGATGCCCTTCCTACCATGATCAATTCCAAAACAGGACGAATTCATACCACTTACAATCAGTTTGTGGCGGCCACTGGGCGACTTTCCTCTATCAATCCCAACCTTCAGAATATCCCAATCCGAACATCCAGAGGTCGGGAAATCCGGCAGGCTTTTGTCCCAAGAGATGAAAACCACGTGTTGCTTTCCGCGGATTATTCTCAGATCGAATTGCGCCTGATGGCAGCATTTTCTCAGGATGAATCCATGCTCGAGGCCTTCCGAAACGGTCGGGACATTCACGTCGCTACCGCAGCCAAAATCTTCAAAGTACCTTTGGAAGAGGTAACTTCTGATATGAGAAGAAAGGCCAAAACTGCCAACTTCGGGATTATTTACGGCATCTCAGCTTTTGGTTTGGCACAGCGACTTTCCATCCCGAGAGGGGAGGCCAAAGAAATCATCGATGCCTATTTCACCGAATTCCCAGCAGTAAAGCAATACATGGATGGCGCCATCGAGAAAGCGCGAAAAGACGAATACGTCGAAACAATCCTTGGTCGCCGGCGCTATCTCCGCGACATCAACAGCCGAAATATGACTATGCGTGGCTTTGCCGAGCGAAACGCCATCAATGCCCCGCTTCAAGGCTCAGCTGCCGATCTCATCAAAGTCGCCATGATCCATGTGCATGACTGGATGAAGAAAGAAAAACTGAAATCCAAAATGATCCTCCAAGTGCACGATGAATTGGTCTTCGATGCGCATAAGGATGAGGTTGAGCTACTCAAAAAGCACATTCCAGGGCTGATGTCCAATGCAATCAAGCTACCTGTTCCGATCGAAGTGGAAGTGGGCGTAGGCACAGATTGGCTGCAGGCGCATTAAGCAGAGGCAAGAAGTGAGATTTTAGACACAAAATGCAAGAGGGTCGAAGTAGTGTCAGGCTGAGCGTAGTCGAAGCCGATTTTTCAGAAAAGTTCTTTGTGTTTAGAATGAATTGCCTAGATAAGTGCTTATAATCAAGGATAAAGGAAAATATTTCAAGAGTGTCTTAAATCAAAAACTTGTACTGAGCGAAGTCGAAGTATCGTAATTCGTACCTCTATATGGCTAAAGTCAAAACCACCTTTTTCTGTCAAAACTGCGGTGCACAAAGCCCCAAGTGGCTTGGCAAATGCCCTGCCTGTGGGGAATGGAATACCTATGTCGAAGAAATTCTCCAGAAAGAAGAAGTAGGAAAAGGGAGTTGGAAGCCCCAAGGTTCCGGA
Organism: Algoriphagus sp.; assembly: GCA_018336015.1. Taxonomy (GTDB): domain Bacteria; phylum Bacteroidota; class Bacteroidia; order Cytophagales; family Cyclobacteriaceae; genus Algoriphagus; species Algoriphagus aquatilis. The sequence goes on along the minus strand of JAGXQZ010000013.1, from coordinate 65,140 downwards.
CTCAAAAAAGCCAGTGTCCCCAAGAAAATCGCCGAAGTCAACTACGAGGAGCAGCCCCGTTGGATCACTTCCGATCCAGAATTGGATCGGGTGCTCGGAGGAGGAATTGTATCAGGCTCCTTGGTTCTTATCGGTGGTGAACCCGGAATCGGCAAGTCCACGCTAATGCTTCAGATTGCGCTGACCCTAAAAGGGAAAAAAGTACTGTACGTTTCAGGTGAGGAAAGCGAAGCCCAAATCAAAATGAGGGCTGACCGCATGGCTGCCAAAAACCCGGACTGTTATGTCCTTTCTGAGACTAATACCCAACAGATTTTCCAGCAGATTGAACTACTCAAGCCAGACTTTTTGGTCATCGACTCCATTCAGACACTCAACAGCCAGTATGTAGAATCCGCAGCTGGATCGGTATCGCAGGTGAGAGAGTGTACCGCAGAGCTGATGAAGTTTGCCAAGGAAACTGGGACCCCGGTTTTCCTGATCGGTCATATTACCAAAGACGGTTCCATCGCCGGGCCGAAAGTCCTCGAGCACATGGTGGATACGGTCTTGCAGTTTGAAGGAGATCGGCACTTGACTTATCGAATTCTCCGCACATCCAAAAACCGATTTGGCTCCACACACGAACTCGGCATATACGAGATGCGTGCTGAAGGGCTGAGATCCGTAGCCAATCCATCGGAAATCCTGTTGACACAACGCGAAGAAGTGCTGAACGGTGTGGCTATCGGCGCCATGATGGAAGGGAATCGTCCGCTGTTGATCGAGATCCAGTCTTTGGTCAGTCCGGCGACTTATGGTACGCCTCAGCGAAGTAGCACAGGCCATGATGCCAAGCGACTGAACATGCTTTTGGCCGTGTTGGAAAAACGTGGAGGAATGAGACTTGGGCAGCAGGATGTGTTTTTGAATGTGGCAGGTGGCCTGAGAGTGGACGATCCGGGATTAGACTTGGCAGTGTGCGCTTCCCTGATTTCCAGCTATGAGGATACACCAGTATCGGAGCAGATCTGTTTTGCGGGAGAAGTGGGGCTCGGTGGAGAAATCCGCGCGGTCTCCCGCATTGAAAATCGGATCGCCGAAGCCGAAAAGCTGGGATTCAAAAAAATCGTGGTATCCAAATACGCAGTAAAGGGACTTGACTTGAGTAAGTTTAAAATACAGATTCTCCAGGTAAGTAAGTTGGAGGAAATGTATCAGTTGATTTTTTAACTATCAGAACCTACATCCTACCTATTTTTGAGGAATTTACTTCAAAGTCAATGAAAGCTCTCCTCACCATCGGACTCCTAGTCCTTTCCAACACCTTCATGACCTTAGCTTGGTACGGTCATTTGAAATTTGCTGAGTGGAAATGGTTCAGCAAACTCGGTCTGGTTTCGGTTATTTTTATCAGTTGGGGAATTGCCCTTTTCGAATATTGTTTTCAGGTGCCCGCCAATAAAATTGGCTTTTCCGGCAATGGAGGACCTTTTTCGCTCGTCCAACTGAAAGTACTTCAAGAGGTGATCACCTTGGTAGTATTTATGATTTTCACCTTGATCGCTTTCAAAAATGAAACCTTAAAGCTTAATCATCTCATAGGTGCGGTACTTTTGATTTTGGCAGTCTATTTCATTTTCAAAAAATAGGAAGCGCTTCACCTTACCATTCCTTTTCTCAAACTTAAAAGATGGAAAATCCCAAACCTAAAAAAGACCTAACCCTAGATCCCGAAAACTGGGATCAAATGAGGGAGCTTGGTCATCAGATGATTGATGATTTATTCGACTATTGGCAGTCTATCCGAGATCAAAAGATTTGGAAACCAATCCCGGCAGAAGTAAAGGCCTTTTTGGATCAACCCATCCCTGAAACGGGTCAAGATCCAAACGAAGTGTACGAGGACTTCAAAAAGTATATTTTTCCTTACAACAAAGGCAATGTCCATCCTCGGTTTTTTGCATGGATTCAGGGTACGGGGACTCCACTAGGTACGCTTGCCGATTTACTTGCCTCGGGGATGAATCCCAATACGACCATAGGAGAGCATGCTGCCATGTACGTAGACCGTCAGGTCGTCAATTGGTGCAAGCAACTGATGAACTTTCCTTCCGAGGCATCCGGGATTTTGGTCAGTGGCGGATCGATGGCAAATATCACGGCATTGACTGTGGCGCGAAATTCTTTTGGAGAAGAAAAAATCAGACAACGAGGACTCAAAGCTGCTTCCGGACAGTTGGTGCTTTATTGCTCCGTAGAAACTCACTCCTGCATACAAAAAGCCGCAGAAATCATTGGTTTGGGTACAGATGCAGTCCGGAAAATCGGTGTGAATGACCGCTTTGAAATGAAGGTAGATGAGTTGGAAACCCAAATTCAGTCCGATTTGAGTCAGGGGCTTTTACCTTTTTGTGTTGTCGGCACTTCGGGTACAGTGAATACCGGGGCTATTGATCCGATGGAGGAGCTACTTGCAATTTCCAGAAAATATGGACTTTGGTTTCATGTGGATGGAGCTTATGGAGCCTTGGCCAAGTTGGATCCCAACTATTCCGAAAGATTGAAAGCGATCGAAGCTGCAGATAGCTTAGCCTTTGACCTGCATAAGTGGCTGTACGTGCCGTACGAAGTGGGTTGCACCTTAATCCGAGATGCTAAGAAACATCGAGAAGCCTTTGCAATCACGCCAAATTACCTCCTACAGGAGAGTCGGGGACTTTCTGGAGGGCTGGATTCTATCAATAACTATGGATTTGAACTTTCACGCGGATTCAAAGCCCTGAAAATCTGGATGTCCCTAAAAGAACATGGGCGTGAAAAATACGCGAAGATGATCGCCCAAAATAACCGGCAAGCAGAGTATCTGGCTGATTTGGTCAATCAGCATCCAAATTTAGAACTGACAGCTCCTGTATCGATGAGCATTACTTGCTTTCGAATGAAAAGAGCCGACTGGGATGAAGATCAACTGAGAAGGCTGAATCGGGAGATATTACTCCGACTTCAGGAAGAGGGAATCGCCTCACCGAGCTCCACGATTTTAAAAGGAAAATATACTCTTCGTGTGGCCAATGTCAATCAGCGTACCCGAATGAAGGACATGGACTTACTAGTATCGGAAGTAGTAAGAATCGGTCATTCCATTCATACCATCTGATCAAAATTGAAGTAAAAAGCCTTTTTGGCTTAATTTTCGCTATTTATTCGCCAAACTTTTAAACAATATGAAAACAATCAAACTATTCGCTCTTGTCTTGGGCCTTGCTCTTTTGACCACTATCGAATCACAAGCACAGGAAGTAGGTCTTCGATTTGGAAACTTCTATGGTAACAATGTAGCCATCGACGGTATCTTCGCTACAGGTGATTTTAGCCGAATTCACGCCAATGTCAGCTTTGGCGGAAATGGTCTAGGTGTAGATGCACTCTGGAACCCTATTTATGAAGACATCCCGGATACAGACTTTAAATGGTACGCCGGATTTGGTCCGTCCATTTACCTTTCCGAAAATTTCAGATTTGGCGGAGCAGGTGAGGTAGGAGCTGAATATGCTTTTTCCGAAGTTCCGATCACAGTTGGTCTGGATTTCAGACCTTATTTATTTTTGGTAGAAGTGACCGAGTTCAGTGCAGGTTTTGGTCTAAACGTGCGCTGGAGATTAAACTAACTCTAAGAAAATCAATACCTTTAAGCCGTTCAATTGGACGGCTTTTTTTATGGAAAAACTAATCGAAGGCGAGTTCTTTTTGGAAAAATTCTCGGGAAAAGGCGGATGGACTTTTGTCAGGCTACCCCTTTCCCAACTAGGCGCAAAAACACATTTTGGCATGCTGAAGGTATCAGGAAGTGTGGACAGCTTTGAATTCAGCGAAAAAACCCTCATGCCCATGGGAGATGGCTTCTTGTTTTTACCCATTTCCAAAGAAATCCGCACCCAAATCAAGAAGGGAGGCGGGGAAAAGGTAATCCTTCAACTATTCCGAAATGGCATTCCTACCCAACTGACTGAGGAATTAAGAGATTGCTTACTCGATGATCCCGGAAAGCTTGATCTATACCTTAGCCTGACATCCGAGGAGCAAACCAGATGGCTGGAAATGATCTATTCGGCAAATACAGAAGAGCAAAAAGCCGAACGAATCGTCCGGCTTTTGGAATATTTAGGTAAGAACTCTTAGAATTCTACAATAATGCCCACCGTCGGCAACAGGGTTCCCGCTGGATTGGAAAGCTCTCTGAGTAAGTAGCGACTTGGATCTGCAGGATTTACAGGAATATTTCCTTGAGCATCTCTGGTCGCAATCAGTAAGGGCGGCTGTTCTGCTTGGAAATTGTAGGCATTCTGGATATCAAAATACCAGTTGAGATTCCACTTTTGGAAATAATACTTTTTATCCATCCTGAGATCAAGCTGATGAAATGAGGCCAATCTCACTCCATTGATCCGATTGAAATCCAAAATGGCAGAATTTCTCAAGTTCCAATTACTAATCAGCGAGGAAGCTGCGATATCATTTGGAGTGTAGGGAGTACCTCCCAAGAACCTCCATCGGGCCCCAATCTCCCAATTCTTGCCAAATCGCTTTCCTGCCGTCAAACTCACGATGAAGCGATTGTCCCAAGAAGATGGGATGAAGCCGTCTGTATTAGGATTGGTAAATTCACTCCTTACAAGGGTCAGTGAGGCAATTCCATAGAAGTTATTCAGCAAGCGCTGTTGAGCAAGGAACTCTACCCCATAGGCACGTCCTTCAGAATTAGACTGCACGGCCTCATTTCCGATGACTCCAAAGTCAGCTCCGAGGTTGGCAAGGGAAATCCCGTTTCTGACCGAACTCGGGTAATTGCTATACTTTTTATAGAATACCTCAGCCGTAAAACGTCGGGACTTTTCTGGAACCAAAAACTCGATCCCACCGATCAATTGGGCATTTCGGATAAATCGGACATCATTGTCCTGATTGACAAATGCACCTTCATTGTTTTGAAAACCCAAGATGGTGTAAGATGGCCGCTGATAGTAAATACCCGCATTGGCAGTAGCAAAAAGATTTGGCCGCAGCTGGTAGGAAACAGAAAATCTGGGACTAAACTGATTGAGTGGATTGGAAGCCGTCTTACCAAAGTCAGATCCATCCACTCTAATACCCCCGCTGAGCAAAAGTCTGTCAGCCTTCAAATTTCGGGTACCTGAAATAAATGCCCCATAGGTATTGAAATTAGAAACTGAAGAGACGTCAATCACACCTCCTGTAGTGGAAAGAGTCGCTCGGTCAAAGTTCTCTATCAGGTATCGGGAATACTCGTAATTCACCCCATACTTGAGCGTATATCCTTTTCCGAAAATGCTGTTTTCAGCGCGGAATTTATTTTCAGATTCCTGGGACTGGTAGTTGAAAAGAAGATTTCGCTCCGAGCTATCATCATTTCCGGCATACTTGAAAGACTCGTTGTTCAGCATATTTCGGCTGAGGACAAAAGTCCAGAAACCATTTTCTCGGAAACGTTTCAATTTGGCACCAGTGGCGTAGTTCCATTGAGACTGTATCGGAAGCACATTTAGGAGGTATTTTCGCTCTTCGATTTCTTCTTGTGTTTCATCCTCCGGGATGTCAAAATTGAGCGAAAACTGGTCTATTGCGCCAATTCCGATAAATGTCAGTTCCGTCTTTTCATTGATTTTGGTGGTGGTTTTAAACTGAAAATCATTGAAAGTAGGCAAGAAAGGCAATCCCAAAACCCGAAAGAGTCCTTGCAGATAAGACCTTCTGGCAGAAAGGATGTAGGTCGTTTTCGGTGTCAAGGGTCCTTCATTGGAAAGCGTCAGTTCAGAAGCTCCTACGGTCAGCTGAGTAAACATTTTGTCACGTCGTCCTTCTTTCAGGGAGATTTCAAAAAACGAACTCAGTGCATTCATGCGATTGGCAGGAAAACCACCGGCGATCAAATCCACGTTCTTGATCAAGTTCACATTCAGAATCCCAACCGGTCCGCCTGAAGATCCCTGCGTGGCAAAGTGATTAATCACCGGCACTTCGATCTCATCTACGTAAAATCGGTTTTCATTGGGAGCGCCTCCACGGATGAGGATGTCATTTCGAAAACTTGGCGTACTGGCAACGCCCGGTAAAGCTTGGATTACCCTCGAAATATCCCGATTACCGCCTGGATATCGTTCGATTTCATTGGTATTCAATTTCCTCACAGATAGCGGCGTCTCTTCCGAGCGGGTAAACTCACTATTGACCACTACTTCAGAGAGCTCTGCTGCATCTTCTGACAAACTAAAATCCAACTGGACTGGACGTGCCAACGTTACCTGAACCTCAAAGACAGTGGAGGTCTTGAATCCTACGAAACTCGCTCGGACATTATACAATCCGGGAGGGACATTCTGGATCTCATAGTTCCCGTTTTCGTCAGAAATGGCTCCCAATTCAGTACTTAGGATCAGTACATTGGCAAAACCTACGGGTTGATTGTTAACTGGATTGGTGATTTTTCCTCGAATTATTCCCTGTGAAAAGGCCGTTGCGAAAAGGAAAAAAAACGCAGAAAAGAGTATTGCTGTCCTCATGAATAGTTGGTTTGAAGGCTAAATCCAGAAAGGCGCCTTTTGTTTGATTTTTTGATAGAAATTTTGATTTGATACGTGATTTCAGGCAGTTTGTCCCTCTTTCACTCTCCAAAGCCTCCACCAAGGTGTGCCCGGAGAATCATGGTGCTCAAAGTGGTATCCAAAAAAGTAACAGCTCAAAAATGCCCAAAGGTGGTTTTTTGACTGAGAGTGGGAATGGTGCTTGTTTTCACTTTCCCCCTTGTGTGGAAGATACGTCCCAAAATAAAATAGTTGTAGGGTGGATAGCACTGCCGGCACCATCCAGAAGATGATGAGATTTTCTGTAGGCAAAAAGAGCTTCAGAATATTAAATGTCACGGCCATCAGAAGTATTTGCCACACATTGACATACTGACGGATAAAACTGAGGTACCAGGGAAAGAATTGCTCAGAAGCATGGTAATCGGGATCTTGGTCAGTGGCGACGTAGCGATGATGCTCGTGGTGCTTGGGAAATAGCTTCCAGTAAAAGTTGTAGGAAAATAATACTGCGGCTATCCAACCGGTAAGGTGGTTCAGCTTTTTGTGAGAGGTGACTACTCCGTGCATGGCGTCGTGAGCCGTGATAAACAAACCCGTGTAAAGATGCATTTGAAGCAATACAGCAAGGTAAGTCAATGGACTAGCCCAAGAAAAATCCCACATCAGCAAAAAAACCAATGAGATAACCCAAAATACAATGATCGACCAGCCGATCACGAGTCCTTTCGGATCTATCGTGGAAGTAGGGCTATTGACGCCTTTCATGGTTTAAAAAGTCAATATCCTTTCTTTAACCTGCTCCATCAGCCACATCGGCGTAGAAGTAGCACCACAAATCCCAACCGTCTCATTTTCGCCAAACCAACAGGCCTCAATCTGATCCGGATTGGAGACGAAATAGGTGTTTGGATTTTTCTCTTTGCAGACGTTGTAAAGCACCTTGCCATTGGAGGATTTGGTACCGCTGACAAAAACAATCTTGTCAAACTTTTCTGCAAAATCTCTCAGCTCCTTATCACGATTGGAAACCTGACGGCAAATGGTATCATTGGTATTGACTGTGATGCCGTTATCCTTCAGAATATTGTTGATTTCGTAGAATTTATCTGTGCTTTTGGTCGTCTGACTGTATAGGGTAATATTTTTTGGGAGGGTCTCAATGTCCAATTCGGAGATATCTTGAAAAACTACCGCCTTGTTATTGGTCTGACCAAGCAATCCGATCACTTCTGCATGACCATGCTTGCCGTAGATATAGATTGTCTCATCCTTATCAAATGAGTTTTTGATCCTGTTTTGGAGCTTCAAAACGACAGGACAAGAGGCATCGATTAGGGTCAAATTATTTTTGATTGCCAACTCATAGGTAGATGGCGGTTCGCCATGAGCACGGATTAACACTTTTTCATCTCTCAGTCCATGCAAATCTCCGTGATCAATGATTTTAAGCCCTTTTCGGGAGAGTCTGCTGACTTCCTCGTCATTATGTACAATATCTCCAAGACAGTACAGGTATCCCTGTTCATCCAGGATTTCTTCAGCCATTTCGATCGCATAGACTACACCAAAGCAAAAGCCGGAGTGGTCGTCGATTTGTACTTGGAGATTTTTCATTTCGTCTTTAAACTTCAAGTTAACTGAATTGTTTTTTGACTTCTCAGGTGTTCAAAGAAGCTGATATTCATCAGAAATAGCGTCATGGAATAGACAGTGTCCTCGATAGGTACAGTCCAGATGCGAATTCCAAGGTTTTCGGCATTATTGTAAATAACGACCGGTTCTTCAGTCATTCCCCCTGTCAAAATACCGTTACAAAGCATCAAAGGAATCAAATGAATGATGTATGCAAAGATGAATCTGCCTAGGTAACGATCTTTGAAATACAGGTAATGGGCCAGTAAGGTAATAGACCCCACTAAGAAATTGACTGAAGTATACCATTTATCAAGATGGATTAGTCCCATCACAAATAGAAAAGGCACCAAAACCCAGACAAACGGCTTTCCTAGAGGCTTGAAATAATCCTTCGGAAAGAAATAAATCAGCACTTCATAGATAAAGACGCAAGAAAATGGAATGATAAAGAAGAACAACACTTCTTCTATGGGCAGATTTCCAAGAAAAAGGCCTGAAATATAAGTTGGGTTAAATTCCCAAACTCCAATTTTGGTAAACCAGATATCCCATACGATGAAAAATAACGCTGTCCCTAGCATACCGGGAAAAAGCTGACTCCATTTGGTCGCATAGCGAATCCGATGCTCGAACGACTGAACCAAGGGGTAGGAAATCGCAAACAACAGGACACCGAAATAGAGGTATTTTTCCATTATAGAATCCCAAGTTTGGTTTCAAAATAAGTACCCACCAAAAGAGAAAGTTTCTGAGAATTGGGGATTCTAACTCTTTTTTGTGTGATCACTTCCGCAGGAAGTCCTTTGATCTTATCAAAAAGCTTTTGATAATAGAGGTAGGCAACTTTAACCCCCATTTTAGCGCCAGCTGGCAACCTTTCAATACCAATCAGTGAATCATTGAAGTCTTTTTGGATATCCTCCTCGATCAGCATCTTAGCAGATTTGTCAAATTGGGTAAAGTCTACTCCTGGAAAGTAGACCCTGCCTCTTTCTTCGTAGTCGCTCTTGATGTCTCTCAGGAAATTCACCTTTTGAAAGGCAGCACCAAGCTTACAGGCAGGTTCTCTGAGACGCTCATACATAGCCTGATCTCCTTCACAAAACACTTTCAGACACATCAAACCCACTACCTCTGCCGAACCGTAGATGTATTCGTGATACTTAGAATCATTGTAAATCCTAAAATCAAGATCCATCTCCATGCTGTGTAGGAAAGCTTCTATCAGATCTTTGTCGATCTGATATTTATTCACCATAAGTTGGAACGCATGAAGCACTGGATTCAAAGAGATTCCGGCATCGATGGCCGCGTAGGTATCTTTTTTAAACTGATCCAATAGTGCCTGTTTATCTTTATCATGGAAAGTATCCACGATTTCATCTGCATATCGGACAAAGCCATAGATGGCATAGATCGGAAGGTGAAACTTTTTGTCCAGGGTCTTGATGCCTAGAGTAAAACTCGTGCTGTATCGCTGAGTGATCAGCTTACTGCACTCAAGGGTGGTTTGGTCAAAAAGCGCGATTGCATCCATTGCTATAATATACCTTTTTGTCTACAAATTGTTTTCTTTCATCACCTCTTTCGCTACCACACCTCCTGAAATCAGCGACGGAGGAACTCCTGGTCCGGGCACCGTCAACTGACCTGTATAATACAGGTTTCGGACTTTTTTGTTTTTCAGTCCAGGCTTTAAAATCGCGGTTTGAAGCAATGTATTCGCCAATCCATAGGCATTGCCTTTGAACGCATGGTAATCTGACTTGAAATCGCTGTGCGCATAGGACCTTTTGTAGATCACATGAGAGCGGATCTCTTGGCCCGAAATTTTTTCCAATCGGTCCATGATGATGTGGTAATATTTCTCCCTCATCTCCTCCGAATCATCCAAATCCGGAGCTAGTGGAATAAGCAAAAACACATTTTCCATACCTTCTGGGGCTACGGTAGGGTCGGTGATAGAAGGTACCGAGGCGTAGAAGAGTGGCTTGTCTGGCCATCTTGGATTGGTGTAGATCGCGTCCGCATGCGGTCCAAGAGGCTCATCAAAGAAGAGATTATGATGTCTGAGATTATTTAATCTTTTATTGATACCTAGGTAAAACAATAAGCTCGAAGGCGCCATGACCCTCTTATCCCAATAATCTTCAGAGTAGTTGCTGTATGTAGGATTGAGTAAGTGTCTGTCCACATGGTGGTAGTCTGCTCCTGCCACGACCACATCTGCTTGTATTTTTTCCCCAGACTTTAGCCGAACTGATTTTGCTAAACCATTTGAGATCTCGATTTCTTCAACTTCAGTTGAATACCTGATTTTGACACCTTTTTCCTCAGCCAATTGAACCATGCCTTTGATGATCTCATGCATGCCCTTTTTTGGATACCAAGTACCCAAGGCGATATCTGCATAATTCATCAAACTGTAGAGTGCAGGAATATTTTCGGCTGTTTCACCAAGGAAAAGCACCGGGAATTCCATCAATCGGATGATTTTGTCATGAGAAAAAAACTTTCTCACATGCTTGGACATGGATTGGAAAATATCCATTCGGACCATGTCTACCAATAAACCCGGCGAGGTAAATTCGAAAATGGATCTACTTGGCTTCTGTACCAAGTCATGGATTCCCACCTCGTATTTGTATTTGGCCTGGGCCAAAAATTTATCCAATTTGGCTCCTGCGCCAGGCTCAATGCGATCCAGCATCGATTTGAATTCCCCCAAATCAGCAGGAATATCCAGGACATCTTCTTGGCCATAGATTACTGCATAGGAGGGATCCAGCCTGATCAAATCATAATAGTCGGATGGCTTTTTCCCAAACTGGGAAAAATAATGCTCAAATACATCCGGCATCCAATACCAACTTGGCCCCATATCAAAAACAAACCCCTGGTGCTCGAACTTTCTAGCTCTTCCACCGGGGGAATCATTTTTCTCAAGAAGGGTTACTGTACAATTTGCTTTGTCTGCCAAGTGTGTGGCTGCGGAAAGACCGGCAAATCCGGATCCGATTACCACCACGTGTTTTTTTGACATAGAATTAGTTTTTATGCTTATAAACCATCAAGTCCTCTTTAAGAAGCTTACGGGCAATATGGATTCTATTTTTAACAGTTCCTATCGGGATTTGAAGCTTATCTGCGATCTCGTGGTATTTGAAACCTCTGAAGTGCATCAAAAATGGAGTTTTATAGACATCATCCAGCTTATCGATAGCCACCTGAATATCGTCCATGGTGAAGCTTCCGAATACCCCGTTTTCAATCAAGGCATCACTAGAATTAATGTAATGAAGATTATCTGTCGTGTCTACGAATGTACCTCTTCTCACCATTCGCTGATAGTTGGTGATGAAGGTGTTTTTCATAATAGTATATAACCATGCTTTGAGGTTGGTACCCTCGGTGAACTTGTCTCTGTTAGTGAATGCTTTTACCATGGTGTCCTGCAATAGGTCATTGGCATCATCCACATCACGGGTCAACTTCATCGCAAAAGGCTTCAAAGAGCTAGACAGCTTTTGAAGAGAGTAGCTAAATTCTAGAGTTGTCATGGTTGCTTTGTTTTGTTTAATCAAATCTAGACAGTATTAAACAAAATGCAAACGTTTTGTAGAATATTTTTTTTTAAACATTAAACAAAAAGTAACAAAAGTATAATTTTTAGGAACAAAAGGCCCAAATGAACGAAAAAAGGCGCTTTTTGAAGAAGCGCCTTTGTTTAAACAAAAATCAATTTTGTTTAACTATTTTTCTTGAGAGACTTCTTCAAGTTCTTCCAGAAGATCCTTAATGTCTCGGATGTAATTCATTTGTCGTACGTTTTTTGGAAATACCAAGTCCTGACCAATAACCTGGTATCCTGTCACTAATATTTGGCAGGAAGAAAATCTTTCCGAAAGGGCATTTACATACTCTTGTACGTACTCTGAAGACGGAGAGGTGGTGATAACCGTAAGCAGGTATTCCGGCTGATGAAGTTTAAAGACGGATAGCAAATCATCATTTGGAGTACTCTGTCCCAGATAGATTACTTTATGGCCTTTAGACTTGATGAGATAGCTGGCAAAGAGAATCGAAATTTCATGAAGCTCACCCTCTGGGAGGAAAAGCAAGAACTTCTTTCCTCCACCATGGTAAATTTGTCCATCTATCGCTACAATTAATTTTTGCCTGACCAGATTAGAAATAAAATGCTCTTGAGCCGGGTTGATTGCTCCGGTTTGCCATAGTACCCCGATTTTGGACATGAAAGGATAGATAATATTGAGCATGGTCTGCTCAAATCCTAACTTGATAATGTTGGTACTTAAAATTTTATCAAAACGCTCTTCATCCATCTCGATCATACAGATGGTAAGTGCATGGATCTGGTCGTCATGAGTAAGTGAGCGCTCAGTCAGCTTAATTACTTCATCTCTGATTTCATGAGATGCCATCGAAGCGATTTTGCTGATTTTAAATCCATTGTCATTCAAAAGAGCGACATTCAAAATCAGCTTGAGGTCATCGTCATCATAAAAGCGAATGTTAGTATCCGTTCTTTTTGGGTTCAACAAATTATACCGTTGTTCCCAAATACGAAGCGTGTGGGCTTTAATCCCAGACAGCTGTTCCAAATCCTTGATTGAATAAGTGCTCACTTTTCTTCGTTTTTAAAGAATTTTTTGGGTACTACAAATAAGCCAAAAGAAACTGCATCGTCCTTTTGGTTGGTTTTATGGTGTGCTTGATGCGCCTTGAAAATTCCTTTTAGAAAAGAATTTTTAGGCCGATCAAACCATTTTAGCCTCCTATGGACCATCACATCATGAAGGATGAAATAAAGGAATCCGTAAAGACTGATTCCCATCCCCATCCAAAATCTATAGTCCAATTCACTGACTCCAAGCAAAATAAGTACAATGGCCACACTTCCGAAAAGAACGGAAAATAAGTCGTTCAATTCGAAAAAGGACTTGGATGGCTGATGATGTGTCTTATGAATTACCCATAATGGGCCATGCATCAGGAATTTATGAATAAACCATCCTGAAAATTCCATTGCCGCAAACCCAAGGACTATAAACGCTATTGCCGTAATCATTATCTGCAAAACCAAATTCTAACTGCTTTGTTTGAAAAGGATTTTTTCAGTTAGCAATACTAACTTGACTCCTGCTTCTTATCCGATGAGTGTGAAATTTAAAATGGTGAAAAAAAGAATCCAAGTGATCAGCAGAAAGACAGCAATGGGATTAGACTTCTCAAAGTTGGCTTTTCGATAGATCAAATGCACTAGAAACGACACACCAAACCATCCCAAATAATTGCTTACAGGAATAGTCTCCCACTTCCACGCCCAGAATTCCAAGGCCACTGCTACTGGCTCAAGGATGTAATCTAGGGCAGTCATGGCTGTAGCTCCCAAAAATGCAGCATACCAGTCATTGGGTATTTTGTGAAAAACTGAGCCTGTGAGATAGGCTAGTATAAACCAATTGACGCCAATTACTAGTGGAACATCCCATAGTTTGGGTCCCAAAGTGGGTCCATAGACGTAATCCCCATAAAGGTAGCCCGTATGAATTCCAATAATCTCTGATCCAAATCCTATCCAAAATGCTGCGGCGGCGAAAATTGGAAAGGCATCATTCCAACCTTTATGGTAAAGTAACATCAATACCATAGTGGTTAATAAGTGGGCTGGAGTAAGCATCAAAAAAAGTTCTTGGTACTCAGGTAAGGAAAGACCAATTACCCCAACCACATGAAGTGCTACTAGGATAATTTTGCCGATGAGCTCTTTGGAAAGCTTACTTTTTCCTCGTTCGGGGTTGAATTTGTGCATATTAAATTAGCCTAGAGGCGGATTCTATTCGGGATTCCTAACTTTGCCTAGAAATAATTGTTACCAAAAAAAGTAAATAAAAGCCAAAAGACTGATTATGATCTTGTATAATATTACCACAAACGTTACCGCTGATATCGAAGAAGACTTTATCACTTGGATGAAATCGATCCATATTCCTGAAGTAATGGAGACAGGAATTTTTCTGGATCACAAATTCTATAAACTTCTTCATGACTCAGAGGACGGCTCTGTCAACTACTCCATTCAGTTTTTCACTGAGTCAATGGAAAAGATGATGGAATACGAGAAAACCCACGCCACGGCTCTCCGCATCAAAACCAAAGAACGCTATCAGGATAAGGCCGTTTCTTTCCGATCACTTCTAGAGACAGTCTAACTTTATGTCTAATCCCATCAAATTATTCATCAGTCTTCTTCTTCCACAATTGGCAGGTGGTTTAGGTGCTTTTTTCACATTAAGCTCTGTAAGAGAATGGTACCTCACCATCAATCGCCCTGAATGGAATCCACCGAACTGGCTATTTGGGCCCGTTTGGACTACACTCTATGTATTAATGGGAATCAGCTGCTTTCTAATCTGGAAAAGCGAGCACCCATTAAAAAAGCAATTACTTTCTTTTTACTTCATTCAGTTGGTACTCAATGCACTTTGGTCTCCTGCTTTTTTTGGTACTCAAAGTCCCATATTGGGATTAGTCGTGATTATTCCACTATGGGCTAGCATCCTGTTCTGTATTTTCCAATTCAAAAAAGTAAGTGGATGGGCATCGGGACTTATGGTTCCTTACCTTCTGTGGGTTTCTTTCGCAACAGTATTGAATGCAACCATCTGGTGGTTAAATTAAAAAAGGCCGGCTAAGTTGATCGCCGGCCTTCAATCCTTTTTTCAAGGTATTTATTCCTTCACTGAGGTGGTCACTTTTGGAGCTTCCTTGGTCCACTGACTTACATCAAGTTTACGGGAAGTAGGAAGTAATTCATCTAAAGTATTGCCGTCATAAAGGCGTCCGTCCTTTACCACATGGGTTATCGTATTGGTGTTTCTGATATTTTCCAGAGGATTTTTATCCATGATCACCAAGTCAGCCAATTTTCCGGCCTCGATACTTCCCAGTTCCTTATCCAATCCCAATGATTCAGCTCCCAAGATGGTGGCTACACGAAGCGCATCCAGATTGCTCATGTCTCCGCTCGCCACAGACCATAGCTCCCAATGGTAACCCAAACCCTGAAGCTGTCCGTGAGATCCTACACCAGCCAAGCCTCCTAGTTTTACAATAGAATTTACGCCCTGGGCATGTTTTTGGAACACATGGTCTTCCGGTGCAAACCAACCTCCCAAACCGCCTACTCGTCTCCTTGCCTTTTCATTTAGCTCATTATAAGGTGTAAATCGGTTAAGCTTAGGATCGTGAAGTGGACTTTCGGTGGTATAATAGTAGTTTTCTGCCCAAGGACCTCCATAAGAAACCAACAAAGTAGGCGTGTATGCCATTTTGCTTTGAGCAATGGTTTTTGTCACATCGCTATAAAGTGGGAATACAGGAATTGAGTGCTCATGACCCGGATACCCATCAAAGAGCTGGGTCATATTTAATTTATAATCTAGTCCCCCTTCGGTGGTTGGCATCAACTGCTGTTCTTTGGCTGCCATAATCACCCACTGTCTATGCTGTCTATTACCCACTAGGTACATTTTGATGTACTGGGTATTGTAGTATTTACTGTATTGCTTAAGCACATTTTTAGTTTGATCGAGCGACTTGAGGTTATACATCCAATAGCCTACTCCAGGTCCGGTAGAATAGACCCTAGGTCCGGGAACCATCCCCGCCTCCACCATATCTCCATAGGTCAGGACGTCAGTGGTAGCAGTTTGCGGATCTCTTGTCGTAGTAACACCATAAGCCAGATTTGAGGCATAGATCCAAACGGAGTTTTTGTGCAAGCCCCAAGTTGGCCACATGTGCGCATGGGTGTCAATAAATCCAGGAGTGATCGTTTTGCCGGTCACATCCACGACTTTGGCTGTTCCTGCATCCAGGGTTCCTGATTTGCCCACTGCTTTTATTCTATTGTTTTCGATGAGAATGTCCCCATTTTCAATAACCTCAGATCCATTCATGGTGACAATTCTGGCATTTTTCAAAAGAATGCTTCCCTTGGGCGTGTCTTTCGCAAAGTAGACTTTGACCTGATGCTCTGTAGGCTTGTACGTTTCTCTTTCTTTGAGCTTGGCTTTGTGAACACTATCAGCTTTGAACTTGACCTTATCCGCTTTAAACAGGGAATCGATTCGCTTTTTATCTGCTTTTGCCAATGAATCGGCCATTTTCACAGCTGCTTCACCTTTAGCTTTCAAGGCAGATACACTGTCTGCATCAGCAAGGGTTTTGGCTTTTTTGGCAGATTTCACCGAATCCTCGACAAACTCAGCCCGCTCGATATCAAATACCCAATGTCCGTTGCCCAACGACCAATGTACTTTTTTGCCATTGGCTTCCCATGCCGGCCATTCCCCACCGATTTCAGTCAGCTGACGTGATGGAAAATTACTTGCAGCCGGTTCAGAAACATTAATAGAAGGCACTTTTCCCGCAGAAGGAATCGTCACTACATAGACATTATTATTTACTTGTGCGAGTGCTTTATTTCCCACCGGAGCCATCAAGATGGTACTTGCGCTGGCAGGCATCATCTGAGGTTCACGATTGCTAGCACCAGAAGGCAGCATACAGTAATTGACAGCATCCGCATTGGAATAAGGCTTACCCATCACATACCTTACATCTGAAGGCAAATGGTCATGACCTGAATGGTCGGTATTTGGATCAGCTGCTGAGCCAAATGGCGTGATCCCTGAGATTCTTGCCAAAACTTTCTCATCCGTACCATCCCATTTGATACTTAGCAGAGATCCTCCAGGACCGTTGAGGAAGATTCGGCTAGTATCTTGAGTAAAATGGGCATTGCCATCGTTACCTGCATCCATGATTCTCCGCGCGGGTCCACCCGCAGCAGGAATCCAAATCATCTCCGCTTCAGCTCCATCCACGAATGGTCCTTCGGCTTCCATTTGTGCTCTATTGGGAGCTTTGAATACTACAATTCGGTTTCTAGGAGCCCAAGTTGGACTTGAGTATAGTGCAGATTCGGTAGAAAGCTTAATAATCGAGCTATTCCCTGTAAGAGTAGCTTTGTATAGGCTTCCTCCATTTTTTTCTTCCCAGGTGACAAAAGCCAATTGAGTACCGTCAGGACTCCAGGTGGGCATGGCTTCAGTAAACTCATTTTTGGTGATTCGCTTTGGATTTCCATTTGGATAGTCCATCACGTACAGCCTATTTAAAACCGTAAATGCCAGCTTTTTACCATCTGGAGAAGGAACGGCATCACGAATTTGGGTAGCTAACTTATGGGTAGTATCCTTGATCGCATAGTTAAAATACAATCGAGGCCCCATAGCCAATTTTACATCTGCTTCAAAAGGAATCTCTGAAGCCGCACTACCATCTACCGGGAGTTTCCAGATCTTTCCACCGTAGGAAGCAATGACAAATTTGCTGTCAGGAGTGAAAGCCATCGCAGGCAATACCCCCTGTGGAGCAATGGATTCCTGTTCGTCACGCTGCACAGGATAAGCCAACCACTTTTCATCACCAGTCTTCATGTTTCTGATAACTAAACCGGTTTTTTCCTGCCATCTAGAGCCATAGACCATCCAATTTCCATCCTTGCTCAGCGTAGGGGTAAAAGCCGATCCATAGCGGGAAGTGATACTGGTGATTTTTCCTTTATCAAAGTCGTAAGTACCTATTTGGTACTGTGGAAGCAGTGCATTGTAATTCCAAGAGCCTGTTCTCCAAGAGAAATACACCTTCTTGCCATCAGGACTTACAAAAGGATCTATGGTTTTCATGGTTGCAGGATTGTCGTTGAGTTGGATTCCTCCGCCTCCATCGACATGATACATCCATAGTTTTGAAATTCTACGGCCCTTGGATACCACAATGTAATTACCATCAGGAGTCCAATGTGCACCCGGTACATCGCCGTTTTTATCTTTAGTCACCTGCACTGTGTCCTTTTTCTCCATATCGATGTACCAGAGGTTATCATTTCCGGCACGGTCAGAGGTGAAAAGTATTTTTTTCCCATCGGGGGAATACCTAGGATGGGTTTCATAGGCGATGCCACTGGTCAAGGGACTGGCTTTACCGCCTTCCATAGGTATGGTATAAATATCTCCCATCAGGTCAAAGGCAATCGTCTTGCCATCCGGACTGACATCGACACTCATCCATGTACCCTCCTGCGTAGTAAATTTGACTTCACGTTCGGGCTTAAGTGGCAAATCCTTGAATTTTGGATAGTTTAAAGAATCCTTTTTGGTGCTGTCCGCAAGGATAGTTTTTTCAACTTTGGGAGTTGGGAAAAACAGTTCAGTGGATTTGGGCATGATTGCCGCAGCACTGATTGTCGCTCCCAAAGCAATCAAAATTGCCGGTTGGGTAAGTTTTTTCATTCTAATTTGGGTTTGGGCAATGAATCTAACAGGAAGTATTCTCTTTCAAAAAGATTTTCACAATCCCGTGTAAAATAGACCGTTAACGGACACTCATTTGTCATCTCTGGAGGATAGCTCTATTTCAATAAGGGAATCTAGATGAGCCATTGCGGGTAATATTGCCTCTATCCTGGATTGGGCGACATAGGTGTTACTCTTGTGCACTTGGATGAACTGAAGAAAATCAGGCTTATAAATTACTTGAGGATCAGCTATTACTCTTTGAATGATCTGGTTACCGTTTCTATTTATCAATACACGTTCAGTAAGAGACTCCATCAATTCCTCTTCTTTGGAATTTGAACCCTCTAATCTCTCCAAGATTTTCTCAGTCCTTGGAATTAGAAATTCATACAAATCCACCATTCGGGTTCGGATAGAATCATTGGAAATCTTCTCGATCCCACTGGATTTGATTGAGCCATAGGGGCCTGAGTTGTATTGAAAGAGAGTCTCGTATCTGGTCACCTGAAAATACTTGCTAATGGAATCGCGGATAGCCATTTTGGATTCCCTTAATTGGAGTAACTTATCCACAGCTTCACCCTTTTGATTTAGCCTTTCCACCATCGAGCCAAAATAACCTTCATCCTTTTTGATCACATTGGCTAGCTCCCTAAGCATTTTAAGTTCATAGTTTCTGATCTTTTTCTCCTCATTCCAATTGTTGATCTGCAAGGCGATCAGAATCCCTATTACCACCAAAAAAATCTCCCCTATGGCGTAGAGGAGATATCTTGAAAATCTGTTTTCCTGGACGAGCTGATGTCGGATTTTTTTTAGAAAAGGAAGCATAATGAGCCAGATTATCTGATCAATTTACTTCAAAAACCCGTACTGGATTGGATTTATTTTTGAGTGCAAGTTCACCCACAGCATTTAAAGCAAAACTCCCTGACAGATTTTCGGCACACTTGTCCAAGATCAAAATCTGACTGGGATTGGCTGCATTCTGTAATCGGGAAGCCACATTGACTACATCTCCGATTACGGTATAATCCAGTCTCTTCAAAGACTTGGAACCAATATTTCCTGACACCATTTCTCCGGAATTGATACCAATAGAAACTTGCGGTTTGAAATGTGATTTGAGCGAATATTCAGGAATGGCATTCATTTTTTCCCGAATTGCCAAGCAGGCCTTCACCGCTCTTTCGGTATGATTTGGCCCTTGGAAAACAGACATTACGGCATCTCCGATAAACTTGTCCACGCTTCCCTTTTCCTCAATGATCTCTTTGACCATCAGATCAAAGTATTCATTGAGCAGGCCTACTACTGTATTGGGTTCTTCTGACTCTGAAATTTTGGTAAATCCCACCAAGTCAATAAATGCTACCGTAGCTTCTATGGTCTCATTCTCCATGAGAGCTGATTCGATTTCCTTTCCGCCCATGAAGTTGAGTACGGTCTCATCTACATACATTTTGAGTATGTTATTTTCCCTCATTGCTTGGATGGTTCCTTTCACCTGATTGATGTAGTTCAGGGTCTTTTCCATGGTAATCTCCAAATCCTGAAAATCCACCGGTTTGGTTACAAAGTCAAAAGCACCCAAATTCATCGCCTTTCGGATGTTTTCCATATCTCCATAGGCTGAAATGATGATTGTCTTGGTAAGGGGGTTTTTCTCTTTGGTATTGGAAAGAAGAGTCAGCCCATCCATTACGGGCATATTGATATCACTGAGGATGATATCTACATCAGGATTTTCTTTCAGAGTATCCAATGCAAGCTGTCCATTGAGAGCGAAGAGCATCTCGTATTCTCCTGAACGGATTTTTTGTCGATACTTCTGTCTGAAGAGCATTTCCAAATCTTCCTCGTCGTCAACAACCAGTATTTTTGCCATGTTATTTATTCGTAAGCAATTCAGCTATTTCATTTTTTAGAGATTCAAAATCTACAGGTTTGGTAAAGAATCCCTTGGCTCCCGAATTTATTGCCTTGTTGTAATTTTCCCTGTCTCCATAAGCGGAAATCATACTCACTTGAATATGGGGAAACTTGGATTTGATGTTTTCCAAAAGCTCCAATCCACTCATACCTGGCATATTGATGTCAGAAAAAACATAAACCACATCGGGAGAATCGGATTTACTCAAAAATTCAAGCGCTTGCTGACCAGAAAATGCAAACTCAACTTCCAACAGCTTACTTTTTATTTCACGTCTGAATTTTTGAAGAAACATGATTTCTACATCCTGCTCATCGTCTACTATCAAAATTTTCATTTTTTAAAAAGTTAAAGTGTCTTTTCAGATGTATTTGGTAATGGTTAGCCTAAAGCTCAACCCGATTGCTAAATTCTGACCAAAGTAGAGACCTCAATACCTCCCAAAGAATCCAGTTCATCAATCCCTAATGGATTCTCGATAAGATTTTCAACTTACTGATTTAAAATAAATTAATCGTTCAGCATAAATCTTGAGCGCTTGCCATTCCCGTTTCTAATTTAGCTTTATATTCCAATTCAACACCAATTAATTTGCTTT
The DNA here is from genome assembly GCA_018336015.1 of Algoriphagus sp. Lineage (GTDB taxonomy): Bacteria > Bacteroidota > Bacteroidia > Cytophagales > Cyclobacteriaceae > Algoriphagus > Algoriphagus aquatilis. The sequence goes on along the minus strand of JAGXQZ010000013.1, from coordinate 43,999 downwards.
CTGAAGGACAAAAATCGGATTTCGCTCTTTTTAGATATGAATGGAATTGTGACGGACTTTTCTCTTCACAGAAGTCAAAGAAAATAGGGTTATTACCCTCCTTGAAGATTAGAAATCTCTTTTTTGAGAGACTCAAAATCAACCGGTTTGGTAAAAAAGCCTTTCGCCCCGGATTTTATGGCTTTGTTATAGTTTTCGCTGTCACCATATGCTGACACCATGCTTACATGGATTTGCGGGAATCTTTCCTTGATTATGGCCAGCATTTCAAGGCCACTCATCCCAGGCATATTTATGTCTGAAAAGACATAAACCACCTGTGGAGGATTTTCACTGCCCAGGATTTCCAACGCTTCTTGACCTGAAAATGCAAACACGAGCTCGAGCTGACCGCTTCGAATTTCCTTCCTTAATTTTTGACGAAAAAGGTCCTCAACATCTCTCTCATCATCTACTATTAAAATCTTCATATCGTAAAAATTCAGGATTTGACTTTGGGTAATTCAATGCTAAACTTGGTATAATCGCCTACTTTGGAGCTTATTTCAAGATTACCTTCATGGGATTTAATAATATCATGGGTAATACTCAATCCAAGACCGGTACCTTCTGTTCCTTTTTTAGTCGTAAAAAAGGGCATCAACAACTTATCTCGGATATCATCCGGCACTCCAGGACCATTGTCTTCAACTTCGATCAAGACCCTATCGCCGAGATCTTTTGTTCGGACGGTAACTTTGGCTTTATAATCACTCCCTTCTTTTGCGATTTTTTCCCTCATCGCATCAAACGCATTTTTGACAAGGTTTAGAATTACCCTGCTGAAATCTTCAGAATTCAGATCCACCTTTGGCAAGGACTCGTCCAGCTCAAGCTGAACATCCACGTTAATGGGATTGGGATTGGCGCGCATGCCATGAAAAGCCAAGTTGGAATACTCCCTGATAAGTGCATTCAGGTCTGTTGGATCTTTGGTTCCTGTACCACCTCTAGAATGCATGAGCATGGATTTGACTATGCCATCAGCCCTCGAGCCATGATGTCTTATTTTGCCAAGGTTGGACTTCACGTCACTCAGTAAGTCTTGGATATTTTCGACCTCAGGGGAATTGGGCAACTTCTGAAGTTCTTCCTCAATTTCATCAAGAAAGTCCTGACTGAGTTCCGAAAAGTTATTGATAAAATTCAGTGGGTTTTTGATCTCATGAGCTATCCCGGCGGTCAATTGACCCAGAGAGGCCAGTTTCTCCTGCTGAATTAATTGCTCCTGAGTTGATCTCAGACTATCTAGGGCCTCTTGCAGTTCCTCTTTTTGCTGGTTGATTTCAAAAGTCCTTTCACTGACCAATCGCTCCAGCTCATTCTTTTTTTCTTGGGCTAGGTGAAATTGACGCTCCTTCTCCTTTGCTATGAGCTGCTCGAGCTTCTTGTCCTTGATTTGTTTTCTGTGGTTTAACCACATGGTGACTGCCCAGATAAAGGCAAAAACACCCCCAGCATCGATATAGGACTCTATCGATTCATAGATGTCCTCATCATATAACTTCACCAAAAAGCGCAAAAGAGAAATACCTATAATCGGTAAAGGAGTAATTGCAAGGTTTTTATGCTTGTCAAAAACTGGGGTATTTACAATGAAATAAATAATGCCCCCGACCAGCAAAAAGGAAAAAAACTGATAAAGGTAAACAGGAGGTAGCTCCGTATTAGTCAACACTGCCAACAACCCCGACAAAAACATGCCGTAGTTGAGGTATTTTTTTAGGTCCTCTCTCAGCCCATCGGACTCACTACTTTTTTTAAGGTAGTAAAGGAGAAATAAGGAAATGAGGTTAATAAAAGTCATTTCAAACAGTTCGTTTTTCCAAAGTAGGCCGGATGGATTCTATTTTCAATCCTAATTTGAAAAAAACCAGAAGATTAGCAATACCCTGAATTAATTAAACTTAGAATTTTACTGAATCAGGGCTCTCTCACCCAGAATTTCTCTTCCTCTGGCAAAGATTCCAGAGCTGATTTCATCTGATCGTGGCCTTTCTGTACGATCTCTTTCCACCTGGAGTCATCTAGCATCCCAATCCCTTTGAGCTCCATTTCCAAATAGACAGCTACCCCGGATTTGGACATTTCTTGCTTTTGTCGGCTATTTAGCGTCAGCGAGTTGACCAAAATTGAGGTGATGCCAGGTAGTCGGTATTTTTTTCTCCCGAGAAGAGAATCCATCAGCAAGGTGCCGGCTGAAGGGATCTCTTCAAATTTTACCGGTTGTGACCTCAGCTGGGTAAGGGAAATGGCGATAATGTGCCTAACCGGATAATTGTACATGGTTTCAATAGGCAAATTATCCACTACTCCTCCATCTACATGAAGTTGATGATCTATCACCACGGGAGGATAAATACCGGGTATGGCTATACTCGCGGCAATCTGCTTCCAGGCCACTCCTGAATCATGTATTCGGGTAGAAGCATTTGAAAAATTGGTGGACACGCAATAGCTAGTCACCCAAAAATCCTCCAAGTGAGTCTCTCCCATCATTTTCTTCAGGTAGTTGATCATTTTTTTCCCGGACATAATCGACAGGATGGGAAAGGTGAAATCATTGCGGGTCAGCTTATTTGATGCTGAATCATTGGCATAAAATCTAATCTTCTCCGGATCAAAGTCACAATAAGATGTAGTAATACCATAAAGTGCTCCTGCACTGGTACCTCCTAAAAAGTCGATTTCCACACCCATTTCATTAAGCGCCAAGACAGCCCCCAAATGCGCAAACCCTTTGGCTCCTCCACCGCCTAATACTAAACCTATGGCTTTATTGGTCAGTATTCGGGCAAATCTACGGATATCCGGACCATGATTTAATCGGTAATGAATATGCAAATCGAGCTTCCTATTTTCAAACCATCGTCTGGTATTGACTGGATTTGGGGCATTTTCAGGATGAAGTAGAAGCAGGAAGATCTTTTTATTCAGAATGTTCTGGGAATACAGACCCAATCTTTTTTCTATTTCATACAGCTCACTTTCTGCGTAAAAATCGGTGGCAATCACAATCAAATCGGCATAGATGGCACATTGCTGTGACCAGTGCAAGTCGGCTTCACTACATACTAGAAAGTTTAATCCCTCATGGTCTTCCAGTGCCCGATACAAATCATGCGTGTCCCAAGAGGCATGTGAATCATGATCTAACACCTGGATGGGAACATTCAAGGCCTCAAATTCCAGCTGGATAGCACTCGTATAGGCAGTGATATCCCGATCTGCCTGAAGGTTCATGACTGCAATATTTTTGGCAGAACTTTCCAAATGCTGTTGTAGGGAGTTTCTTCGCATTCGGTTGATTACAAACCTTGCCATAAGCGTAGAAAACTCCGGCTTTTTACTTACCAGCTTGAGATATTCGACCTCAGTCAATTCCAGAACGACTGATTTACGGATGGCAACTACGGATGCAGATCGGGGAGCTGAAGTAAATAAAGCAAACTCACCTATCGGCTCGCCTTCCCCAATGTCTCCCAACGCATGGAGCACATTGTCGTTTTGTGTGGCCAAAGCCCTAAATCTTCCCGAAAGAACTATGTAAAGTGAATTGCCTGTATCCCCTTGATGAAAAAGGAACTGGCCTGTTTCAAGTTCTAGCGATTTACCGGAGGATAAAATTTGGTCGATAAACTCAAGATCTGCATCGCCAAACAGACGAAATAAAATCCTTTGATAGTGGGACTTTCTTGGGGAATTAGGTTCCAAAGTGAATAAACAGGGTTAAAAATGAAATATGAATAATTTTAAAATCTATCCTTTAGAAAAGCAAGAACCAAATCGCCGATACTTTGAAAAATTCTTCGAATGGCAGGCACTCATTTTCCTCAATTTGAGTCTCCTATTCATTGCGTTTTAGGCAAAGTCAAGCTGAATTTTGTCCACTCGCCTACTTGCGTAGTAATATCCAATTCACCTTTGTGGGCTTTGATGATGTCGTGAGTAATACTCAATCCTAAACCTGTGCCTTCTGTACCTTTTTTGGTGGTGAAAAACGGCATGAGGAGTTTGTCCTTGATTTCATCAGGCACACCGGGCCCATTATCTTCCACCTCAATAAGGATTTTATCTCCCAAATCTTTTGTCCGGACTTCCAGTTTGGCTTTATAATCAGGCCCTGCTTTTGTGATTTTTTCACGCATGGCATCGAAGGCATTTTTGGTCAGATTCAAAATCACGCGACTGAAGTCCTCCGAATTCAGCGGGATTTTTGGCAAGTCTTCCTGAAGATCAAGTGCGATGTCAACGTTGATCGGATTTTTATTAGCTCGCATTCCGTGAAAGGAAAGATTGACATATTCCTTGATCACTTCATTGAGATCGGCAGGTTCCATGGCACCACTTCCACCACGGGAGTGCATAAGCATGGATTTCACAATTCCATCAGCCCTTCCGCCATGATGCTTGATTTTGGTCAAGTTGGTTTTGATATCTGTTAGGAGGTCTCGGACGTTCTCTACAGCGTCTGTAGATTCCATTTTATCAAGCTCTTCCTCTATTTCGTCTATAAATTCGAGACTCAATCCTGAGAAGTTGTTCACAAAATTGAGAGGGTTTTTAATCTCGTGTGCAATCCCTGCGGTCAACTGGCCAAGAGAGGCGAGTTTTTCCTGTTGAATCAACTGTGCTTGGGTGGATTTGAGATTTTCGTGAGCTGCTTCCAGCTTGGTGTATGCCTTTTCTATCTCTTTTGCCTGCGCCAATTCCCGCTCCCTGGCTTTCTCTTGCTCGGCTTTGATCACCAAATTTCGCTGGTATTTATGTACTGGATAGATGAGCGAGAGAAAGGCCACTGCATAGATCGCAAATGCCCACCACGTACGATACCAAGGAGGAAGCACACTAAAGGAATAACTGATCGGTTCAGTCCATTGACTTGCCTGGCCACTACTTGGTCCAATAAATCTTGCCTTTACCTTGAATGTGTATTCCCCTTCCTGAATATTACCAAACGTCGCACTGGTCTTCTTGAGGACAGGGCTCCACTCCTCATCATATCCCTCCAGAATGTATTGGTATTCGATCAGATTCGGTTTTGCAAGCTCATTTGTGCCAAAGTCCACGTTGATGTGGTTATGCCGGTATGGTAATTCCAGCTCCAAAGGAATCGGAAAAAATGGACTCAGGCGGTCATATTCCAGATTTTTAAAGCGCTTCTGAAAAGCTGATCGATCTGCATCACTTAGAATTTTGCCATAGGTACTTAGCTCATCAAAATCAACCAAGCTAGATTCCTCTCCTTTTTTGAGGGTTTCCCACGAAATCACTTCCTCATTGATCCGAAGCTGCTTCAAAAAGACCTTTGGGAGTTTATTGTTTCTAACCAAGGCATTGTAATCAAAGCGGACCAATGCTGTCTTATTACTACCTGTTCCTGCCCAAAGCACCCCTTTACTGTCTTCAAACATGGCGTTTTGCCCATCAGTGAGGTCTTTGACTGGGTAGCCGGTTTCCGAATTAAAAATCTCAATGTTTTGCAATTTATACTCCTCTTCTCCATCGGCTTTGAGAAGATCAAAAAATGCAATTCCAAGATTGGTACCCACCGCCATTTTACCGGACCGCATTGGGACTATTTGCAAAATCACATTATCCGGCAATCCTTGCTCTATTCCGAAGGACTTCAATGTGGACAAGGCCTGTAGTTGATCTTTGCCCTTTAAAAATTCAGAAATGGATTTTTTGGGCAAAAACCCAAGACCATGCAAGGTTCCAATCCAAAGGTTGCCCTCCTGATCTTTCTTCAATTGCATGATCTCATTGTCGACCAAGCCTTGTTCAGTAGTGAGGTTGGTAAATTTTTTCCCATCAAAATAACTCACTCCGCCATCAACGGCACCTATCCAAATACCGCCTTCTTTTTCAGGCAAAAGGGTAAGAATGACCTGACCTGCCAATCCTTGGTCTGTTCCGTAGTTGACAAAACTTTCCCCGTCAAATCTAGTAATCCCTCCTCCGTCTGTTCCTATCCAAATAATACCTTCTTGATCTTCTGCGATCGCCAAGATCTCATCCGAAGGTAGTCCTTGCCTGCTGGTATAGGTAGTAAAAGTTTTGCCATCATACTTACTGATTCCGCCGCCTCCTGTACCTATCCAGATATTCCCATTTTTATCCTCAATGATAGAGTAGACAATCTCACCTGCCAATCCCTGGGATAGAGAATAGGTAGTAAATCCCTTCCCATCAAATCTGGTGAGTCCGCCTCCGGCAGTTCCAAACCAAAGATTGCCAGACTTATCTTCCAAAGTGCTGAGTACAATATTGCCTCCAAGGCCTTGATTGACTGTAAAGCTGGTAAATGAACTTCCGTCAAAGCGGGTAACGCCACCTCCATCGGTTCCAAACCACAGCTTTCCCGAATCATCCAATGCGATAGTCAAGACACTGTTGGCTGGCATGCCCTGATCACGGGTATAGGTAGTAAACTTGCCGTCAAATCTGCTGGTTCCTCGCTCCGTACCCAACCAAATATGTCCATTATGGTCCTCCAAAATGGATCTCACAATATTATCAGCCAAGCCATCCTTGATGGAGTAATTTCGGAACAATTTTCCATCAAATCGGCTGACTCCGCCGCCTATCGTACCGATCCAAATAGAACCGTCGGAAGCCATGCCAAAGCTTCGGACACGATTTCCTGCCAAGCCATCTAATTCGGTAAAATTGGTAAAAGACTTGCCATCAAAACGGCTAAACCCACCCCCGTTGGTTCCAAAATAAATATGGCCCTTGTCATCTTTGGCCACAGCAATCACGACGTCATCTGCCAAACCATCTGCTTTGGTGTAATTGGTAAATGTGCTGCCATCAAACTTGCTTACGCCTCCACCTCCTGTTCCAAACCACAAGTGGCCATTTTGATCTTCGGTAATTCCAAAAACCACATCATCGGCCAAGCCATCCTCAAACGTGAAGTTGGTAAATGAAAATCCATCAAACCGACTGACACCTGAGATCGTCCCAAACCAAATCGCCCCCTTGCTATCCTCATAGATACTTCGGACAGTATTTCCCGTCAGGCCCTGGGAGGTGGTATAGTTGGTAAAGGAATTTCCGTCGTACCGACTTACCCCACCTCCATTGGTGCCAAACCAAAGATGCCCTCTGCTGTCCAGTAAAGAACAATTTATCGCATCCAGGGCAAGTCCATCATCGGTAGAATAGGTTCGGAATTGAGAAATACCACCCTCACCGAGAAGGTAAGGCAATCCGTTCTCATTTTTAATTACCTCTCCATTTGGATCTTTGAGCATCAACAATTCCTGAGACCTTGGGGCCAAAAGGGGAAATGACAAGTATTCCCCATTAGGGTCTTGAAAAGAATAATATCCACCATCACTTTTCGGAATAGTAATTGACCTTGGCCGAGGAGTGTCTTTTAAATAGACCTGTTGAGGTTGTAAAGAATCCGGAAGTTGAGAAATCAGAATCTCTTTCGGAGGTAAAACGGTATCACTTTGCAGCTCAGAGCCAGGCTGATTTTTGCCGCAGGCAAAAAGTAAAAAAGCTAATCCCCAAAGAGGTAGGATATGTCTCATGAGTGAATCAAAATAGGCTTTGAGCAAGGATTTTGAGCCCTTTCAAAATTTGAGGAAAAAGATAGGGAATAATCACAGGATTAAAAATGCTTTTGAAAACCCTCAAATTTCCTTTTGTACAAAAAAACCGGCCACATTCCTGCGGCCGGTTCTATTTCTTTAAAATTTGATCTCAGTATTATTGTCCTACTAGGAAGATTGCGTTGCTCAAAACCAATTTGCCGCTTTCCCAGAATCCTCTGAAAATCGGATTGTCCACAAAGTAGACGATCTGTCCACGACCTTGGTTTTCGGCACCGATGACCATCGAGTTGCCCATCTGTGATTTGATCTTGTATCCGATGTAGCCGGTACGGTAGGCATCATTTCCTGAAATAATCCCTGCATTCACTCCACCAGTCAGGTAAGCAAATCGGTTGGAGTTATTTTTTAGTGTGTAGAATTTACCTCCTGTACCATAGCCAAGCGGATGGGTTTCATCCATTTTGATTTCATAGATCGCTCCGGCAGTTCCGCCTGAGATATCCAATCGCTCGCCTTCGGTGTAGGGTTCCAATCTTTCCTCTTTAGCCAACTCCTGAGCGGCCTTATCGGCAGCTTTTTTCTCCTCATCGGTGTCAAAGGTTTTCAGCTTGAATCCTTCTTTGTTTGCGAATAGATTGACGGAGGCATCGATCGCGATCAGCCTTCCGCCTGCTTTTACCCAGTCGGTCAGTTTAGTCTGAGCACCACCATTGAGAGCCGCACCAAATACGGAAGGCAAAATGATCACATCGTACTTGCTTAGGTCATAGCTTCCCATGGACGCAGCATCAAGATTGGTCAAAGGATAATCCAGGTCTTTTTCGAAGAAATGCCATACTTCTCCATAGTTGAGCGAAGAAGTGCCGTTTCCACCCACCAAGGCCACTTTTGGGGCTTTGATCACTCGGATATTTGGTGATCCAAAGTCTTTCCCCTTGTCCACATAGCCCGTTTGGGTAGTCGCCAAGGTCACTCCAAAGCGATTGGCCGTTTCGGTTACTTTTTTGTCAAAGTCCGCCACATATTCATTGCCCCCTTTGGTGATCATCAGGGTGCCGGCTGGATAGCTTTTACCTTCTACGACAAAAGGATACTCTGCGTAGCGAACACGGATTTTCTGGTTGAGAAGGGCAGAAAGGAAGGCTGCATCCCGGGTACCTTGCCAAGGAGCCAAGTAAGCCACCGGAGTACTGCTCGCTGCATTGGCAGAGAAAGCAGGCTTCTCATAGGCTCCTGCTGCATCCAGTCGAGTTTCCAAAGCGTAGGCCTTCAAGCCATAGGCATAAGGCATCGCCCAGCTCGTGATATCATAGGTGATGGAATCATTGAGCGTCGGATTTGGCTCGAAAAGAACCTGAGCCAAAACGGACTTGGGTTGGTATGCATTGATGACGATGTCTTTGTCTGAGGTAGAAAAAATAACCCCTGACTTTCCGCTTTGGTATTCAAATCCTTTCAGTCCGGCTTTAGCTCCAGCCTTACCGTAGCGGATGCCATTTTTATCCAAAAGCTCAAGCAACTTGGCTACTTGAGCCGGATTACTTTCTCCCTTGATGACAAAGCTTTTGTATTTGCCTTTTGGATTGGTCGAGTTGTTCTTGAAATAGTTTGCAAACTCGGTGACCAGTCTTTTGGCATTTTGGCTGGTGACTTCTGCTGCTGACATGGCTGCGGTGTAGTGACCGGCAATTCGTCCGCTGAGGGTCACCGTGTCTCCGATTGAATTGTACACCCCGATCCCTGCACGTCCGCTACCACCTTGCTCGATGGTCATCCCGATGGCACCGTTGTACATCGGATAGGTATCGCCATAGGAGGGATACAAAAGATCAAAGCGCTCCTTGGTGAAATAAAATCTTCCCATCTGATCAAAATACTTGGCCGTATTGCGACCAAAGATATCCTGAAACTCATGCTGGAAAGGAGTCAACTGCTCATGAAGAGGCTCAGCTGCCGGGGCCATGTAAAAGGGCTGATCGATGCCTTGCTCATGAAAATCCAAGTGCAACTGTGGCATCCACTGCTGGTACATCTTGAGGCGCTGCTGAGATTCTACCTGCACCTGCCAAGCCCAGTCACGGTTAAGGTCAAAAAGGTAATGGTTGGCTCTACCTCCCGGCCAAGGTTCGTTGTGCTCCATGGATTGCGGGTCTGGCTGGAGACGGGTATTCATTTTCTGATTGTACCACATCGCATAGCGGTCGCGGCCATCGGGATTGATGCAAGGATCTAGGATGATGACCTGATTTTTGAGCCATTCCTGAGACTTGGGATTTTTCGGATCTGCCAGTGTGTAAAATGTGGAAATCGCTGCTTCCATGCCTACCGATTCGTTACCGTGCACATTGAAGGACATCCAGTTGATTGGAATCTCGGTGCTTGGCGCACCTTCCATCAGACCTGCACGCTTGAGGTTATCGGTACGGATCTGCTCCAGACGTGCCATGTTTTCCGGGCTGGAAAGGATAGCCATGATCAGTGGACGTTTTTCATTGGTTTCACCGTACTGGATCAGTTTGATGTTTGGATTTTGCGAAGCCACATACTCAAAATAATCCACCATACGGTGATGCGGGGTGAACCGATCTCCGGGCTTGTAGCCCAAAAACTGCTCCGGGGTCTTAAGCTGGGCCATAGCTGCCCATACCAAGGTGAAGACAAATGTCAAAGACAGTATACTTTTCTTCATAAGGAAAATTTTATTTCGATTGGAAAGTTAAATGCTTTTAGCGGTGAAGGAAGCACCAATCAGAGAAAATTGGGAGATGAGCTATGTAAATAGAAAAGGCAAGCTTTCACCTGCCTTTTCGATACAAATTCAATTGAAATTAAACTGCTTTCACATTCACTTCAATGTTTCCTCGTGTTGCCTTAGAATATGGACACACCTGATGGGCTGCCTCTACCAATTGCTGAGCGTGCTCGAGGGATTCAGCATGGGGAATTTTCACTTCAATATCTACCGCCAATCCAAAGCTATCCGGTCCGTAATGACCCAAGTGTACTTTGGCTTTGATCTCCGAATCTCTTAGACTAGTCTTCCCGGCCACTGCCCCCAAAGCACCACCAAAGCAAGCTGCATAGCCTGCAGCAAAAAGTTGCTCAGGGTTGGTCTTGCCACCTTCGCCTCCGATTTCTTTTGGCATAGTCACTTCAAAATCAAGCATTCCATCCTCGGTGCGTACATGACCTTTTCTTCCTCCGGTATTGACCGCTACGGCGGTGTAGTCCACAATCAGTTTTTCCATCTTACTTTTTAATTGATTTTAGGTTTTCCACTAGGCCCTCCAATTGAATAATCGCTTTGTCAGCTGATTTTCCTAATTCTTGGGCTAATTGGCTTTCCAACTCCCGAATGCCTTCCAAAGTTTTGGACTGAAGTGTTTTTCCGGGATAAGTCAAGTGAATACTTACCGTGCGTTCGTCAGCATCACCTCGCTTTCTTTTAAGAAGGTTTTGGGATTCCAGCTTTTTCAAAAGCGGCGTCAATGTCCCTGAATCCAAACTTAGCCTTGCTCCAAGTTCATGGACTTTTAAGCCATCCTCTTCCCAAAGGATCGAAAGCACCAAAAATTGCAAATAAGTCAATCCAAAGTCATTCAGCTTTACTTGAATCTGCTGAATCAACAGTCTCGAACTGGTATAGAGCAATTGGGAAAGGTGCAGGGAAGGAAATTCGGAAGGGTTCATAAGCAAAAACAGGATTGGATACAATCTACTTGTTTCCAATCCTGCTAGCAAAAATTATTCGGGAAATTCCAGAGCAAGGTACTTCTTAATCAAAGGGAAAGTCCACGCTGATAGGTGTAATGGAGCTTTTTGTTGGCCTCTGCATCAGTGAAAACCTGCGCAATTGGATCCCACTTCAGTGGCCGGCCAAGCTCATGGGCAATATTGCCAATGGTACAAGCTGAGCAAGTGCTATGACCTACTTCTACTGGCACAATAGGATCTTTTCGCTTTCGGATGCAATCGATGAAATCCACATGATGCGCACCAAAACTGAAATTCTCCGGTTCCTTTCCAATCTGCAAATCGGCGATTGAGGTATCGTAGTTTCCTCGGGAAACTTTGATCCATCCCTTTTCTCCCAAAAACTTAACGCCTTGTCGACCTTCGTCAAACTTGGTGATGAGCATTTCCACCCCATTGGCATAGCGATAGGTGAGTGGCTTGTTTCCGGAAGCAGGAATGACCTCCACAGGACCATTTCGGTCCATGCTGAGTCCCCATTGAGCAATGTCAATCATGTGTGCACCCCAATCGGTCATCAGCCCACCGCCTGTTTCCTTATACCATCTCCAAGCTCCCCAAGCGGATTCATTTTTTTCAGGATTCAGCGAAATGCCTGGATTTAAGAGGTCATTGAAATGGAGAGATGGAATTGGGCCGAGCCACTTTTCCCAGTTGAGTCCCGCCGGGATTTCTTCCTTGGCCAGATCATACGGTTTAGGATGTGGATTGTCTCCTACGTGGACGAGCACTTGGGAGATTTTACCCAACTTGCCTCGCTGCACATGCATGGCGGCTGTCTGGAAATTGACTGCTGCCCGCTGCATGGAGCCTACAGCCAGTACAATACCGTTTTCACGGACCGCTTTCACGAGTTCTTGACCTTCTTTGATGGTGAAGGTGAGGGGTTTTTCGAGGTAAATATCCTTTTTGGCACGACAGGCATCAATCGCCATGATCGCATGCCAATGGTCAGGAGAAGCAATCACCACGGCATCCACTTCTGGATTTGCCAAGAGCTCGCGGTAATCTTCATACAGCTTGGGAGCAACGTAGGTTTTGCCTGCTTCGGTCATAATTTTCTGTACACGCAGAGCAAACCGCTCTCTTTTGATCGCATAGACATCCGCTGCGGCGACGACCTCAACACCGGGAATACGCATGAAATTATTCAACAAGCCCATGGCTTGGCGGCCCACTCCTATGAAGCCTAAGCGGACTCTTTCATGAGCAGCTTTAAATAACGGGGTGGGGGAAGAGGCAAGGGAAAGCCCGGGAAGCAAACTCAATCCGGCGGAAGTCAGGAGACTGGCACCGAGAAATTTTCGGCGGGAAAAGGAATTGGAACTCATCAGGTTAATGGGTTTAAAGTGTTATGTGCGATAAGCGAAATAAATTACCAGAAATGATTCGTCTTTCGAAATTTCAGGAAGGCAATTTGATAAAGGAGGGTTATTTCCCGATGAAAGGAAAGCTACATGACTTTTCTCAGGTACTCAAATTGAACTCTTTTCCTCCCTTTTTACTTTCTTGCCATAGAAATTTTCTATCAAAATGACTATTCAACAGCTTGAATATTTGATCGCCGTAGATAAGCATCGCCACTTTGGAAATGCGGCCGAATCTTGTTTTGTGACTCAACCTACGCTCAGTGCGCAGCTGAGTAAACTGGAAAAAGAACTCGGAGTAATTCTTTTTGATCGAAGTAAAATGCCTGTGATACCCACTGAAATCGGCGTACAAATCATTGCCCAGGCTAAAAAAGTAGTCTCTGAAAGCAAAGGAATCATGGAACTGGTCGCTCAGCTGAAAGGGGATATCTCAGGTGTCATCAAACTGGGTATCATTCCGACATTGGCTCCCTACCTGCTTCATTTGTTTGTAAGAAAATTTTTGGAAAAGTACCCCAATGTCAAATTGGAGGTGCAGGAAATGGTGACAGAGGAAGTAGTCCGAAGACTGAAGAACGACGAACTCGACTTAGGCATTGTCGTGACACCGTTGGATGAACCGGGGATTGTGGAAAAGCCCATGTTTTACGAAAAATTCTACGCCTATTTTTCCAAAGACCATGAACTGCTGAAAGAAAAAGAAATCCGTCCGGAGCAATTGAAGAAAGAGGAACTTTGGGTTCTTCAGCAAGGCCACTGCTTCCGCGATCAGGTGATCAGTTTTTGCGATCAAAGCCTGTCAGGTCACAAAAATTTCCACTACGAAAGTGGTTCTTTGGAAGGTCTGCGAAATATGGTCAACCGTTACAAAGGGCTTACCCTGCTGCCGGAGTTGGCCACCCATGAGCTATCCTTTGAAGAAAAATCCAGGCTGAGGCCATTTCTAGGCACTGCACCGACTCGAGAAGTCAGCATCATTCTCAACCGAAGTTTTCTAAAGCAAAAATTGGTGGAATTGCTCTACCATGAAATTACCGAGTCAATCCCTCAAGAAATGACCTCCAAAGCCCACGGGAAGGTGGTGAGGTTTAAGTGAGGTTTGGCATTAAGGATAAATGCTTTACCAACTTCTCACTTCTTCAACACTTCTTTCCAGCCTTTCTCTTCGATCTGTGCGGCAGATTCCTCCACTTTTTCACGAAGTCCCGTTTTGAAGGCATCCATTTTTTTCCCGATTTCTGCATCATAAGCCCCGACAATCGAAGCAGCTAGAATACCGGCATTTTTGCCTCCATTCAGCGCAACTGTCGCTACAGGAATCCCACTTGGCATTTGCAAAATCGACAAAATGCTATCCCAACCATCGATCGAATTGGAGCTTTTGACCGGAACTCCGATCACAGGAAGACTGGTCAAAGAAGCCACCATCCCTGGCAAATGGGCGGCACCGCCTGCACCTGCAACGATGACTTTGATCCCACGCTCACGTGCTGACTCAGCATAGTCGATCATGCGCCTTGGTGTACGGTGTGCACTCACCACGGTGAGCTCGTAGCCGATTCCGAGTTCTTCGAGAAACTGGGCAGCTTCTGCCATGACAGGGAGGTCAGATTGACTTCCCATGATGATTCCTACCTGTGGGTTCATGAGATGGATTTTATTTTGATCAATTCTTTGATTCGATTTGCTTTTGCCTTGAGCGCCTCCACGCTTTCATCCAAAATGGTCACATGGCCCATTTTACGGAAAGGCTTGGTCAATTTTTTACCATAAAGGTGAATGTACACCCCTTTTTCTGCCAATGCCTCCTCTTTACCTTCGATGATGGCAGGACCCGAAAACCCGTCTTCACCCAGCAGATTGATCATCGCGGCAGGGCAACGCAAGTCGGGATTGCCAAGCGGCCAATTCATCACCGACCGCAAGTGCTGCTCAAACTGAGAGGTAAAATTGGCCTCGATGGTATGATGCCCACTGTTATGCGGACGGGGTGCGATCTCATTGACGAGTACCTCGCCTGATTTGGTCACAAATAGCTCCACTGCCAAAATGCCGACCATGTCCAATTTCAGAATGACTTCCTTCGCGATTTGCTGTGCTTTTGCTTCGACCTCAGGAGTGATTTCTGCGGGAGCAAAAAGGAACTCCACCAAATTGGCAGTCGGATGAAAAGCGCATTCTACGGCCGGATAGGCGATCAGATCTCCCTTTTCATTCCGAGCTACAGTCACCGCGATTTCTTTGTCAAAATCAATCAACTTTTCCAGCAATCCCGGTGCATCAAAGGCCTGCTCCAAATCCGCCTCAGATCTCAATATCTGCACTCCACGACCGTCATAGCCTTCTTTTCCGAGTTTGTTGACAGCGGGAAGAAAGGACTTTTTGGCGATGACATCGGCTTTATTTTCAGTCAAAACAAAATCCGCCGTGGGGATTCCATGCTGGGCATAGAATTGCTTTTGCTCTCGCTTGTCTTGGATGAGTTTAAGAATGTGGGGTTGAGGAAAAACTTTTTTCCCTTCCTCAGCCAGCTTTTGCAAGGCATCCGTATTGACGGCCTCGATCTCCACGGTGATGACGTCACAGTTTTTCCCAAAGGCATAAACCGTGTCGAAATCCTTTAGCGAACCCACTTGGAACTGCTGTGAAATATCCTTGCAGGGTGCATTCGGGTCGGGATCGAGGATGTGGATGTCCTGATTGTAATTGATGGCTGATTGGATGAGCATTCGGCCAAGCTGACCTCCGCCGAGAACGCCAAGTATCATGGATGGAGATTGGGTAGTCATAGATCAATGAGTGGGTAAAAGTACAAGATTCAAGGGGAAGGAAAAACTCAGGCTTCTGTACTGAATCTGATCCCCATCAATTCCATGAGCTTGTGAGCATTGAAACTTGGACAGGGACCTTCTTTCAGCTTGTAATCAAAGGCAATGGTCTGATCCTGAATCTCCGAATGGAAGGAGAAATTCCTGAGGCCGGATTCTTTTTGAGCCAAGTCGGCCAACTCGATATCATGTGTACTAATGATTCCAAAACCCTGTGTATGTAACATCTGACGGATGAGAGCCTCTGATCCCGAAATTCGGTCTTGGGTATTGGTTCCTTTGAGAATTTCATCCAACAAAAAGAAAATAGCCTCGCCGGATTCCAATCGTGTGATCAAGGTGCGAATGCGAAACAACTCGGCATAAAAAGAACTCACACTTTCCCCCAGATTATCCGAGTTTCTCATGCTGGTGTAAAGCTGAATGGGCCCAAGAGTGAGTTCATCGGCAAAGGGCCGAAGTCCAAGATTGACCAAGACCGCATTGATCCCGAGGGTGCGCATAAAGGTCGTTTTGCCACTCATATTGGCACCTGTCAACAGGGCTACTTGACTTTGATTTCCCAATTGAATGGTATTACCAATAGCCTTTCCGGGATGAATTAGAGGATGGGATGCATTTTTTGCGTCCAGGATCCTTGCCTCAGTCCAGTGGCTTTTTCCAGCGTGGCCGACTTCCAGTTCAAAACTCCCCAGCGAAACCCAGACTTCCCAGTTTTCCAGACTTTCAGGTAGCTGTGGTAGGGAGTCTGCTACTCGATTTTTCCAGTTGGCTAGGGTCAGAAAAAGTGCAAAATCAGTCCAAAACAGCAAGTTGACTGGCAAATAGAGCAGATTGAGCCGATTTTGTACCCAAAGCCCAAGGCGATCCAAGTCCTGAAGTTGGGCGGAAGCAGGATGTCCGCTCGAATAGACTTTAGATTTTTCCTGTGAAAGTAATTCGGCCTGAAAATTTTCCGATTCGATTTTCTCCGCCCGAATCGCCATCGACTTCACTTGGGCAGAGAGAGGAATGACCTCAGCCGCTCGCTTCAGCGGGACAAACACCAAAGACAAGGTCAACACGCCAAGCAAAATCCAAACTCCGAGAATCGCCTGAGGAACAATCCCCAATGAAATCAGAATGAGCAAAGTCAATCCCCCGATTGGCCCTATGAAGGCTAAAATTTGATGGAAAAAAGTAATTTTCTGGGGCTCGGCCAACCAGCTTTTCCAGGATTGGAAGCTATCTTTTTCCGATCCAAAAGCCATTCCTACTGACTCGATTGCTCGGAGAAATTCTGGCTTTTGCCTCAACTCCTCCACTGCTGTTGCACGCTTTTGGGCTTGCTCGGGTGTAAACTCAGCCTTCATCAGCTGAGCCAATTTCGCATTGCCACCCGTAGAGGTAGTATGATTGAGCAACTGAAAAAGAGAATGGGATCCAAACAAATCCAAATCCCCTGAAAAAGGATGGGCTTTGTCAGCAAACTCCAGCCCATCGGGCAAAGAGCCAAGTTCACGCGACTGACGGAGGCTTTTTCGGCGCTCCATCTCTTCGATGGCCAAATAGATGGCTTCCTGATGTTTGGCAGCATTGAATTTTTTGATCAAAAAGATAAAAAGCCAAATCAGCAGGACTCCGGGGATCAGCCAAAGCACATGCTCTGCCACACCTAAAATCAAAAAAGCCAGCATCCCAAAAAACGCCCCCAACCGAAACGTACTCAATTGGACTGCTTTTTTCCGGACTGACTGAAGCTTTTGCCTCAACTCTTTGCTGTCAAAATCAAATTCAACCATGGACAAAGATAGCTAAAGGCGTATTGGTGTGGAGAAAATATAAATGCAACATTATTGCAATTAAAACGTGAGATCACTAGGTTTGAGAAAGAATTTTCACCCGATGAAAGTAAATGATAGGTATGGTTTAAGGGTTTTCTCCGGTTTGATATTTCTGGTCGGACTGTTTGCCTTTACGGCGCCTCAAGGCCGACTTTGGGAGCTTTTCGGAAGGACAACTTTCGAAGAAAAATTCAATAAAACACATGGCGTTTACTTCTACTACCCAAGATTCAATACCGAACTGCTAGCCCTTCAGGGCAAATCCGTGGAGCTACAGGGATTCTATATTCCCTTGGAGACCGGCACTTCCAAAACTATGATTTTGTCCAAATACCCCATGGCCGAATGCTTCTTTTGCGGCGGGGCTGGCCCTGAAAGCGTGGCCGTAGTCTATCTCAAAAATTCTCCAACCAAGAGACCCAAGCTCGATCAAATCATCAAAGTCCGTGGCATCCTCCAACTCAACGCAACCGATGTGGAAGAGATGACCTTCATCATTCAAAACGCAGAAATTATATCATGAATCCCAGCAAAAAACTACCAGTCACTGTCTTAAGCGGCTTTTTGGGTGCCGGAAAAACCACCCTTCTCAACCACATCCTACACAATAAGGAAGGTCTAAAAGTAGCCGTGATCGTCAATGACATGGGCGAAGTCAATGTGGACGCCCAGCTTATTGCTCAAGGAAATACCCTATCCCGAACGGATGAAAAACTGGTAGAAATGAGCAATGGATGCATCTGCTGCACCTTAAGGGAAGATTTGATGATTGAGATCGAAAAACTGGCCCAAGAAAACCGGTTTGATTACCTCCTCATTGAAAGTACGGGCATTTCCGAACCACTACCTGTAGCTCAGACCTTCAGTTTTGTGGATGAGGAAAAAGGAATCGACCTGTCGCGATTCAGCCGATTAGATACCTTGGTCACTGTGGTTGATGCCTATAATTTCCCCCAGCAGTTTGGCAGCGGAGAGACAGTTTTTTCTTCAGGTCTTAATGAAGACGAGGAAGATCAGCGATCAATCGTCAACCTGCTGACCGATCAGATTGAATTTGCCAACATCATCATACTCAACAAAATCGACCTGGTCAGTGCCAAACAAGCGGGGGAACTCAAGGCCATCTTGTCCAAGCTAAATCCCAAAGCCAAGATTTTGGAAACCCAATTTGGAAAAATAGAGCCTTTTCGAATTTTGAATACAGGCCTTTACGACTCGGCAGAATTGGAAGGGACGGAGGCCTGGCAGGATGAACTGGTGAAAACACACACGCCAGAGACAGAGGAGTATGGGATCAAAAGCTTTGTGTTCCGAGATCGTCGTCCGTTTCATCCGCAGCGTTTTTGGAATTACGTCGCCAAATCTTGGCCTACTTCGATTCTTCGAAGCAAGGGTCTATTTTACATAGCCTCGAGAAGGGATGAAGCCATCTCCTGGTCACAGGCAGGGGGTAGCCTCAAAGCAGAACCCATGGGGGTGTGGTGGGCTTCGATGCCTTTCAAGCAACGCATTCAATACGCTTCTTTCATCGAAAATCAGGCTTTGATTGAGTCTAAATGGCACAAAAACTTTGGAGATCGGATGAATGAGCTAGTTCTGATTGGGCAGTATCCTGATGAAAAAACCATCACGGAGGAACTCAAAAAATGCCTACTTACCGACCATGAGTTGACTTTGTATTTTGCCAATAAACCTTTTTCGGATCCATGGCCGTTTTAAAGTGGTAACTTAGATGTGCTATGAAAAAGAAGAAATTACCTCAAGAACCTATCGTGGAAGAATGGGATTTCAGTGAAGGTTTTGGGATAATGCCCACGGACATTCCCCTCACGCAAAACATCGGCTGTGTGGGAGGAAAGTCAAAAAAACAGGTTTTCCGGCCTGCCAAACCTGAAAATAAAGAGTAGATTTGATCTACTTTTAACTTCTATCTCTATGAATACGACCCGATTATTTAGACCACTTGTCGTCTTATCCTTTATCACGTTTGCATTATTTTCCTGTAACGAAGGACTCGACTCCATCCTACCGGAACCAGATTTGTCTTTGGTGGAAGATGAATTTGAGGTCAACACCGTCTTGGAAGACTTGGACAATCTCACCTTAAAGTCTCTTGAAGCGAGCGGCCTTGGATTTCGAACTACTACTATAGCCAATGGATCTATTTGCTCTACTGCCACACTCAATCACGACACAGCAGGTAAAAAAATTACTCTTGACTTTGGCTCAGGTTGTACCTCTAATGGAATCACCAGAAAAGGCAAAGTCATTTTCACCTATACAGGCAGCTTCTTAATTCCCGGATCTAGCGTGGTTACCACTTTCCAAGGCTACGAAGTCAACGGACTCAAAGTGGAAGGAACCCGCACCATCACCAATACAGGCATCAACATTCAGAATTTTGAAATCACGCTGGCTGTTAAAATCCAGAATGGCAAAGTCACCTGGCCTGACGGAAAAGTATCCTCTTTCATCACCGATCAGGTTAGAAAAATAACCCTTGGCTCTTCGGGATATCAGGCATCTGTAACAGGCACTGGCAGTGGGACGAGCAAGACTGGAATCTCCTACACTGCTTCTATTTCAGAGCCACTCATAGTGACCCAATCCTGTGTAGAATCAGGCATTTCGATCCCCAACAAGGGAAAAATCAATTTTAGCTATTTGTCTTTTGTTTTCACCGTTGACTATGGTACTGGAGAATGTGATAAAAAACTCACCATTACCTATCCTGGTGGAGTGAAAGAGATGACTTTGGACTAAGTCGTTTTTTGCGGAAATCGAGTAAAGGCTATCTTTCGGGGTAGCCTTTTTTAATATGGAAAAAATAGAAATCAATGGGTTTCCTCATGTCAGGTTACCATTCAATCAGCTCACCGAGGATGAAATGCGTGTAAATGCTTTTTCTTTCTTCGAAAAAATGAACAAAAGGAGGACTGTAAGAGCGATAGACTCCCGAATGGTCCCCGAGGAAATCATCGAAAACATCATTCGTACCGCAGCCACAGCTCCTTCAGGGGCACACAAGCAGCCTTGGACTTTTTGTATGATTTCTGATCCCGAAATCAAAAAACAAATTCGGATAGCTGCCGAAGAAGAGGAACGAATCAGCTATTCTGAACGAATGCCTGAAGATTGGAAGCAAGATTTAAAACCTCTGGCTACTGACTGGCAAAAACCTTTTCTGGAAGAAGCGCCATACCTGATCGCGGTTTTCAAGCAATCTTACGGCTTGGAAAATGGGGTCAAATCCCAACACTACTATGTCAACGAATCCGTAGGAATAGCCTGCGGCATGTTGATCTCGGCCATTCATTTGGCCGGTTTGGTGACCGTTACACACACGCCAAGCCCCATGAATTTTCTAAGTAAACTACTGGGGCGCCCAGAGAATGAACGCCCCTACTTGCTTTTGCCGGTAGGCTATCCCAAAGAAGATGCTTATGTACCTGATTTGGAAAGAAAACCTTTACATGAGGTGCTCAAGAAGTATTAAAAAAGCTTGAAAGGGTGAATTGAGTTAATCGCCTTTTTGATTGATCACGCGCTGCGGGAAAGGAATCTCGATGTTCTTTTCTCGGAACGTGTTGTTGATTTTTTCCATAGTCTCAAAGTAAACCGGCCACAGGTTTTCCGTCTGAGTCCAAACTCTAATCACCAAATCCAGTGAACTATCCCCAAAATTATTGAGCCATACCACCGGCTGAGGATCAGTCAAAATCCGCGAATCCTCTAACAACAAAGCCAGGATAGTCTCTCTGACTACTTTAAGGTCTGAGCTGTATGACACACCAACCTTGATTTCGACTCTGCGTGTGGGTTGGGAGTTGAGATTGACCACTTCTGAGTTGGCCAAAGCTCCGTTGGGAATGATTACTTCCTGATTGTCAAAAGTGGTCAAGTGGGTATAGAGGATGTCTATTTTTCTTACTACACCAGTAAATCCGCGACCATTGATCGCATCCCCAACTTGGAATGGCTTAAACAATAAGATCAGAACTCCTCCGGCAAAATTGGAAAGAGAGCCCTGCAATGCCAAGCCTATCGCCAAACCTGCTGCTCCGAGAATGGCAAAGAATGAAGACATCGGCACTCCCAAAATCGTCGCCACTCCAATAAATAGAGATACGTAAAGCAAGGCTTTCACCAATCCTACCAAAAAACTATTTAGCGAAGGATTGGCTTCTCTTTTTTCCAAAATCAGCTCAAATCCTTTGAGGAGCTTACGGACGAAAAAACGACCGATTAGGTAAAAAAGAAGAGCATATATCAATGTGGGAATGATTTTATAGGCCAATTGAATGCCTTCATCCCAAAGGGTTTTCACTGTTTCCGGTGATAGTTCCATTAGTTATTGCTTTGGTTTAAGTCCTAAAAACGTACGATGACCTGCCATCTGAATGCCCAAAACCAGCGAATTTGGAACCGCTGAATGCCAGCGCCTTTAAGGACTCTTTCCCAATCGGTTTTGGAAAAACTTCTCAACACAGAAAGCGGAGCATCATTTTGTACCATAGGTGATCTGCTGAAGAGCTTGGTCAGCCACTTGATGCTGTAATAGGCAAGGCGGTGACGATGCAGGTCATTGATCACGATCCCCAATCGGGCCTTTGATTTCATCGCTTTCAAAAGCTCCTTCAATTCCACATCTGTGAAATGGTGGGTAAATAACGTACAGGTAATTAGATCCGTCTTTTCGGCAGCAAATTCGGGTTCGAAGACATTCTGAACCCTCCACCTGATGGCAGGCAGGTCACTTTGTCTAACCTTGGCAAATTCAATAATGTTCCCGTTGGCATCGATTCCGGTAAATTGGGCCGGGATTTCATGCTTTTGAGCCCACCTGCTCATGACTCGGATCATATCTCCTCCACCACAACCGATGTCTGTGATTTCGTAGTGCTTTTGGGGATTTTCGCGAATAAGTTGGGTCAGTCCCAATGTGGTGACATGATTTCCTCCCAGCCATCGATTGATGGTTTTGAGTTCTCGAAGGGTCTGCTCTAGGACAGGACCTGAGCAGTCCAGATCGTCCATGATTTCCTTTTCCGTACTTCTTTGGGAAAAAATACTCATCGCTTATCCAGTAAGAGTGTTTCCAAAGTCAAACCAGGTCCAAAGCCCATGGCCAATAAATCCCCCTTGATGGCATTGTCCTTCATTACTTTCTCCAAGACAAACAAAATACTGACAGAGGACATGTTCCCGAAATTTCTCAAGACATCCATCGAATGCCTGTTTACTTCAGGAGGTAGGTCAAAAGCCTCTTGAACTTTCTGCAAAATCTGCTTTCCCCCCGGATGAATGGCAAATTGGGTAATCTGAGAGAGACCAAACTTCGCTTCAAAAGCACCTTTCAATTTATTTATCCCCTGATCCAAAAGCGCAGGAATGTACTGGCTCAGCCTCATCTCAAACCCAAAATCACCAATGCCCCAAGCCATGTCTTTTTCTCCTTCGCGCAGGATCTGACTCAGGTAGTTTTTAATCACCAAACCCTGGTCCGATCTCATGACCAAGGCAGCTGCAGCCCCATCTCCAAAAAGCGAGTTGGCGAGGAGGTTGTCTTCGGTGTATTCTTTCTGAAAATGAAGGGTGCAAAGCTCCACCGCCACGACCAGGACTTTGGCCTCAGGCTGCGCTTTCAGGATTTTGTCAGCAAGCTTCAATCCTGTGAATGCAGCATAACAGCCCATAAAATGAATGCAATACCGCTCCACCGAATCATCAAGACCCAAGTGCTGTACCAAGTCCAGCTCCACTCCCGGAGCGACCATTCCGGTGCAGGAGACCAACACCAGATGGGTAACTTCATGAGCTGGAACTTTTGCCTGATTCAAAGCGGATTGAGAAGCTTTCAAAGCTAAGCGAGGTGCTTCTATTTGAAACACTTCCATCCGGGCCTTGGTCCCAGGGAATGGGTTCAAATCTTTTGACTTGGGGAAAAAGGAAAAATCGTTGGGTTCTTTTTTCTCAAAATCTTCCAAGACACTATGGCGAAAATCAATTCCGGAAATCCGATAAAAAAATTGAAGCTTTCGGCTTTCCAAATCATCCAGCTGATGCGCCATCTGCATAAATCGGGATATTTCGGACTGAGAAATCGGCTTTCCCGGATAGGAGATGCCAATGCTAACAATGCTGGAATTCATTAATTCAAGTTAGGGGAATATTTCTAATTTGGTCTGTATACTCACAACCCTTTCTACCCAATAAGGTTAAGTACCCAATCCAACTCCGCTATGATCACGCGCTCCAGTATCAAACATCTTCGCATTCCGTTTTCATTTTTCCTGATGCCTGTTTTCTTTTTTGCGCTGGCCCTGACCCCCAATCTCAACGAAATGCGATTGGCTTTGGTCTTTATTGCCCTGCACTTGTTTTTGTATCCCAGTAGCAATGGGTACAACAGTTATTTTGATCGGGATGAGGAGAGTATCGGAGGATTGAAATTTCCTCCCAAAGTGACTCCAGATTTATATTGGCTGGCACAGGTTTTTTTTGTGATCGCCTTGCTTTTGGGAGCATGGATCAGTTGGTCTTTTGCCAGCATGCTCGCCGTCTATGGTTTGGTAAGCATGGCTTATAGTCATCCCTCCATCCGGATCAAAAAATATCCTTGGACCAGTTGGGTGATCGCAGGACTTTTTCAAGGTTATTTCACCTTTGCCATGGCCTATGCAGGCTTGAGTGAATTGGGTTGGGAAGTAATCTTCAAGCCCCATGTGCTCATCCCGGGCCTGTTGACCAGCTTGATGCTTTGGGGCAATTATCCCTTGACCCAGGTCTATCAGCATCGGGAAGATGCTCGTAGAGGAGACCAAACGTTGAGCAGAACCTTGGGAATCCAAGGTACTTTTGCATTTTCAAGTTTCTTCTTTGCCCTTACCGGAGCTGCATTTGTCTGGTATTTTTTGGACAGAGGACAGACCCCTATCCTCTGGATTTACCTTGGGGCAATGGCTCCAATCCTATTGTTTTTTCTGGTTTGGTTTGGTTTTGTTCGGACCAATCCTGAAAAATATGCCTCCTACAGCTGGGCCATGGGGATGAATGCCCTGTCTGCTATTTCACTCAACGCTTTCTTTATTTATTACTTTCTGGAAAATACCCAGATCCTTCAGGTCTTCGGTTACTGATCAAAAAGGCTGACCGTGTGTATTTCTCATAATCAGATTGGCTGCGAAGGGAACATATTGGATAAGTCCTCGGGCCAGCACCGACCCTCGACCTGAACCAAAGAGCTTTTGGACTGTCCGTCCCACGGCCAATCTCCGTCGAAAATGTGCATTCCATTTTTTGGAATACAGCTGCTCTACTTCAATCCGTGAGTCACCTTGGGTAAGTGCTTCCACGGCAAGCTTGGCAGAGTGAATCGCCATGGCCATGCCGTTTCCACAGAGCGGGGTGATCAATCCGGCAGTATCACCGATCATGAGCACGTGATTTTCCACCGGCTGCTTGGGCTCAAAATTGATTTCATTAATGACCTCAGGCTTTTCAAACAAAAATTCACTCTCCTGAAAAATGTGCTTGAGGATCGGGTTTTTCCAAAGGACCTCACGCTCCATCTCCTCGATCGAACCGTAGGTGCGGAGCTGATCCCTACTACCAAGATAGCAGAGGTTGAATTTGCCGGATTCGATGGCGTTGATCCCGCAATACCCTCCATCGAAATTATGAAGAGCTACTGTTTCGCGGTCAAAGTCAGTTTTCACATGATACTTCACACCGATGTAGGGACTTCGCTCAAAGAAAAACTTGCGCTTGAGCACCTTGTCCAATTTGCTTCTTTTTCCAAAAGCCCCCAAAACATACTTTGCTGTGATGGTAGAAAAATCAGATAGCTGAACCTGAAATAGGTCAGAGGCAGGATCAAAAGTCAAATCACTTACCTGAATTCCTGTTTTGACTTCCACCCCCTCTTCCAAGGCAAGCTGATAAAGCCATTCATCCATGACGTATCGGCTAATGCCAAAGCCTCCTAAATCAAGAGGAATGCGAACAGCCTGACCCTTGGTGTCCGAAAATTGAAATTGGCTGATTTGCGGAAGCTCTAAAAAATCAGGCAAAAGGCCACTCCTGGTTAAAAAGTCTAGAACTTCATTGGAAACATACTCGCCGCAGACCCGATGAAAAGGATAAACTTTCTTTTCAATCAGTAGTACTTTGTGTCCGTCTTTGGCCAAAAGTAAGGAGGATACCAATCCTGCAAGCCCTCCACCGATGACGATCACTTCTCTTTTTTGCTTGTCCAAGTGCCTTTGATTTTATGATGCAACCGCTTATCAAAAAATAAGTTTTACATCTCCCTTATCCCACGCTTTGGAAGTTACTTTATTTCTTAATCAAATTTGAAAGCTATGAACAAAACCCTACCCAAATTACTAAGGAGAACCACCTTTGTATTAGGTCTAATGGGTGCGTTGCTTCAGGCAGAGGACTCTTTCGCACAGAAAAAAAAGAAAAAAGGTGCTGAAACTCCCGCTGCCGCTGCTCCTGCCACACCTGCCCGACCACAAGCACCCGCCAACGGACCAAAACCGTACAAAGAAGTCATCACAGCTAAAGCAAAAAGCAAAGCAGGACTTTTCAAGGTGCACCAAATCGAAGACAAATACTTTTACGAAATCCCTGATTCCCTACTAGGCCGTGACATGCTGATGGTGGTGAGAATCGCCAAAACTGCTGACGGCATCGGATATGGTGGTGAAAACACCACCAACCTGATGGTACGGTGGGAGAAAAATCAGGATGACATCCTTCTTAAAGTAGTCTCTGTCAACAACTACGCTGCTGACTCCTTACCGATCTCCATGGCCGTAAAGGCCTCCAACCTAGAGCCCATTCTTCAGAAGTTTGCCATCAAATCCAGAGGAACAGATTCTACAGGAACCGTGATCGAGGCAACAGATCTATTTACTAAAGACAACCAAGCCCTTGGTATTCAGCGAAATCGGAGAACTGAGTATCGTATCACTCGACTGGATAATGAGCGTTCGTTTATCCAGCACATTCATACCTATCCGATCAATATCGAAGCTAGATATGTACTTACCTATGCAGCTTCAGAGCCTCCGTCAAACAGCGTGACGGGATTGATCACCTTGGAGATGAATGCCTCCATGATCCTCCTTCCAAAGGAGCCGATGAAGCAGCGTCTTGCCGATCAGCGTGTAGGTTGGTTTGCCAGATCCTACGTGGATTATGGTGCAGACGAGCAGCGTGCCACATCGAGAAGGTACCTTGACAGATGGAGATTGGAAGTGAAACCTGGCGATGAGGAGAAGTTTAAGCGTGGGGAATTAGTGGAGCCCAAGCAGCCGATCGTATACTACATCGATCCTGCTACGCCTAAGAAGTGGGTGCCATTTTTGAAGCAAGGAGTCGAAGACTGGCAGAAAGCCTTTGAGGCAGCAGGTTTTAAAAATGCCATCATTGCCAAAGAAGCTCCAAGTCCAGAAGAAGATCCTACCTGGAGCCCTGAAGATGCGAGATACTCCGTAATCAGATATTTCGCATCTGATATTCAAAATGCTTACGGACCTCACGTATCTGATCCTAGATCAGGTGAAATCATCGAGTCTGATATCGGATGGTACCACAATGTGATGAACCTTTTGAGAAACTGGTTCTTCATCCAGACGGCTGCTGTAAATCCTGACGCGAGAAGTGTAAAATTTGACGACGAAGTGATGGGTAGATTGATTCGATTTGTATCCGCTCACGAAGTGGGACATACCTTGGGTCTGCCTCACAACTTTGCCTCTTCGGTAGCTTATCCAGTAGAAAAGCTGAGAGATCCGGCCTTTACGAAGGAATTTGGAACAGCTCCTTCAATCATGGACTACGCGCGTTTTAACTATGTCGCCCAACCGGAAGACAAAGGCGTTAGCCTGATGCCCGATGTAGGGCCATATGACAAGTATGCCATCATGTGGGGTTACAAGCCTATTCTGGATGCCAAGACACCTGAAGATGAGCTGCCAACCTTGGACAAGTGGATCGTGGAGAAAAAAGGTGATCCTGTGTACCGCTACGGTCGTCAAGGCAACAGCTACGACCCTACGACGCAATCTGAAGATTTGGGTGACAATGCCATGCTTGCATCCGAATACGGGATCAAAAACCTGAAGCGCATCATGCCAAACCTGATGGAATGGACCAGCGAAAAAGACAAGCCTTATAAAAACTATGCTGACTTGGAAGAAATGTATGGACAGGTCATCGGGCAGTTTAACCGATACATGGGCCATGTGAGAACCAACGTCGGCGGTGTCATGGAAGTCTACAAGTCTGCGGGACAAAATGAAGCTGTCTATACCCACACCTCCAAGGAAATGCAAAAGTCAGCAGTGGACTTCTTGAATAAGCAGCTTTTTGCAACTCCAAGCTGGCTGATGGATGAGGCAATCATTGCCAGAATAGGAGACTTTGGTGCATTGGAAAGAATCCGAGGCATTCAAGTTACTACCCTAAATGGCATTCTTGAATGGGGCAGACTAGGTAGAGTGATCGAAAATGAAGCCCTCAATGGAAACAATGCCTACAAAATCACCGAGCTGTTTGATGACTTGAGAAAAGGCATTTGGACTGAACTAGCTGCGGGTAGAACCATCGATGTTCACCGTAGAGCCTTGCAGAGAGCACACATTGAGCGATTGGAATTATTGCTTACAGGAAGTGTGGCACAGCTGCCTGCTCAATTCAGAGCTTTTGCTGGTCCACAGCTTAATGCGGCACAGTCTGATATCAGACCAATGGCTAGAGGTGAATTGAAAACACTTCAAAATCAAATCAGAGGAGCTATCGGAAGAACTTCTGACCGTATGAGCAAACTTCACCTCGAAGATGCTTTGGAAAGAATCAACAAAATCTTGAAAGAGACTTCAGGAGATTAATCGAAAAGGGCGCCAATATCGGCGCCCTTTTTTTCACTTCTATTTTTTGAGTTAATTTGGAATAGCAAAAGACCCGTATGACTAATCCCAATTCCATCCTACAATCTCACAAGCTTCGAATCACCGATTGCCGTCTGGAGATCATTCAGGAATTTTTAAATAAAAATATAGCGCTTTCCCATGCAGACTTGGAGGAGACGCTCAACAATCAGTTTGACCGAGTGACAATCTACAGGACGCTCAAGACTTTTTTAGATAAAGATTTGATTCACAAAGTACTGGATGATAGTGGGGCCACGAAGTATGCGCTTTGTGCTCATGGGGAATCTGAACATACCCATAGCCACGAACATGTACATTTCAAGTGCGAAAAATGTGGAGAAACTACCTGTCTGGAAGATATTACTTTGCCTCAGATCAAACTACCCAAGGGATTTGAGAAAAAGGAAATGAATCTACTGGTGCAGGGAGTATGTGAAAAATGCCACTAAACTTCCATTGGCTCAGGGCGATTTGATTTTTTAGGTGCTTCTGAGGGCCAGATGACCCCAGGCGGTAAATCGATTTTTGGTGGTGTGATTTTCTCTATCCCTCCGTCACCCTCATCTCCACCTTTTCCTTTATTCAGGGAATTTTTAGTCATTGTAGCTATGAAATACACTGTAATGACATAAGCCAAGCCACACACTATCAAATCAATCAGTAAACTATTCATCACCAAAAATTTAAACTTAAGATAGAGCAATCTCTAGTTTTAGTCAATGGTTTTTTGATTTGTTTTCTATCTGTGCCCACATTATTGATTGGTATCCGTTTGCTTAATCTCCGGGATAGGTGGATATTTGCGCACTCAAAATCCTGACTCATGATCATTAAAACCAAAAAATACCAGCTGGAAACCGGAACTTACATCAAAATGGGATTGGTATCTATCCTGAAGGAACAGTGGTGGGTCATCTTGATCGCTTTGGCAATTTGCTGTGGCTACTTTTGGATCGCATCCATTTGGTGGTTTATCGGAGCTTTGATTGCCTATGGCTTGTATGTGCTCTTTTGGGCAATCCAATTTACAGGAGTGACTCAGATGGAGCAAAACAAACCCATCTTCCAAAAGATGGCCTATGAAATTGATAGCCGACAGATTTTGATGAAGATCAACGTCCGCGAAGGCATGCCTGTTCAGTGGAATATGATCAAGAAAGTAGAAATGACCAAAGACGCCTTTGTACTCTATCTTTCCAAAGCACAATTCATTCACCTCCCTTTTCGAATTTTTAATTCAGACAATGACAAAAAATTCTTGGAGGCTATTCTCAAAAGAAAAGAACTCATCAAATAAAAGAAGCCCGCTGCAAAGTACAGCGGGCTTCTTTTTTACTGGAAGATTTGGGTTTACATCTTTGGTAAGATCACGGTGTCAATCACGTGAACTACACCATTGCTAGCCTGAATGTCGGCAGCGGTTATGGTCGCATTATTCACCATTGCTTTGCTATCCTTCAGGGTAATGGTAATTTCACTTCCTTGAGCAGTTTTTGCCTTCATTCCGTTTTTGAGGTCAGAGGACAACACTTTTCCCGGGACCACATGGTAGGTAAGGACTGCTACCAATTGGGCTTTGTTTTCCGGTTTGAGGAGGTTTTCAACAGTACCTGCTGGCAATTTGGCAAATGCCTCATTAGTCGGAGCAAATACGGTGAAAGGTCCGTCACCTTTGAGGACACCCACAAGGTCACCCGCTTTGACAGCAGCTACCAAAGTGGACAAAAACTCAGTGGATACAGCCAAGTCAACAATGTCTGCATCAACTTCATGTACAGAGGTGGTTTTTGGTGTGAAGGCAGAAGCGAAGAAGATCGTCATCACCATCACGAGAGAGAGTACTTTTTTCATGGGTAGTAATAATTTTGGTTTATGTGCTTCGAACAGACTGTTTATCAGTAATGTTTGTCCATTTTCAGGTAAGAAGTACCAAAGGAAAATTTGATGTAACTGCGGGGTCTGAAGGGGATTAATGGAAAAAAGTCTGCTAAATCCCCCTTCACAAAAGCACTTTTCGGATATTTAGCCCATGCAAATCAAACTGTTAGCCATAGGAAAGACGGATCACAAAGCCATTTTGGAACTCATTTCAGAATATAGTGACCGATTGGGGTATTACATCCGATTTGAACTGGAAATCATTCCGGATCTCAAAAACACCAAATCACTGTCCGAGTCCATTCAAAAAGAAAAAGAGGGAGAGCTGATTCTAAAAAAACTGATCCCTTCGGACGAATTGATTCTATTGGATGAACGTGGAAAAAACTTCAGTTCCGTTGAATTTTCAGAGTATTTGCAGAAAAAAATGAATTCAGGTCTCCGACAATTGGTATTTGTCATTGGCGGACCTTATGGATTCTCGGATGCAGTGTACGGAAGAGCAAATGGAAAAATTTCTCTTTCCAAGATGACTTTTTCTCACCAAATGATCCGTCCGTTTTTCATCGAACAGCTGTATAGGGCATTTACTATCCTTCGAAACGAACCGTATCATCACGAATAAGGCTTCCTAACATGTTCCCCATGTTAAGTTTTGGGTCATTTTTTTTGTCAATGTTATCAAATTGTTAATTTTATTCACTTTGAATAACATTCGCTTCATAGACAATGAAACTGACCGGTCTGATCTTCACCTTATTTCTGGGAATTGTCCTTGAGGGCTATTCACAGGATAATGTTTTGGACTTGGACAAATTGGTCTTCGAAAGTGAAACGGAAGAAAATATCTGGAAAGCCAAGCCCAATGATCCTTATCCCTATTTCACTGCCTTGGATGCCAAATCACTTTCAGAAGACACCAAATGGGTGAATCTCCTCAAGGAAATAGATGAAAAAGCGGCAAAAAATCCTGACCAGCTTTCATTGTTGAGAACTATTTTTCAAAAATCCCATCAGCGTCTATTTAAAAAATATGAGCAGCACTCCTCCTTCAACAAGATGCTGACAGAAGGCAGATATGATTGTGTGAGTGGATCTGCAGTGTTGGGTATGTTATTGGAGAGATTTGGATTTACCTATGAAATCATTGAGACGGATTACCATGTGTTCATTCAAGTGTCTATCGAGGGTAAACCTGTGATCTTGGAAAGTACGCTCCCAGTAGGAGGGATGATCTCTACCCCATCAGAAATAGAAAAATACCTGAGTTCATATTTGCCCAAGAAGGAAACCACACCTGTGAATTTTAACCAAAGATTGGCAGGACCTAGCTTAGTCTTGGCTGATAATTCTATTTTCAGAAAAGTAAAATTAGTAGAACTCGCAGGCCTGCAGTATTACAATGACGCCATCGTGCATTTCAACAACCAGGAATTTGGGCAAGCAGTCCATCAGCTATCTAAGGCGTATTTGCTGTACCCTGCTGATCGGATCGAAGGTCTCCGCGAGCTAAGTATCGACTTGGCATTCAAAACATACGGATACGATCTTCGAAATTGAACAAAAATCTCCCCGAATCAGATTCGGGGAGATCAGCAACTTGTCCGGTCAATCACCCCACTGCCGAAAAGTGCCATATCAAAAAATGGCCTAACCACTCAATAGTCACCCATTGAGTGATTCGACTTATTGAAGGTTTACTTTGAATTTCCCGTTGGTTACGTTCCGAGTGGCAGAGGTATTGTTCGCCTTTCCTACAAACTCAAAGGTGCCTTCGATACGTTTCCCATCATCGACGGTAACGGTTATTTTTCCAGAAGTACCCTGGTAAGCAGTGCTGTATTGCTGACCGGCAGCTGTACCTTCTATGAAAGTGGCCGTATTGGCAATATTGGTGAATCCAAGATCATAAGTACCGGTACCCTTATAGGTAGAAATCCTAAGCATAAATCCTTTTCCGGAATTATCTGTGCCTTGCATCATTACAATACTCGCTCCTGCAGCGGAGATCTTTGTCCCGGATATCGTGTCAAAGTCCTTTGATGCAGAAATCGAACCGACTCCGGCTACCTCACCTGAAAACTCTTCCGCTGCACCCGAAGGATCTTGACCTTCATCCGCGGTACAGGCCATAAATGCGATAAAAAAGCCCAACAAAGCTGCTTTTCTCAAAATGTCAATCCACATGCTCATAGAAGTAAAAGATTAGAATTAGAAATATTACTGGTCAAATCTATGCTTACTCTATGGCTACTACCATACGACAAATGCCCTATTTCGCGGGAAACAGGGCATTCGAAGAAAAAGAACTTATTGGGAATTAGTGGTGATGATGTCCGTCAGGACCATGTGCATGGCCATGTTCCAATTCTACCTGTTCAGCATCTCGGACTGCAAGCACTTTCCCTTCAAAGTATAAATCATAACCAGCCAAAGGAGGATTAAAATCCATGTGAACTCCCAGGTAATCCACTTTCAAAACTTCCCCTCTCATCTGATTCCCTTTATCATCCTGCATGGGGATGACGCTTCCCACTTTCAATAGATCTTTGTTCTTCTTTCCATCTTCTTTGAAATTGGCTTTTGGGATGATTACTTTTTTGTTTTCATCGTAATCCCCGTAGCCATTTTCAAAATCTATAAATACCGAAAACGTATCTCCAACACTCTTTCCTTCGATGGCCTCCTCAAACTTTGGGAGCACATTCTGGTACCCAAAGAGGAAATAAAAAGGCTGATTTTCGGATACCGTTTCGAACAATTCCTTTCCACTTTCCCCATCATCAACCATAAGCGTATAGGAGACTGCGACAACTTTATCTTTTTCTGCTTTCATTATTCTGAATTTTAAGGCACAAAAATG
Source organism: Algoriphagus sp. (assembly GCA_018336015.1). Taxonomy (GTDB): domain Bacteria; phylum Bacteroidota; class Bacteroidia; order Cytophagales; family Cyclobacteriaceae; genus Algoriphagus; species Algoriphagus aquatilis. The sequence goes on along the minus strand of JAGXQZ010000013.1, from coordinate 10,931 downwards.
GGTCTTTTTTGAATGGAGTTAAAATATCTTATTCATTTTGCAATACCTACTTTCGGTATTTTAAGAATTTCCTGAAAGCTTTTGTGATTACCTTTTTCTATAAGAATCCAATAGAAAGGCCCTCATATGTTTGATCTCCAGATAATAAATAAAAAATGTGTACGGACAGCCAATTAAAATTTAACCAAAGGTTATATTTCTGACTGTTTCTATTTTCAGAATTTAAATTTTTGAACGATCGGATGGATAGGTATCCCAAAGTGATAGGTTTTGTGCCTACATATAATGCATCCCATTTTATTGAAAATACTCTAAATGCTCTTGCTGCCCAAGAGTATCCAAATTTTGAAATCTGGATCTGTGATGATGCTTCGTCAGATGATACCTTAGAGATATGTCAGAAATATGCAGAGAAGGATCGCCGATTCAAGGCATGGGGAAATGATAAAAATTTGGGATGGTTCAAAACTTCTCAAAATCTTTGGATAGCAGCTGCAATCGAAAGCGATTTTTGCTTTACCAATCCACATGATGACTTACCCTACCCAACCTATATTTCAGAGCTTGTCTCACTTTTGATTTCAAAACCAAATGCTTGCCTCGCTATCCCAGGCATGGAAAATGAATACCATGACCAAACGATCAGCTCATTCTATACCCATGCTTCTGGTGATTTAAATGTGATTGACCGTACTATGGTGATCATACACAGAAATATTCATTATTGGTGGGCGCCTTTTCATGGACTTCACCGTAGTGAAAACGTATTGCAAGCCTATCCAATATCCACCCTAAGTTTTGGAGAAAAAGAGTTTTCGCTGGATTTGGTTGCAATCATGAAAATGGGGTTTTATGGGCAGTTCGTCACTTCAGACAAAATCCTCTTTAAAAAGGTCTACAAAAAAAAATCAGTTTCCGCGCGATGGAGTCATGGATTGACCAATCGATTGGCACTTTGGCATAGGATCTTGAAAGAAATCAAAAATTCCTCTCTTCACAATGAGGTTAAATCAGCTATTTACATGCGGATAATTTCATTGGGATTCCAAAAACTAGGTTCCAGAATCGGCTTTTTACCTAAATAGATACGCCACGCCCAGAGAGCCTACTATATTTTTTCGGTCATAACCAGGTACAAAATACTGGTTGGGATCATTCTCTAGGTACCACTTGTAGTTAAGGGTATTCACATATTGGAATTTCCCCGACACCAAAAGATTTCCAAATTGCCATTCAGGATTCAGCGTAAATACCAAGTCCACATATTTGTTTCGAATATCCTTTGACTCTTCATATCGATAGTAGTAGAAGTCATTGTTATATTCAATTCGCTCAAACTGAAACCCTATCTTTTTTAATCCTTCCACCCAAGCCAAGCCTACAAAAATCTGGTTACTGGCGGGACCATTTCCTATACCAAGCACTTGTCCCTGATGGGTATATCCATGCCTTACATGATCGTGAATGTACCAAGTGCGTAGTTGTCGTATATCTTCACGAATCGTCTGCCCTGAAAGCGTCATTTCCGAACTGATCTCAAAAAATCGATTCGGCTTTTTCAAATCCATCAAATGAGTAAAACCAAAGGTAAATGCTCTGCCTGACTCAGGGGTGGTGATAAAATCGTTGAAGGTGCGGTCATTGTCCCGGGTACCATACTCGCCATAGAACTCAAATCGCCCTTCAGGACTTAACCAACGGAAAAACCCGGAGCTAAACTGCTGTCGCTTATCTTGGATAGGGTCGTAAATATTTTGAGGTTTTTTTCTGCCATTGAAAATCGGAATAGCGTCTGCAAAGGAAGAAACATCCGACCGATACATGTGATTGACCGAACCGAATCCTAAAAATAATCCGGGTATCCATTTTGGCTGATAGGTAAATACCAAGCCTGAGAGGTACCGATTACCATCTTCTCTCTTTGGGATAATCACTGGATTTTGCTGGATAGAATAGTCTGGCCATGGAGGAAGAAAATTGGTAGAGTTAAGGAAGCCAGAAATATACTGGCCTTCAAACGATCCAATTGGAGTCAGCACAGGTTTTCTTGTATTGATAGTGGCGTGCCAAAATCCCGGGGCATTATTGCCTAAAAGCAATGAGTTTCTCCTTCCCGGGCCCCACCAAAGATTCTCGGAGGAAACACCTACTGAGAACTCGTTAAGATTAAACCGAATGCTAGACTGGCCTGGATACAAGCGATTAAGGGGTTTGTCACCAAACCGCTCAGGCATGTCAATGCGATTCATGTACTCGTAATAAAAAAGGATGGTAGCTTGATGCTCTATCGGAAAACCCAAATACGGCTTATTTTGGGCTAATAATAGCTCAGGCTGAAATTGAAGACTAAATCTGCCATACTCAGCATAAGCACCAGCACTCAATACCTGTTGCAATCCTCGATTGGGAACCATTACCCCATCATTGACACCAAAAGCATATTCGGAGTTGAATTGGCCACGATAAACGGCAGGAAGTACAAGAAATTTGCCTTTGCCATTTTTACCAAATCGATCATAAGAACCAAAAAGACCCTTATCATTTGCCGTAATACTGTCGGCAAAGTATCCTGTGGACCATCCAAAAGCCTCTTTCGGCAAAATAGGTCGAATCATCCAAGAAGAGGAGGAATCGATCTGGCCCGTCAATTGAAGTCTTCTCAAATATTCATCAAAGACAGGCATTCCTACCGGAACTCCCTGAGGAAAGGATTTTCCAGCCAAAAGGATGAACAAAACCAAGTAAATGATCCTATTTCTCATTTTCTGTTGGTTTGAATTGCTAACACTTGAATACTCGCAATGGACCAAGATTCATCGCAAATGGGATCCGGACTATTGGTCTGCTTTAGTTCTGCTCCCATAAATACCCTTGCTTCAGGATTTGTATGCTCAATGAGCTGCTCCACGACATAGCGGGAAGTATAGGAAGATGATGCTCCAAACAGACATAGTCCTGGTAAATTGATAGAAGTGGCTCCTGTTTTTGGACGATTTTGTCTAAAAAACCGATTCGGGAAGGACTGATATAAACAAAAAGTTGACACACAAGGGGAGTTGGAAAAGGTAGTGCGCAAGGTCTCCGAATCATCCAATCCCATAAACCAAAAGTCAGGCCCTGAAATGCCATCATCGGCATTACCGTCCCAACTGTCATGGACCAAAATTTCGATAGATACTTTGAGGTAATTATGCGTGGGAAGGTCTTTGACTGTGACTGCCACTTCCTCATTGTGGTAATACCCCGCTATCGTATCTCTTTGCCAAATAAATAATCTCCCATTTTCAAAATTGGCTAAATCCAAGTTGGAAAAATTGTTGGAATACACCAGTGACTGATTGTCTACGGTCTCAATACAGGAAAAGCACGCGAAAATAAAAGCAAAAAATCCAACGCTCCATCTCACTCCCAATTTATCCAATGTTCTCATTCAATACTGCTTAATCAAAAAACCAAGGTCATACAAAGAAACAAAAAAGCTACTAATCCTCTCTTTTTTAATCAGATTTTGACCTGAATAGATAAATTCAATCTGTATTTTTGGGCAGATTTAATCTTATCGTTATGCCTCTTTTTACCATTGTTGCAGGTGCTCGCCCTAATTTTATGAAGATTGCTCCGATCATTCATGCCTTTCAAAAAAGGCAAAAAGAAGGATTGGATGTGAGCTTCAGATTAGTTCACACAGGCCAGCACTATGACAAAAAGATGTCCGGTGATTTTTTTGAGCAGCTATCTATTCCCGATCCGGACGCCAATCTCGGTGGCGGAGGCGGGACTCAAGCGGAGCAGACAGGGGCTATCATGGTCGCTTTCGAAAAAGAGTTGATGGAAAATCGTCCCAACCTAGTAATCGTAGTTGGAGACGTGACCAGCACCTTAGCTTGCTCGATTGCGGCCAAAAAACTCCAAATCGATGTAGCTCATGTCGAGGGAGGAATCAGATCCGGAGACCTCAGCATGCCCGAAGAAATCAACCGAATGGTCACGGATTCGATTACAGATCACTTTTTCACCACCTCCGAGATCGCCAATAACAACCTGAGAAAAGCAGGCATCCCGGAAGAAAAAATCCACTTTGTAGGCAACACCATGATTGATACCCTCATGGCACAGCTCCCCCATTTCAAAAAACCTGAAGGAGATATCTTCCAAAAGTTAGAGCCCAAAAACTATTTCGTCATGACCATGCATCGCCCCGCAAATGTGGATCAGGAGCAATCACTTAAGGCCATGATCGATGCGATTTTGGAAGGAACGGAAGGTCTTCCGATCATTTTCCCAGTCCATCCGAGGACAGCCAAAAATCTCCAAAACCTCGGAATAGACGCTCCAAACCTTCATATGTGTGAGCCATTAGGCTATTTGGAATTCAATTACCTGGTGAAAAATGCCAAAGGCGTAATCACCGATTCCGGGGGTGTGACCGAGGAAACTTCCGTGATGAATGTGCCTTGTGTGACTCTCCGAAACAATACCGAAAGAGCGGAAACCATCCATCTTGGAACCAATGAACTAGTCGGCACAGATCCTTCCAAACTCAGACCTTACCTTCAAAAAATCATGCGAGGTGAATGGAAGCAGTACCAAGGCATTCCACTCTGGGACGGTAAAACTGCCGAACGGATTGTCGACATTTTAATCCATAGCTATTCATGAGCCCAAACGAAAAGCGCGTCGAGGAACTGGTAGAGTTGCTGGAAATGACTGCTCACCCGGAAGGAGGATTTTATGCTGAGACATTTCGATCAGATCAGTCTATGATTCATCCCAATGGAGAAAAACGGAATTTAGCCACCTCCATTTACTTTTTGCTTCGGTCTCAGGATGTCTCCCACTTTCACCGCATTCAAAGTGATGAATTGTGGTTTTGGCATGAGGGGAGCCCGCTTTCAGTTCACTTATTAGGTGAAAAGGGACATGAAATCCTCATGCTAGGACCTGTTTCTGAAAAGGGTGCAAGGCCTCAACACCTCGTACCGGCAAATACCATCTTTGGCAGCTCGGTAGATTACGCCGATAGTTATGCATTGGTATCCTGTGTGGTAGCTCCGGGGTTTGATTTTAGAGATTTTGAGCTTTTTACCACCGAGGAGTTACTTCCACTTTATCCGGAGTCAGGAGAAATCATCCGAAAATTGACCTGAAAAAGTCATTTACCATACTTCAGAACCAAGGCCAACTGACCTGCATGATATGCCGTGTGGGTGGTGATTCTTCCCAATGCTTCTGCCTTGGTCTTTTTGCCAAACTCTTTGGTTTCGATCACTTGATCCCAATTTTCCTGAAGAGAAATAGCCTTTTCCAGCATTTCGGCGGCATAGGCTGCTATTTCTCTCAGTTCAGCTAAATCCGTCCACTCGCCTGTATCCTTTCCGGCAATCAGGGTTTTGGCGACAATTTTCACCTCTGCCAATCCAAAAACATTTTTGGCAAAAAGTAACTCTACTTCTGCGATGTGACGGATCAGAAAACCGGCTGAATTGGGACTGTCTCCATTTTTCTTAGAGAGGTCAGTTTCCTGTACAATTTCCAAAAGCTTGGTAAAGCGGGTTCGGCCTTCAGCCCAGAGTGCAATAAGAGAAGGGTTGGTCATGGCTTTAGTTTTTAGTCTTGCCATCCCCATGGAGCAGCGGGGATATCGATAGATTGAGTCAAGTCAAATCTGACAGAAAATAAGGTGGGTGTGCCCAATCTTCTGAGATTATAAGTAAAGGAGGTTTCGTCTACCGTGATCCACCAAACATTACCTACGGCTGCCGGGAGTAAGTTGGCAGTAAATTGATCTGCAGGAAAGAACTGAGTCGTCACCGATCCTGTATGGGTGGCCTTCCCGCCATATTGGGTCACTTGATCCTCCGAACCATCTTCATGCCGATGGTCATGCTTGAGCTGAATCAATCCAGCTTCATCCCTAGTCAATACCCAAGTACGGGATCGATCATCACCCACAAAAAACGGAATCCGAATTCTTCCATCCTCACAGGCTCTGACATGCATCACCAGCTTTCCTGCAAAACGAGGATCAGATTCTGGAGACACCAATTTGCCTTCATAGGCTTTTCCGCAATGGCTTTTTAGGGTTTCCCAAAACTTGTGTGATGGTGTTTTCTCTTGAGAGAAAGCTGAATGTTGGCTGAGGCTTAGAGTGAACACCAAAACCAGAAATAGGGTAAAACGATTTATCATGTTCCAAATTAGTGAATCGAATGGGATACCTTCCACTATTCCATGAAAATCCAACTATGAAAAGGAAAAAAGCCACCCCAATATGGAATGGCTTTTCTGAACTAGAAGCTGTATGTAATTAGAATGAAAATCCTACGCTGAAGTTCACTCGTGTACCTGGAGCCAATTGGGTGAAAATCTGATCCTGGGCCCCAAATGAGCTAAATACAATCTCACGTTTATCATTCAACAAATTCTGAACGCCCAGGCTGGTACGGATTCGCTCATCAGCACCAAAGGTCTTATTGATATTCAGGTTAAGTGCATGGAAAGGGACGGTGTAGGTATCTGTCCGGTTACCAAATCCAACCAGGTTCAATGTTGGACCCTGCACGTTGTAATAGATCCCGGCTTCCCAGCCGTTGCTGAAGTTATTGTAAGAAATTCCTGTATTAACTATGTAAGGAGCTTGTCCTGCCATATCTCGTGTCGTTCCAACCACTTGACCTTCTCTGGCAGTTAGTTCTCTGGACTTCAGCTCGGTGGCAGACATGTTGATTCGAGACTCGGTGATGGTCACGTTGGTCGTCCAAAGGAAGTTTTCCATACGCGCAGATAGGAAGCCCAGTGATTTTCTGAATTCCATTTCAACCCCAAGCACAGTACCGTTGCCTACATTTCGAGGCTGGAAAGATCCCGGATCAGAGAGAAACTGTACGATTTCGATTGGATTCTCAAAGGTCTTGTAGAAAGCTCCCATTGACCACATTTCTCCTCTTTGCTGGAAAGCTTCCCATCTCAGGTCAAAGTTGTTGATTCGGGTAGACTGAAGGTTTCCATCCCAAAGGACTTCTGTACCTCCGTTGGTAGTTTCTTGGAAAAGTCCACCGATAAAGGTTCTACCAGTGATCGGATCAAGAATTTCTGCAAAAGAAAGCTCCTTGAAGGAAGGTCTAGCAATGGTACGGGTAGCAGAGAATCTCAGATTCTGATTTTCTTTCAGATTAAATACCATGTTAAGGGTTGGAAAGAAATCCAAGTCGTCCAGAACTTGCTCATCATCAAATACGATGGTTGCATTTTGGTTGGTACCTGAATAAAACTGCGTGTACTTCTCAACTCTCAAGCCGAGAATGGTCTTGAGTTTGGGAAGCGGATTCGCTTCTGCACTTACATAACCCCCAATGTTGGAAAGATCCGATTGGAACTTGTTTGGATTATTTGGAATAAAATCAGGATTATATCTGACACCGTTCCTATTTGTAGCCGAAAAAAGATTTGCTTCGTCAAGAATGGTGTTTGGATTTCCATCCAGTCTTACACTTCCTGTTGGGAATTGGAAACTTTGGATTTCGAAATCTCTTTCTTTAAAGGTATATGAACCCCCAAATTTCAATTTGGCATCTTGATTCCAAAGTTTGAAATTTCTGGCAAGGTCAATTCTACCTACCAAATTGATTTCTTCCAGATTCCTCCAAATACGGGCTGGTAAACCAACTTCTGAGGAGATCGAATTGGTAGGTAGTCTAAATCTGGTGAAACGGATATCCGGATCCTCGATCGTAGATCTCGTAGGTGCCAATTTCCAGTTTACTTCCCAAGCACGGCCCCTAATAAAATGGCTACCGGAAAGCAATACACTGGAAAGTCCTCTTTGGCTATACTCTAAGTTGTACTGTTTAGCCTCAAAGTTTGCCCCAAGGTTGGTGTTTTCAAAATCAAAAGTACCTGCTTTGGATTCCCCGTTTTGAAGGTGAAGGAAATTGAGTTTGTACTTTGAATGCTCGGTTTTCAGCGCAATTCCTGCCAAACCACCCAAAAGCACACTGTTTACCCCATAGTTACCTACTTGTCTTTCCAAGGCTTCCATTTCGGTTTCGGATTGGCTGATTGGCTTCGCAAAAAGGTTAAATTGGGCGCCTTGGTAATATTCCGTATCATTTTTATACGTCAACGCAGCATTGTATCCCCAGGTAGCCTTTGGTCTTACGATCTGATTCCCGAAAGAAAGACCCAATCCGAAATCCATCAAGGAAGTCTGTGTGGTTGGCCCCAAAGTTTTGTTGAACCCTCTCAGGATATTTTGAAATTCCTGCCCTTTTGCACCGTTTGGATTACCAATTACTTCCGCAAACTGAGGGATCGCAGTGCTTCCACCCGTAGGATTTGCTCTTGTACCATCGTCGAAACCCAAAAAGTCTGTTTTTCCACCTTGATAAGTCAGGTAGTTTTTATTGAAGTGCATCGCAGGATTAAGTCCTCCTGAGATATTCACTCTGAATGTTTTTTCTTCAGGAAAATCTTTGGTCTCGATATCTACAACACCACCAGTGAAATCAGCAGGAAGGTCTGCTGTAAATGATTTGGAGACAATGATGTTGTCAATCACGTTGGTTGGAAAAATATCCATTTGGATTGTATTACGGTCTGGGTCCAAACCAGGGATATCTACGCCATTCAAGACTGTTTTGGTATATCGGTCACCCAAGCCACGCACGTAGACATATTTTCCACCTTCGATAGAGACACCAGTTACTCTTTTTACGGCTGAGGCTGCGTCGCCGTCACCGATTTGTCTAAACGTACTGGCAGAGATCCCATCAATTAGGTTTGAGGCATTTCTTTTTACTGACATCAGGGCCGATTCCGTGGTACGGATGGCTGCTGCAGATACAGTTACTGTTTCCAACTCTGAAGCCTCTTCTTTAAGTAGAATATCAGGGAGCACAGCTACTTTATCTGCCTCTACCACTACGTCAGTAAGAGTTAGGGTAGAATAGGAAATGTAAGATACCTGTAGAGTATAGGTACCTGGGTTGACTTTGATTTCAAATTTACCATCGAAATCTGTCACCGCACCGGTAGAGGATTCCTTCACCAACACGGAAACGCCAAATAGAGGCTCACCGGTTTTTTCATCAAAGATGGCGCCTCGGATGGTACCACTCTGTGCAAAAACAAACCCGGTAATCAATTGGAAGGCAACGATGAGAAGTAGGATTGCCAGTGGTTTAATCGGCAACGCCTGTTTTTTCTTGTTCATACAGCTTTTTGTTAGTTATTCTTAATAGAGAAGAAGAAGGAAGGATCCTTGCAAGACCTTCCTTCTTCTTTTGAAGTGATATTATTTGAAGTCGGCAAGTGCGTTTGCAGCAGCTGCCCAAGTCCAACCTGTGAAAGCAGCTTTGTTAGCGCCTACGGTATTTGCCTTCAGTGCAACCGTAGCAGCGTGTACGTCTGTACCATTTCTGAAAGCCTGCTGAAGAGTGACTCCGTCCGCTAGGGTAGCTTCCAACTTGATGAATTTCAAGGCACCGTTGCTAAAGTTGGCGATGGTTGCGTCACCGCTGAGGGAAAGGTCTCCTCTGCCCGCGTTGTTGTTGGCAGAAGGAGCGGGGAAGTTGAAGAAGTACAGGTTTTCGAAAGTGCCTCTTGCGCCGGCTCTGAAGTCTGCAAATTCAGAAGAAGGATGGCCTTTAACAGAACCGTTTTTCACAGTATGAGCAGCATTGTAAGCTCCCTCTGGACCGTCGATTTCCAAGGCATGATCCGTATTCACACCGCAGATCACGATGAAGTTATCCAAAGTACCTGCCCAAGCTTGGTCAGTGTCTACGGCATCATCACCTGAATTCCAGATAAGTGCATTTTTTACGGATACTGTACCACCAAACCACTCGATTCCATCGTCTTGGTTGGCAACTACTTCTACGTTTTCGATTACGGTACCTGAACCTACGCCACCGAGTGTAAGGCCATTGATTTCGTTGCCTTCACCGATGTTGGCACCACCGTGACGGATGGAGATGTATTTAATGATACCTGAGTTGTCTGCATCATTGGTTCCACCATAGAGACCATTCGTATCTGAAGCAGGAATACCTTCGATTTGGATTTCCTGTACATCACCAGCAAAAGAACCTCTTGCTCTTCCTAGTACAATTAATCCGCCCCAAAGGCCTTCGATCGTAGGCTCTAAGTTTGGAGAAGCTACTTGACCTGGCTGGATTTCGTCAGCTACTGAGGTAAAAATGATTGGCTCTGTGGCAGTGCCCTGTGCATCGATTTGAGCACCTCTGGCAATGATAAGTGCAGTAGCATTAGCCCCTGTACCAGCCTCGCCTTTCACAATAACGCCTTTCTGAATAGTCAATTTAGCGCCATTGGTTACAATTACTCTGCTACCCAAAATATAGGTCTTACCGGTTACCCAAGTAGTATTAGCTGTAATGTTGCCTGTTACACGAATGGTAGTAGGCTCAGCACCAACTGTCAACACGTGAGTGGCAGAAGCAAAATCGCCATCTTTATCAGTGGCTTTGAATTCAAAAACCACATTCTTTCCGGCATCAGCTGGAAGAGCTGTGTAAGAAAAAGGAACAGTAGCAGTAGTTCCTGTCAATGGGGCTGTAGTCAAAGGAGCACCATCTTTAGTAATGGTAAGGGTAACCAATCCATCCAAACCTGTGATTGTGGCATTTACTGGACCAAGTGTAGCACCCGCATCGATTCGAGCAGTCGCTGGGATACCCTCGATAGTTACACCATTATCAGGTTTTTCGTCTTCTTTACAGCTTGTCATCACAAGCGTAAAGGCAGTCAAAAGGGTGAGTAGGTAATTAAACTTTTTCATTTTTTATAATTGAAGTATGGTTTGCACAGTTTTACGATGCAAAGGTGACTTCAATTTTCCGCCCCGATAGAATGAATCGAATTATGGTTTTTTTAAAAATGAAGACAGAATTTAATATTGAATTAACAGG
>JAGXQZ010000012.1 GCA_018336015.1 Algoriphagus sp. | reverse complement strand
CCTTGGCATTTGAAGATAGATTCCTTGGCAGACCAAGCCATGGTGTAATGAACGGGGTCATTTTCTAAGAAATCCAACTCGGAGTTGTCCAAAAACCGAAAACCTATCTTCAGGATTTTTTCCCGGATCAGATCCATGTCTATTCCCACAGGCTGCTCACGGTGAAAGATAGCAGCAGCATATCCAGGCGTATGTGTCAGGGAGACAAAGCCCTGTCCGTTCATGGATTGAGACTTGCCGTGTTCATCTTTGAAAAAGCCCGGGTAGGGGAGTTGCAATTCCTTGAGTGCTTCGTGAATCGCCAGTCTGGCGGTGGCCCATTCGCGACGCTTTTCGGGATGGGAAATATTGGTATAGGATAGCTTTTCTCTGAAACTAAGGAAATCCAAGGGCTCCTCATCCGGTCTCCCGATTATCTTCACGGCCAAGGCAGAGGAAGAATCAATTTTTTCTATTTTTGTTTGCATAGGCCTAGGTGGCTCTGCTGAGTGATTTCCGAATATATGTCAAAAATCCAAGTAAATAAATTACATACCCTTACCGGACACAACGATTGCATCTATGCCTTGACCGAGGGTAGTGATCCCCGATTTTTTTATACCGGAGCGGGTGACGGGATGGTAGTAGAGTGGGATTTGGATCATCCAAAAGATGGAAAACTGATTGCAAAACTACCACATTCGGTCTATGCCTTAGTCGTAGACAGAGAGCGGAATTTGCTGGTCATCGGACATAATTTTGAAGGAATCCATGTCATTGACCTTAATGAAAACAAAGAAATATGGAGTCTGAAACTTACCGATCAGGCAATTTTTGATCTGAAAGTGTTTGGTACAGAGTTGTTTGTGGGGACAGGTGATGGCGTGTTGATCATTGTGGATATGTTGGAGAAGTCCATCAAAAAACACATCAAGCTCAGTTCAAAAAGTATCCGTGTCATCGCTGTCGCACCGATCAAAAGGCAATTGGCACTAGGGCTCAGTGACCATTCTATTAAAGTCTTGGATCTCGCCAATGAAAGCCAGCCGATCGCAAATCTTTCCGGACACAGTAACTCTGTATTTGCATTGGGATATTCTCCGGATGAAAAGACGTTGATTTCGGGAGCTCGTGATGCCCATTTGAAGTTTTGGAATACCATCAATTATTCCCTTGAAGAAAACATCGTGGCACACATGTATGCCATTAATTATTTATCTTACCGTGAGGACGGAAAGTACCTGGCCACCTGCTCCATGGACAAATCGATCAAGATTTGGGATGTGGAAAATCGCAAGCTTTTGAAAGTCATAGATAAAGCCCGAAATGCAGGTCATGGTACTTCCATCAACAAAGTCCTTTGGAGTTCTTATTCAGGTAATATCGTGTCCGTCTCGGATGACCGCACCATATCTATCTGGCAACTTGAAACAGACAACAAATGAAAATATCCCCAACCGCCATTCGCCAAAAAGCCTTTGAAACTGCCTTCCGTGGTTTTGAGAAAAAACAAGTGACCGATTTTCTGGAAGAAATGAGTGTCGCCATGGAGCAGATCAACCAAGAAAACTTTGAGCTCAGAAGCAGGCTACAACAAGTAGAAGCAGAGGCGAAGCGACTCAAGGATGTGGAGGATTCTCTTTTTAGAACCTTAAAGACAGCAGAAGATACTGGGGCAAGCATTATCACAGAGGCTTCAGAGGCGGCAGATCAGATCATAGGAGAAGCAAACCAAATCGCAGAAAATACCACCAAGCAAGCCCATATCTATGCAGAGCAGGTGAAAAAGCAGGCAGATGAACATGCTCGTGTCATCACTGCTGCTGCAGAGGCAAAAGCTAAAGATACCATCAAAGAGATACGTGAGAGCATGCAGAGCCTTGTTAGAAGCTATGATGGACTACTCGAGCAGAGAGAAGCTATTGTGAAGAGTCTAAAACGACTTTCGCAGGACGCTTTGAATCAAATAGAACTTTCAGATGCTCATTTTTTCAGAATTGATGCGAAGGCCTATCAGCGTGCGATCGATGAACTCAGCCGTTCGAATCATTTTTCAGTTGCCAATGTAAACTCGCTGGCATCTACGGTTCCAACGCAAGTTCCTCCAATAGAAGAAGAGCCAGAAAGCCAGTTTGAGGAAGATATGAGCGCTGCACATCTCGATGACGAAACACAGGAAACCATTGAGGCACTGCAGCATGATCTCGAAGATATGGGCGAACTGACAGCGGAGGAAGAAATACTGATGGAGGAAGAACCTATCCAAGAGATCGAAGAGGAGCCTGTGATGGAAGAGGAAGAGGAAATTGTAGAAGAACTACCCGAAACACCTCAAGCCGAAGCCGCACCTCTTCGTGAAGAACCTGCTCCGGAAGACCCGAAAAAATCTTCAGGATCCTTTTTTGATCAATTTGACTGATGGGCAAAGTTGCGCTGGAGGGGATAGAATTTCACGCCTATCATGGAGTCTATCCTGAGGAATCCATTCTTGGTAATCGCTTTACGCTGGATCTGGAATTGGAGACTGACTTTAAAGATGCCATGCTTCATGACAGCCTGAAGGATACTGTCGATTATGCCAAGTTGTATAAACTGATCAAGGCTCGAATGGACGTCAAGGTGAAGCTGTTGGAGCACTTGGGGCATTTAATCGTGGGTGATATTTTGCAGGCGTATCCAAAAGTAAAAAGCGTCAAGCTCACCCTAAAAAAGCATCATCCTGCGCTGGGAGGTATTGTGCAGTATTCTGCGGTGACGGTCTGCTACCCTGAAGATTTTGCCTGAACCTCATGTATTCAAGAGCCGAACTTTCCAGAATCCGGACAGACTTCTGGATAGCTTTTGGGCAGTACATGAAGCCCGTGCCCAATGCCCAAGGCCGAAAGATCAACTGGCCCAATTACAAGACAGGAATCAAGGATATTTACTTTCGCATGCGTGCTGAGCGCGGGTTTGCTTCCATCGGTATTGAGCTTGGACATTCCGATCCAGAGCTTCAAGAGTTGTTTTTTGATCAGTTTAAGGAGCTGAAAAACTTGCTCAAAGGAAGTCTTGGAGAGGAGTGGGATTGGAAGCTTCATGAGCGAAATGAATTTGGTCAGCCTGTTACCAAAATCGAAAAAATCCTTCCTGATGTAAATGTTCTGGAGCAGGAGGACTGGCCCAAAATCATTTCCTTTCTCAAACCCAGAATCATTGCTTTAGATGAGTTTTGGGACAATGTGAAGCCGGGATTTGAGGATTTTTAAAGCGTTTTTTTGCTATACGTAAATGTCTCAATCATTGGCTCACCGCCCTCTGAAATGTTTACTTGAAAAATCAGCTGATCTCCTTTTCGCTCGATGGTCATGCCATTGAGGTAAGCCTTATTTACTCCCAACTCGATCAGTTCAAAGGTGGTCCATTCTTCTTTTTCTTCCCAGCCCAAGAGGTCCGATCCGAAATGTTTGAGTTTCATTGTCACACTTTCTCCATCCTCAACCAAATTCATGAATTCAGAAAATACCAGCTTGCCATTTTCCCAAAAGCGAAATGTGCCGATCATGTGACCATCTACAGCTGGAGCCCAAATCTCCTCACAGTCCCCGCCGAGACCAGTCCCGCTCCAATATCCCACCAGCCAATCAAAGTCTGCAATGGTTCCATTTCCGGGACTTTGACCCGGGGATAGCTGTCTTACCTGAGCGGTGGACCAATGACTAATTGTCAGAAAAAGCAAAAAGCTTAAAAGTACCTTCATGTGATTTTGGATTAAAGGACAGAAGGTACAAAAAAATCAGTGATCGTGGCGTTTGGGAATATCGGGATTTACAAAAGTGAAACCCCTGGCCTCGTCTCCTTCAAAGAAATCGATCTGCATTCCCATCAAAAACATGTAATGCTTTTTCTCGATCAAAACAGGAATACCCTGGATCTCAAACTGCTGATCCTCAGGCTTGGCTTTATCAAATCCCAAAGCATAGGACATGCCTCCACAGCCTCCTCCTTTGACCCCCACACGCAGGAAATAATCCGCTGGAATATTTTTATTGGCCATGATGTCTTTGATCTCGGCTTCTGCTTTAGGAGTGATTTGAATAGGAATCAGCATGCGGTGAAAATCAAAATTGGATAGCTTTGGTTCATAATTCGTGGCAAAAATATGCGTTCGGCCGGTTTTTTGACAAGGTAGAATTACTGATATTCGAACAGAAACTTTAACACATGGATTACCTTCTAGATCTTCTGAAAATCATCCTTCCTGCAGGCGCTGTCTTGTATGGCATGTATCTCGTCGTGATTTCTTTTCTTTCCAAGGATCGGGAAAAAATGCTGGTTGAGCTAAAAACTCAAAATACACAGGTGATTCTTCCCATCAGACTTCAGGCTGCTGAAAGGCTTTGCCTTCTACTTGAGCGAATCACTCCCAATAATTTGGTGAGGAGAGTCAATCCCTCCCAATTCAGCGCTTCTGAACTTCACCCGATGTTACTCTCTGAAGTCAGAGAAGAATTTAATCACAATCTGAGTCAGCAGGTATATTTCTCTGAGGAGACTTGGGAAGCTGTGCGAAGAGCGGTGGAAGAAGTTACCACCATCATCAACCTGAGCAGGCAATCACTTGATGGAGAAGCATCAGGAATGGAACTGGCTAAAGCTATTTTTGCCCAGTCTTTGGAGCGAAAAAATGATGCAATCAATTTTGCATTGAAGCAAGTGAAATCTGAAATCCAACTTTATTTCTGATCAAGATGACTGCCTTTTCAGAACCTAGGCCGGGGATTGTGGAAAAAGCGAAAGCTTTGTTTGGAAAGCAAGTGGAAGTCATTGTCCGGCAGGAGCAAAAACTCATCGAGCTCGTTCAAAATGTAGTAGCCAAGCTTTCTAAAGTCGCTAATAATCCCAAAGTCCAGAGGTTCATTCAGCCTATCCAGATTTTTATCCGGATGATCAAGGCTCACTTCCGAGGTGAGCACAGAATCGCCCTAAGTACCTTAGGACTGATCGTATTGGCTTTGGTATATTTTCTTTCTCCGGTGGATTTTATCCCGGACTTTTTGGGAGTCTTGGGTTTCGCAGATGACCTCTCAGTGGTCATGGCGGTATATGCCAAAGTCAAGGACGAGGTCGAGCAATTTTTGGAATGGGAGCGAACCCAAGGTTGAGCTAAGCTGTTAACTCCCAAAATCTAACTTTAATGAAATTTTTGAGTCACCCCGTTACTGATCAAGTAATAGAAAACGGGTTTTCTTATTCGGAATTTGTTGAGTTTACTGAAAAACTCGTCGAGGAAAAAAGAACCACCGGAGCTAATCAAAGCGAAGCCTATCTGGATTATACCCGAATGTGCCTTCAGCGAATGAACCGTTGGAATAAAACTGCCAAGGTTTCGGCAAAAATGACTCATCTGATGGAATCTATCCAAGAGTCGCAAATCTGGCTAATTATCACGGAAGCTTGGTGCGGGGATGGGGCACAGTCCATTCCCTATTTGGCCAAACTGGCCGAACTCAATCCGAAGATTAAATTGAGAATCATCATGCGGGATGAGTATCCCGAGATCATGGATGCCTATCTTACTAATGGTGCCCGATCAATTCCCAAGTTGGTAGCGTTTACGGAGGACCTGAAAGTGGAGCTATTTACTTGGGGACCAAAGCCGCTTTACCTGATGAACCGGCATAAGGAGTACAAGCATGACTCCAAAGGCCTTTCCTATTCGGGGTTTTTAGAGGAAATTCACCTTTGGTATGCCAAAAACAAAAATCAGGATCTGGAGGCCGAGCTTTTTCCACTAATCCAAGCATCTTTACTCTAATGAAAATCGCGATAATCTCAGGAACCTCAGGACTGGTGGGCATGCAATTGCTGCATCAGCTGATGAAAAGTGCACAATATGATTTTATCCTCAGTATAGGTCGAAGAAAGCTTGCGCTTAAACATGCCAAGTTGATCCAAATTGACGGAGACTTATTCAAACTCTCTTCTTGGGATTGGGAAGGGAAAGTCCGCTCTGAGTCACTTGGGGGTGAGTACCATGATCTACTGGATGCGATTAAGGAAAAAAAAGCTGAAATCCATGCCTTTTCCAGTATTGGGACTACCATCAAAGTGGCGGGTTCGAAAGAAAAGTTTTATGCCGTCGATCATGATTTGGTGATTGGGTTTGCCGCTTGGGCGAAAAAGCTTGGCGCGTCCAAGTTTCTTTATGTCTCGGCAATGGGTGCAGATGCGACCTCCTCTATTTTTTACAATAAGGTCAAAGGAGAAACAGAAGAAGATCTAAAAGCCTTTCAATTTGATTATTTGGGTTTATTTAGACCTTCGCTTTTGTTGGGTAACAGACACGAATTCCGCTTTGGCGAACAGGTGGCTACCGTTTTTATGAAACCATTGGTTTGGTTAAAAGTGGCAAAAAATCTACGGCCAATCTACGACTATCAAGTTGCGAAGGCCATGGTAAAAACCGCTCTTTCTTCCCATTCTTCTTCGGTTGAAATCATTCTTTCCGGACAAATGCAAGACTTAAGCAAATGATAGCCGTCATCCAGCGCGTCAGTGAGTCTTCGGTGAAAATCGAAGGAAAAATCAAAGCCCAAATAGGCCTTGGATTGATGATTTTGGTGGGAATCGAAGAGTCCGATGGGCCTGAGGATATCGAATGGCTATCCAAAAAGATTGTCAATCTCCGCATTTTCCCGGATGAAAATGAAGTAATGAACCGAAGTCTATTGGAAGTAAATGGAGAGATTTTGCTGATCTCTCAATTCACCCTTCACGCCAGTACCAAAAAAGGAAATCGACCTTCCTACATCAAGGCAGCTAAGCCGGATATTGCTATTCCGATTTATGAAAAAATGATTGTTGCTCTCGAAACCGAACTCGGGAAATCGATCGGAACGGGAGTTTTTGGCGCAGATATGAAAGTCAGTCTAATCAATGATGGTCCCGTGACGATCGTGATGGATACGAAAAATAAGGTCTAAAATTTAGGATGTCGGATTTTGGGATTTACCGAAATCCGACATCTCAAATCCGATATCAAAAATGCTTCCAACCCTGTGCTTTCAGTTGCACGGCAGTTCCACTTTTGGTCACTAGGTATTTTCCTTCTTCAGGTTTGGTGATGTGTCCGATAAAATGGATATCGGGATGCTTTTCCAGCTTCGCAAAGTCCTTTTGATCGATGGTGAAAAGCAATTCGTAGTCTTCTCCTCCATTGAGCACACAGGTGATGGGATCCATGTTTAGCTCCACCGCAGTATCAAACGTCTGCTTATCGATCGGAAGTTTGTCTTCATAGATCGTTGCTCCAACGCCGGATGCTTTGCAGATATGGAAGATTTCCGAAGCCAACCCATCCGAAATATCCATCATGGAAGTCGGTACGACACTGAGTTCTCTGAGTTCATGGATGATGTCCATTCGGGCATCAGGGCGAAGTTGACGACCGGTCACCACTGTATATTTTTCCAATTCGGGTTTCATGTCAGGGTTGGAAAGGTAAACTTGCTTTTCCCGCTCCAAAATCTGCAAACCGACTAAAGCTGCACCCAAATCTCCTGACACGCAAAGGATGTCATTTACTTTAGCTCCAGATCGATAGCTGAGTTGTTCTTTTTGGGCTTCGCCGATAGCGGTGATTGAAATGACCAATCCGCTACGGGACGCAGTGGTGTCTCCCCCAACCAAATCCACTCCATAGTGCTCACAGGCCGCGTTGATCCCTTCGTAAAGCGCATCTACTGCTTCTACCGAGAATCGATTAGAAAGCGCGATGCTGACAGTGATTTGTTTGGGAATGGCATTCATCGCTGCGATGTCGGAAACATTGACCGCTACTGCTTTGAAACCCACATGAGGGAGTGGAGCATAGGCCAGATCAAAATGCACGCCTTCTAAAAGCAAGTCGGTGGATACGACTTTCACGTGATCCCCTGCGTCGATAACAGCGGCGTCATCTCCTATGCCTATTAGCGTAGAGGAGTTTTTGAGTTGTACTCGGGTATTGATATGGTCAATCAGGCCAAATTCACCCAATTCACTGATTTCTGTTCGTTTTGCTGACATTTGAATTTAAGATTTACGAATGACGATTTACGAGCCCTAACCTAAAGTTTGAGATACATTCGATGATTAATACACTCTTGTAAAATTCTCTGGATCTATTTACTAACTAAATCTCTGTATGTTTTTTGACTCTGCGACTGATCCCTTTTTCCAGACTTTCGAATTCTGCTTTCTTGCCAACCGCGACTGACCACTGCTTACTTTTTTCAGACTTCCGAATTCTGCTTTCAGACTTTCTGCCGACTAACCCCTGATCACTTCTTTTCCTGACACAACTCCACCAATACGCCATTCGTGCTGCGCGGGTGCAAAAATACCACTAATTTATTGTCGGCACCTTCTTTTGGGATTTCATTCAGAATTTCAAATCCTTCTGCTTTGAGTCTTGCCATTTCAGCGTGGATGTCTGACACATCAAAAGCGATGTGATGGATTCCCTCAGACTTTTTCTCCAGATACTTGGCAATCGGGCTATCGGGACGGGTGGCTTGAAGCAATTCTACCTTGGTTTCTCCGACCTGAAAAAAACTGGTTTCCACACCTTCACCTTCGACGATCTCTGTTTTAAAGTGTTCTTTTCCAATGAGTTTTCGGAAGAGTTCATTTGATTTTTTGAGGTCTTTGACGGCAATTCCGATGTGTTCGATTTTCCTCATGCGGTAATTTTATATCTTTGGGTTGAATCTTTTTTGATAGGGGTATGTTTTCCCTTCATTCGAAAGCATTATCAATTAAGTAAAGGTATAAAAGATATGATCACCGTTTCTGACAAAGCCAAAGAGAGAATTCTCGAACTGAAGAAAGAGGAGGGCCGGGCTGAAAATGAAAACATCCGGGTTTCTGTGAAAGGAGGGGGCTGTTCCGGCTTGATGTACGATTTGGGTTTTGATGCCACTCTTGCGGATACAGACCATGTCTTTGAAGACAAAGGAGTCAAAATCCTGGTAGACCGGAAAAGCCTACTGTACCTTGCCGGCACGACCTTGGAATTTTCCGACGGCTTGAATGGTAAAGGATTTCAGTTTGTCAATCCAAATGCCAGCCGAACCTGCGGATGTGGGGAAAGCTTCTCCGTTTAAATATATTCCATTTTACAAACTCTAGATGAAAGCAGCCCAAAATGGCTGCTTTTTTCATGTAAAAACTTTAGCATAAAATCAGTTTTACAGCGCCTTAATCGTACTCAATCCTTACCTTTGCCCACGTTAAAAAAACGACCCAAATATGGATACTACCGTCAAAAACATTCCTTTAAATGACCTTCATATTGCCCTTGGTGGCAAAATGGTTCCTTTCGCAGGTTTCAATATGCCAGTTCGTTACAGTTCGGACAATGAGGAGCATCTCTGCGTGCGAAATGGAGTAGGAGTGTTTGACGTGTCCCACATGGGTGAATTTTTTGTAGAAGGTCCACATGCTTTGGAACTGATCCAAAAAGTGACTTCCAATGATGCTTCCAAGTTGGTCGTGGGACAAGCGCAGTATTCCTGCTTTCCCAATGAGACCGGGGGGATCGTGGATGACCTGATCGTGTATAAGTTTTCTGATGAAAAGTACATGCTCGTCGTCAATGCTTCCAACATCGATAAAGACTGGGCTTGGGTGAATAAATTCAATACCATGGGTGCGAAGTTGACTAACGCTTCCGATGAGTATTGTCTTTTTGCCGTGCAAGGTCCAAAGGCTATTGAAGCGGTGCAGTCTCTTACTTCCGTTAATCTTTCAGAAGTAAAATTCTATCATTTCACTGTCGGTGATTTTGCAGGTGTACAGGATGTGATTATTTCCGGTACGGGCTATACCGGTGCAGGTGGATTTGAGATTTATGTGAAAAATGCAGATGCTAAGCACGTATGGAAGGCCATTTTTGAAGCTGGGAAAGACTTTGACATCAAGCCTATTGGATTGGGCGCCAGAGATACGTTGAGATTAGAAATGGGCTATTGCCTGTATGGCAATGATATTACCGACACCACTTCTCCGATTGAAGCGGGTTTGGGTTGGATTACCAAGTTCACCAAGGATTTCACCAATTCCGAAGCGATCAAAAAGCACAAAGAAGTAGGTGTTTCCCGAAAATTGGTTGGTTTCATCATGCAGGAGCGAGGCATTCCAAGAGGTCACTATCCAATCGTGGACGCAGCCGGTGAGGTCATCGGTGAGGTGACTTCCGGTACGCAATCTCCAAGCATGGGTGTAGGAATCGGCATGGGCTATGTGAAAACCGAATTCAGCAAGCCCGGAACCGCGATTTTCATCCAAATCCGAAATAAAAACCTAAAAGCTCAAGTCGAAAAACTTCCGCTTTTGAAAGCCTAATGAAATCCATCGAAGTCTGCTTCAGTCCCGAACTGATTCATCTCCATGAAGTAGAAGGCAAAATCGTGGTCGTGGTCGATATTTTTCGGGCCACCTCTACGATGGTTGCTGCCTTGGCAAGTGGAGTCATAGAGATCCTTCCTTTTGCGGATTTGGAGGCTTGTCGCGCCATGCAGGCAGAAGGCTTTTTGATCGGTGGGGAAAGAAACGGTTTGACCGCGCCGGGATTTGAAATGGGAAATTCGCCAGTGGCTTACCTTTCTGGTGAATACGCTGGCCGAAAGCTAGCAATGACCACAACCAATGGCACGCAGGCCATAGAGAAATCAAAAGGTGCGGCGCAGATTCTCATCGGAGCTTTTCCCAACCTTCAGGCAACGGTCTCTTACATCCAAGACAAGGGACTGGATGTCTTGGTTCATTGTGCAGGTTGGAAAGGACGGTTTAATCTGGAAGACTCCCTGTATGCAGGCGCTTTGGTCAAATCCCTTGAGTCCACACATCAAGCAGATGAAGACGGTGCTTTGGCGATGAAGTCACTTTTTGAGCGGGAAGGACATCAGTTGAAAAGTTACCTCTCCAAAGCTTCCCATGCCAAGCGACTTCAAAATCACGGCATAGAATCGGATATCGATTTTTGTTTGACCTTGGATTTGTACCAAGACGTGGTAAAAGTGGATGACCGAGGCTTTTTGGTTCGGATTTGATTTAAAACTAATTTTTAATTCATAGAGGATGTTTCTAAATTGAGCGATCTAACTTTTGGTTTATGATCTTTCTGCTCTGGAGTTTGCTCAATCTTTTCCTCATCCTGTCTTTTTACTACTTCACTATCGGACTGATCGTTAGGGGTAGGAAGTTCCTAGCCTCTTATTTCAAGCCTTATGTACTTTTTGTGATGGTATTTGGAACTTATGGGTTTGTAAAATCTGCATCCAAGTATCTTCAGCAGGAGGCCAAAGTCAATCATCGAGCTTCTACAATTCAAATTATTCCTGTTTCAGAGCAGCTGAGCAATAAACTGATTTTGAAGTTGATCAGAGATGCACAGACTGGAGAGGTGGATCAGAAATTTTCTTCTTCGGGCCTCCAGGGACTGGTTTTGGGATTGAGATGGAATCACGTACAGGTAGTCGAAAAAACCGAAAATATGGAAGTCGAAGGTTGGTGGGATTGGTATATCATGGGAAACAGGGTATTCAGTAATTACAAGACCTATGAAATCAGAGACAAGGATCTTGTTTTGAATTGACCTTTGTCATGGTTTAAGAGGGTGGGTGAAGGTAGAATTGTTAAGGATTTAGACCCCAATTACCATGTTGAAAAAGCATCCCTTAACAGAGGAGTTTCCCGAATTCGACCAAAAGATTCATGAATTTAAAGTGGGAAACGAGTATTTCAAATCACTGTATGAAAATTATGATCAGGTTGATCATGAGATTTACTTGGTAGAATCAGACATTCATCCCACATCAGATGAGACGATAAATCACCTGCGAATCAAAAGAATGTACCTGAAAGATGAGCTGTATAAGTTTTTGAAAGAGAATTAAGTTGCCAATCACCCTCACCCCTGAAATGCCCGATCAAAGTCGGGCATTTTTATTAAGAAGCTTCAATTTTTGGAGAGCCATTATTTTTAGTTTATTTCAGATAGAAATCCCTTTACAATGAAAAAACTTCTGATTTTAAGCTCCTTTTTGCTTTGTCTAATTTCCTGTTCTGAAAAGGAAAAACCTCTACCCCGTATCGCGATTGCAGGAATTGCGATCGAATCCAGTACCTTTTCCCCTGCTGTGACTGAAGAGTCTGCCTTTAAGGCCAAAGTGGGAGAGGAGGTATTTACCTATTATCCTTTTATGGAAAAAGATTCCTCCACCCGCGCCCGTGCACAATGGTTTCCCACCCTTCGAGGCCATGCGATTCCTGGAGGGATAGTGAGCAGGGAGGCGTATGAATCATTATTGGGTAAAACGCTGGACATGCTGAAGCAAAATCTCCCTTATGATGGGCTATTTCTAGATATCCACGGTGCGATGAGTGTGGTCGGATTGGACGATCCGGAAGGGGACATGATCTCCCGAATTCGGAAAGTAGTCGGTCCTGAGACGATCATTTCTACATCCATGGATTTGCATGGGAACGTATCAGAGCGACTTGCAGGACATTCCGACTTGATTACTTGCTACCGTATGGCTCCCCATGAAGATGCGATCGAATCCAAAAAGCGGGCTTTGGTCAATCTTTTGGATCGAATCGAAAGTGGAAAAGGCAAGCCGAAATACAAGGCTTGGATTCCTGTGCCGATCTTACTTCCTGGGGAAAAGACAAGCACTCGCATCGAACCCGGAAAAGGGCTTTATGCCAAAGTAGATCCCGAAACCAAAAAAATAGGTGTGATCGATGCAGCAATCTGGATTGGGTATGCTTGGGCTGATGAGCCTCGAAATCATGCCGTGGTGATGGTGACCGGAGATGATGAAAAGCAAGTGAAAGAGAGTGCCGAATACCTGGCAAAAAGCTTCTGGGATGTCCGAAATCAATTTGCATTTGTGGCACCGGTTGCCTATTTGGATGAAAGCGTGGAAATGGCGCTGAAAAGCGAAAAGAAGCCTTTTGTCATTTCAGATATGGGCGACAATCCTACAGCCGGTGGTGCGGGTGACGTGACTTGGACGCTGACCGAACTCTTGAAAAGGCCTGAATTCAAATCCGAAACCGGCCCTGAGTTGATTTATGCTTCGATCCCGGGACCGGATTTGGTAGCGAAAGCAAAAACAGCGGGAATCGGAAATAGGGTGGAAGGTCTTGCCGGTGCGATGGTGGATAATCGCTTTGCTCCTCCAGTGTTACTGAAAGGAAAAGTCTTGGCAATCAATGAAGGAGACCAAGATGCCCAGACGGAGGTAGTCGTGCAGGTGGGTTCGCTGAAAATCATTGTGACCGAAAAGCGCAAGCCTTATCATTATGTGAAGGATTTCACCGAACTGGGACTTGATCCTGCTAAAACAGATGTCTTGGTGGTAAAGATCGGATACTTGGTGCCCGAACTGTATGACCTCCGTGGAGATTGGGTCATGGCTTTGACGCCGGGTGGAGTAGATCAGGATTTGGAAAGACTGGGCTATAAGCGAATCAAGCGGCCGATGTTTCCTTTGGATAAGGATATGCCCGAACCTGATTTAAGCGTGCGATGGATACCGAGTTCAGCTGAATATAAGGACTGAAAAAATGATAGCCTGAAACGGCATGTTTCAGGCTTTTTTCTGATTTATGGCTTGGATCAAACCTTCGAGGTTTTGAAAACCTCAAAGGTTTCTTCCAAAATCCGACTCTCCACACTTTCGGTAAGCTTGTCAATTCATTGGACATCCGACATCTGACTTCGGTCATCTTAGCTTCTCATTATTCTTATGCCTATCCAGATCCCGAATATTCTTTTTCTCAAAATTTTTCTCCAAAGCTTTGGTCAGATCAACTCCCGTCTGATTGGCCAGGCAGATCAATACCCACAGTACGTCGGCCATCTCATCTCCGAGGTCCTTGCCTTTGTCGGATTCTTTGAAGGACTGTTCTCCGTAGGTTCGCGACATGATTCGGGCCAGTTCGCCGACCTCTTCCATTAGAATGGTCATATTGGTGAGTTCATTGAAATAGCGCACCCCGACGGTTTTGATCCATTGATCTACGAGTTCTTGGGCTTGGACGATGGTGAGGTTTTTTTCCATATTTTCAGTCTTGTTTTCAAAGATAAAAATCCCAGCCTCAATGATGAACCCTAAACCTACCTCCGTCGAAGAATACTTTTCCAGGTTTTCTCCCGAAATCCAAGCCAAACTCCAACAAATCCGGGATACATTAAGAGCTGCATTACCAGGGGCAAAAGAGGTGATCAGCTATCACATGCCAGCCTTCAAGACTACGGAAGTATTGGTCTATTATGCCGCAGCAAAGAGTCATTTGGGCTATTATCCGACCAACTCCGGAGTGGAGGAATTCAAAAAGGAATTGGCGGAATATGTGACTTCCAAAGGTGCGATTCAGTTTCCTTATGACAGGGAATTACCCTTCGAATTGATCGCTCAAATAGCTCAGTTTAGGGCAGAGCAAGCGAAACATCGAGCTCAATTAAAGAAAAAGCGCTAAGCCAAAATCCGATTCAGCTCCTTCAAAAACGCATCCAATTCGGTCTTGGTGTTATAAATGTGTGTGGATACTCTGACGGCATTTACCTTTCCCTCATGGACCAATCGGATACGGAAACCTGCTTTTCCCAACTCCGCTCCGCAGGCATTGAAATCCATGCCTTTTGGCCGAAATGAAATGACCGAAATGCGTGATTCCTTCTCTTCGGGGGTCAAGATTTCAAGTTTTGAACTCAATTCAGTGAGGCCGTCAAAAAGGTATTGATTCAATTCTTTGACCCTAGCTTCTACTTTTTGCTTACCAATCTGGCTATGGAAGTCAGCGGCAGCAACCATCCCGACTGCCAAGGTTTTGCTTTGGGTCCCATAGTCAAACCGGCGGGCTGATGGGACATATCCCTTGAATTCGGGAGGATTTACCGTCATATCCCAACCGATGTCTGAGTGTCCTCCGATCATGACGGCTTTGAGCTTTTCCAAAGCATCTTCTCTTACAAAAAGAAAAGCCGTGCCGCTCGGGCCAAGCATCCACTTGTGAAAGCACCCTGCATAAAAGTCACAGCCCAAACCATACAAGTCCAAATCAAAGGTTCCTGCTCCATGAGCCCCATCGATTGCAGTCAGAATTCCCTTTTTCCGAGCCATGTCACAGATTTCTTTTATTGGAAAAACCAGACCGGTTGTACAGGTAACATGGGGTATAGCGATAACCTTGGTTCGAGGATTGATTAGCTTTTGAATCTCGGTCAGGTTTTCTGCTTGAGTGGGTTTGGGTTCAAAGGTTCGAATAACTATTCCCTCCAATTTAGCCCGATTAAGCCATGGGAGGGCATTTCCTGCATGTTCGTGTGTAGTCAAAATTACTTCATCCCCAGCCTTCATAGGCACACCCCAAGCCATGATGTTGATTCCTTCGGTGGTATTGTGGGTGATGGAAAATTCGGTCGGTTTTATCCGAAAGAACTCGGCCAACTTTACGCGTTCCTGATCGGAGTTGCCATATTCTCCTGAAGTATTGATTTGAAGGTTGCTCACTTCCATAGCTTGGAGTACGGAAAAAGGAGCAGGGCCAAAGGTGCCATTATTCAGATAGACCCGATCAGAAGTCAGTGGAAATTGTCTTCTCAGTTCTGTCCAAAAATCTTCTCCTTTTAGGTTGGAGGATGGAAAAGAAGGGATGACTTTAGTAGGTGAATCAAAGCTGGAGAGGGCCGGAATAGCCATTCCTAAGCCTAGTTGCTGAATAAAGTTTCTTCTGGTATTCATAAGATCGGCCGAATAACAGAAAAATAGGAAAGCGTATCCTGATAACTATCCCGCTTATAAAAAAATAGAAACTGGGTAGCCTAGGTTAGGTCAAATGCCTTATCCACATTGTCCGGAATATCCTCTTGATAGTGACTCACATAAATGAGGGTAATCTGCGTAAGCTCGAGGATTTTCTGAACGGTTTCCCTGAAAATCACTCGTTGTCGCTCGTCCATTCCTTGAGAAGCTTCATCCAAAATCAGCAGTTTGGGAGCTTTGATCAGTGCTCTTGCTAAAAGGGTCCAACGTTGTTGCTCTAAGGGAATCCGCTGGATTGGCTGGTTGGCAAAAGGTTCCAATTGAAAAAGCTGAAGCCATTGATCAGCTTTTGACTCTTGTTCAGCAGTGGTTTTTTTGAATAAACCCATGGTATCAAAAAAGCCGGAAAGGATCACTTTTCGTACGGTTTGATTGGCAGGGAAAAAACGAACGAGTTCGGGGGCTACAAATCCGATGGGTCGTTTAAGCTCCCAAATACTTTCTCCGCTTCCTCTTTTTCGGCCAAAAAGCCAGAAATTTTGGGAGTAGGCTTGGGGATTTTCTCCGATCAAAAGGCTGATTAAAGTAGATTTTCCGGACCCGTTTTTACCTTTGAGTTGCCATCGTTCACCAGCATTTACCTGCCAATAGACTTGGTTGAGAATGGTCTTTTCCCCATATCGGATACTCACGTTTTCCAGTCTTATAACCTCATTTTCAATCTTGGGAAACCTTTCCAAAAGTTCATTCAAGTGCTTAAGATTCCAGGGTAAATCCAGAGATTGACCTTTGTTCAACTTGTAATTTTCCCGCTCCCAAACCTCCATTTTTCCACCGGATTTTAGCTCCCCCACATGTGTAATTCCTACAGGAATTTCTGCTGAAGATGTGGTGATCAATACCTGGATTCCTTCTGAAATGATGGCCTGAAGAAAGTCTCCAAAGGCCGCCCGACTTTCCTGATCGAGGCCAGTCATGGGTTGATCCATGAGGTAGATTTTGGGTTGTCGAAGCAGTCCCAAAGCTAAGGCCAAGCGTCGGGTTTCCCCGTTGGAAAGTTTCAAAATCGAGGAGTCCAAAAGGGGAGTGAGACGAAGCAATTTCGCTACTTTTTCGAGGGTCCAAGTACCGGTAATAGGAGTGGAATTTTCTTCTAAATATTCCCTGACAGTAGCCGCTTCATCCGCTTCCGAGCTATTGAATCGCTGTTGAAAGTAGAAGTTTTGGAGGTTGGATTTGTTGCGAAATCGGTACTGTTGTGAGACGTACGCAATCAAGTCCCGAAAACTATGAACGATCCCTTCCTCGGTTTTTCGGGAGATGTATTCGACAGCAAATGGCCTCAGAATTCTTCCTTCCGGTAGGTGGGTAGTGCCTCTCAAAGTTTCTAAAAATGCAGTCAATTCCCTGCCAGAGTCTCCCGTGATCGCCCAGTGTTGGCCTTCGTTCCAAGTGAAATTAAGCTGATCAAAAGTAGCTTTTCCCAAGTAATTCACATGGGCGTTTTCGATTTGAATCAGAGTTTTGGAAGTCAAGGGTTTAGGTTTTGAGATGCTTGGCTAATGTAATCGCTTTTAGCTTGATTATGAAAAAGTAGGATTATTTGCTTCAAACTGATCTAAAAGTAATGGAATATAAAGAATTGATTAGCAATAATTAAAAAGGCTTTAGCTAACTCGATGCTAAAGCCTTTTTTGCAATCAATCATTCGGATATGGAATGTAAACAAAGCTCGTAAATGCTCCGTCCATGACGAAGAGGCAGCAGAACTCGTCGGGATCTTTGTAGGCCTTTTTAAACTCTTCCAAAGCCTCCTCAGCGATGAGCTTGCGCTGGACAAATTCATCTACGTAGGTGATGAAATAATTCCAGTCCAGATCCTTTTCAGCCTTGCCAATAAAGATCTTTCCAATGGGTTGCATGTCCTTTGAAATTGGGAATATCGGATAGTCCGAAAATCCTCTGGAGCGCACCTGGTAAGAGGCTTCTTTGAGTACATCACAGATCTTGACAAAGTCACTCGTGATCGTGCCGAGATACTTTCCGTTGAGTTCGGGATCGTTGAAATCTGAGATCATGAATTGAGAGTTAATCGTACGACATTTTCTACATGGTAAGTTTGTGGAAACATGTCCACTGGCTGCACTTTTTCCACTCGGTATTTTTCTCCCAAAAGTGCTAAGTCACGCGCTTGGGTGGCGGGGTTGCACGAGACATAGACGATGGTCGGAGCCTCGAGTCGAAGGAGCATCTGCACCACCTTTTCATCCATGCCAGCGCGGGGCGGATCGGTGATGATCACATCCGGTTTGGCATGCCTGGAGATGAACTCATCGTTCAAAATATCCTTCATGTCACCGGCATAGAAAAGGGTATTTTCAATGCCGTTGATTTGGGAGTTGAGCTTTGCATCTTCGATGGCGGCCTCGACATATTCTACCCCGATTACTTGCCTAGCTTGCTTGGCCACAAAGTTGGCAATCGTGCCAGTGCCGGTGTAAAGGTCATAGACTACTTCATCGCCTTTCAGCTGGGCAAAATCCCGGGCTACTTTGTAGAGTTCATAAGCCTGTTCGGAGTTGGTTTGATAGAAGGATTTTGGACCGATGCGGAACTTCAATCCTTCCATTTCCTCCTCGATGTAAGGAAGACCTGCAAAAGTTACCAACTCCAAGTCATGGAAGGTTTCGTTGCCCTTGGTATTGATGACGTAAAGTAAGGAGGTGATTTCCAGGAAACGACCTTTCAAAAACTCCATCACCAATTGGATTGACTCAGGGTCATTTTCTCCAAACTGAACAATCACCATGGTCTGTCCGGTGCTCGTTGTTCGAATGATCAGGTTACGAAGTAGACCAACCTGATTTCGGATATCGTAAAAGCTGAGGTTATTGCTACGGGCAAATTCGCGAAGTGCATTTCGCACGGCATTGGAAATTCCGCCTTGCAGGTAGCAATGCTCGATGTCGATGATTTTGTCAAACATCTTGGGAATATGGAAGCCCAAGGCATTTCGCTCAAACTCCTGACCGGAGTTGATTTCTTCCCGGGTCAACCAGCGGGAATTGGAAAAGGTAAAGTCGAGCTTGTTGCGGTAGTATTGGGTTTGGACCGAACCCAGAATTGGCAAAACTTCAGGAATCGGTACTTTGGCGATCCGCTGAAATTGATCCAAAACTTGCTGTCGCTTGTAGGTTTTCTGCAGGTCGTAGTTGATGTGCTGCCATTTGCAGCCTCCGCAGGTGCCAAAATGGGAGCAAAAAGGTTCGATTCGATCCTTGGAATATTCGTGAAACCGGATGGCCTCGCCCTCCATAAAGGAGCTTTTTCCTTTGGTAATCCGCACATCCACCACATCTCCCGGCGCTACGTTGGAGACAAACACCACCTTGCCTTCATGATGTCCGACACATTTTCCTTCGGAGGCGATGCGCTCGATCAGCAGATTGGTGATGACCTTATTTTTCATTTTTCTCGACATGGGCGCAAAATTAGGGAAAATGGGGCAGAAGACCTTTGAGGTTTTTAAACCTCGAAAGTCTTACTCAAAAAAGCGTTAAATTTTCCTGCCTTTTTTATTTGCGATTAGAGAATGTATTGAACCCTTGGATTTCATCACAGTTTTGAAAAACCATTGAGGTAATTAAGAGAATTAAGAATTTTAATAGACCACTAAGACCTTCAAAATTCACCTTAAAGGTTTGATTTAAAAGGACCTTAATGACCTTAATTTTCTAAATGGTTCAGACCAAGTTAAGAACTTGTAGCAGAAAAGGGTGAATTGTGCCATTGTCATTTTAGCATGGTTCTATCCTCTAAAATGAATTTACCATTCCTCTCTAATCCCTATCTTTACCCGAAATTTTACCCATGATTTTCAAAGACAAAGTCGTCATCATCACCGGTGCTACCTCGGGAATTGGCGAAGCTTGTGCGGAGGTATTTGGTCGGCAAGGTGCCAAAATCGTTATCACAGGACGCAATCCCCAAAAGCTGGAACAAACTGCACTTAAACTCCGGTCGCAAGATATTGAAGTGCTTTCCATTCTTGCAGACGCTGGTTCGGAAGCGGACAACCAACGAATGGCTTCCGAAACACTTGCTCATTATGGTCGAATCGATATCCTGATCAACAATGCTGGGATTTCCATGAGGGCGCTGTTTCAGGACTTGGATTTGGAGGTATTCCGTAAGGTCATGGATACCAATTTTTGGGGGACAGTCTATGCCACCAAGTTTTGCCTTCCTTCGATTTTGGAATCCAGAGGTTCCATCATTGGCATTTCCTCCATCAATGGCTATCGGGGCACGCCTGCCCGCACGGCTTACACGGCAAGTAAGTATGCGATGAACGGCTTTTTCGAGTCCCTTCGAACCGAAGTCATGAAAAAGGGAGTTCATGTTTTGGTCGTTGCGCCTGGTTTTACCTCTTCTAATATCCGGAATTCTGCACTCACGGCTGACGGTTCATCTCAAGGCGAATCTCCACGTGACGAGTCCAAGATGATGACTTCAGAGGAAGTTGCAGAGCATATTTTGAAAGCTACCCTGAAGCGAAAGCGGGATATTGTATTGACGTCTCAGGGTAGGTTGGCCGTGTTTCTGAACAAATGGATGCCGGGAATTCTCGACGGAATTGTCTATAATCAGATGGCCAAAGAAAAAGACTCGCCTTTTAAATAAATGCCCGAACCCATCTTCCAAACCTATCTGAATCGGCTTACCGATCTGTCTGCC
Source organism: Algoriphagus sp. (assembly GCA_018336015.1). Lineage (GTDB taxonomy): Bacteria > Bacteroidota > Bacteroidia > Cytophagales > Cyclobacteriaceae > Algoriphagus > Algoriphagus aquatilis. The sequence goes on along the minus strand of JAGXQZ010000012.1, from coordinate 27,681 downwards.
AAAAACAGGTCTTTGTACCTGCCGAAATTGGAGGGAATGGGAATGTTGGATGTTTGGGAGTTTGATTTTTTGACCGGAGATCCCGCCTTTGAGATTCTTCGAAAGTCAATCGAAGACAAAAAGAAAATCCCGCTGTCCCCTGAACTCGATCCAAGGTCAGGGGATGCCAATCAAGTGTCCAAAGCACTTTCCCGAATGGCTTTTCGGGATCAATTGACTCAGGAAGAAACCGGTGAGCAAAGTCTGTATCTAGCTTGGCTATTTGCTGAAGGAAAGCTGATCAATGGTCAGCTGATTCGTAGTCCCATGCTCTTGAAACCGGTTCAACTCCACAAGGATAATGGAGTTTGGACCTTGGTTTCTGAGGAGAATTGGCAGTGGAATCCGGCTTTTCTCCTGGCTTGGAGGCATGCCACTGGGCAGAATATGCCGGAAACCTTTTCCGATGAACTCCTGGAAAATCTACCAAAAGATTCAATTGAATTTCGGACGGCCTTAGTCAAGCTAATTCAAGAATTCTTCGCCATTCAGGTTCAATCTAATCTGCTGGAGAATCAGATTCTACCCTTTCCCAATTCCCAGATTTCACTCGATCAGGAGCGATTTTCTGAAGGAAAAGTCATTCTAAAGCCATACGCTGTTTTAGGCCAATTTGCCCAAAAGGGGAGTTTTTTGTTTTCTGATTATGAGCAATTGATTCAGGACCATTCCGAAAGTTCCTTGGAGGATCTGTTTCAGCATCTTTTTCTTTCTGAGAAGAGAGAAACAAAGATTCGAGAGGAGAACCTGTTTCCCGTTTTTCCCCTCGATGCTTCTCAGGAAAGTGCGTTGATCAAAGTTCGTCAAGGGAAAAGCTTGGTGATCCAAGGCCCTCCCGGGACGGGAAAGTCTCAATTGATTGCCAATCTGGTTTCGGATTATATCGCCCGTGGCAAAAAGGTATTGGTGGTTTCCCAAAAGCGAGCCGCCTTGGATGTGGTATTTGAGCGATTGAAGAAAGCGGGTTTTGGTCAATTTTTGGGCTTGGTTCATGATTTCCGAGCAGATCAGAAAAACCTTTTTGGAAAAATCAAAAGCCAGATCGAATCGGTGGAGGAGTACCAAAGCCAAAACCGTGGAATCGATGCAATTCAATTGGAGCGGGAGCTTAGTCTGCTTTCTAAAACCATTTCGAGGCTTTCTGGAAAGTTTGAAGAGTTGCGAACAGCTCTCTTCGATGAAAAGCTCGCAGGAATTCCTATAAAAGCCCTTTATCTTCAAGCGAATTTGAATCAACCTGCTTTCTCCAACCCCAAATTGATCCAGTTGGATGTTGAGCATGCAAAAGGATTTGAACAGGATTTAAGGATTTTTTCAGGGTATCAGAACAGGTTTGTGGGAAGCTTTTGGGAAAAGCGAGTATCATTTTCTGGGATTCAGCCCTCGGATTTCGCACAGATTTCTGCGTCTTTAATTGATTTGGAAAATCATCGAAAGCAGCTTCCCCAATTCCTTTATGGTGAGAATTCAAAGCCGTTTTTGAAAGCTATTTGGTCTGATCGGGTTTTTTTGGAAAAAGTTAAAAAGCTTCAATTTTCAATTTCGAAGGTTTCCAATCCTGAGAAAGATATCAACTTCATTTTTCAACCCAAGGAACAAAAAGCGCTGACCAAGATCCGAAAGTTTCTGATTCAGGCTATCGAGACATCTCAAGGCTGGAAGTTTGAATTGGGTTCGGATTTGGAGAGCTTGAGCAAGGAATTGGAAGCTTTGATTCCGCTTTCGCAAAGCTTTTTTGGAAAGCTTCAGGCCAAATTTTCAAAGGCCAAATTTCCCTTGGCTTTTCAGACTCTGAACCAAAATGGCTTAGCTTTCACTACCCAAAATCTGCTTGATCTTCAGCTGGAATGTCAATCAAAACTCCACCTTCAAGCACAATTGGAAGGATTACCAGTTTCTACTTACGTCAAGTTAAGCGGACAATTTGCCGAAGATTTAATTGAGGTGGATCAGCTTTTCACTTGGAAAGCGCATTGGGAGGCAGTTCCGGAAATTCAAGAATTATTGGATTGGAAAAAGCTTTCCTATTCAGAGTTTGGGGCTGCATTGGATCAGATTCGAATTTGGTCTGAAGACTTGTTCTCCCACTTGGTTTCGTCTCGACTTTGGTTAAATGAAGCGCAGTTTTTAGAACTGATGGAAAAGGGTTTGGAAGCCGTTTTTCCAGAAAATCCGCTGAACTGGCCCTCCGTTTTTGCCGAACTGAAAGGATTTGATCAGTTTTTAGAGGGATGGAAATTCCGGGATTTGGGTGAGCGGTTAGTAGAGGATTTTTTCGAAATAAATCTGGATCAACTTATTGAAGCTTTTTGGAATGGTTGGAGACTGGCATGGATCGGGGAGATCGAGCGGCAGCATCCGGTCATGTGTGAATTGGGTTCCCTGCGTCTCAGTCATGAAATGGTCGAACTCAAAAATGCCATCCTCGATAAGCGAAAAAATGCCAGCCATTTAGCTTTGCTTCGGCTTCGTGAGCAAGTGGCCGAGCATTTGGAATACAACCGCTTGGGCAATCGGCTGACCTATCGGGATTTGCTTCATCAAGTGAGCAAAAAGCGCCAAAAATGGCCCATCCGTAAGCTGATTGCCGAATTAGGCGAAGAGGTTTTTCGGGTTCTTCCCTGCTGGTTGGGCAGTCCGGAGACGGTCTCAGCGGTTTTTCCGACGGATCAGGTGTTTGATTTGGTGATTTTCGACGAGGCTTCTCAATGTCCTGTGGAACGTGGTTTCCCTGCGATGCTGAGAGGAAAGCAGGTCGTTGTCGCCGGAGACTCCAAGCAACTTCGACCTTCGGATTTTTATCAGGTGAAATGGGAAAGTGAGGAAGAGGGCATGGAATATGAAGCCGAGTCTTTATTGGAGTTGGCAGCTCATTTCTTTGAAAATCTGCAATTGAGAGGACATTACAGATCTGCTGATCCAGGATTGATTCACTTTTCCAATTTCCATTTTTATGGAAATCGACTGGAAACTTTGCCGGATTACGAGACAGTCAAGGTGAGCAAAACTCCCTTTTCCTGGGAAAAAACCGAAGGGATCTGGGAAAATCAGATCAATCGAATGGAAGCCGATGCCGTCTTGAATCGAGTTGAGCTTATTCGAAAAGAAGCTCCTCAGGACTCTATCGGGATTGTTACAGGTAATTATTTCCAGATGGAGTTGATTCGGGAAGAATTATGGAAAGCTGGCTTTCAAGATGCTTCGATCAAAGTCCGCAATATCGAAAATGTGCAGGGAGATGAATTCGATCAGGTGATTTTGTCTTTGGGCTATGCTCCCAATCGGGAGGGAAAGCTGGTGACGAATTTTGGTCTCTTGAGCAAGTCGGGTGCTGAAAACCGGCTGAATGTGGCGATCACGCGGGCAAGGAAAATACTTCATGTGATTTCTTCCATCGAACCGGAGGACTTCCGCCCAGGTCAGCTTGCCAATCCGGGTTTGGACTTACTGAGAGAGTTTTTGGCTTGGGTGAAAGTGCAAAGTAAAGTCCGAGAAATCCCTCCCCCCGAAGTGAAAGTGCCTGGTTTTGAGTTGGACTGGAGTTTGAAAAATCAACTTCTGAAGTCAGATAGTGGTTTTTCAAAAGAAATTCCTTCTGCGGTGATGGATTTGATCTTTACCGATTTGGAAGGGAATCAGCGGGCGATTTTGACTGATGACCAGCGATTTTTTGATGCGCCTACGGCAAAGGCTGCGATGGCCTATCATCCGATTTTGCTGGAGGAGAAAGGCTGGAACTGGGAGTGGAAGTGGAGCAGAAGATTTTAGTGTCGTGTATCTGGTATCAAATAGCTAGAGCCAAGACACAAGAATCAAGACATAAGACGTTAGACTTTTGGATCTATAAATAGCTGAACTCTATTTTTAATGAATGAAATTTCATTCTGTAATTAATTTTTTTATCATATTGAATGATAATTCATGTATTATTTAATATTGGATATCGGCAAGTCTTGATTCTAATGTCTAGCGTCTTACGTTTATCATCTTTATTCTTATTTTTTGATTGATATTTCATTCATAAAATTGTAAATTTGGATTTAAAGAATGATATTTAAGTCATGGATATTGCACAGCTTTCAGATATGGCTATTCTCCGGATGATTGGGGACTTCATCAAAAAGAAGCGGATGACCCTCAATAAGACTCAGGACGAGATGGCTACGGAGGCGGGGATGAGCCGATCTACCCTCAGCCTGCTTGAGCGTGGCGAAAAGGTCCATTTGCTGACCTTGATTCAGGCGCTTCGTGTTTTGGATGAGCTGCAGTTGTTGGAGGCTTTTGAGGTCCGTCAGCAGATCAGCCCCTTAGAGTACATCAAGCTCCAAAAGAAATATCAGCGGCAGCGAGTTCGTAAAATGGATATAGCAGCTGAGCCTCCCCCTTCAGAATGGTAGTCGCAGCAGAAGTTTGGCTTTGGGATCGGCTGGCTGGAGCGATCCTTTGGGATGAGGCGCAGCAGTTGGCAAGCTTTGAGTTTGATCAGGACTTCTTGCGCTCTGGATGGGATATTGCGCCTGTCACCATGCCTTTGAGACAAGGGAAACGACTGTATACCTTTCCGGAGATCCGACGCGGGCGAAATGATGCCTTCGATACCTTCAAGGGCCTTCCCGGACTTTTAGCCGATATGCTTCCTGACAAATACGGCAATCAATTGATCAATACCTGGCTGGTTCAAAACGGTCGCCCTACGGATAGTCTGAACCCTGTGGAGTTGCTTTGTTTTATAGGGAAGCGTGGAGTGGGAGCGCTCGAGATCAAGCCTTCGCTCCGTTCCGAGACCGGCACTTCAAGCACTTTGGAGCTGGACAGTTTGGTAGCGATTGCCAATAAAATCCTGAACACTCGGGAAAGCTTCCAAACCGATCTATCTAAGGAAGAAGAATCTGCCTTGGCTGATATCCTGAAAATAGGAACTTCCGCGGGTGGTGCTCGGGCTAAGGCAGTGATCGCTTTTAACCCCGAAACCGGAGAAGTAAAAAGCGGTCAGGTCAAAGCTCCTACAGGTTTTTCTTACTGGCTGATCAAGTTTGACGGGGTCATGGACAGTCAATTTGGGGCATCGTTAGGCTACGGCCGGGTGGAAATGGCCTATTACCTGATGGCACTTGAGGCAGGAATTGAAATGAATGAATCCCGGATTTTGGAGGAGAATGGCCGGGCGCACTTTATGACCAAGCGCTTTGACCGTACGGATGCCGGTGACAAAATCCACATGCAAAGTCTCTGCGGAATGCGTCATTTTGATTTCAATCAAGTGGGAGTGTATAGCTACGAACAAGTGTTTGAGACGATGCGGATGCTGAGATTGTCGTACCCGGAAGCAGAACAGATGTTCATCAGAATGGTCTTCAATGTGCTTGCGCGCAATTGTGACGATCATACCAAAAACTTTGCTTTCCTGATGGATCAGAGCGGAAAGTGGACCCTTTCCCCCGCTTATGACATTTGCCATGCCTATCGACCGGGAAGCTTGTGGGTCAGCAGCCAATCCCTTCAAGTCAATGGAAAAAGAGAAGGAATCACTGACGATGATTTTTTGGAAGTTGCCCGGAAGATGAATATCAAAAAGCCGGAGGAGAAGATCGATCGGGTCAGAAAAGCGGTGAAGCGATGGAATGAATTTGCGGAGGAGGTAAAGGTAGAACCCAAGCTTAGGGATTCGATTCAGGCTACGCTTTTGGTGTAGTATGGTGCTACTAGAAAGACCTGCCAGGTTTCAAAAACCTGCCAGTTCTGAAGAATTTTACATATACCCCACTAGGTTGTAAATCAAAATTCCGATCCACTCTTTGACTAGCTTGTGCCAATAGGAAATGGAATCAGCATCGGGGAAAATCAAGGCAGGAATATCGTATTTGACTTCGTGGGAATAATAATCCACGGGAAAAGTCACTGTATTCAGCCCCACTTTATCAAAGCAGCCTTTGGCTCGAGTCATGTGAAAAGCAGAAGTGATCAGCACAAATTCCTGAGAAGTGGATATTCCGTTTTTCTCCAAAAAATCACGTGTAAACTGTGCATTTTGGGCCGTGTTTTTACTTTGATCCTCGATGAGTATGTCCGATTCCGGCACTCCAGTCATCCGTAAAAATCGCTTCAACACTTCTGCTTCGGATTGAGGATTGACTGGATTCAGGCCCGTGCCTCCTGTGATCAGGATCTTTTTAATTTTGCCCATACGATAAAGTTGTAATGCATGGGTGATCCGGTCTGCTCCTTTGTTGAAAAAGGTGCGGTCATAGGCAGTTTTGCTCAGGTTGGTAACTCCGGTGAGGACAATGCCGATTTCGTGATTTTCTATTTCTTCGAAAGACTTGAAATCAGGCTCCCAAGCCAATAAAGCTAAATTGGAAAGGAAAGGATTGGTGAAAAAGAGTAGAAGTCCAACACCTGCCCACAGCAACTTTTTACCCCATTTTCTCTTTATAAAAATTGTCCCTGATAGAATCAGGATCAATACAATAGTAAGCGGCATCGCCAAAAAACTCAAAAACTGGGAAAGGTAGAAGAACATTAGGACTTAGGTTTTGGACAAAGAAAAGCGGGAAGGATGGAATTTTCAAACTCAATTTTCAATGATCAATTATCAAGGGTTTGGCATACTTGATCATTGAGTTTGGTCATTGATAATTGACCATTGAGTTTGTTCATGGATAATTGATCATTTCATTTCTTTAATCTATCCAGAAAGCTATTTTTGACCATGCTTTCAAACCAACCTAACCTAGTACCTCATTTAGAAAAACTGGCCACCCAACTGGAGGGTAGTTTGCAGTTTGACCGACTCATCCGGACCCTGTACGCCACCGATGCATCTGTCTATCGGGAGATGCCTCTAGCAGTCGCTTTTCCCAAGTCCGAGTCGGATATCCAAAAACTCATTCACTTTGCTACCGAGCACGGCACGTCGTTGATTCCCCGGACTGCAGGTACTTCCCTCGCCGGACAATGCGTGGGAAACGGCATAGTCGTCGATGTCTCCAAGCATTTCACCCAAATCCTTGAATTCAACAAAGAAGAACGTTGGGTTCGGGTACAACCTGGAGTCGTTCGAGATGAGCTGAACCGTTACCTCAAGCCTCATGGTCTATTTTTCAGCCCCATCACTTCCACTGCCAACCGGGCGATGATCGGTGGCATGGTGGGAAATAATTCCTCTGGGACAACTTCCATCGTTTATGGTGTCACTCGGGACAAGGTTATTTCCTTGAATACAATTCTCAGTGACGGGAAAAAGGTGGTTTTTGGAGAGATCTCCCAAGACGATTTTGACCGGAAGTGTGGGCAAAAAGACCTCGAAGGAACGATTTACCGGCAGATTTTCGACGAACTCAATAACCCTGAAATCAGGGAAGAAATCCACACCCAGTTTCCTAAAAAGTCCATACACCGACGCAATACCGGCTATGCGGTGGATGAATTGCTAAAGGCCGAACTATTTGAAGGAAAGGAAAAATTCAACTTCTGTAAGTTGTTGGCGGGTTCGGAGGGAACTTTGGCTTTCACCACCGAAATCAAAATCAGCCTCGATCCGCTTCCAGATCCAGTGGAAATCGTAGTAGCGGCGCATTTTGAAAGTATCCACGAAAGCATGAAATCCGCTCAGGTCGCCATGAAGCATCCTGCGACTGCGGTGGAACTGATGGATAAAATCATCTTGGACTGTACCAAGGAAAGTATCGAATACTCCAAAAACCGCTATTTCGTCGAGGGTGATCCTAAGGCGATTTTGATGATCGAGTTTCGTGGAAAAACACTGGAAGAAACCATGGCCAAAGGGGAGGCGCTTGTAGACGACCTGAAAGCAGGTGGCTATGGCTATGCCTACCCGATCATTGAGCCTGCCCGAGTGGCCTCTGCTTGGGCACTTCGTGCAGCTGGTTTGGGACTCTTGGGCAACATTCCTGGCGACCCCAAGGCTGTAGCATGTATTGAAGATACTGCTGTGGATATCGAGGACTTGGCGGATTACATCGACGAGTTGGATGAGATTCTGAAAGGATTCAACCAAAATCCGGTTCACTATGCCCATGCAGGTGCAGGAGAGATCCACATGAGACCGATTTTGGATTTGAAAAAGGCCGAGGATGTAGAGGAGTTTTATCAGATTTCTCTTGCATCGGCCAAGTTGGTGAAGAAATACCAGGGTTCGCTTTCCGGTGAACATGGGGATGGACGAGTACGCGCGGCTTTTATTCCGCTGATGGTTGGGGAAAAGAATTACGAACTTTTCCGCCGAATCAAATACACCTGGGATCCGAAAAACATCTTCAATCCCGGTAAAATTGTGGATGCTGCGCCGATGAATAAGTTCCTGCGCTACGAGCCGGGAATGGTCACTCCGGAGCATGAGACGGTTTTTGATTACTCAGCAGACGGGGGTATTCTTCGTTTAGCAGAGAAATGTAACGGCTCAGGAGACTGTCGCAAGCTTCCGGGTTCGGGCGGGACGATGTGTCCGAGCTTTATGGCTACTCGGAACGAACGTGATACCGTTCGTGGTAGAGCAAATACCCTTCGTGAGTTTTTGACTTTGGATAAAAAGGAGAATGCCTTCGACCATCCCGAGATCAAAGAAGCCTTGGATCTTTGTCTGAGTTGCAAAGGATGTACGGCGGAGTGTCCTTCAGGAGTAGATATGGCGAGCATGAAGGCGGAGTTTCTCTACCAATACCAAAAAACCAACGGGGTTCCGCTTCGCTCCAAAGCTTTTGCTTACATCAATGAGCTGAATGAATTGGGAGCCAAAGTGCCCGGAATCGCTAATTTCTTTCTCAGTAATTCCCTGACTGGTGGCTTGATGAAATCCATCTTGAACGTAGCCCCAAGCCGAAATCTGCCAGAAATCAGCCCGATCAGTCTGAGAAAGTGGTACAAAAAGAACTATGCTTCTCTTCCAGGAACTGCCCAAACGATCAAGTCTGTGTACTTTTTCGTCGATGAATTCACCAACCATAACGATACCCAAATCGGTATCAAGGCGATTTCTCTATTGAAGAAACTCGGCTATGAAGTGAAAATCGTAGATCACCAGGAAAGCGGGCGATCGGCACTTTCAAAAGGATTGTTGCAGAAAGCCAAAAATCATGCAGAAGCCAACGTCCGCACGTTCGAAAAATTGATTGATGGAAATACCCCATTGATTGGTTTGGAGCCTTCCGCGATTTTGAGTTTCCGGGATGAATACCCACGAATTGTTAGTCCGGATTTGGTGCCTGCGGCAAAGAAACTCAAGTTTCATGTCAAGTTTATCGACGAGTTTCTCGGACAGGAAGTAGCTGCCGGAAATATTAAAGCTGAGTCTTTCACCTCCAAATCCCAAAAGATCAAGCTGCATGGGCATTGCCATCAGAAGGCGCTTTCCTCCTTGACTTGGACGCAAAAAATACTTTCACTTCCTGCCAACTACACGGTGGAAACGATCCCAAGTGGTTGCTGCGGAATGGCTGGAAGCTTTGGTTATGAGGCAGAGCACTTTGAATTGTCCCAACAGGTAGGGGAGTTGGTGTTATTTCCAGCAGTGAGAAAGGCCGAGGCAGATACCGTCATCGCTGCGCCGGGTACTTCTTGCCGTCATCAAATTGCCGATGGTACGGGTCGCAAAGCCAAGCATCCTGTGGAGATACTTTGGGAAGCATTAATCCTTTGAGGTTTTCAATACCTCGAAGGTTTCAATTGATGTTTAGCTTAGAAATACGGTTGAAATACATAGAAATACAGCCTTCGGCTGAAATACATAACATCAGACCTGTTATCCTGCTTCTCCGGAAGCAGGATTTTTTCTTTTACCACCTCGGCCGAATCCCCGGCGCAGTGGGAAATCTCAGGCTTTTGTAATACTCCAGATCTCCCTCGGGCTGTTCGATTTCGCTTGGAAATGGTCTTTTGGATATGGATTGAAAATACAGCAAACAGGCATTTCTCCACCATTCGGCTTCTTGAACTTGGATTTCAAGTAATTGACTCACATGGGAATATTGCTCTGGATCGATCGCACCATCGAGGCTTTTCCAAGTAGCTTTCATAGTTCTGGCACTTTTTACCCCTCTATCGTAGTGAAGCCCGATTTCTTCCCAAAGTGTTTTTCCAGATTTCATGGTGTAGTCCCAAGGCAGGTGATGAAACCAAAGCAGGTATTTCTCAGGAATCTGTTCCGAGTCGGACCAAGCCTGGATGATCTCCGGAGCGTATTGTTCCAAAGCTTTGCTTCCCGTAAAAGTGCGGTCAAAACCAATTCCCAAACTATCCGCACGGTGATAATATAGTGCAGTCCAATCCGCTCTTCCCCCGGTCACCCAAGGTCCCGGGCCGTAGTGATGATCCCAACCCATGATGTGATGCAAGCCAAGCGGAGTCATGTAGGTAACAGCTGCTTCGTGGGAATTGAGCATGATTTCTTTGATTTTGACCAAATTTTCAGGGATTTGACCGAAAGTGAGTTTGGTCCATTCCTCAGCGATCTGCCCCGAACTCAAGTATGGATCCCAAGCCAATCGCCCAAAAGCATACCAGTTGGCCTGGCCAAAGAGATGCCCCGTCCAATTGCGGTCCGTGCCGATATTGGACACGCCGGCCATGAGGGTGAGTTTTTGACCGGAGTCCGAACCGTCCACAATTCCAGCCACGGTAGAGTTTGGTGTAGGACGGAAGGTTTTGCTTCGCAGCACTTCTTCCCACATCGGGGAAAGGTAAACGAGTTGGGTGGCCTGACCGAGGTATTCTTGCGTGATTTGAAACTCAACTCCCAGATTGGTTTGCTTTACTGCCCCAAAAAGTGGGTGGAAAGGCTCTCTTGGCTGGAAGTCAATCGCCCCATTTTTGACCTGAATGATTACATTCTCACGAAATTTTCCATCTAGCGGCACAAATTCTAGGTTGGCTTGCTTGTGCCTGTCTTCGTCAATTTCGTGAGAATAAACAAAAGCTCTCCAGATCAGCACTCCGCCATGCGGGGCCAAAGCATCGGCAAGCATATTGGCACCTTCGGCATGCGTTCGCTTGTATTCATGCGGCCCGGGCTGTCCTTCGGAATTGGCTTTGACGAGGTATCCCCCAAAGTCGGGAATGTGTTGATACATTTCGTCGGTCTTCTTTTTCCAAAAAGCAATCACCTCCGGATCGAGCGGATCGGCAGTTTTGAGTCCTCCGATTTCGATGGGAGCGGAGAAACGGGCCGTTAGAAAAACTTTGATGCCGTAGGGTCGGAAGATATCGGCCAGCACTTTGGCCTTTTTCATAAAGTCCGTAGTCAAAATCCGAGCATTGGCATTGACATTAGTCAATGAGACAGCGTTGATTCCAATACTGGCATTGGCACGGGCATAGTCAATGTAGCGAGGATCGATGTAGCCAGGCAGCCGGTGCCAGTCCCAAATCGAAAAACCCGCATAGCCTCGCTCTACCGTTCGGTCCAGATTGTCCCAATGGTTGAGCATGCGAAGCTGGATTTTCGGGCTTTCCATTTTTACTTTATTCAAGTCAAAACTTCCGCTTTGCAGGCTTTTGAGCCAGTCAAAAACTCCATAAAGGACTCCTACAGGCCGATTGCCCACAATCGTAAAGTAAGTCTTTCCCTGAAAAACCACCGGCCCCATCCAGTAACCATCTTCTCCCAGATTTCGGATCGTGACCTGATCCTGAAGTACAAAAACCTGAGCCAATTCCTCCCGCGTTCCGAGCCAAACCTGGGTTTGGTTCAGTCGCTCGGTGGAGAAAATAGGCGCTTTTCCAGTCATTTTGGGAGCAGCGAGTTGAAGCTCTTTTTGGATAGCCTCGTAGGTGGGATTTTTCCCGAAAAAGAAGATGCCTGAGAAAAGCCGGTCTGTTTCCGAGCGTATAATTGAATTTTCGATCGGGCGGTAGTCGAGCCAAAGTTCGTAGCCTTCCTTGGCAAAATTGGGTAAAGAAAAAATCAGCAAGAGCACTAGAATCAGGTATTTCTTCATGAGGTTATCTGTTTCGGGAGTTTGAAAATGAACAAAAAGCCATGGAATTCCAATTGGTTTTACGCAGTCGATTCCTGACAATAATCGTCAAAGTGATTTTTTGGCTGTGGGAAAAAGGTCCTGCTTTCCTATCTTCGACCTGTTACTTTTTGACACATGAACCAGAAACCCTTCATCATCTACAAATCCTCAGCAGGCTCGGGTAAGACCTACACGCTCACGCTGGAATACCTCAAGTTGGCTTTGCAAAATCCAAGGTCGGGCTTTAAGCAGATTTTGGCTGTGACCTTCACCAATAAGGCCACGGCTGAGATGAAGGAGCGGATTTTGGAAGTCCTTGAGCGACTGAGTCATGGGGTGAAGCAGGGGGAATTTTTGGATGAGGAGTTGATGAAACATCTAAAGTTGGATGAAAAGCAACTTCAAAGCAGGGCCCGAGAGACGCTTTTGAGCATTCTTCACGGGTACGGGTATTTTTCGGTGAGTACGATTGACTCTTTTTTCCAGAAAGTGATTCGATCCTTCGCGAGGGAAATGGACTTGCAGGCCAAGTTTGACTTGGAGATGGATACCGATTCGGTCTTAGAGCGATTGGTGGATCGGATCGTGGAGAAGGTGGCTCAGGATAAAAATCTTCGGGCATGGCTGATTGGCTATGCCGAGGAACAGATCGAAGATGGAAAAACCTGGGATATCCGAAACGGCATCAAAGGTTTGGGTCGGGAGATTTTTCAGGAGCGATTTAAGGCTTTTCGATCAGTCTTTCAGGAAAGCGTGGCTCAGGAAGGTTTTTTGGGAGAATTCCGAAAGCAGTTGCATGCTGAGCGTCGAAAACTGATCGCTGAGGCAGAAGAAATGAGAGCAAAAGCGGAGTCGATTCGGGCTCAGTTTGGTTTGGATTGGACGGATTTCAAAGGAGGATCGAGAAGTTTTGCTTTGCGATTTTCCCGATTGGGAGATCCAAAATTTCCTTTTCCCGAACTCACAGAAGTCATGCTTCGGGATTTGCCGGATGCCAATAATTGGTTTTCCAAAGGAGCGAAAAATGCCTCCAATATCATTTCTGCAGCTGAAGGCGGGTTGATTGACATTCTTTTTTCTTGGCCAGAAAAAGTCCTTCACTGGAATACGCTCTCCGCTTTGCAGCGTAATTTGAATGCTTTTGGGGTTTTCCGAGACTTGATTTTGGAACTTCGGGATTTGAAAGACGAGGAGAGTATTCTCCTGATTTCGGATGTCAATGACTTTCTCAAGCAAATCACGGAAGGTAACGAGGCGCCTTTTATCTATGAGAAAATTGGCAATCAGTACCGCCACTTCCTCATCGATGAGTTTCAGGATACCTCCGATTTTCAGTGGTCAAGCTTTCGGCCTTTGCTGGAAAACTCATTGGCCTCAGGAAATACCAATTTGCTGGTGGGCGATGTGAAGCAGTCCATTTACCGCTGGCGAGGAGGCAAACTGGAGTTGCTTTTGAATGAAGTTCAGCGACAGATCCGAGAGGATTTGATTGCGGTGAAAAACTTGGATACCAACTTCCGAAGCCTACCGGGGATCATTGAGTTCAATAATGCACTTTTTGAGCAATTGCCGGCCTTGATGCAATCCGGTATGCAGGACTATTTCGCAGTGGATTCTCAAAATCTGCTGAATGATGCCTTTCTTGAAGTCGCACAGAAGGTGCCTCAGAAGAAAAAAGACCTGGAGTTTCAGGGAAAAATTCACCTAGAGTTTACCGAGAAAAGCAACTCTAGAAGTTCGTCCGAGGAAGAAGAAAAAGAGGAAGATGAAGCGGACGAAACCGTTTTGGCCAAACTGCCCGGCTTGGTGATGCAGCTGCAGGATCAGGGCTATGGATTAAGCGACATTGCTTTTTTGGTGCGGAAAAATGCTCAGGGAGCTGAAATTGCAGATCACCTGATGAATTACCATCGGGAAAATCCTGATTCGGGGTATCGCTTTGATGTGCTTTCAGAGGAATCCCTATTTATCGACAAATCTATTGCGGTCAAATGCCTCTTGGCCTTTTTCACTTACCTCAATAATCCCTCGGATAAAGTCGCGCTGAAGACACTTTGGCACTATTATGCCTTGCTTCACGAGGTCGAACTCAGTCATTCGCTCTTTTACCAACACAGCCTGCCTGACGAACTTAAAGAAAAGGAGGCTCAACTGCTTTCGATGGAAAACAGGCTTCTGCAGCTTCCTTTGGTGGAACTGATGGAGGAAGGTTTGGCCTTTTTGGGTTTGACCGAAAAGCAGCAGGACTTGGCGTATGTCTCCGGATTCAAGGAGGCGGTGTTTGATTTTGTGAAAAAGAATCGAGCCGATCTGATGGGTTTCCTGGATTGGTGGGAGCTCAATAAGGGCAAGCGAACGGTGAAAATCCCCGAGGATCACGATGCCATGCGTATCCTGACGATTCACAAGTCTAAGGGCTTGCAGTACAAAGTGGTGATTATGCCGTTTTTGGACTGGGGAATTGTGGCAAGCGGACAGCAAGCTCCGGTGATTTGGGCGCCGTATCAGTTGGGAAATTTGGAAACCGTGATTCCCCTTACGCATCAAAAAGATCTCAAGAACTCCCACTTCTCAGACTACTACCAAGAGGAAGTTCGACTCGCTTACCTCGACTCGCTAAATATGCTCTATGTGGCATTTACCCGTGCAGAAGAAGTGATTTGGGGCTTTTCGGACTTTACCAGAAGCAAAGAAGGTGTCAAACTCAACCAAACCGGTAATGTGCTTTACACGCTCTTTTCCACAGGTTTTCATATCCCGGATCCATCTGATCAAGGTTGGAATTCTGAAATGATGACCTTCGATTGGGGAGAGTGGGGGAGGAAAATCCCTCCGAAAGATCAAAAACCAAAAGCACCTTTGGGTTTGCGTTGGGAGATTTTGGACTGGAAGGAAAAGCTCAAAACGCGGAATTATGCCTGGGACTTTTCCGAGGACGGTCTGCAGGCCAGAAATCAGCGAAAGCTAGGTGTGATTATCCACGAACTCTTGGCCGATTCCAAAAGCTTGGAGGACGCCTTGCGACTACTTCGGGAGTTTACCTTCGAAGGACGGTGGGATGAGGCTACGGCTGAGGAAGTGAAGGTGCAATTGGAAATGCTGTTTGCCATGGATCAGATTCAGGATTGGTTTGGTTCGGCCTACCAGTCGCTTTCCGAACAGGGAATTTTGCTTCCCGGAGGAGCGCAAAAGCGTCCTGACCGAATCCTGATCGGAAAAGATCAAGCCTTGGTCATCGATTTTAAAACAGGAGAAAAACGGGAAAGCCATCTAAATCAAGTCAAGGAATACATGGACTTGGTCGCCAAACTCAGTCAACTCCCAGTCAAAGGTTATTTGTGCTATCTCGAACCCACTGAAATTTTGGAAGTATGAACCCATTTTTGAAAGAAACCGCCCAAAAGATCCTTGAGTCGGGTCGAGACCTGAAGGAAATCACCGTGGTGCTTCCCAACCGACGTGCGGGCTTGTTTTTCACCCGATACATGGGAGAGTTGATCGATGAGCCGGTTTGGATGCCGGAGGTGATCACGATCGAGCAACTGTTTTACCGATTGGCAGGGAACACACCTGCCGATGAGCTGTCATTGATCTTTGAACTGTACGAGCTGTACCGTCAGATTCAAACCGAGCCGGAGGACTTTGATCGCTTTTATTTCTGGGGTGAATTGATCCTGAAAGACTTCAACGACCTCGATCAGTTTTTGGCTCCTGCCAAGACCGTTTACACCAATCTGGCCGAAATCAAGGAATTTGAATCTGATTTAAGTTTTCTTTCCGAAGATCAAAAAGAGTTGATTTCACAGTTTTGGAAGGCTTTTGAGCGGCAGAATGCATCCGAGCAAGAGCGATTCCTGAGATTTTGGCAGATTTTGGCCCAGCTCTATGAGGGCTTTCAGGGAAGGCTTCGAACTGCGGGTTTGGCCTATTCCGGTCAATTATACCGACAGGTGGCAGAAAATACAAACCTTATCACAAAGCCTGAGAAGCATATGGTCTTTGTGGGTTTTAATGCCTTTACCCTGACCGAGGAAAAGCTGATCAAGCATTTTGTGAAGGAGTTTGGCGCAGCGGTTTTCTGGGATGTGGATGCCTATTACTTGGATGATCGACTCCAGGAAGCGGGTTTGTTTTTCAGAGATTACCAAAAAGATCCCGTGTTGGGAAAAACTTTCCCTGAGGAAATCCCTGCTGAAATCAGTCAAAAAGCCGCATTAATCCATACCCATGCTATTCCGCTGAAAACCAATCAGGCCAACTTGGTCGGTAAACTTTTGGAAAAAGTGGGTACCGAGGAAGCCTTGGAAGAAACGGTGATCATCCTGCCTGATGAGCAATTGCTTTTTCCGGTCCTTCACACGCTTCCTGAGACGATTTCCAAACTCAACGTGACCATGGGTTATCCCATGCGAAATGCGCCGATTTATGCCTTTTTGGATGCGGTCTTGGACTTGCAGCGTTATGCGAAGTGGAGAAATGGCCAGGTGTTCTTTTACCACAAGCCGGTGATTGACTTGCTTTCATTTTCTTACCTGAAAGCCTCGGATTCGGAATTTGCCAAGGAAATCTCAGAAAAGATCAAGCTGGATAATCTCTTGGATGTGCCAGTAGAAGTTTTGGCCAAAGAGGGCACCTTGTTTCAACTGGTTTTCCGAAAGGTCGAGCCACAGGATCTTTTTGATTATTTGGGAGAAATCATCCAATACCTCGCGCAGGAACTGAAAGAAGATGTCATTCAGCGCAGCTATTTGTATCAAGCTTTCAAACAGCTGAATCGATTGAAGGAAGTTTTCCAAACTAACCAGGACAAGGGATTGAAGATGGACTTTGTGCTAAAGTTGTTTCGGCAGATTTTTAGGGAGTTGAAATTGCCTTTCGAAGGAGAACCGCTTCAGGGTCTGCAGATCATGGGCGTGTTGGAGTCGAGAAACTTGGACTTTCGCCGTGTGATCATCTGTGATGTGAACGAGGGCAGCTTTCCTCCAGGAGGAGGAATCAATTCGATGATTCCGTTTAACCTTCGCCGAGCTTTTGGTTTGCCGGTTCAGGAGCAGAATGACGCGATTTATGCCTATACTTTTTACCGTCTCTTGCATCGGGCAGAAGAGGTTCACCTGATTTACACCACAGCAGCTGATCAGGGGAAAGCCAATGAAGTCAGCCGATTTGTGCAGCAGATGCAGGCGGAGCTTCATGTCCCCAAACCTGAGACCGTGATGATTCCCGTGCAATTGACTCCAGGTAAGGAGATCACCTTGGAAAAGACACCTGAGATTTTGCAGCGGCTTGCCAGCTATGTGAAAAAGGAGGAGGAAGATTCGTATGCGAAAAGCTTTTCCGCTTCCGCGCTTTCCATGTATTTGGATTGTCGTTTAAGTTTCTATTTCCGCTATGTGGCGGGTTTGAAGGAAAAGGAGGAAGTGGTGTCGGAGATCGATCCGATGACGTTTGGAACGATTTTGCACAGCGCTTTGGAATTCCTATATGAAGTAGAAGAGGGTAAGTCCCATCGGGATATTGATTCGCATACCATTGATCGCCTGCTGCCTCAGGTGCCCGAAGCGGTAGATAAGGCCATTCGCAAGTTTTACAAAAAGGAAGCAGGAGAGGAGTTTGAGCTGAGCGGGCAGTTGGTTATCGCCCGGGAGGTTTTTATCAAGTATGTGAAAGAAATCCTGAGTTACGATCAGAAGAATGGCCCTTTCCGAGTGATTGGTTTGGAGAAAGAGTACCAAGCTGGAATTCCCGTAGAAACTTCTCAGGGTAGGGTAGAAATCGCGCTCAAAGGCGTGATCGACCGAATGGATATCAAAGACGGCGTGGTGCGATTGCTGGATTACAAAACAGGAAAAGACAACAAAACTGTGCGTTCGATCGCTTCGCTTTTTGATCGGGAAGATGACAAGCGAAACAAGGCGGCCATGCAAACCTTGCTCTATGCTTACTTCTATCAATACGAGCACCGAGCTAATCAGCTTCCTTTGAAACCGGGAATTTTCAATATCAAGGAAATCTACAATCCTCAGTTCAGTCCATTTTTGGTCATGGACAAAGAGGAAATTTCTGATTACCGGGATTTTGCCGCCGAGTTTGAAAGCGGATTAAGCGGATTATTGGCTGAGATTTTCAACCCAGAGGTTCCTTTTGACCAGACGGAGGACGAGAAAAAGTGCACTTTTTGTGCTTACAAGGAGATTTGTGGGAGGTGATTCCAGTAGGTAGTGGTCAGTGATCAGTATGCAGATGATCTGCCTACTGGGACTGATCACTGAATACTTCCTTTAGCGATCTTCCCATGAATCTCATTTACCATCATGAGCGCAGCAGAACCGTACCACTCTTTCAAGTCCATTTTGAGTACACCGGCTTGGATGGCTGGGTCAGTTTCGGTGAGGGCTTTAGCTTCGTCAATGCTTTGCACATCGAAGATGTATATACCACGCAGGTCATCATTTCCGAAGAAAGGTCCGGCCAATACCAGTTTTCCCATCTCTGCCATTTTTCCAATGTTAGCCATGTGACCGGCTTGGATTTCCTGCCGTTGTTCTGGGGTATATTCTGCCACTCGGTCACCTCTAAGGAGGAAAGCCATGACGTATTTTTTCATTCCGATATTATCTGCTCCTAATTTTTTGGCTAGGGCTTCGTCATATTGGCTTTGGGCAGATACACCGAAAGAAAAACTAAATGCAGCGAGTAAGGTAGCAATCCACAGTTTCATAGTCATTGGAGGTTATTTTAAGAGAAAGGCGAGGGTGTCAGATTTGGTTCTGACTTTCATCCAGTCTTTGAATTTTTTGATTTCAGATGCAGAGGGTGCAGGTTGGAAGTCTGCATAGACAGCAAGTAAGGTATCTGTCTTATTTGTTTTTAAATCTTTGAAAATGGTCCTCCCAAGACTGAATTTTTGAAGACCTGGATGATTTATTTGTGCCTCAGCGGAAATTTCCAATCCTAAAATCCTTGTTTCGGAATCCTCCGCCAGTTCTTTTTCCAATAAGGCAATTCGAGCATCCTTGTCCTTGATCAAAGCCTCATTTCGTTCGTAAAGTGTTTTCAAAATATCATTTGTCAGTACTTTGATATCGGTTCCATTTCCACTTTGATTAATAATCAATTTAGTGTCATTCAATCCAAAGTCCTTGATTTTCTTTTCCAAAATAGCTATTTCATCATCAGATAACTGATTACCAATCAGGCTTACTTCGATGATTTTCTCATCTTTTGAATAGATGAAATCGCTGTTCAAAATTTGGGTTTGGGGAAATTGGATTTCAACTCTTACAAAATCTTGTGCCTGCTGATTCCAAATCGATTTTTTTACAATACCATAAGCTAAGTAAACACTTGGGATAACCGTCAGGAGGGAGAAAAGAGTAATGTAGGTTTGTACTCGCTTTTCCTTTTTTGAGTCAAGAAATTGCTTTTTAGGATACTTCATAAACCTCACAATTAAATAAGTAGAGAGGCTGATGAAGACAGAGTTGATGAAGAACAAATAAAAAGCGCCAAAGAAGTAAAGTAGATTTCCTGAAGCGAGTCCATAGCCAGCAGTACAAAGTGGTGGCATTAGCGCTGTGGCAATGGCCACACCTGGAATAGCATTACTCTTTTCTTTTCTTGAGCCTGCTATGATCCCGGCTAGTCCTCCAAACAAGGCGATCAAAACATCCCAAACCGTGGGTTCCGTCCTGGCCAAAAGTTCTGACTGCGCATCATGGATAGGTGTAATGTAAAAGTATAGTGTGGACGTTAGGATGGAAATAAAGACTGCGACCCCCAGATTTCGAAAGGATCGCTTAAGTAAATCAAAGTCGTTGATTCCTGCCGCTAACCCAATCCCCATGATAGGTCCCATGAGAGGGGAGATGAGCATCGCTCCTATGATGACCGCCGTAGAATTGACGTTCAAACCAATGGAAGCGACGAAGATCGCAAAGATTAAAATCCAGAGATTTGCTCCCTTAAACTCGACATTTTTGGAGATGTAATCCATGGTCTCCAACTCGTCTTCTTTGCCTTCTTCCAAATCAAATCGGTCCCTTAGGTAAACTATAGATCGGATAAATCTACTTCGGGTTTTTCTTTTTTGATTTTCAATTTCCATATAGGCAATATATCGATATACCTGATTTTTATCGGAAAGTGAATTTCATTTATCTGGAGTTTTTTGAATTAAAACAGGGAAGGCTAGACTTTTTTTATTTGGACTAATGAGTAAATATTCATTTGAAAATAAGCGTTGAATGTAGAAACCTATGCTTCATATGATGACAAATAACTAATTGATTTAAAGATTTTTAAAATACTTTTAAGCGAAACTTAATTTGTTTAAGCTAAAAAAATTAGACTTGGCTAAAAATTCAAAAACCGAGGTGGATCCTAGTTAGAATGTATTAATTTAAACCTATGGATAAATCCGGCTTTCGGTTTTCTTTCGTTTCTTTGATGTCACAAGTTCGATCCCACTAGAGGATCCCAGTAAGAGGAAGAAAAGTCGCATGACTCAGATAAAGAAAAGACAAATTGCAGTACTGGATGATGACCAAATCCAGCACATACTTTTTAGAAAAAGAGCAACTCAGTTGGCATTAGACATACAGTTGGATTTTTTTGAAGAACCTGAGACGTTGTTGGAATTCATGAAGAGTAATGAGGTAGAAACCATCATTTCCGATCTTAATCTTGAATCAATGAGTGGATGGTTATTTATTGAAGAATTGTTTAAAACCGGCTTTGAAGGAAAGCTGTTCATTGTGACGGCTTCTATCATCCCCGCCGATAGAACAAAAGCTAAAAAAGAGAAACGGATTCAGGGCTTCTATGAAAAACCGCTTTCTGATTCCGACCTTATTCAAATCCTGACCGCTTGAGGTAAAATCTCCAAGCCTTTTAATAAAAATCCTTATTTTGGAACATCTGAACTAAACTATGGCAGGACAAGCAGACGATCGAAAGCCCCTGCTTTCGAAGAAAATTGATAAGTTTTTTACCGGACTGGCGGACGCTTGGAATTTTGTAAGAAGGTTCTT
The DNA here is from genome assembly GCA_018336015.1 of Algoriphagus sp. Taxonomy (GTDB): domain Bacteria; phylum Bacteroidota; class Bacteroidia; order Cytophagales; family Cyclobacteriaceae; genus Algoriphagus; species Algoriphagus aquatilis. The sequence goes on along the minus strand of JAGXQZ010000012.1, from coordinate 6,638 downwards.
TCAGGAGGTTTTTTTGCCTCCTTATGAATTCAGAGAAGTAATTCACCAATGTTATAGAATAGGTGTTGAATCTCTTCCGTTGATTTCCTTGACGGGGTTTATTGTGGGGATTGTGTTTACCAATCAATCACGACCATCTTTATCTGAATTTGGAGCGACTTCTTGGTTACCTGCGTTGATTGCCATTGCAATTGTAAGGGCAATGGGGCCATTGGTGACAGCTCTCATTGCAGCAGGCAAGGTAGGATCTAGCATTGGAGCGGAGATCGGATCTATGAAGGTGACTGAGCAAATTGATGCCATGGAAGTTTCAGCAACCAATCCTTTCAAATTTTTGGTGGTTACACGAGTATTGGCGACAACGTTCATGATTCCTATTTTAGTGATGTATACCGATTTCGTAGCGCTTATGGGATCGTTTATCAATGTAAATGGAAAAGAATTAGTCAGTCTTTCGACCTTCTTTGTGCAGGTATTTGATGCGATTACATTCCTTGATGTCTTTTCTTCTGTTATCAAATCTATTGTGTTCGGATTTACGATCGGAATAGTGGGATGCTACAAGGGGTATCACTCTTCCAAAGGAACTGAGGGTGTAGGACGTGCTGCCAATTCAGCAGTGGTTATTTCTATGTTTTTGATCTTCATCGAAGAGTTGCTAGCTCTTCAGATCGTCAATGCAATCAGAGCAATGTAAGCTATGGATACTAGGGAAAAAGTTGTCATCGTTCGGGATCTGTATAAATCCTTTGGAGACTTGGATGTCCTAGAGGGGGTGGATTTGGATTTATTCCGTGAGGAAAATTTGGTGGTATTGGGTAGGTCAGGGACTGGAAAATCTGTTTTGATCAAAATTATGGTGGGACTTTTGAAGCAAGACAGTGGAAGCATGCATGTCTTGGGTAAGGAAGTATCCACGCTCAATACCAAAGACCTAAACGCACTCAGGCTGAAAATTGGGTTTTCGTTTCAAAACTCCGCACTTTACGATTCCATGACAGTAAGAGAAAACATGGAGTTTCCTTTAGTTAGGAATGTGAAGAATCTTACCAAAAAAGAGGTTACTATGAGAATTGAGGAGCTCTTGGATGCAGTAGGACTACCACAAACTATCAATCAGATGCCTTCCGAATTATCAGGGGGCCAAAAGAAGCGAATTGGTGTGGCCAGAACGTTGATACTAAATCCGGAGATCATGCTTTACGATGAACCTACTGCTGGCTTGGACCCAATCACCTGCGTGGATATCAATAACCTGATCAATGAAGTACGGGAAAGGTATAAAACCACTTCGATTGTCATTACCCACGATTTGGCTTGTGCCAAACAGACCGGCGACCGAATGGCTGTCCTTCTGGATGGGAAATTTAAAGCGATGGGCACCTTTGAGGAAGTATTTCCTCGTGCCGTCGATGAACGTATCAAATCATTCTACGATTATAATTTTATCAACTCATGAGAGGAGAAAATAAACGATCTGTCCTGGTAGGCATTTTTGTCTTTTTGGGAATCGCCATTTTGGTGGTTGGTATCCTGACCTTGGGAGGTCAGCAGAAAAAATTTGTGAAGGCAATACACCTTAAGGCGGTATTTGATGATATCGAAGGCCTTCAGACGGGAAATAACATTTGGTTTTCGGGCGTGAAAATCGGTACTGTTCGGAAAATAAATTTCTATGGAGATTCCCAAGTGGAAGTAGAAATGAATGTGGAACAGTCAGTATCAGAGTTTATTCGCAAAAATTCAAAGGCAACCATCAGTTCGGATGGACTGATCGGAAATAAAATCATCGTCATCTATGGAGGCAGTACAGATTATCCTGTGGTCGAAGAAGGCGATAGACTGGAGGCAGTAATGCCCTTGGACACGGATAAAATGATGGAAACACTCCAGGAAAACAATAAGAACCTGGTTGACATCACCAATGACTTGAAGCTTCTAACTGGAAAGCTGGCCGCAGGAGAAGGTATTGTAGGTGCAGTAATGACGGATTCCACACTGGCAAAAAACTTCAGAACGATTCTGGTCAACCTAGAAAGAGCCTCTACCAACAGTAATAAAATGATTGCTGACCTGAATACCTTCAGTGCCAAATTGAATCAAAAAGGTAATATGCTGAACGACCTGGTCACAGATCAGACGATAGTTCCTGATCTAAAAGCTACCATGGAAAACCTCAAAGCTACCAGCGCAAACACTGAGGTACTCACCAAAGAGTTTAAAGCCATCACTGATAAGTTGAACTCGAAGGAAAATTCCTTTGGTATGTTGCTCAATGATCCTGAGTTTGCCAAATCCCTGAAAAGTACCTTGGAAAATACTGACTCTGCGACCTATAATCTCAATAAAGGAATGGAAGCACTGGAATACACTTGGCCGTTCAACAAAGGATTCAAGCGAAAAGCTAAAGCAGAGGAAAAAGCAGGGGGGAATTGAGAGTTCTGAATCCAAAAAAACAACGGCCAAAGTAGAACAAGTCAACTTTGGCCGTTGTCATTTACCCCAATTTGAAACTGATGGGTAAATAAAGCCAGGCTTTCACGGGCTGTCTATCGACATCAAGGGCGGGATTGAAGTTTCCTTTAAATTCTTTTACCATTCTGAGTGCTTCTTTCACCAGATTTTTATCCATGATTGCTTCATTGGCTACCTCGTATTCCAGTAGTTGACCTGATTCGGAGATGAGAAGAGCTAGAAAAACAGTCCCTGATATTCCTGACTGTCTTGCCGCCATGGGGTATGTCAGATTTTTGGCCACAAAAGCTTTCCATTTTTCTACTTCATAGCCAGGTAAAAAGTCAGAATACGGCAGTTCGTAAGGTTCCGGAGTTCCTTCGCGCCAGATTTCATAGCGGTCATAGTTATGTCTTATTACTTGCCCCTTCTTGACCCCCTTGTCAAAATAAAGGGTCAAAGACTTTTGATTGTCTAGGTTAAGGAGTGTTTGACTGACGAGGTTTCCTGCTGTATCGTAGGTGTCAGTTAATTCCTGATTAAACTTCTCTGCTTCATTATAGCTGACTTTGATCTGTTTGATTTTTCTGTTTTGATTGTCAAAAATCAAATAAAGCATCTCTTTGGAAGACAGCTTTGACTCGTTCATGGTATAGACTTTTTCATCAACATCCTTTTTCGAGATTTCGTAAAAGTGCCGGTTGAGTGGAGTGGTTTTTTGGGCGTAACTCAGGTAAGAAGCTATCAATAAACTGAAGAGAAAAGTGAGTTTTTTCATGAATTGAACTAGATGAAAGGATGAATTAAACCGGTTTTACAAGCGATCACAAAAGTTTTAATTTGATGTTTTACTTACCTGTAACATATCTTCTAGGCGAGTCTGTTCAAATTTTTTATGCCCAATTACTCAAACAGAAAGTGATCAATGACAAACTAAGACTTTTGCAAAATAGGTCCTCTTTCAATTTTGTCCAATGCTTAATCGAGAAATCTTCTTTTTTAGGATGATTACTTTTCATTTCGCTTTATGCCGTGATAAAGCATAAGGATAAATCTTATTTTTGCCAAAACCTTACCTAGACCTCATGAATACGATTAATCCTAGTACTACTCCTGCATGGGGTAGGTTAGTCTCTCTTCAAGAAAAGTACAAGCACCTTTCCATAAAATCCCTGTTTGAAAAATCTGAACGCTTTGAGCGCTATAGTCTCCAATTGGAGGATCTTTTAGTAGATTATTCCAAAAACAGGGTAAATGGCGAGATTTTTTCAGCTCTGATGGATTTGGCTAGGGAGACAGAGCTTCATCAGGCCATTGAGAGCATGTTTTCAGGAGTAGCTATTAACCAAACCGAGAATAGAGCTGTACTTCATACTGCCCTTCGCAATCGATCCAACCATCCCGTCTATGTGGATGGCAAGGACGTGATGCCAGAGATCAATTCGGTCTTGACTCAGATGAAGGGTTTTGCAGATCAAATACATGGAGGTACTTGGCTGGGATATACCGGCAAGCCAATCAAATCTTTGGTAAATATTGGAATCGGTGGTTCTGACTTGGGGCCTGTGATGGTCACCGAGGCCTTGAAGCCTTTCCAGAACCCAAACTTGGAGATCTTTTTTGTATCCAATGTTGACGGAACTCATATCGCTGAGACGTTAAAGAAGGTCGATCCTGAAACCACCCTTTTCTTCATTGCCTCCAAAACCTTTACCACTCAGGAGACCATGACCAATGCACATACTGCCAGGTCCTGGTTTTTGGAGCAGGCAAAAGATGAGTCTGCTGTGGCCAAGCATTTTGTGGCCCTATCCACCAATTCCAAAGCAGTCGCTGCTTTTGGGATTGACACCAAAAACATGTTTGCCTTTTGGGATTGGGTAGGAGGAAGGTACTCACTTTGGTCAGCGATCGGATTACCGATCGCCTGCGTGATCGGTTTTGATAAGTTTGAGCAGCTATTGTCTGGCGCCTATTCCATGGATGAGCATTTCCGTCACTCAACCTTTGAGCGCAATATTCCGGTAGTCCTTGCTATGATCGGCATTTGGAATACCAATTTCCTAGGGGCTGCATCTGAAGCAATTCTACCTTATGATCAATACCTGCACCGATTTGCTGCCTATTTCCAGCAAGGAAATATGGAAAGCAATGGGAAATATGTCACTCGTCAAGGTGATAAGGTCAATTATTCTACCGGACCGATCATCTGGGGTGAACCCGGTACCAATGGGCAACATGCCTTTTACCAATTGATCCATCAGGGTACTCATTTGATTCCTTGCGATTTCATAGCACCGGCGATCTCGCACAACCCCATCGGGGATCATCACCAAAAATTGCTTTCCAATTTCTTTGCCCAAACAGAAGCATTGATGAAAGGTAAGCCGCTGGATGAAGTGCATGCCGAAATGAGAAAGGCCGGAAAATCAGAATCAGAAATCGATCAAGTCGCCCCTCATCGGGTATTTGAAGGTAACCGTCCAACAAATTCCATTCTGGTGAAGAAAATCACACCCTATACACTAGGACAGTTGATTGCCATGTACGAGCACAAGATTTTTGTCCAAGGCGTCGTGTGGAATATCTTTAGCTTTGATCAGTGGGGCGTAGAGTTGGGCAAGGTGCTTGCCAATGGCATTCTCCCGGAACTGGCAGGTGAAGAGGAGGTGACTTCTCACGACAGCTCCACCAATGGCCTGATCAATGCCTACAAAGCGATGAGAAAATAAAAGATTAGGGAGTAAATATCCCGTTCCAGTCCAATTCAAACATTCTCGGGGGAGTGCTGCTGCCTGCTAGGCTCAGCGACTCTCCCGAGATTTTTGTTTCTAGGGTTCCTGTAAAGGTAATCCCTTCTATCTGGCCTAGACTGATGGGGCTTCCAAGGAAAAACTGGTATCCTTTGCTGGATGCGATTGTATTTCCATTGAAATTTGGAATACCCCACACAAAGGCCCGTGAGGAAATCCCTTTGTTTTCATAACCGATCAGCACAAGGTGCTTTCCATCGGAGGTCACATCTGCTCCCGTAATCAATCCCTGTACATCCAATTCCCCAATCAATGAAGCGCTGTGCTTTCCCGCATCGCTGCTTAGCATATAGTGTTTGGTTTTGGAATCCGTCCAGTTTTTGGAGAAAAGGTGGATTTTTCCATTGGCAAAAACCATCGCTTCACAGTCAAAATTGTGTGAATTGGCGCTGAAGGAAGACTGGCTTTGGTCGCTAAAGCTAAATTCGATGAGTTGAGGCTGTACCTTGGTTTGGCTGATCAGGTCAGCAATCGAAATCTTTAGGATTCGAAGGTCCTTTCGATTCCCAAGGTTATTGCCAAAGTCTCCTACAAAAAAATGCGTCGGACTCACAGCCAAGTCTTCCCAATCGATATTGCTTACACCTTCTACCGTAATGGTACGGAGCAAAGCACCGGTCTGAGGGTTGAGCTCGTAGATCTCCGCGGCATTTCCTCCGTCGTTGATCGAAAATAGTTTTCCTTGGACCCAAGCTAAGCCTGAAGTCTCACGCTGACTTTGGGGAAGATCCACAGGCAGATAAGGAACCAATTCGGTGGGATAACCATCCGAAGAAAGTGTAAAACTGCGCTGATTTAGGCTAAAATCCTGAGTGATAAATTGATCCGGATCAGTGTCTCCTGTTGCTCTAAATTGAAACTGGGCATGTGAATAAGCCGAATTGGTGACCGGTAGCCTGATTTTTTTGCCACCAGCCAAGGAGACATCCACTTTCAGAGATGTTTCCTTGTGATAGACATAGTAGAAGCCTGATTTTTCAACTAGTGGAGAAGATGTGCCATTTGCTAGCAAAGGTGGGGTTGGGACATTCCGTTTGGAAAATGTAAGTAGCCCATACGTGGAATACCCTTTCAGTTTGAGGTCTACGGCTGATGCGCCTACCTGAACCTCCCCGGTGACCGTGATTGGGAGCTCTGAAGAAATTGGATTGGTATTGGAAGGTTTTCCCTGGTAAGAGTACGATCCTGCCGGTAGTTCAATGGAATAACTTTTTGAAAAATCGTTTGGGTTGATTCTCAGATCATAACTTTTTCCATCCTGACTGTTTTTAAATGAAATCTGAAAATCTGAGGGGAAAAGGTGATTCCAGCTGACACTTGCATTGGCTCTTCCGTTTGGAACAGTACCGGATATCAACTCTATTCCAGTGA
>JAGXQZ010000011.1 GCA_018336015.1 Algoriphagus sp. | reverse complement strand
TCCATGGATGACGAAATTCAAGATACGTTCTACATGTTGCTGGAAAGTTTGATCGGATTTACCGACAGTTCTTTCGGGTTTTTGGGAGAAGTGCTCTATGACGAGAATGGCAACCCTTACCTAAAGTCTAATGCCATCAGTAATATCTCCTGGAATGACGAGGTGGAGGAATATTACCAGCGGAATTTTAGAGTTGGAATGGAGTTTAGAAATCTCGATTCGCTCTTTGGTTGGGTGATGGTAAATAAGGAAACCATGATTTCCAATGAGGTAGAAAAGGATCCGAGAAGAAGTCCGCATGCTACCCCGGTCGGGCATCCAACACTGCATCGGTTTTTGGGTATCCCGATTTTTAAAGGTGAGAGATTTGTGGGTATGGTGGGATTGGCAAACAAAGAAAAGCCTTATACCCAAGAGGACGTCAATTTCTTGAAGCCCTTTCTCTCAAGCTATGCCAACTTGATTGCTTCGTTGAATGTCAACAGAGAAAAGCGTAAAGCAGAATTGCTCCAACAAGAGTCGGAGAGTCTTTACCGATTGCTCTCAGAGAATATAGATGATATAGTCACACTCCATGACTTGGGTATGAAGACCATTTATGCTTCTCCATCACTGGAAAAAGTGACTGGCTTTAAAGCAGAGGAATTTATAGGTAAGGACCTTTTTGAGTTTTTCAATTTTGAACCCAATGATGAATCTGATTTTACCAAATTCCCACGATTTGTAATTCCGATCAAACATGGAGTAAATGGAAGGGAAATCAAGCTTGAAATGCTTTGGAAACCCATTTACACCGAAAATGGAGAACTTTCTTCTTTCTTGGCTGCCTCAAGGGATGTGACCGACCGGGAATTGGTTTTGGCAGAATTGAAACGAACGCTCGAAAAAGAAATCGAACTCAATCAGCTCAAATCAAAGTTTATCACCATGACTTCTCATGAATTGAGAACTCCTTTGGCTACGATACAGAGTTCTGCGGACTTGATGGAAATCATCACCGAGGCTGTTTCGGAACCCAAAGCTCACGAAGGCTTGGTCAAGCAAATCCGGAAAATCCATGTACAGCTCAGCCGGTTGACCCAGATCATTTCAGATGTTGTATTGTTTGAACGCAACAACGAAGGAAAGCTGGAATTCAATCAGACCGAAGTAGATCTCAAAGCGATAATTATCCAGCTGGTTTATAACCAATTTGCCCTCAGCGAAAATGAAACCAAAATCGGCCTTGACTTGGGAGAAAATCCAATCCTGATTCACTCAGATCCAAATTTGCTTTTTCATGTAATCAGAAATCTGATTGAGAATGCTTTGAAATATACTCCGGAAGGCAAGCCCAAGCCTCTATTGAAAATCGCGCCTAGCAAAAATTATGTTCAGATTATGATGGTTGACCATGGAATTGGGATACCGAAAGAAGAATTCAAGTTTGTTTTTGACACGTTTTTCAGAGCTTCCAATGTGAAAAATATCAAAGGAACAGGGCTTGGATTGAGTATTGTCCATGATTTGGTAAAGAAACTTGGAGGTAAACTCACCTTTACCAGTGAAGAAAATAAAGGGTCAGTATTTACAGTAACCTTACCTTATGAAAGAAACTATCTTATTGATTGAGGACGAGATAGAGCTCCAGCAGAATCTGAAGGAGATCCTAGAATACAACGGATTTGCATTGCTTACAGCTGACAATGGTCTGGAAGGGCTGAAAAAGCTTGAGTCCAATGCGGTGGATTTGATTATTTGCGACATCATGATGCCGGTGATGGATGGCTATCAATGCATTAAAGAAGTTAGAAGTCAAGATAGACTTAAGGATATCCCATTTATTTTCCTCAGTGCGAAAGCAAGCAAACAAGACCGTGACAACGGACTTGCTCAAGGTGCAAATGATTACCTGACCAAACCGATTTCTGCCAGGATGCTGCTGAACTCCGTTTTTGCAGCACTGACTGAAAAAAAGCTGAAAATACAGAACACCATCCAACCTGCGGCGCCGGAGAGCTCAACTACTGATCTTGCGGCATCCAAAGAGTCAAAAAGAAATTCAGGATCTCTTTATCATCTTTTGGAGAAGAAGAAAATAGCAGTAGAGGCACAAGATTGGAGTGAGCTCAGTATCCACCTTCATCATGCCATGTCTATCGCTCAGCGGATGAAGGACAGTTACCATAAATTGTTTCTTTACAAACAACTCGGACAAACTACTCCCAACCCTTCTACCTTGTCTTTGGGAGAGCTGATTTTGGATAAAATCAATGAGCTGGGCCCTGAAAAATTCTTGTTTAGAAGCCGGATTGCTCCCAATATTTTCTTCGATAAGGAGATGCTTGATTTTCTCCTGAATGAATTGTTGGACAATGCACTCAGTTTTTCCACACCTAAGTCCGAGATTGAGATTGAATATTTTGGCAGTGAGCTGATGATCAAAAACAAACAGACTATCCATCCTCCGGGCCATCACGTGGACTTCACCCCATTTTCAAGAGTAGAGCGGGATGGTTCATTTGAAAGGTTAGGGCTTGGCCTGTTTCTGGTAGATTCTTATTGTCAAAAAAATGATTCAAAACTCAGCCTTCAGGTCAATGAGCAGGGAGAGTTTGTGCTCAAAATCAATTTTGTGAATTCTTAAAAAACTGCCTCCCCAAATTCGGGGAGGCATGTTTCAATCAGGCTAATCCACTCGTTTTAATTTTTCAAAAAAACCAAGTCTCCGCCAATCCGCACGATATTGCCAACTTGGAGCAGATAGGAAATTCCAATGTATAATCCATCAGCCCCTCCTTCGATGGCGGTGAACTTATTTTCTCCTTTGATCAGTTTGGAGCCCACTTCTTCCCAGTCCTTTCCTTTCAGTTTATAGAGTTTATTGTCAAATCCATTGATCAGGTAAAGATTTGTTCCGGTGAAGGCCATTTCCTTAAAATCCCGAACGGTACCATTGGTAGATGGCAGGGTAGAAGGTAGTGTGACTCCCTCGATAATTGTTTCTATTGCATTGCCGGTGTATTTGTAGATGTCAAACACATTGAGATTGTTGTAGCGGCGTACCACTATATAAGGCTGGTCTAGGTTGTTTGGGTTTTTATAAAGAATGGGCATGTGTTTGGAAGACATTGACAGTGTTTCGCCAACCTGTCCAATAGCCTTTGAGGTAATCGCGCTAAAATTGCTGCCATCAAAGGTGACCACGTGAAGTTTGCCTTGTGTAGTATTCAAGGCATCGTAACTGATCCATGTCCAGAAGATTTTGTTTTGGTTGCCAGCTTTGGAGGCATCGTTGGTAAAATTGATTCCGGCATTACGGATAAACTCCAAGTCTTTGAGTTCCCATTTATCTTGAGCAGGTGTTTGTCCCGGGATGTGGGTGTAGAGCGAGGGTCTTCCCGAATTGGAGTTTAATCCCATGCTCAGGACAAAAGTTTTGCCTTTGAGTTGGGTCATGTAACCCTGATCGGATTGGTTCATGGCCAAAATCTGATACTTCTGAAGGCTATGATTATGAAGGGTTCCACGGGCATTTCCATATCCACCGTGGGATGTGGCATCTGTACCGTAATTAAATGATATCAGTTGATTCTCAGGGTTGATTTCATTCTCAAATTTGGGATGAAGAAAATTTCCGCTGAGCGAGTGTTCCAAAACGAGGTCTCCGGTAGGGTTTATTTTATAGGCAAAGGAGGTTCCTCCAAAAGTCGTCCAAGACTCCGAGATGTAAGAAAGTTGTCCTCCCTTCTCAAAAATCTTCTTGATGTGCATTTCGTGACGATTGTTGAGGTCGCCGTTGAAGGCAAATGCCCTGAATTTAAATAGGGCGCCGGCTTTGGAGTAGAATGATTTTGCATCTGCTACTTCTTTGGCTAGTTGGTCTGATCCTGACGTGCTACCGCTTCCATCGGTATCTCCCGAATTGTCTTCACCACCGCTGATCAGGTCGCAAGAAGCCACGCTGATCAGAATAGCCATGAGGATAAAAATCTGTTTGAATTTCATTTTTGCTTTCGATTGTTTTCTCGAAAGTAGGCGGGAAATTCAGCCTCAGAAATACGCCATTTTCAGTATTCTAATCGATCAGTCGACTGGTTTTTGCCTTGTGTATGGCTTCCAGTTTGTTGTGAGCTTGGAGTTTTTCGTAGACATTGTCCACGTGCTTTTTTACGGTACCCACAGACAAAAACAGGTTGTCAGCAATGTTTTTGTACTTGAGCCCTTTGCTGAGTTGTTCCAAAATCTCGATCTCTCGTTTGGAAAGCCTGTAAGTTTCGATTTTTTCCTGCTCAATAGGCAATTGAGGATTTCTTAACAGCCGAATGGTTTTTAAAGCAATGGATGGTGTCATAGCCGCACCACCTGAAAGCACATCTTGGATGGATTTTTCCAAATAGCCATGTTCGGCATCCTTAAGTAAATAGCCGTCAGCTCCTGCCCGGATCGCCTGAAAGATTTTGTCCTCCGTGTCAAACACAGTCAGCATGATGATTTTGATCTGTGGATAGCGGATCTTGATCTGTGCTGTGGCTTCGATTCCGTCCATTTCAGGCATTTCGATATCCATGAAGATCAGATCCAAATTCGAATCTATTGCCAGTTTGTTCAGGATTTCCTTGCCATGCACAGCCTTGGTTTTGATTTGAATATCAGAAATCTTCTCCAGTCGTTGGCCAATCGATTGGAGTATAGTGGGGTTGTCTTCTACAATTCCTACGCGGATGCTCATGATGATTGGAGGGGGATGCTAATTTCTATTTGTGTGCCTTCACCCGATACTGAATGGAAGGAGATGGAACCGTTCAATTCATTGACTCTTGACCTTAGGTGGGTTAGGCCATTCCCCGAAGTGCTTGATGGATCAAAGCCTATCCCATTGTCTTGAATGATGATTTGTAGGCCTTCAGCGTCTTTATTCAATCTGGCTGAAATGACTGATGCCTGGGCATGTTTGAGCGCATTATTGAGTGATTCCTGGATGATTCGGTAGATCGAAATGCCCTCAAAAGAGCCAAGGGTGATTTTTTCCAACTCTGGATCCAACTCAATTTCCAAGGATAAATCCTCCTTCCAGGTAAGATTTTCAGTAAATCCCAAGATCCTTCCTTGAATATCTTCAAAGGTCATTTGAGATTGATTCATAGCCCACACGGTATCGCGCAACTCTTGAATGGTTGTCTTGGTGAAGGTTTTTAGATGGTCGATCTGATTCAAGACAGGACCGGGTGGGTTGGAGAAAGAAGCCTTCAAACTATCCATTCCTAAAGTCACAAAAGTGAGTTGGGTGCCGATATTGTCGTGAAGATCTCTTGAAATCTTCAGCCGCTGCTCATGTAGTTGGGTTTGGGTTTCTACCTTCGAAAGAGCTTTTTGAAGTTCGATTTCTTGGTCTTTTTGAATGGATTTCAATTTTTGCTGCCTGAAGAAATGGAATCCCAAGACGCCTACCAAACCAAGAATCGCAGCGAGGGTCATTAAAGCAAATCGACTTTGCTGTACTCTCAGACGCTCTTCGGTCAGATTCCGCTCTTTCTCTGCAAGTTCGTATTTGGCCTCTGCATCAGAGATCGCCTTTGCACTTTGAAGGTTGAAGATGCTGTCTTCGACGCCTGATAAAAGTTCTAGATAGACCAGTGCCGAGTCAGACTTTCCACTTGATTTGTTAAACTCGTAGAGGGCTTGGTAGCTATCTTTTATTTTTTCCAAGGATTGACTTAGCTGCGCAAAAGCAAGCCCTTTTCTCAATGCAGCTTTGGCATCTGCATGAATTCCCTGCTTACCCAGAATCTGTCCCAAATTGGTGTAATTGGTAGCTAGATCATAGCTTTCGTCATTGCCTTGGCTCTGCCTCTTTTCGGTGATGACGATCGCCCGCTGAATCCAATTTTTAGCTTCAGGAAGTCGATTCAATTTGATCAGCGTATTGCCAATATTATTGTAGGTGAAGCTAAATTGTAGTGTATCCAGCCTGTCCTTTAAGTCCATGACTTGCATGTGGAAAAAAAGCGCACTGTCGTATTTCCCCCAATCATCATAGTTGATCGCTAAGGTATTCAGTGCGATTGCCACACTACGAGGATCTTTTTCCAGGTTTTTGCTCAACACTTCCAAGGCCCTTTGTCCAAATGAAATCCCTTTTTGATAGGCTCCAAAATCATGGTAATTGAGAGAGATGCCTTGCAAAATCCATCCTTGCCAAGTTAAATCTCCCAGTTGCTGAGAAATCGGAATGGCTTGGAAAAGTCTGTTGATTGCTTCTTCATATTGTCCTGCCATTCGGTAGGCCACACCCATATAGTGCAGGATGTAAACCTGCTTGAGGAGGTCGTTTTTTCCCTTAAAGTACTCAAAGGCCCGCTGCCCAAAATAAATGCAGGAGTCCAACTCACCGCTGTTGGCATGGTAGGCGTTTTTGGCAAAGTCAAATTCTGCCTGATCTTCAGGTTGGATGATCAGTTTTTTACTTTCTCCAAAATAATAATCAGCCGAATCGGCAGTAGTCGCAGCTTTTCTGAGTAGGGATTTGAGGTCTTGGGAGTAGGAGGTAAGGGCTAAATGAAGAAAAATTAACATCCCTATCCCTGATAAACAGGTTTGCTTTTGTCCACTTGAAGGTGCCCGATGGTTCATCCGAATAGTTGAGATGCTGTCGTGGGGTTGAGCTGCTTTTTATTTCGTGAAATATACAGATTACTTCCATTTCAGTATAAAAAAGCTTTATCGTGGAAATAAAAAAAAGCCCCGAAGGGCTCAATAATTTGGATTGAAAGTGGAGGTTAATTGTTTCTATCCTCTTGCTGGTAGAGCTCATTGTATTTTTCCTCATCCATTCCTTTGCTGAATCTGCGGAGGTTGTAAGTGAAAGAAACCATAAAATACCGTTGGAGAACATTGGTCTGTATATCTTCGATAAAAGTTTCGGTGATATTCCTCCTTACGTTGGCATTTTGTCCTAAAATATCATAGGCCATCAAACTGATCTCGCCACGCTGATTTTTGAAGATTTTCTTCCCAAGACTCATGTTGATCAGGGAGAAATTGTTGTTGAAACCTGCGTTAAGGCCTGTATTGATCTGATGATTGAGATCCAGCCTATAGACGATTCCTTCCCAAATGATCCAGTTGAAATTGACCCGGAATCGCTGTTGGAAGAACTGATTATTCAGGCTAGGATTGAGCGTATTTTCTACGTTGTTGAAAGAGGATCTTGACCAGATGTTAAAGTCAATCTGATCGCTGATGCTACTGTTGATGGAAAGTCCTCCGCTTAGCCTTTGAGAATTGTTAAATCCGATCAGGTCATTGACTTGGCCTGGTCTTCGGGTTACACCACCACCCATGTTGAGGTTGAGTTTGGACTTCATAAAGTCCAGCGGCATGCCGTAGCTTAGCCAGGACCTTAAGTCCCAATAGCCGTCCAAGTTGACGGGTCGGTTGAGTTGAGAGCCTTTTTCCAGGATTATTCCGTCCTGAATTTCAGTGGCTTCATTGGCAATGAATGTGCTGTTGCTGATGAAGTTGTTGACAAAAGAGGAGGAGGTAAAAAGGAACCAACTGCGGTCAGAGTCCTGATTTTGGCTTCGGAATCTCACTCGGATTTCATGGGTGTAAGACTGGTCCAAATCAGGATTTCCCGTTCTCAGTTGAAGCGGATTCGAATTGTCAATGACCGGCTGGAGCTGACGGATCTGAGGCTCAGCCGTGCGGGTATCGTAATCTACCTGGATGTTGGTCTGGGGAGAAAATTTGTATTCCATCCTCATGGTTGGGATGATTGCTGAAAATCTCCTGTTGAGCTCAAAAGGCTTAGGGAAATCCTGACTGTTGTCCAACTTGGCGTCTTGGTACTGGACTTCGGTTTGGAATTTGAATTTTTCGGCTGTGTATTGATAGCCCAATTCAAACTCCTGGGTAAGGTAATTGCTCAAAAACACGTTGGTCAAAGTCGTATCCAAAATCATGGTTCCACCATCAAAATCTCCCCCTTCAACATTGAATACACGTTGATCGGAGTCATTGGATCGATTTCCGATTTCGTATTCGGCTTCAACTTGACCTTTTTCACCGATTTTTTCTGTCAATGAAATTCCGGTTTCCCATCGTAATCCTTGTCGTTCGCGATCGGTGAGTTGATCGATGCGCTCGGTTCTGCTTTCCCCATTCTGAAAAAAGACATTTCTTGCCTTGCGTTGGGATTCGTCTAAGTTCCAGCCATTGTGCAAGATGGATCTCCAGGTCAAAGTTCTACCTGGCTTATCAAACTTGTGGCTGTAAATCAATCGATTGAAAAAATCGTAGTCCTGGTAATCGCCGGTACGTTGATTTTCTACTTCGTTGATCGGGGTGATGCCACTATTGGTGTTTCCGAAGAAAGAAGAGTTTTCGTTTTCGAAACTTGCAGAGAATCTCGGGATGTAAAGGATTCTGTTTTTTTCATTGGGGTTGTATTCCAGCCTTAAGTCTGCCTGGTGCTCATGATTAATCCTTACATCCCGGGCAGTTTCGGTGTAGGTTTGGCTGCTTTCATCCGTGGTGATAAAATCTCTTACACGGTTGACAATTCCTACATTTTCCCGGTTAGAATAGGAGTAGCTGCCTGTGACTTTGATTTTTTTACCCCAAAGATCGGTATAGTTCATTCCAAGGATATTGGTGGTGACTACACCTTCCTGTGGCCTGCCATCTGCCTGAGAGTTGGCATCGCTCGAATAGTTGAGCATGTTCACATTATTGGCCAAACCGGTAAAAGTAACCCGACGGTCCTCATTGAAAGCATTAATACTTGCACCTGCGAGATATCGGTCATCCGTGCCAAAGCCGCCTGTAGTTTTTCCAAATTGGCCCTTCCTTCGATTCGGTTTGGTGATGATGTTGATCGTTTTCAGACGCTGACCGTCATCAAATCCACTCATTTGAGTTTTCTCGCTTTTTTGATCAAAAATCTCAATGCTTTGAATCACCTCTGCGGGTAAATTTTGCAAAGCAGCCTGAACATCCGTACCAAAAAACGGTTTTCCGTCCACCAGGATCTGCGCAATGTTCTCACCTTGTGCCTGAAGGATACCTCCTTCCGAGACTACTCCGGGAAGCTTTTCGATCAGAACTTGGGCACTGGCGTCCTTCATGGTTTTGAATGCATCTGCATTAAACATGGTGGTATCACTTTTTTGCGCACCGGAGGACCTTCGTGCAGCTACGACTACTTCATTGAGGGCAGTAGCCTCTTCCTTGATACTGATTTTCCCCAAATCCAAATTGGAATTAATCGTTAAGGTCCGGAAGTAGCTTTGGTACCCTAGGTATTGGATTTTGAATAAATACTGACCTTCTCGGATTCCTGTTAGCTCAAACTCCCCATCCAATTCCGATATCGTACCGGACACCTGAGATGAATCCGAAACAGTCATGATAAGGATATTGGCATAGGGAATAGGATCATCTTTTCCAAACTCAAGGACCTTGCCCTTCACCGTGTAGGTTTGGGCACTCACTTGATACACAGTGGCAAAAGATAGAAGAATGAATAAAAGGTACTTCATCAGAGCAGTTAAAATCTATAGTGGCTTGCATCAGCTCATTTATAAATGATCTGAGCTTTAGGTAGTACAAAAGAACTATCCAAAAGTTCAGTATTGTTGGATTAATTGGCTGAGCGGTAGAAAATTCAAATGAACTGCCTTCTTTCTGGGTATTAAAAAAATGGTGTAAAAGCATAATCCTGCACCATCCTGAATTCACCAAAATCATTGGATAAATTAATGTGACAATCTTTGTCAGATAATAATGTTGATTTTAACATCATTTTAATGTTGATAAAAATAACATTTATAACTTAGCTCTCGTTATCATTGAGACTATGGAAAGCACAGACAAAATCAGCATCACGACAAAGACGCTATCTTCAGGCAATTGTCAGGTTAAGTTTTTTATAGAGGATGAGAAAAAACCTCAATATGGATACTTGTTGGTGAACGAACCTAAGTCAGTGGGTGATATCATAGATGAGATAAAGAACCGATTGGAGCGAAGAAGAGAAGAGATGATGAATCTCAATCCCTTTTTTCCATTACCTCCGGTAGAAGAAGATCATAAATTTTACCTCTTTTCAGCATGAGTTACTTAGCCTCCAACCTTCGATTTTTGCGAAAGCAAAAGGGAATTACTCAAAATGATCTTGCCGATCAGCTTGAGGTGCAGCGGACTATGATCTCAGCTTACGAAGATGGAAGATCCGAACCGAAATTGGGGACCTTGGCCAAGCTTTGTGAAATTTTAGAAGTAGGAGTAGAGGAGTTTTTGGAGCATGATATTGAGAAGCTGGGAAGAAAAGCCCTACAAAAGCGAGGAATCAATATCCTGACCATCGCAGCAGATGACTCCGACAAAGAAAATATCACGCTGGTAGGTCAAAAGGCATCTGCTGGATATCTCAATGGATATGCTGACCCTGTCTACATGGAGTCTTTGCCTCAATTTCACCTCCCCAATCTCTCCCGGCAGGCTACCTATCGGGCATTTGAACTGGCAGGCGATTCGATGCTGCCGCTGATACCGGGTACCATCGTCATCGGGGCCTATGTTGAGCAGCTCAGCCATATTAAAAGTGGAAGAACTTATGTGCTAGTCACTCAGACAGAAGGGGTGGTCTACAAACGAGTCTTCAATTATTTAGAAGAAAATGGAAAGCTGTTTTTGGTTTCAGACAATGACCAATACAAACCTTACGAGGTCAGGGGTGAAGATGTCTTGGAAATTTGGGAGGCCAAAGCATTCATCAGCACGGATTTTCCTAATCCTGGAGACAAAAAGAAACCCCTAACTCTGGAGGACTTAGGGGAAATGATTCGGGATATTCAGGCTGACCTGAAGCAGATTCGAGGGTAACCTTCCACATGGTTTTATCCTCCCATTAATTCTTCAAAACCTGCTTTTATCTTGCATACCGCATCAAAGGATGGATCGATATTGATCACTCCTTTGCCCAACTCGTGCCAATAGCCATCGCCACATTCGATGTAGGAGCCCCGTTTTTTGCCTGCCTCTTCTTTAGCCATTTCGTAATGGTAATCAGGGGTGAAAACCATCTTCATGAGCTGAATGGCATATTCCCAGTGAATAGTCCGCTTTTCTTGACCCATTTCAAAAATTACTTCTCTGTTTGAAAAATGAACGGTTAGGCTGCAATCAATGACTTGCTCATGTTCCACCTTCCGGTAATGTACTTGAAGTGGAAGTTCTTTTTTCACGGTTTCATAGATGGCCTGGATGAGATCTTGGGCCATCAGTTGCCATTCCTCTTGATTGGATGGGATTTTCAATCCTTCATCTTTACCTTTTTCTAAAGGTGTGATGGTAATTCCACCCTCTTCAATGTCTTTGTTCGTCCACTTGGTTTTATTGAAAAGTTCTTGGACGGGTTTGATCCAAACGGCGTTAAGCGATCCTTTGTAGTTGTAGTCATCATGGGTTGTGAATCCTTCATCGATGATTTCTTGCTCACTCAGTTCCTCTCTCTCAGTGTAATGCAGGTCCAGTTTCACATCCAAATCCCCTTTGCCCCAATCCAAGGCGAGTCTGAATACATGGCTGTAAGGTGGTGGAACAATCCCTGAATCGTATTCAAGCACGATTCCGGTGAGAGCTGTTTTGGAGGAATTCATAGTCATAACAGGGACAAAAGTATGGTTTTTCGGGCAATTAAGTGGTTATTTTGCAAGCCAAACCACCCAATATGGAAGAAGTACTGGATCGCATCAGCGCTGAGATTTACCAAAATTCCTACGTGATCATCAATGATTTTATAGATGAGGAGTTTAGAAAAGCCCTATTAATAGAACAGACTGAGCTTTTGGATAAAGGGATGTTTCGCCATGCTGCTGTAGGAAAGGGAGGTCAAAAGCAGGTGCGAACCGAAATCCGAAGCGATGAAGTCCTTTGGATGGATCAGGAAAACTTGAGTCCTCTTCAGGCAGCTTACTGGGAAAAAATTGAACAAATCCGGCAGGTACTCAATCAGCGCTGCTTTTTGGGACTGCGGTCATTTGAAGGACATTTTGCCAGATATCCAATTGGGTCATTTTACAAGAAGCATTTAGATCAGTTTCATGCGGTGCCTCATCGAGTAGTTACCGTGATCGTATACCTCAATGACTCATGGTCAGCGGAAGATGAAGGAGCGCTTCGGATGTACTTTCCTCAGGAAGACGGCTCCGAAAAAGTGGAAGATGTTTTGCCTCTTGGAGGAAGATTGGTGGTATTCTTAAGTGCAGAGATTCCTCATGAGGTTTTACCGACCAAAAAAGAACGAATTTCAATTACCGGTTGGTTGAGAAATATCGATTAGCGCAACTCAATCTGAATCCGCTGTGGCTCTGAACCTAGTTCAAAAGATGCTTTTTCAAAACTAGGAGGGCTGAAGTATACCTTGGGATTATTTGAAAAGCCGAATTTCTCAATAGGATATCCCACTGCATTGGTGGTTAGTTTGCCGTCATTGTCTTCGTCGTGAATGACCGAAACGGCATATTTTCCAGGAGGAAGGTCGCTAATCGAAAGGAGTCCAGCCTTGTTTTTAGGCTGGATCGAAAGGCTTTTTAAAGCTTTGGCAGGCTGGTCAGGAAAACCGGTTTCTTTCGAAAAAATCAACACCCGAATCATTCCTTTGTCAGATTTGGCGTGATTGATTTGAATGTCCAGCTTTGGATTGCTCAGAGTCTGGGGTGTCAATACAGCTAGCGAAAGGGTCAGAATTAAAAGAATATTTATCATTGAGAATTGAAGGTGTGAAGCCTGTTGATTTTACCGCTTTCTGTTCTGGCAAATTTCGGGCTGAAATAGATTTTTTTTGGGAGTTCGTATTTTCCCAAAACCTCGGCCAGTCGCTCTTTGAGAATTTTCAATCGGCTACTGCTAGCTGATGTTTCCAAAAAAAGCACCAGTTTTTCTCCAAGTAGTTCATCTTTTTCTCCAAAGAAGAAATAAGAAATTCCAGGAAAAATCTCTTCGATTACTTCCTCAGCTTTTTGCTCGATATGTTCGGGAAAAAGCTTGATACCGCCCGAATTAACCACAAAATCCACCCTCCCCAGCCAAATAAATGAAGTTTCTGACCTGAGTTCAATCAAGTCGTTGGTTTGAATGGGATCCGGGCCGCTCATTTGGGATTTAATCCAAAGTGCTCCTCGCGAATCTTGGCCGATTTCCACTTCGGGCAAGACTTGGTAGAGAAGTTCTTCTTTACCGATTTCAGCCAAAGCGATATGGGAAACAGTCTCAGTCATTCCAAATGTCTGCCAAGCTTTAATTCCGTTTTCCACTAAGTTGGCTTTCAACTTTGAGGAAATTGGGGCTCCTCCGATGATCAGATGTTGGATGGATTTGAGTTTTGGAATGCTCTGTTCATCTTCTATGGATGCCTGTACTTGCAAAGGAACCACTGCGACAAAATCAAAATCTCCGTCAACTTTGCTAAGCGGGTTGGAACTTGGCTCCACCAAATGGATTTCGCAGTTCCAAACCATCGCCCTCACCAGCATCATTTTTCCTGCGATGTAAGCTGGATTCAGGCAACAAAGAAGTATTGAATTTGAGTCAGTTTTAAAAAAAGATCCTGTCCCTTTTGCACTTGCCTCCATTTGTTCTCTGGAAATTGAGATTTGCTTAGGAATTCCGGTGGAGCCGGAAGTGGATTGGGAAAAGGTTTTTTCTCCTATCAACCAGCTTTTGCAAAAGGAAAAAGCGGCTTTTGCATAATCAGGCAAATCTTTTGGATTTACCTCAAAATCTTCTGCTAGGGAATAGACTTGATTCTCAAAATGGAGTCGAAACATCGGGTAGGAAGCGGTTAGAAAGCGTTTATCCAAGTAACAAATTCCGCAGGAGAGGGTTAACTTGCACAAAAATGTGATTTTTAAACCAAACGATCATGATCAACTGGATTACTGCCAAAGAATACGAAGATATCACCTACAAAAAGTGTAATGGCGTGGCTCGAATTGCCTTCAACCGCCCTGAAGTCCGCAATGCCTTTCGTCCAAAAACCACAGCAGAATTGTATGACGCCTTCTATGATGCACAAGAGGACACTTCCATCGGCGTGATTTTGCTTTCCGGAGAAGGACCTTCTCCAAAAGATGGCGGGTGGGCTTTTTGCTCAGGAGGCGATCAGCGTGCCAGAGGTCATCAAGGCTATGTGGGTGAGGATGGATATCATCGCTTGAATATCCTAGAGGTGCAGCGTTTGATTCGCTTTATGCCAAAGGTGGTGATCGCGGTAGTTCCGGGTTGGGCCGTAGGAGGAGGGCACAGTTTGCATGTGGTGTGTGACCTGACTT
The DNA here is from genome assembly GCA_018336015.1 of Algoriphagus sp. Classification (GTDB taxonomy): domain Bacteria; phylum Bacteroidota; class Bacteroidia; order Cytophagales; family Cyclobacteriaceae; genus Algoriphagus; species Algoriphagus aquatilis. The sequence goes on along the minus strand of JAGXQZ010000011.1, from coordinate 53,645 downwards.
TGGCAAGTAAAGAGCATGCGATTTTCAAGCAGACAGATGCCGATGTGACGAGCTTTGACGGAGGGTATGGTTCGGCTTATTTAGCCAAAATGGTCGGACAGAAAAAAGCTCGCGAAATCTTCTTTTTAGGTCGAAATTATTCTGCTCAGGATGCATTCGATATGGGGATGGTAAATGCCGTGATCCCTCATGCCGAACTGGAAGATACTGCCTATGAATGGGCTCAGGAGATCCTTGCCAAGTCACCGACTTCGATCAAAATGCTCAAGTTTGCGATGAACCTAACCGACGATGGCATGGTCGGTCAGCAGGTCTTCGCAGGAGAGGCAACGCGTCTGGCTTACATGACAGAAGAGGCCAAAGAAGGGCGTAATGCATTTCTTGAAAAGAGAAAGCCAAACTTTAAGAATATCAAGTGGATACCTTGATTGATATAAAGTAAAAAAAGAGGCTGAATTTTATGAATTCAGCCTCTTTTTTTTTAAATATTCATTCTTCGATGGAAAAAGTCTGTTTGTTTTTTCAACCAAAAACCTTCCTTAAAATATACTCAATTGCCCTTGCCGCAAGCCTTGCCGTGGCATTGTCCTGATCGTATTTAGGGTTGAGTTCGACCACATCCAAGCTGATCAATTTTTTGCTTTTGGCGATCAGTTCAAAGACCTTGAAAGCGATCTGAGGATTAAAACCCATGGGGGATGGGGCAGACACTCCGGGTGCAAAAGCGGAAGAAAATCCATCCAGGTCAATGCTCAGATACACCTTGTTGACCGAGTCCAAAAACCAGATGATTTGTTCCTCGATGTACTCCCAATTGTTGAGTCGGAAGTCTTCCATGACTAGGTATCGGGCGTTGAGTTTTTCAGCTGTCTGGAAGAGTGATTTGGGATTGGCGGCACGCTGAATTCCCAAAGCGAGGTAGTGAAAGTTGTTCGGAAACTCTTGGGCCAACTGAAGGAAAGGCGAACCGGAGTGGGCTTTGCCATCGGCCAAGGGTCTCAGATCAAAGTGCGCATCGAGATTGATGATACCGAGTTTTTCCCCTTTTTCAGCAATATAGTTTTGCACTCCACGACCGTGGGCATAGGCCAAATCATGTCCACCTCCCAGCAGAACCGGGAAATGGTGACTTTTTAACAGGTCAAGAGTGATTTGAGAGATTGCCTCATGAGATCCTTCCAAATCTTGATTGATGGTGAAAATATCTCCGTAATCCAAAAGTGGTAGGTTTTCGGGAAGGTGATAAGCCACCGAACCCAGCATTTTACGGATAGCAGCAGGTCCTTCTAATGTTCCGAGACGGCCTTGATTACGGATGACACCCTCCTCACCGGCATAGCCTAGTATTCCGACTTTCCTTTCCGAGGTTTGCACTAGGTCTAAACTTGAAATGGTTTGAATAGCTTGATGCCAATAATCGAGTTGATCGGATTTTCGACCGGACCAGTGATAGGGAGAAGGGTTTTGGTGAAGGTTCATAGGGTTTCGATTTGAGTCTTGTGGTTTTTACTCTAACTTAAGGAAACTTGTTTGTTAATTTTGTTGACTAAAGGATAAATACGATGAAGCCTTACCGAATTCCTGAGAAAGAGAATATTGATGTCTCGGCATTTAGAGAGCCTGATGCCACTTTTTCCGGATATACCTATGCTGATTATTTGAAATGGGATTTTGAAGAAATCGTAGAGTTGATCAAAGGGAAAATGTTTGCCAAAGCTGCTGCTCCAAATAGAAGACATCAAGCTGTTTCTATGACATTATCTCGAATTTTGGGCAATTATTTACTTGGTCAAAAATGCAAAGTCTATGCAGCTCCTTTTGATGTTAGATTTTCAAAAGATCCGGATTTTAAAATCATTGATTCGGTAGTTCAGCCAGATATTTCAGTGATCTGTGATCAATCTAAATTGGATGAAAAAGGCTGTTTAGGCGCCCCAGACTTGATCGTTGAAATTCTTTCTCCAAGCAATAGTCAAGTAGAACTTCTAAACAAATATGAACTCTACCAAGAATTCGGTGTAAAGGAATATTGGATTATTCACCCTGTAGAAAATACCCTTCAGATCAATGTGTTGGTGGATGGTGTATATCAGCCTTCGCGCCTTTTTACTACAGGTCAAAAAGTAACAACAACCGTACTTCCCGGATTTGAACTGGCTTTGGAGGACGTTTTTGAGGAAAGTTGAAGAGGAGTTGAAAGAACTTTTCCAAAGTTCAAAACTTTGGAAAAGTTTGATCTCATGATATCAGATTTTTAAAGAGCTCCTCATCCACCAATTCCGGAACTGTCACTTTCAATCCCGGAGTCCGGTCCATTTCCCGCTGAATCGCTTCTATCGAACCTGAATTCCTGGCCCAGGCTCTTCGCGCTATTCCATTGTTGACATCATAGAAAAGCATGGATTTTAGCCTTCCTTCCGCTTCTTGACTTCCGTCCAAAACCAATCCGAAGCCTCCGTTGATCACCTCGCCCCAACCCACTCCGCCACCGTTGTGGATGGAGACCCATGTGGCACCCCTGAAACTGTCTCCGATTACGTTGTGAATGGCCATATCGGCCGTAAATCGGCTTCCATCGTAGATGTTACTCGTTTCCCGATAAGGGGAGTCGGTTCCACTTACGTCATGATGATCTCTGCCCAAGACAATCGGAGCCGAGATTTCACCGGATGCAATCGCATGATTAAAAGCGGTTGCTATTTTCGCTCGACCTTCCGCATCGGCATATAGGATTCGGGCTTGAGAACCTACCACCAACTTATTGTTTTCAGCCTCCTCGATCCAAGTAATGTTATCCTGCATCTGTTGGGAAATACTAACCGGGGCATTTTTAATGAGTTCCTTCAAAACCGAAGCGGCAATCAGATCGGTTTTTCGAAGGTCTTCGGTCTTTCCAGAGGTACAAACCCAGCGGAATGGCCCGAATCCATAATCAAAGCACATCGGTCCCAAAATATCCTGCACATAGCTTGGATAGCGGAAATCAATTCCGTTTTCGGCCATAACCTCAGCACCGGCCCTTGATGCTTCGAGCAAAAAGGCATTTCCATAATCAAAAAAGTAAGTTCCTTTAGCTCCATGACGATTGATTGCAGCAGCTTGTCTACGGAGAGATTCTTGAACTCTTTCTTTGAAGGCTCCTGGATTTTCTGCCATCAGTTGATTGGATTCTTCGAAAGAGAGCCCGACAGGGTAGTAGCCTCCCGCCCAAGGATTATGTAGAGAGGTTTGATCTGAACCAAGTTCAACATAAATATTTTCGGCATCAAATCGTTCCCAAACCTCTACCACATTGCCCAAGAAGGCAATGGAAACCACCTCTTCTTGAGCTTTTGCTTGTTTCACCCTTTCAACCAGTTGCTCTAAGTTTTCGACCAACTCATCTACCCAACCTTGCTCATGCCGCTTTTTGGCTGCTGCCGGATTGACCTCTGCGCAAACAGTCACGCAACCGGCGATATTTCCAGCCTTTGGTTGGGCGCCACTCATACCACCCAGTCCGGCGGTGAGGAAAAGCTTCCCTTTGGAAGATTGACCGGGTCCCAATTTTTTTCGAAAAGCATTCATGACTGTAATAGTAGTCCCGTGGACGATTCCCTGAGGGCCAATGTACATGTACGAACCTGCCGTCATTTGCCCATATTGGGTGACGCCAAGCGCATTGAATCGCTCCCAATCGTCGGGTTTGGAGTAGTTTGGGATCATCATCCCATTGGTCACGATGACGCGCGGCGCTTCCGTAGATGATGGGAAAAGCCCCATGGGATGCCCTGAATACATATGAAGCGTCTGCTCGTCGGTCATCTCAGCGAGGTACTTCATGGTAAGCAGGTATTGAGCCCAATTCTGAAATACGGCTCCGTTTCCTCCGTAAGTGATCAGTTCCTCGGGATGCTGTGCAACCGCAGGATCAAGGTTGTTTTGGATCATCAGCATGATCGCTGCGGCCTGTTTGGATTTGGCGGGATACTCGGAAATCGGCCTCGCATACAAGGGGTAATCCGGCATGAAGCGATACATGTAGATGCGACCGTATTCCTTCAGTTCTTCTAAGAATTCAATAGCCAATTCGGAATGCCATTCTTTTGGAAAATAGCGCAAGGCATTTATTAGAGCCAGTTTTTTCTCTTCTGGAGAAAGCATGTCCTTCCGCTTTGGCGCATGCGAAATGGCAGGATTCCTGTCCTTCTTGGGAGGTAAAACTGCAGGGATTCCTTGTATAAGTTGATCTTGAAAAGACATGGGATTTTCGATTTTTGAATTACGATTTACGACACTTAACTACTCGATAATGCCTGATTTCAGGTCTTAAGTCTTGTGTCTAATGTCTAATATCTTTGGCCATTTTTCCACACTTCCACGGGCTTCATCTTCCCTTGCTGATATAGAATCTCCCGATAATCCGAGGTAGGAAAAAGGATAAAATCTGCCAATTGACCTTTAGCCAATTTTCCCCGATCATTCAGGCCCAAGGCAGCTGCTGCACGGAAGGTAATTCCTGCCAACACCTCTGCGGTACTGAGTTTCTCGAATGTGGCCAAAATGGAAGCCTGTGCTAGCAGGTCTCCCATCGGGGCCGAACCTGGATTCCAGTCGGAGGCTATGGCCAATGCAGCACCTTGGTCAAGAAGTTTTCGGGCGGGAGTAAAGGCACAACCCAACCCGATCGAAGCACCCGGAAGCGCCACCGCGATAGTGTTTGATTGTGCCAAAAGCTGGATTTCTCCATCTTCGGAAGCTTCCAAATGATCAGCTGACCGAGCGCCAAACTCAATGGCAACTTTGGAACCTCCAACCGAAAACTGATCTGCATGAACCGTGATTTCAAAGCCTTGCGCTTTCGCATGTTGGAAGTAGGGGGCGATTTCTTCCGGGGAAAAGGCGCTTTTCTCTACAAAAGCATCGATGCGATTGGTCAGCTTTTCTTTTTTCAGGATGGGAAAAAGAGCTGCTGATATCATCTCCAAATACTCCGAATTCGAACCGGAAAAATCCCGAGACTTCATGTGCGCCGCTAGGCAGGTAGAGATCAAATCGGTTGAAGTGGATCGATTTGCCGCTTGAATAGCTCGGAGCATTTTAAGCTCCTCTTCTACAGAAAGCCCATACCCACTTTTCACTTCGATGGTTGTCACTCCTTCGGAAAGGTGTCGATTGGCATGATTAGAAGTAATTTTAGCCAATTCGGATAGGCTGAGTTTTCGGGTTTGGGTGACCGTATCCCAGATTCCACCTCCGGCTTGGGCGATCTCGAGGTAGGTTTTTCCGGCATTTCGCATCGCAAAATCCTTGGCTCTCGATCCTCCAAAACAGATGTGCGTATGGCAATCGACCAATCCTGGCATGGCTACAAAATCACCTTCTAGCTCAAAAATTTCCGATTCAGGAAATTGCTGGACAAGGTTTTCCCAGTTTCCAACCTGTCGAATTTTTTCACCTTCAATCAGAATACCTGCGTGTTCAACGATTTCTAATTGATCGTCTACCAAAGCTCCTTTGAGCGGGAGGTGGTCCAAAGTCAGGACTTGGGTGATCGGGCCGATTAGTTTTAGCTTTTTCATGTTATTGTTTCCCACTGATTTTCTCAGAAAAAATCACAGATAGCCACAGATTCAAAATCCGTGAAAATCTGTGGCTTTTTCTGTGTCAATCTGTGGGAAATTTTAATAGTTAAAAATCTCACTCCATTCCGTTTCGAAAGCCAATCCTTCCTGATCGGCCACCTGTTTGGCTAGACTTACCAACTCTCCGCTTTTTACCAAGTCAATGGCTGTCTCCATATCCTCGTACAAAATCCGATCTGAAATCACCGGTTCTATAGCCTTTCTTACCCGCTCGTAAATAGCGGTCATGATTTTTCCGGACTTCAATGGTGCGTGGTAGTCCATGGCCTGTGCCGCATAAAACAACTCGATTCCAAGGATTTTTTCCACATTTTCGATCACACGAAGGGCCTTTCTGGCACTGATACTTCCCATGCTGACATGGTCTTCCTGTCCCAGTGAAGTAGGAATGGAATCTGCCGAAGCAGGAAAGCAAAGTCCTTTATTTTCCGAAGCCAAAGCCGCTGTGGTATATTGAGGAATCATCAATCCTGAGTTGAGGCCTGTTTCATTTAGCAAAAGTTTGGGCACCCCAGGAGTATCTCCTTCGATGGAAAGGTAGATTCTACGATCGGCAATATTTCCTATTTCGGATGCAGCAAGGCAAGCATAGTCCAAAGGCAAAGCAATGGGTTGTCCGTGAAAGTGGCCTCCGGAAATGGTGTGCGTTTCATCAAAAACCACCGGATTGTCTGTTACCGAATTGATTTCAATTTCGAGCGTTTCCTTCAGATGGTGATAAGCATTCCAGCTAGCCCCGTGAACCTGTGGCATACATCGAAGGGAGTAAGGATCCTGAACCCGCGCGCAGTGCAAATGAGATGCAACGATCTCAGAGTCTTTCAGCAGGTTTAGGATCGTTTGGGCCACATGCTTAATTCCCGCATAAGGGCGGAGCTGATGAAGCTCGGGAGAAAAGGGTTTGACCGAACCCATCAATCCCTCAATCATCATGGCACCCGTGATGCTGGCATGGGTGAGCAGGTTGTGCATTCGCTCTACCACTTTCACTCCATGGGCGGCCATAAACTGGGTGCCGTTGATCAGGGCCAATCCTTCCTTGGGACCAAGATGGAGTGGATTTTTGTCGAATTGGGCCAGAACGGTTTCGGTCCGCTCCACTTTTCCATGGAAGTGAACTTTGCCCAACCCAATCAAGGGTAAAAATAAATGGGAGAGAGGCGCCAAATCTCCAGACGCACCTACGGAACCCTGAATCGGAACCACCGGAATGATATCATTTTCCAGCATCCAGATAATCCGTACTACGGTCTCCAAACGGATTCCTGAAAAACCCTGTGCCAAGGCGTGGATTTTTAGTACCATCATCAGTTTGGAGATTTCCGGATCAACGGGTTCTCCGACTCCGACCGCATGGCTCTTTAGGAGATTCTCCTGCAGAGTTTTGGTGTCTGCTGCCGAAATCTTGGTGGTGCAAAGTGGTCCAAAGCCGGTGTTGATCCCATAGACGATGGCTTCGCTTTGTGCGATTTTTTCTACAGCTTCGGCTGAATCTTGGATTTTTCGAATGGTTTCAGGACTAAGTATTCCTTTGATCTCTTTTTTTGCCAATCCAAGTGCAAGTGAAGCGGTGAGTGTGTCTTGTCCGTAGCGGAAGATATTCATGGGTATTGTAACCTTTGGGGTTTCCAAAAACCCCGAAGGTTTAGTTTTAAATTTCAATTTATTTCGATCTTTAGGGACCTGCTTTCCGGAGGCAGGCAAAGACAGGGGCTTTTTTTAGTCAAACCTTCGAGGTCTTAAAGACCTCAAAGGTTGGGTAAAATTACCTCTTCTATTTGATGCTTTTTGATACTATTATTGTCACTAAATGATAACTGAAAGGCATCAATGGAACTGAGACATTTGAGTTATTTCCAGGCAGTGGCCGAGGAATTGAACTATCGAAAAGCCGCCGAGCGGCTGTTTATCTCTCAACCCGGACTCAGTAGGCAGATCAAGCAGCTGGAGGAGGAGTTGGGAGTTCAGCTTTTTGAGCGGGATAAAAAACATGTGGAATTGACTGCTGCCGGAGCGTTCCTAAAAGGAGAAGTGGATTTTGTCTTGAATCACTTGGAGAGCACCAAGCAACAGTTGTTGGAAATTGCCGCAGGTAGGGAAGGAGAATTGCGAATCGGTTTTTTGGGTTCGGCGTCCAATCAGGTGCTTCCGGATTTATTGAAAAAACTGAACTCCAATTTACCAAAGATCACCACAAGCTTGGAAGAACTCAGCAACCAAATTCAAGTCGAAATGATCCAGAAAGACAAGCTGGACCTGGGCTTTGTGCGATTAGCTTCAGTGCCTGAGGACTTGGAAATGAAGTCAGTTTTCCGGGATACGTTTTCTTTGGTAGTTCCTTCAGATCATCCCATTCAGGCTAAGTCTTTTAAAAGTGTTGGACAATTTGCAGCTGAGTCATTTGTACTTTTCTCCTCGGATTACTCGAATTATTATTACGAACAGATTTTGGGCATTTGTCGGGATGCGGGATTTATGCCGAAGATCAAGCACAAGTCTGTGCATGCCTTGACGATTTTCCGCTTGGTGGAAAATGGTTTAGGAGTCGCCATAGTCCCCACTTCCCTACAGAAAGGGTATGATTTGAAGGTGCGTTTTATGGAAATCCCGGGAATTTCAAAGTTTACGGAGCTTTCCGTGATTTGGAAGCCCGAAAATCGGAACCCGGTTTTGTGTAAGGTTCTGGAGATGATTTGAAAGAAAAAGACTTGATAGAAGCCGAAAAACCTATTTTTGAATAAATGCCGTCCAAATGTCGGGTTAATTCCGCCCTCATTTCGGTCCAACAAAAAATCTAATCTGAGATCTTGCCATGGTTAAATCACAAACACAATTCACAATGAAGCAACCAGAATTGGGCAGGAAAATCTCAGAACTGAGAAAAGCCAAAGGGCTCACGCAAGAGGAGCTAGTCGAAAAATGCAACTTGAACGTCCGCACCATTCAGCGGATCGAAGCAGGAGAAGTGACTCCGAGAAGTTACACAATCAAGGCGCTTTTTGAGGCCTTGGATTTTCAATGGGAAGAAGTGAAAAGTAGTTTTACCGATGAGGAGAGGAAAGTGCCATCCTATCTGTACTTCGCATTCGCTTCGGGCTTACTCTATTTTTTCATTGCTTTTTTTGAAATCGGTTGGGAATATGAATGGATAGAAGATGGTTTTGTATCCGATAAAACAGGCTTTACCGGAGTGAAATTGATCACCTTTTTTAGCTATGTTGGCTTTTTGCTAGGATTGCTCGGATTAGAGCGATTTTATCCAAACAAGTATTTGAAAATCGCCCTTTGGGTCATGATCGGTTTTAATCTGTTGATGTATTCAGCAGATTTGATTGCGCTGCATACCTCCCTTCTCAGTATCGAGGATTATTACTGGATTAAGTTTGAAGCATTTGGCTTGGGCTATGCTTTTCTTGGAGCAAGTTATTTTGGGTATAAAAATCTGAAATATGGACTAGGCCAGGTCATTGGTGCCCTAGGTTTGATCGCAGGGATTCTGATTTTTTCAGGATTTGGAGTGGTATTTGGCCTCGTACCTATGACTTTCTTTGAAATCGGCCAGTTGGGGATAATGATTTATTTCATACAAAAAATCGGGAGAAGCACTTCTCCCGATAGTTATTGATTTTTAAACCATTAAGTGGATTTAGAAAATTAAAAATTTTGTTAATCCAAAGGTCTTCTTGATTCCAAAGCCTCCCAAATTGTCTACTACATTTTTTCTTTATATGTAAAGGGATGTTGAAAAGTATTTTAGCCTATGAATTGGATTCAGTCTTGAATCTAATGTTTTTAGTCTAGGGTCTTTTTACTCCTCAATTACCCTTTTCACTATATCCTTCACCTTCTTCAATATCTCGGCATTCTTAGGACTGGAGGATTCGATTTCCAAGATTTTGGGTTTTAAGCTTGGTTCGTAGAAGTTAGCCAGGGCTTTTTCCAATTCCTCCTGATTCTTTATCAACTGATACTCAAAGCCAAACTCTGCTGCCAAATGAGAGGCATTGAGCTTTTGCCGTGTTTCAAAAAATTCTTCCAGTTCAGGCTGCTTGGCAGGACCATCGATCAATCTAAAAATTCCACCTGCATGGTTATTCAAAATCACGATCCGCAGGTTAGGCATGGCGTAGTTGTGCCAAAAGGCATTTCTGTCGTAGAAAAACGCCATGTCACCCGTGATCAAAGTAACCGGTTCTTTGGTCGTAAACGTGCATCCTACTGCTGTACTGTTACTTCCGTCAATTCCACTTGTACCTCGGTTACAAATGATTTCCTGATTTCGTTTCCCAAGAAAATTCGCATAGCGCACCGCCATGGAATTGGCCAGGTGGATTTTCGAAAAGGGAGGGATTTTTTTCAGGAGGTTATACAAAGCCGGATATTCACCAAATTCTACCGATTCGAAAACTCCGGGCAAAGCAGCCTGAACCTTTTTCTCCAAACTCATCCATGTTTGAGCAAAGTCGCTATCCTGATTCGGAAGGTTTTGCGAAAGCCAAGTGAAAAAGCCCATCGGCGAACAAGCCAATACCCGAGTCAATTGCTGGTAAGTATCCTTAGCTTGGCCATCGGGCTGAATGTGCCAATGGGATATTTCCTGCTTTCTGAGGAATTGCTTGAGCGATTTGGAAATCACCGATTTGCCAAATGAAATCACCAGATCCGGCGCCAATTCCCCATGAAGGTTTTCATTCGCCAACCAATGGTCATGAAGGGATATGCTCTGCTCTCCTTGGAGATTGGAAATCGTATCGGCTACGACCACCACATTTTTACTTTTAGCAAGCTGATCTAGCAGGGTTTGAAGTTGGGGATTTGGTTTTTGCTGACCTGGAACTACCATCAAACGCTTGACTTCCTGAAGTCGGTTCTTAATGTGCCTAAGACTTTCTTCACTAAGTTGGCTTTGGCTGGAAACTGTAGTGAATTCTCTCGGTTTTTCGGGGTATTCAAACTTTTCTCCCTCAGTAGGATAAAATGGCTCTCGAAGTGGAATATTGATGTGGACTGGTCCTGCTGGAAATTGCTTGCTTAAGTTGATCGCTTCATTCACGATTCGCCCGGCATGCCAAACTTGATCCTTTTGATCAAAAGAATCCGGGAATCGATAGGTTTTTTTCACATGCTTGCCATAGACTTCTTCCTGGAAAATCGTCTGTCCATCCCATTGATCGATCCACTCAGCAGGACGATCCGCAGTCAAAATGAGCAATGGAATCTGTTGGAAAAACGCCTCTGAAATGGCAGGGAAATAATTCAAAGCTGCGGACCCTGAAGTGCACACCAACACCACAGGTTGCCCCAACTGCTGCGCCATTCCCAAGGCAATAAAGGCTGCAGACCGCTCGTCAGAGATCGTCCTTGAGTGGATCTCAGGATGTCTGGCAAATGCCAAAGTTAAAGGTGCACAACGTGAACCTGGGGAAAGAATGGCGTTTTGGATTCCTTTTTGGGCGCAGATGGCCACCAGATCGAGAATGGGCTGTATGATCAAGCGCTTGGATGTTTGATGAATTTGCCAATGATTTCACACTTCATATCCGTCTCCTCCCATTCCTTTTCCGGATCTGAATCTTCGGTGACTCCTGCTCCTGCAAAGAGGATCACCTGATTTTCCTGAAAGTTAGCCGTACGAAGATTGACATAAATGGAGGTTTCTGATTCGATATTAACAGGTCCAAAGAATCCTGCGAAAAAGCTTCGGTCAAAGCTTTCATTTTCCTGTAAAAACTCATGTGCGGCTTTTCTCGGCATACCACATACCGCGGAGGTAGGGTGAAGTAAGTCTAGCATCACTGAGCCGAGTTGCGAAAAGCCGGTAGCTTTCATATTCACCTTAAAGTCAGTTCTAAGGTGAAGAAGATTGCCTGCTAAAATGGTTTTGGGACCGTGCTCTTCGTATTCTCTGAGTCGGATCTTTTTGAAGCAATCCACAATATAGCGGCAGACCAATGCTTGCTCTTCGATTTCTTTTTGCGTCCAGGCAGCAGCTTTGAGCGGATTATCACCTTGCGCAGCTTGCGTTCCCGCCAAAGCCATGGTGTAGAAAAAGTCACCTTTGGTTTCGATCAATACTTCAGGACTTGCTCCCATCCAAGTTCCAACCTGAGGAATGTGGAAGAAATTGACAAAGGAATTGGGGTAGGACTGGATAAGTTTCAATATGGTTTTCCCAAGGTCAAATCCTTTGGGAAGGTCAAATACTTTGGTTCTTGCAGGTACAATCTTTTCAAGTATTCCCGAGGAAATAGCCTCAATACCTTGATCAACAAGTTGGATAAATGACTCTTTACTAGATCCTTGAATAGGTGTTTTGGTTGAGCCAACCGAACGAACTCTCAGCAGTTTTTCTACTTTTTCTGTGCTGCCATCAAGTTGACTGATACTGGATTGTAACCAAACCGGAAGTTCCTCGGCCGAGATGGGTTCTTCCAGATTGAATTTGAAATACTGGCTGGCTTGAATGAAAAAGGCTTTTTTGTCCTCCTGATCAGCAAACGGATGCACCACAAAACCTGCTGGCAATTCTTCCAAGGTAAGTCCGATTCGATGGGTTTCTTGATTTTCATCCAGAATAAACTCGATGGTCTGAGTTTTTGGTTTTCTCCAAAGGGCAAAAGCACCTCCCGATTGAAGCCCATGAAAGACCAGGGATTTGATAGTCTCTTCTTGAGTTATAGAAGTAATCGTCTCGGTCAAATTCATTTTTTATCCAAAATCGCCATCGTAATCCTGCTGATACAGCACAATTGTTCGGCTTCGTTGTAGATTTTAATTTCCCAAACTTGGGTGGATTTACCCAAGTGAACAGGTTTTGCTACGCCTTTTACTTGCCCTTCTTTTACTGATTTGAGATGGTTGGCATTGATCTCCAATCCCACACATACTTGCTTCTCCAAATCTAAAGTCAATGAAGCTGCCACGCTACCAAGAGTTTCAGCCAAAGCAACGCTAGCACCCCCGTGTAACAAGCCATAAGGTTGGATGGTTCGATGGTCTACGGGCATTTTGCCTTCCAAAAAATCTTCTCCGATCGCAGTGAATTCAATCCCCAGATGATCCACCATAGAAGGTCTCCGTGTGGTATTCAATTGCTCAAGGGTGGGAATGCTCACAAAAACCATTAATATCTGGGCTAAATGAAGTTTATTTGGGCTTTGGACAAAAATAAAGAAACTTGAACCGAAAAAAAATTTACCTCGTCAGACACGGACAAACTGATTACAACCTTCAAGGAGTAGTTCAAGGAAGTGGTATAGATGCTCCGATCAATGCTACAGGAAGAGCCCAGGCTCAGGCATTTTTTGAAGCGTATAAGGAAGTTGAATTTGACCAGATTTACCATACTGCCTTGATTCGGACCAAGCAATCTATCCAAGGTTTTATTGATCTGGGGATTTCTACCCGAGCTTTGAGCGAACTCAATGAGATCTCTTGGGGAGATTATGAAGGTACGCCAATGACTCCTGAGGAAGGGGAGTACTACCGACACATGCTCCACCAGTGGCAGCAAGGTAACTTGGACTATGCCATCGCTGGAGGGGAAAGTCCAAATACTGTAGCAATACGGATGAAAAGAGGGATTGATATTGTGCTTTCAGGACCAGGAGAAACAATCCTAGTTTGCATGCATGGACGGGCGATGAGGATTTTCCTGAGTTTGATTCTGAAAACTGACCTGAGGGACATGGACCAATACGAGCACAATAATTTGTGTCTTTATTTATTGGAAGAGTCTGAGGATGATGTGTTTGAAGTCAAAAAATTCAATGATCAGGAGCACCTCAGGGCTGTGAAGTAGCTTTTGTAGCTTTGGAAGTCTTCTTCTTTTGGAGAAGGCTTTCCTCGTACATGGCAAGGTAGGTTTGGTGTAGCAGTTGGTTTTCTGAAAGATCGAATAATCTGAATGCCAGATTTTGAAGTTGAACTTTTTGTCCGTCTCCAAGATTGACCAAAAACTCTCCCAAGAAGCATGCATCAAATTCACAAGATGGAATTTCGATAATCAGTGCCAATTCTGAATTACCATCGTAGGTTTTGGTCGAGAAGAAAGGAGAAAACTGATTTTCAATCGACTTGATATTGGTCTTATGTTCTTTTAATTCGGAAGACTTAAAAAGTGCCAAAAAAGTTTTCGATTCAGGATCTTTAGCAAATCCCGTGAAGCAGCATAATGTCAGAACTACCAATATTGCCAACTTTTTCATCGCTTTGAATATAGGTATAAAAAGTCCGAAAAGGCAAAATTGTTTGCAAACAAAAAGGTCTCTGAATTTTCAGAGACCTTTTTGTTAGTTATGCTTTAGCGGTTCTTCGCTTTGTCTTTACAGTTTCGTCTTCAATTTCATCTTCAACACCTGCCAGGATTCTTCCGCAATGTTCGCAGACAATGAGCTTTTTCTTTTCTCTGATATCTGCTTGTCTTTGAGGCGGTACAGTGTTGAAGCAACCTCCGCAAGCACCTCTTTTTACCATTACTACTGCCAATCCATTTTTAGCATTAGCTCGGATTTTAGTGTAGGATTTGATGAGTCTATCTTCTACTTTCTTAGCCGCTTTTTCTTTTTCAGCTCTGAGTTTTGATTCTTCCGATTCGCTTTCAGCTACGATAGTGGAGAGCTCGTCTTTTTTCAGATCAAGATCCTTTTGACGGTCTTTCATCAAATTAGACAACTCCTCAAGATCTGCTTTCTTGCTGTCAATTTTTACTCCGGCTTCCGCAATTTTCTTTTTGGATACTTGAATTTCAAGATCTTGCAATTCAAGTTCTTTGGTGATCGCATCGTATTCGCGGTTATTGCGAACATTCATCTGTTGCTCCTGATACTTTTTGATCAGTTTCTCAGATTCTTTGATGTTTTCCTTGTACCGCTTGATGTCATCCTCAAAAGCTTCAATATCTCTTTTGAATTTTTCGAGTCGAGTTCCGTAGCCTGCTATCTCGTCTTCGAGGTCTTGAACTTCTTCAGGAAGGGCTCCTCTTACTTTTACGATGGCATCTAGTCTTGAATCTATAAGTTGAAGGTTGTAGATAGCTTCGAGTTTCTGTGCTACTGTACTTTCCATGTACTATCGGTAGGATGTGGGATTAGTAACTACTTTTGTCAAATAGAGTGCAATATTAGGAAAATTTTGTGACAAAAATTCGGCTAATAAATCTTTTGTGAAAATTTCGCTCTCATAATGCCCGATGTCACAGAGTACCAATTGCCCCTCTGCATCGAAGAATTCGTGGTATTTGATATCTGATGTCACAAAGGTATCAGCACCTGCCCGCTTGGCATCAGCAAGTAAAAATATGCCTGCTCCTCCGCATACTGCCACCTTTTTTATTGGCCTATTGATCAGTGCCGTATGCTTGATGATTTGGAGGTTCATTGCGCTTTTCAAATGGCTCAAAAAATCATCTCCTGATAGCCCTACAGGTAGCTCTCCGATCATCCCGGCACCTACCTCCTGATGGACATTTTCCAAAGTAGTCAAGAAATAAGCCACCTCCTCGTAGGGATGATTTTTTTTCATTGCTTGGATGATTTTTCCCCCTAAATGTGATGGAAGAATCACTTCAATTCTTGTTTCCGGCTCCTGATGAGGAATTCCGCGCTCGCCAAGGTGAGGATTGGCTTTTTCTGATGGGGTGTACGTTCCCAAGCCTTCTACTTGGAATGAGCAATCTTTATATTCTCCGATGTGACCTGCACCTGCTTCAAAAATGGCTTGGAGCACCCGATCTTTGTCATCCATCGGAACAAAAAACTCAAGCTTACTAAGGAGTTGCTTTTTAGGTTGGAGGATTTGTGTTTGTATCAGTCCAAGTCGGTCGGCGATTTTTTTGTTAACTCCCGTTGCCACATGATCGAGGTTGGTATGGATAGCATAGATCGCGATATCCTTCTTGATCGCCTTTATCACAGTCCGCTCCACATAATTTTTGCCTGTCAGACTTTTTAGGCCTTTGAAAACAATGGGGTGGTGGGCTACGATCAAATTTGCGCCTAAGGCGATAGCTTCATCTACCACATCTTCTGTACAATCCAGCGTACAGAGGATGCCTGTGAGTAGATCTCCACGGTTTCCACAGATGAGCGTGGCATTATCGTAGCTTTCCTGATAGGCGGGAGGTGCCAATTGCTCGAGAAAGGAAATCACATCCTGGATTCGGTATCCCATATTTTTCTTTTATTTGGTCAAAAATAGCAATTCTGCCTGATGGCTTGGTATTCAGTTTTTCTACTACCCTTTTCCTTGCTTTTTCGCTTCATCACGGCGTGCAGAAATTTCTTGTATGAAAGAGGAATTCTGAAAAGTTTCAAATCCCCCATTCCCACGCTGGTAGTTGGCAACCTCTCTGTGGGTGGTACGGGCAAGACGCCAATGGTGGAGTTTTTGATCAAAAATCTAAAATCTGAAGTTTCTCTTGCTACCCTGAGTCGTGGTTATGGGAGAAAAACCAAAGGGTTTATTCAAGCTACAGCAGGCAGCACAGCGGATCAACTTGGAGATGAACCCCTGCAGATTTTCAACAAATTTCAGACTGAAATTCCCGTGTTTGTGGGCGAAGATCGGGTTAATGCCTTGAATCAAATCCGGGAAATAGCTGATGAAATTGACTTGGTGATTTTAGATGATGCCTTCCAGCATCGAAGGCTCGCTTCTGATTATAAAATTCTGCTGACTCCATATAATAAACCTTTTTTTCAAGACCATATTTTACCGGCCGGAAGACTTAGAGAATCTCGGCAAGGTGCCCAACGAGCAGACCTCCTTGTGGTGACAAAGTGCCCTGAAGACTTACCTCCGCAGGTTAAGATGGAATACCTAGAACAAATTGCCAAGTATTCATCTGATCAAGTGCCGGTATATTTTTCATCGATAGGCTATGGCGAGCCTTACCCTATAGTGGGTTTGGCTCAGGAAATGAATGCAACTGTCATCCTGATTTCCGGCTTGGCGGATGATCGACTCTTTGTGGAATTCTGTCAGCGATCGTTTATAGTCGTCGAGAAGTTTTCATTTGGTGATCACCATGACTACACTCGGGAGGATGCTCAACGAATCCTGCAATCCCGAGACAGATTTGTCTCCGAAAAGCCTGTGATCCTCACCACTGAAAAAGATGCAGACAAACTTAAATTTTTGGCCAAACAGGGATTATTGAAGGAAATTCCGATTTTTGCGCTGCCTATTCAGGTTGTATTTGCACCTCATGAACAGGAATCTCTACTCCGCCATATCCGAGAAAAATTCAACATCAGGTGATTAGAAAGGCTCTCCTTTTATGTATCCTCTTTTTTCTGATCCAAAGTCAGGACCTGTTTGCCCAGCGGCCTATCCCGCAGGTTGGGACTGGCAATCCGGCAGGTGCTAGGCAGGGAAGGCAGCTGGTTGAACAGGAGGAACAGGAGACCGAGGGCCGTCGTACGCTGCTAGATGACAGTACCAAGCAGGTGTATGGTCCCAAGACCACCCTGTATTTTTATGAAAAAAACATTAAGCGAAATCGGCTTCAGCTGATTGAGCAAGACACACTGCTCAACAATTTTCACAACTACGATCCTGTTGCCAAATCTACTTGGAAATACCAAGATCTTGGAAACATAGGCAGTGCGGCCAAGCCGGTTTTTTATACTCTTCCGGAGCAAATTGGCCTCACCTCAGGCTTTCATGCCTACGACATTTACTTCAGAGATCCTTCCAAAAGGAAGTTTTATGATACCAAGTCTCCTTTCACGGAAATGGCAGCGTTTTTTGGAGGGGGAAACAGAAACATGCTCGACGTTTCTTTTGCCAGAAATATCAATCCCCGGTGGAATGTAGGCATCGATTTCAATACGCTTCGGATCAGAAAAACACTCAATCCTGCGCAACGAGACGATCATATGGCGGTCCAAAATGCCTATGCATTTCATACCAATTACCGATCTGAAAATGGGAAATATTGGTTACTGGGTGCATTCTCTAGGATGAAACATACCGTGAATGAAATCGGAGGGATCATCCCGCCGGAAGTTGACCCCAACTCACTCTATTTCACCTATGAAGACGCTAAAATTTGGCTTCAGAATTCACAGGCAAGAGACCTAAGACAGGAGTATCACCTGTACCATGAATACAAACTGGGAAATGGCCTCCAATTCTACCATGTCTTGGATCGAAAAAATCAGAATCTGGTTTTTCGCTCCTTTTTAAATACATCTGATTCCCTGTTTTTTAACAAAAACCGATTTATCAATCCGGACACCACGCTGAATAGAAATGATTTTGCGGAGTGGAGAAATGAAGTTGGCTTGAAAGGAACCTTCAAAGGCTTTTACTACAATTCCTACCTCAAGCTGCGAAATGGACGGATGATCAGTCCTTATTTTACCCAGCCAAGACAGGCGTTCAACGAGGTGTTTATTGGTGGAGAACTTATTGGTAAACTTTCTGAAAAATGGGAAATCAGTGCCGATGGCGAATACCTCATTCCGGGTAATTTCAGAATTCACGGAGTATTTATCTCTCCTTGGCTCGATGTGGAATATACCAAGGCGCTCTACAAACCCACCTCGATGCAGCAGCTATTCGTAAGTAATCATCACCGCTGGGACAATGATTTTGCCAACATCGGGGTAGATCAGATCAAGGGTACGATAAAAGCCGATATCAAATCGATTCACCTCAGACCAAACCTTACGCTCAATCGAATTAATAACTACGTCTATTTCAACACGGAGCGAAAGGTGACTCAAGCGAGTGGGCAGGCCTTTATGATTATGCCGGCAATTGAGGCAAAAATGAATATCGGTAAAAAATTCAGGCTGGAAACCGAAGTCATTTTCACTCAAATCACAGGAGAAGCGGCAGATGCATTCCGAATTCCAACTTGGTTTAACAATACCAAGTTTTATTTCGACAGCCCTTTGTTTGACAACAATGTGGTGGTTCAAATGGGGATTGATGCAAGATTCAGGTCATCCTATTTTGCGGAAGCGTATGATCCCTCACTTCAGCAATTCCATTTGCAAAATACCTTCAATGTATATGTGTACCCGATTTTCGATTTATTTCTGGACTTTCGGATCAACCGAACGCGCGTGCTCTTCAAATACAACCACCTGAATGCTGGCATGATGTCTCAGGAAGGATATTTCGTGACGCCGGATTACACCGGTTATCGCTCTTTCTTGGATTTGGGAATTTCTTGGTATTTGTTTGATTGACGAGATGTATCGATTATCCTCCAAAAACTTCAATTTTCGATATTCAGCATTCGATATTCGAAATTACTTGTCAATAATAGAATGAAGAATATCGAATTTCGAACACCGAATGTTGAAGTGTAAGAATGACTAGTTGTAAAGGTTAATTAACTATGAGTTGGGAAGAAACCACCCGTCAAAAGATGCTTCACCTCAAGCTGCCTACCGACCCGAGATGGGTGGATATTGCGCAAATGCAGATTGAGGATATTTTGGTGGACCATGCGTATTGTGAGCAGAAGGCCGCTTCGTCCTGTATCAGCTTGATCGTCAGATTCAATGATTTGGAATACTTGGTAGATACATTGACTCCAATAGTAGCGGAGGAGTGGGGGCACTTTGAGCGGGTGATGGAGCAGTTGAAAAAGCGGGGAATGAAGTTTGGAAGGCAGCGAAAGGATGAATACGTCACCCGACTGACTGATTTTGTGAAAAAAGGCGGTAGCCGGATGGATCAGTTGACAGAGCATTTGCTGCTGAATGCCTTAATCGAAGCCCGCAGTTGTGAGCGCTTTAAACTGCTGTCTAAAAACATTCAGGACGAAGACTTGCAGAAGTTTTATTATGAATTGATGATCTCTGAAGCTGGTCATTACGTGACCTTCATAGAAATGGCTAGGATGTATCAGGATCCTGAAAAAGTAAACAAGCGCTGGCAAGAATGGTTGACCTTTGAAGCAGAAGTGCTGAAAAGCATGGAACTACGGGGAGATCGAATGCATTGAGTAAACTGTTAAAATCTATCATCCGTGGCTTGATTAAGCTTCAATTTTCCTATACTTAATGAATCTAGTCTGCTACTTTTCAAAAACCTGTTCTAAATCGAACAATCCATGAATTTGATCGAAAATGTCCGCGAAGCTCTGAATTCTGTCAAGGTTCATTTGCTTCGAACAGTCCTTACGGGTGCAATTATTGCCATCGGTATTTCTTCGCTCGTAGGAATGCTTACCGCTATCGATGGGATCAAGGCTCAGATTGCTGAGAGTTTTGCAGGACTTGGAGCCAATTCATTCGATATCAGAAACAAAGGAGCAAGTGGTGGCAGGGTGGTTCAGGAAGGAAAAACAGAGAAAGTGTATCCATCCATCACTTTCCGCGAAGCACAAAGTTTCAAAGAACAATATGCTTCCATAGGCATTTCTACCGTGTTTACATCTGTAACGGGTGCAGCCGAAATCAAAAGAGGTTCGAAAAAGACTAACCCCAATACCAGGATTCGTGGTGGGGATGAAAATTACCTCGCGATCAAAGCCATCAAACTCGCTAAAGGAAGAAACTTCAGCCAAATGGAAGTGAGATATGGCAACAGTGTGGCCATCATTGGAAAAGAGCTGGAAGAAAACCTGTTCGAAAGCGGCGAAGATCCGCTTAACCAAAAAATCACTTTTCTTGGTAGGCCCTATACCATCATCGGTGTCTTGGACAAGCAAGGCGGAGTGGGCCAAGACCAAGGTGCAGACCGTCAGATTTTGATTCCTATTGAAAATGCCGCCAGGCTGGATACCCGCGGCACTTTCAACTATCGAATCACAGGAGTAGCCTCAGATCCGGGCAAGATCGACTACGAAATGGGTCAGGCGACAGGCATGATGCGGAAAATCCGTCAAGACCGAGTAGCCCAAGAAGACTCTTTTGAATTAACAAAAAGTGAGTCAGTTGCAGAAAGCTTGGAGGAAGTAGCAGGTTATCTCCGAATTGGGGGCTTTGGAATCGGTTTTATTACCCTTTTAGGGGCATCTATCGGATTGATGAATATCATGCTCGTTTCTGTGACTGAACGAACTCGTGAGATTGGAATTCGAAAAGCACTTGGAGCTACCCCACTTAGAATTCGTCAGCAGTTTTTGATTGAAGCCATTACCATCTGTGTGATTGGGGGAATTTTTGGGATGATGTTGGGGATCGGAATTGGCAATATCATCGCCAACTTTATCGGTCCGGGAGGATTTCTGGTTCCGTGGCTATGGATGATCATTTCCTTTGTGATTTGTATCGTGGTGGGCTTAATCGCAGGATATATACCCGCATACAAGGCAAGTAAACTGGATCCAATCGAATCCTTGCGATACGAGTAAAGCTATCAGCCTATCCTAATTTGAAACCCAAGCTGGATGTTATTTTCCGTCTTGGGTTTTTTTCTTGCAATCCACTCCAATTTTTCACTTTACAACCTTCAAATCCTCTCCTCATTCAAACTCCCAAACTCCCAAACCTCCATTCTTCCCAACTTCCAGACCTACCTAAAGTCTAAAATTCCCCCAAAATCTTCGAGGAAACTCTTATTTTACCCCTATGAATTCTCATCAATACGACGCGATAGTAGTTGGTTCTGGCATTTCAGGAGGCTGGGCTGCCAAAGAACTGTGTGAAAAAGGCTTGAAGACGCTGGTTTTGGAGCGAGGTCGACAGGTCGAGCACCTGAAAGATTATCCGACCATGACCGCAAATGCCTGGGATATGCCTCACCGAAACAGAATCCCATTAGCCGATGAACTCGAAAATCCCGTGGTCAATCGATGCTATGCTTATGCGGAAGACACCCAGCATTTTTTCGTTAAAGACAGCGAACATCCCTATGTACAAAACAAGCCGTTTGACTGGATCAGAGGCTACCAGGTAGGAGGGAAATCCTTGATTTGGGCGCGTCAAACTCAACGTTGGAGTAAGTATGATTTTGAAGGTCCCGGGCGGGATGGCTTTGCCGTGGATTGGCCGATTCGATATGAAGACATTGCTCCTTGGTATAGCTATGTGGAGCGGTTTGTGGGAATCAGCGGAAACTATGACGGGTTGGAAACCCTCCCGGATGGAGAATTTCTTCCTGCTTGGGAGATGAATTGTGTGGAAAAGGAAGTTCAAAAAAGGATTCTGGAGGCCTACGGAGACCGCAAATTTGTGATTGGTCGCTGTGCCCATTTGACCCAGCCAAAGGATGTTCATTTGGCTCAAGGTAGAGGTCAATGCCAAGCCAGAAATCAATGCTATCGGGGCTGTCCTTTTGGTGGATATTTCAGTTCTAATTCATCTACGTTGCCTGCTGCTGCAAAAACAGGAAACTTGACCATCCGCCCGGATTCGGTAGCTCATTCAGTGATTTGGGATGAGGCAAAAGGTAAAGCTACGGGGGTCCGGGTGATAGACCGAGTGACCAAAGAAGCTACCGAATACTTCGCTAAGGTGATTTTTCTCAATGCCGCTTGCCTGAATACCAATCTGATTTTGCTCAATTCTACTTCCAGTCGCTTTCCGAATGGATTGGGAAATGATTCGGGGATTTTGGGCAAATACATTGCTTTCCACAATTACAGGGGCACCTTGGGAGGCAGATTTGAAGGATTTGAAGACAAATACTATTATGGCCGTCGCCCCACTGCGGTTATGCTGCCCAATTTTCGAAATGTAAAAAAACAGGAAATGGACTTTCTCCGGGGCTACATGACATTCTACTCTGCCGGTCGCGGAGGCTGGGGAGGATCCAGGGATGTACCTTTTGGAGCGGAATTCAAAGCGGCCAATTCCGAACCTGGGCCTTGGTGGGTCTCCATGATGATGCAGGGCGAGACGATCCCAAAGGAAACCAATCTGGTATCGCTCAGTCCCGATTTGAAAGATCCATGGGGCATTCCTCAGCTTCAGATCGATATCGCCTACGATGATAATGATGAGAAAATCGTCAAAGATTTTCTCGAACAGGGTGAAGAGATGCTATCCAAAGCAGGAGTGACCAACATTTACAAAAATGACAGCAAGCAAGCTCCTGGGCTGGACATTCATGAGATGGGAGGAGTGCGGATGGGACGTGATCCCAAAACATCACTTTTGAATGGGTTCAATCAGATGCACCTTGCTCCCAATGTCTTTGTGACCGACGGGGCAGCGATGACCTCAACCGGCACTCAAAACCCATCCATTACCTACATGGCCCTGACTGCCCGTGCGGTGGATTATGCCGTGAGGGAGTTGAAGAAGGGAAATATGAAGTAAGGGAGGTGGGAAGCAAGGAGGTTGGGAAGTCAGGAAGTCAGGAAGTCAGGAAGTGTTGGTACACTGGAGCTACTCTTTCAATCATCTTGTCTTCCATGCTTCCCTACATCCCAGTTTCCATCCTTCTTGCCTTTCGAGTAATTTTCTTAGGTCTAATCCTGACATTTCCGAAATTTCATTTCAATATCCATCAAACCCATAACCTACCCTTTATGAAAAAAACTGTACGAATAATCCTGCTCCTTTTAACCCTTCCCCTGTTGGTTTGGGCGAAAAATGACAACCCTCCGTCAACGGGGAAATACAAACTGGTCATCGAAGGCTTTGACTGGGGACCTGCAGTCAGTAAAGTGATCCTTCATGATGCCAATCCGACCAAGGAGACAAGCGCATCAGACTTTGAAGTGTTTGTGACTCGATCTTCTACTTTGGGAGAGATTCCTGCCGCGCAGGCTTCCGGCAAACGAAGTATCGTTTACACTTATGCTTCCGACGAAAATGGAAACCGAAAAGATGACGGTACTCACCTGACTTTGGTGCTTTCTGTCAGTCCGGTCAATCCGCTAGGATCGGGTATCCAATACCTCAGAATGGGTAACCGAGCT
The DNA here is from genome assembly GCA_018336015.1 of Algoriphagus sp. Lineage (GTDB taxonomy): Bacteria > Bacteroidota > Bacteroidia > Cytophagales > Cyclobacteriaceae > Algoriphagus > Algoriphagus aquatilis. The sequence continues at coordinate 30,188 of JAGXQZ010000011.1, read as the reverse complement.
TCCAATGTCTGGATTGATTACGGAGTGAATGTGATTCATACGAAATCCGGGAAAAGCTGGAACGAAGAAGCCGGCCGAATCCGTCCCATCGTGGATGAGTTTGACCTGACTGGTAAATTCACCCATGAGAATACGACTTTGACTTATGGAGCTTTTTCTCCAAAAAATCTAAAGACTAAAGCGCCGCTGATCATCTGGCTGCACGGTGGAGGAGAAGGCGGAACCGATCCGACTATCGCTTTGATGGGCAACAAAGCTTTCAATTATGCTTCTCCTGAGTTGCAGGTGCTGTTTGGAGAGGGAGCATTTGTATTGGCTCCACAGACTCCGACTTTCTGGATGAATGCAGGAGAAGGCATGACTCGAGGTAAAACCAATGACATTTACAATGCTGCCGTATTTGCATTGATTCAGGATTTTGTAGCCAAAAACCCGATGGTAGATCCTACTCGAATCTATGTAGGAGGTTGTTCAAACGGAGGTTATATGTCCTTGAAATTGATCCTTGAGCATCCGGATTACTTTGCGGCTGGATACATCTCTGCATTGGCTTACAACAATGAGTTTATCTCTGATGCTCAAGTGCAAAAAATCAAGAATGTACCGATGTGGTTTGTGCATGCTAAAGACGACATGACCACCAAGCCAGATGAAACCGTAGTTCCTTTGTATCACAGACTCAAGCAAGCTGGTGCTAAAAATGTCTACTTCACTTACTACGACAATGTATACGACATCACCGGATTCTACGGTGGAAAAGGCTATCGCTACAATGGCCACTGGTCTTGGATATATTCCCATGCCAATGTCGCCCGAACCGATTTTGACGGTTCACCGGTAATGCTCAACGGCCGTCCGGTGACCATCATGGAGTGGATGGCAGCTCAGAAAAAGAAGAAGTGATTTGGATTCTTTTCCCCTTTGACCTGCCAGGTTTTCAAAACCTGGCAGGTCTTTTTATTCGTAAACTTGTCCCATGATTTCCACTGAACTGGTCAATACCGATTGGGCTCCAAAAGCCGAAAAACAAGGTTGCTTGAGCCCTGAAATGCTCGATTTGATTTATCGGGAAAAATGGTTCAAGCTGTTTGTTCCGACAGAATTTGATGGGCTAGGCTTGACTTTGCCTGAGGCATTGCTCTTGGAAGAGAAAATAGCACGACTCGATTCGAGTATGGGTTGGACGGTGACACTCTGTGCCGGTGCGGGTTGGTTTGTGGGTTTTTTGGATCAAGAGATCAGTCGGGAAATTTTTGCAGATCCCAAGGTTTGCCTGGCAGGAAGTGGTTTTGTGGGAGGAAAAGCCAATCGACAGGGAGACCAGTATGAGATTTCCGGCAGTTGGACCTATGCTTCTGGGGCTTTGCATGCGACGCATTTTACAGCCAATTGCGAGATGCTGGAGGACGGAAAAGCGCTTTGGGATGATCAAGGAAAGCCTGTCGTCAAAGCTTTTATTCTAAAAAAAGAAGAAGTGGAAATCTTGGATGGCTGGAGTTATATGGGAATGATTGCTACTGGCAGTCATGCTTTCAAAACCGAAAATCTACAAGTTCCTCTACATCGGGCTTTTGAAATCCTTCCAGAAAAAGTCACAAGAACTGAATCGATTTACCGCTATCCCTTTCTTCAGTTTGCGGAAGCGACTTTGGCGGTCAATATTCTCGGGATCACGCAACATTTGCAAAGGCTGATTTCGGAGACGTTTTGGAAGCGACATGAATTCCGAAAGTACGATCAAAAGCACTTGGACTATTTCCAAAAACTGGAAAAATCCTGTGCATCCAAACTGGAACTGGAAAGAATTAAGTTTTTCGACGCGGTGGAGGTTTCCTGGCAGGAACTGGAGATCCATGGAAAAATCTCCAACAAATCCCTCAGATCAGTAAGCAGGTCCAGTCGCAAACTGACTCAAATTTGCCGAGAAGTCAATTCCAAAATGCACCCTTTTGCCGGTTTGGAAGCTGCCAAAACCCACACCGAACTCAACCGGGTTTGGCGGGATTTCAATACGGTCAGCCAGCATGCGCTGTTGATTTTTCCTTTTTGATTTTCCTGATTAGCCGCAAAGAACACAAAGGAAAAAGGTGGTCAAGAAATAGACATTTCTTGAACCTCAATCTTATAAACTTATATCAAATTTTTTCAAGTCCACGGAGAAAAGCTAAAGCATTTTGGTGCACCAAGTGGGAGATTAAAACGCGGATTTTTTTTAATGCAAATGGTCTTTATGGCGCAATTCAATTTTTAATTGAGGGAAATTAACCTTGAGAATGTTCTCCGAGACTTACCACTCTGGATGTAATAAATTCCCCGTCTGGAGTTTTGCAAACATTCCAGCTTCCTTGCCTCCAAACGTCCCAACTTCCTTACCTCCAAGCTTCCCCCATTTCCTGACAAGAGTCATAGTTTTTATCAATCGGAAAATAATTTTTATACGAGTTCCTTTTTCTAAATTCGCATATCATTCAATTTAACTTAACTACATACTATGGATACACACGGCAAAAACGGAGGCGACATTTCCAAATGTCCTTTCCACAATGGCTCAATGGCTGCGGCAGCAGGTAAGGGCCAGCAGAACGTTGATTGGTGGCCAAACCAATTGAATGTGAACATTCTTCGTCAGCATTCTTCTCTTTCCAATCCAATGGATGAGGGTTTTGACTATGCGAAGGAATTCGAGTCTTTGAACTTGGCCGAAGTGAAGGCAGACATCGAAAAGGTGTTGACTACTTCTCAGGACTGGTGGCCTGCTGACTACGGTCACTATGGTCCATTCATGATCCGTATGGCTTGGCATAGTGCAGGTACTTACCGCGTGCAGGACGGACGTGGCGGTGCCGGAACAGGTACGCAGCGTTTCGCTCCGTTGAACTCTTGGCCTGATAATGCCAACTTGGACAAGGCGCGTTTGCTCCTTTGGCCGGTAAAGCAGAAATACGGAAGAAAGCTTTCTTGGGCTGACTTGATGATCTTGACCGGTAACGTGGCTTTGGAATCTATGGGCTTCAAAACTTTCGGTTTCGGTGGCGGTCGTGCAGACGTATGGGAGCCTGAGCAGGATATCTACTGGGGTTCTGAGAAAGAATGGGTTGCTCACCGTAATCCGGAAGCTTTGGAAAATCCATTGGGAGCTACCGAAATGGGCTTGATCTACGTGAACCCAGAAGGTCCTAACAAGGTGCCAGATCCACTTTTGGCTGCAAAAGCAATTCGCGAGACTTTCGGCCGTATGGCAATGAACGATGAGGAAACTTGCGCGTTGATCGCAGGTGGACACACATTCGGTAAGACACACGGTGCTGCTGATCCGGGCAAATATGTGGGCGCTGAGCCTGCAGGTGCTTCTATCGAAGAGATGAGCACAGGTTGGAACAGTACTTACGGTACAGGTCATGGTGCTGATACCATCACTTCCGGTTTGGAAGGTGCTTGGACCTCTACTCCAGCCAAGTGGGGACATGATTACTTCAAGTTCTTGTTTGAATACGAGTGGGAATTGACCAAGAGCCCTGCTGGAGCACATCAGTGGGTAGCTAAGAATGCTGAAGCAATCATTCCTGACGCACACATTCCTGGCAAATTCCACAAGCCTTTCATGCTGACTACCGACTTGTCGATGAGATTTGATCCGGAGTATGAAAAGGTATCCAGAAAATTCTATGAAGATCCGGAGTACTTTGCAGACGCCTTCGCAAGAGCTTGGTTCAAACTGACTCACCGCGATATGGGACCTAAGGCCCGTTACAAAGGTCCTGAAGTACCTGCTGAAGATCTGATCTGGCAAGATCCAATCCCTGCAGTAAACCATCCTTTGGCTGATGCAGCAGATATCGCTGGCTTGAAAGCCAACATCTTGGCTTCCGGCTTGACCGTAGCTGAGTTGGTTTCTGCTGCTTGGGCTTCTGCTTCTACTTTCCGTGGTTCTGACTTCAGAGGCGGTGCCAATGGTGGCCGAATCCGTCTGGAGCCTCAGAAAAACTGGGAAGCCAACAACCCTGCTCAATTGAACAAGGTATTGGGCGTATTGGCTAGCATTCAGGAAGAATTCAACAGCACTGCAGGTGGAGGCAAGAAAGTCTCCATGGCTGACTTGATTGTATTGGGCGGTTGCGCTGCAGTAGAAAAAGCAGCAAAAGACGCTGGATATGACATCACAGTTCCTTTCGCTCCAGGCCGTACCGATGCTTCTCAGGAAGAAACCGAAGTGGATTCTTTCGAGTGGTTGAAGCCTTGGGCTGATGGTTTCAGAAACTACATGGCAGCAGATTGCACCGTGAAAGCTGAAGAAGCTTTGATCGACAAAGCACAGTTGTTGACCCTTACAGCTCCTGAAATGACTGCCCTCGTAGGTGGTATGAGAGCTTTGGGTGCAAACTGGGATGGCAGCAAGCATGGTGTATTTACCGCAACGCCTGGTAAGTTGACCAACGACTTCTTTGTAAACTTGCTGGATATGGGAACTACTTGGAGAGCAACTTCTGACAAGCAGAACGTGTTCGTAGGTAGCGACAGAAGAACCGGCGAGCCTAAGTGGACTGCTACCCGCGCGGACTTGATCTTCGGTTCCAACTCTGAACTGAGAGCTTATGCTGAAGTTTATGGTTGCGAAGACGGAAAGGCGAAGTTTGTCAAAGACTTCGTGGCAGCTTGGAATAAGGTAATGACTTTGGATCGATTTGATCTGAAGTAATCCGATAGAAAAGTGCTAATCACACACAAAAGCGGTCTCGAAAGGGGCCGCTTTTTTTTGATTATTTCACCGCAGAGGCGCAGAGAACGCGGAGGAAAAGTTAAAGAGAGTTAAGTCAGAAATCTGAAATCAGAAAGCTGAAAATTTCAGACTTCTGAATTCATCCATCTAACTTTTAATTTTCCTTTAAATCTGTCTTAATAGCTATCGTTCCACTTAGGATTTTGTGAATGGGGCAGGCATTGGCGATGGCGAGCATCCGATCGCGTTGGGATTGGTCTAAGTTGCCGATGAGTTCGATTTTGCGGTGGATTTCGGTTTTGTTGTCTTCTCGATTGACTTCGAGACTGACCTCCAGTTTTACTTCTTCCAAATCCCAGCCTTTGCGATCGGCATACATTCGTAGGGTGGCGCTGGTACAGGCAGCCAAAGAGGAGGCTAACAGTTCGGTAGGAGAAAACCCGAGATTTTTACCTCCCACGGTTTCGGGTTCGTCAGCAATCAGGACATTTCCGGAGGAAGAGTGAATCTCTGTTTTATAGAGTTCTTTTTGGATACGCGCAGTAATTTTTGCCATGGGTTTTTTATTGAATAATCGTAATTCACCGCAGGCCTGCCTTCCGGTAGGCAGGGGCGCAGAGAACGCAGAGAAAGTGTTCAGTAACCAGTCTCAGATAGCAGTTTTTCTGACCACTGAGACTGATCACTGCTTACTTTTTCAGCTTTCATACTTTTTAAGATCGCTTCGTCGCAGGAGAGCCTTCCAAAAATACATGTCTTGGAGTTCTGCTCCTCGCGATGACGTTGGGTCCTGCCCACTGAGACTGACCACTGCTTACTTTTTTTACTTGCCTTGAAAACTCGGGTAGGGTACAAACTCCGCACTGTCTCCCGGGATCTTGTCAAACTCCTGGTTCCTCCATTTTTGCCTAGCTACTGCAAGCGTTTCCTTGCTGGTGGCCACAAAATTCCAGTCGATATAACGCTCTTCCGGGAATGCCTCGCCTCCGAAAATGTAAATCGTGCTGTTGGCCTCGATGGTGAATTCGCAAAGGGAACTTTCTTTGGCCACTAGGATTTGCTTGGGTCCAAAGTGATTGCCTTCGCTTTGGATGCCGCCTTCCAGAATGTATAAGCCACTTTCTCCAAAAAGAGACGCACCCAAGTGTAGGGTTTGCTTTTCCTGACTTTTGATCTCCAGCATGTACAGCGGGCTATAGACCGGGACAGGGGAGCGATGTCCCATGACTTCCCCTGCAATGAGTTTGAACTGGGTAGTCCCTTCCGTCCAAGTGGGGATTTGATGGGCTTCGATATGAAAAAACTCCGGGTCCATAAATTCCCGTTCCTTTGGCAAAGCCACCCAAATCTGCAATCCGTGGAGGCTTTTTTCCGAATCTCTCAGGTGATCCGGCGTGCGTTCGGAGTGGACAATTCCTTTTCCTGCGGTCATCCAATTCACCGCGCCGGGTTGGATTTCTATAGCAGTTCCCAGGCTGTCTCGGTGCATGATGCTCCCTTCGAAAAGAAATGTCAAAGTCGAGAGTCCAATGTGCGGATGCGGCAAAATATCCATTTGCTCCCGCTCGTTCAGCTTGACAGGGCCCATGTGATCGATGAAAATAAAAGGGCCGATCATGCGCTTTTGGCGAAAGGGGAGCAAGCGGCCTACCAGAAACTTGCCGATATCGGCAGCACGCTCTTCGATGATGAGTTGGAGGTTGGACATGTGTTTTTGATAAGTTAAAAATGAATGGTTTGGCCTAGTAGGTAGCTCTTTTACGGAGTTTACCCCGGTTTGGATTTAGGGAATAGCTTTTTGATTAGCTAAAATCTCAACTCTCTAAGAGTTGCATTCGGAAAATCCACAGCTGGTTGAATTTGAGAAACAACAAAAAACCCAGAATGATCCCCGTTCCGATCAATGCGAAGATATTGACCCATTTCCTTGCCAGCTTGGGGCTTTTTGCCAACTTTTTCAAGCCTTGATAGGTAATCCATCCCAAGATTCCGCCAAGGGTATTATTGACCAAATCTGTGGCATCAAAGGCTCCATATTTGAGAAAATATTGGCTTGATTCAAAGAGGAAGCTCGAAGTGAGAAAGACCGGTATCAACCGTGGGAAGGTCCACTTTTGCCAAAGAATCCCCGAATACAATCCATAGGGAACAAAAATCAGCACATTGAGCAGCAGTTCATGGCGGTCACCTTGGCCGGGTAATCCAAACAAACGGGGAAAAGGAATCCAATTGATACTACGTTCTACCCCGGCGTGGTAGGCAACCAAATTAAATTTCAACACGATAATCCATACCAAGGAAATCAGGTATATTAAAAGTAGCGCGTAGGTAAGTCGCTTGGATTGAAAAAACGAAGTCATGGGAAGTCTGATAAGGTAGCCCGATACATGCAAGTGAAATGCCGAATTAGAAGTGAACCCGATTTTTCATTTCAATTATGGTTGCTTTTAAAAAAGACATTCACCTTTTCAAGAGACAGAGCCTTTCCCTTGAAGTCATTTTCGGTTCTACTTGAAGTCAATAAAATCAGAAAAGAGGTAATTCTCTTGGGAAGAAGTTTCCCCTTCCGTCAAATGGAAGGGGAATAATAAAAATGAAGCACTGTTAGCAAACCAAGCTATTGGTAAAAAGCTCTTGGTTAAGAATGACAGATTTCTCTAAGTTTTTTTCTACCAACCATTCCAAAAATGCCCTAACCCGAGTAGGATTCATAGGTCCGAAATTTCCATTTTCTGCAAAATAGGGACTCGAAAGCTCCAGTGCACGATGCAAATCCACCGCCTGCTGATCGTAAGGAGTGAGGTGGGGATGAAGAAGCGCGACTGCTTTTTCCGGATTTTCCACGGCAAACTGATAGCCGAGTTGAGTGGCTCTGATAAAACGGGTATAAGCATCCAGGTGCTGATTCATTTTCTCCTTTTTGGTGAAAATTACCGGGGAATAGCCATAAGGGATGTCGTAGTCCTTCAGGTAAAACTTATTCAGGGTGATGTTTTTTGTGGCTGCTTCCACACCTTCCCAGTTATCAAAAATCCAGGTCGCATCAGCTTTTCCCGTCAATAGGGTATTCCAAATGCCCAGCTTCTCAGGGTAACTGAGTTGGATTTGTCCGGTTCCGCCAGCATTTTTCACCATCTCCTGGATGATGTGATCTTCGTATCGGGCTTTGTAGGAAGCATAGATCCGCCCGTCAAGATCTTTCATCGTACGGACAGGCGAGTCGCCTAGGGATACCACGCAACTCAAATCCTGCTGTAGTATGGCATAGATGGCCACCGCATCCACCTGATTTGCTTTGTTGTTGAGACTGATCACCGTCTCAAAAGGAGCAATGGAAAAATCGGCTTGGTCGAGTTCCAGCTTTTTGCCGGGAGTCACTTGGTAGTGATCATCCAATGGATTCAGCAGCTCCAATTGTATGCCTTGAGCTGAGTAAAATCCGAGTTCCTTGGCTACAAAGAGCCCGATGTGATTGACGTTTGGTGTCCAGTCAAGGGCAATTTTGAGGGTTTGCATGTGAGTTAGATTTGGGTCAAAGGGTGTTTTGGCCGCAAATATATTTTTGGAATTCGGGGATTCTCACCAATCAAAAATGAATCTTCCATGAAATCTTTTTATGGAAAACATGGGTATATCTCGCTCCGGAGCTGCGTTGCTTTAAAAGAAAATCTGCCCTGAATCCTTAAAACCAGTATCCGTATTTCAGGAAGATGGAGGAAATGTAGGCTCCCCCATGGGTACCGATGCTGATCATGTGTTTTTGGTGAATAAGGGAGGAAATTCCGGTGCTGATTGCGCCTGAAATACCCTGTTGCATGGGGTCGGTCGGCCGGGAAATTGTCCTCGAGCTGTACATCAACCCGGGCATCAGAAACAGGGAGGGATTCCATTTTTTTTCAGGCAGGAAGTTAACCCTGATCCCGGCTACCAGTCCCAACCCGGTGTTTTTTTGATCATAGCCACTGAGAAAAGTCTTGCCTGAATGGTAATCAAAAAGAAGTTGGGATTCCAGCTGGATGACCTTGTCCCTCCGACCTGCATAATGGATGGAAAAGCTGGGTCCGCCACCGCCACTGAGGATTCCTGCATTGATTCCACCGTGCAATCCAAAGCCAGTGGTTTTTGGGGCTTCCTGACTTTGAGCTTTGGCAAATTGGATTTGAAAAAAGGTGCATGCCATGATCAGCAGTAAAACTGCACACTTGGCGTATGTGGATGCGGAGTACCTGTTGCTAGACATGATGAAGGATTGAAGTGGATTCTTCGAAATTTAAGAACTTTTGTCAATTGCAAATTGGTATAGATAGTAGGGTGAAATCGCAAACTTCACCCAGCGCAAAATTGCACTTCAAAGGTGCTGAGAATAGACTACTCCTAGGGGCGAAAGCTACGCTAAGTCCCAACTTGAACTTTAAAAGTTCGGAGGAGAGATTACTCCTAAGGTGGGCGAGATTTAAAGCAACAATGTCCGATTTTTACCACTATGCTGGTTTTGGGCAAAGGTACTTTTGTCTAATACCTACTCAACATCAACCATGAAACGAAGAAAATTTCTAATGACATCGACCGCATTAGCGGCTTTTGGATCTGATCTTATGGCATTTCCATCTCATAAAACTGAAGGAGATGAAGGATTTTTAGTGAAATCAGGCGAAGCAAGGTTTGGTAAGCATACGCCCTTTAGGGGAATAAATCCCAACGATCTCAAGATTTCCTCCAAGGATACTGACGGGCAGTTGTCTGTATTTGAGTATATTGGAGTAGAAAAGACCGGTCCTGCACTTCATGTCCATCTGGAGCAAGATGAGGTTTTCTACGTGGTGGAAGGAACATTCCGCTTTCAATTGGGAGAGGATTTCTATGAGCTTGTTGCAGGTGACACAATTTTCCTCCCCAGAAATATTGCACATACCTGGATTCAGACCTCAGACCGTGGTAAGTTGGTCTATTTCCTGCAGCCGGCTTTTAAAATGGAAGAGTTTTTTCAGACCATGCATGACCTCGGTAGAGCACCGACAGAGGAGGAAGCAAAAAAGATTTCCCTTGACCATGGGATGAAAAACGTGGGACCACCCTTGACCTTAAAATGATGATATGATGATTCTTCAGGATTTTTTGCCAAGCCCATCGCTAAGAGACTTTGTCAGGAAGCATCAGGTGATCAGGTTTCAATTTTGCCCAACTGACATTATTCCTGCAAAGGTTTATGCGCCGAGGCCTGAGACTTGTTTGGTATTTTATCTTAGGGACCTTCAGGATGTGGTTTATCTGGACAGTGACCGTCTTGCCTTGCACCCAAGGTGTACGCTGACGGGGCAGCATACCGTGGTGACCAAGCGCTGTATCGGGAGGGATTTTTGGGCTGTGCAGATCGTGCTGCAACCCTCTGCATTGTATCTTCTGACAGGCATTCCTGTATCAGAGATCACCAATAAAGTCATTGACGCAGAAGCCATATGGGGGAGTGAAATAAGAGCTACCCATGAACAAATGTCCAACAGTAATTCAATTGAAGAAGCGATATGCCTTGCTGAGCGGTTTTTGGAAAGAGCAATCAACAAAGCACGGTCCCCTATCAGCGGGATAGACAGGATTAGTGGGCTGATTTTGAATAGCACGGTTGGGATGTCGGTCGATCGATTAGCGAGCGAGGCCTGCCTGAGTAGCCGTCAGTTTCATCGGAAATTCACAGAGCGCATCGGTATTGGTCCAAAGCTGTTTGACAAAGTGGTACGCTTTGAAAAGGCGTTTTTCATGAAAAATGCCAACCCTCAGTTGGATTGGTTGAGTATTGCCTTGGCTTGTGGTTATTATGACTACCAGCATCTGGCCAAGGACTACAAGTATTTTACCGGCATGAGCCCAACCGGTTTTTATGAACTTGACATGCAAGCTCCCGAGCGTGCATTTGGCGTGGTGGAAGTCAAGAAGGACTTACAAGGTGTTTGATCTACCGATTGCCCATGTGGGCGACTACTTGAACTTCAATGAGACTGAGTAGAACCTACGCCTAGCGGGGATTAATCAAGTATCGATCTGAAAAATTGTAATGCGCAACAATCGTAATTCAAGGGTTAATCCTTAATCCCAACAATTACCATTGTTGAAATCTAATCCCTAATTGATTATCCAAGATTGCAAACTCTTTAGCTCCCCAAGGCCTAAGTGTAATTTTGTTTAGATTTGGATGAAGAAGATGAGGGTGTGAATTGGTTATTTTTTTAAAAACTTCCTCAATATTTTCAGTGACTAGCCGAAGTTCTGGATGATGTTCTTTAGCTAATCTTTCATCTTGAAAAACCATTAGACTGATACCGTCCTTGTTTAAAACACAATAAGGTTGTGCAGTATGTAAGTCTTTGTGTACGATTGCAAATTGGAGACAGTCCACAAATAGTTTAAGTCCGTCTGATAGATCGGTATAAAAAACACTGGGGACTAGTTTTGTGAAATTCATTGCGACAATTGATTTTTCATGGTTTGTGATCGATTGATTTTTAAGAATCAAATTAATAATCAATTAAGGTCACTCTCTTGATTTTTTTTAAGATCTGTAGAATCTACTCTTTCCTCTCCATCACCATCACCACCCGATTGGGTACATATAAATGTACCTGTTGGTCTTTGTCGGTAGGGTACGCGATGGACCTGTCGAGGCGCTCGAAGCCTCCGTAGATTTTTTCATCGGAACTGACGAGGATATGGTAGGTTCCTGCCTCAGGCATACGGATCGGAAAACCGAAATAGGACTCGGTCGGATGGAAGGAAAAGACAAAAATCAATCCCCCACGGGTGTAGGCCAAAATCTTCTTGTCCGGATCGAGGAAGAGTTGCTCGGCGGGAGGGGAGGAGAGGAGTTGGTGCTCGGTGGCAAGCTGGATCATGACCTTATCCCAGAGATCGAGTTGACGGTAGCGGAGGTGATGCGTGTCCACGAGTGACCACTGCCGACGGGCGTATTGGTAGCTCCAGTCGTTGCCCAGTCGGGGGAAGTCCACCCACTCCGGATGCCCAAATTCATTGCCGATAAAGTTCAGATAGCCCTCACCACCCAAGGTCAGTGTGATCATGCGGATCAGCTTGTGCAGGGCGATGCCACGGTCTACGACAAGGTTTTGCTCCAAGACCGACATGGAGAAGTACATTTCCTTGTCCATCAGCCAGAAGGCGATGCTTTTGTCTCCGACCAAAGCCTGATCGTGACTCTCGGCATAGGCGATGGATTTTTCCAGCTTGGGTCGGTTGGTCAGCTCGTGCCACAGCTCAAACATGTCCCATTGCTCGTCCAGCTTGTGCTTGAGTGTCTTGATCCAGAAATCCGGAATCCCCATGGCCAGACGGAAATTGAAACCCAAGCCTCCTTCATCGACTCTTCGGCTTAGTCCCGGCATGCCGCTCACTTCCTCAGCGATCGATAGGGCCATGGGTTTCAACCCATGGATCAAAGTATTAGCCAACTGAAAATAGAGTACGGCCTCTTCGTCCACTCCGGCATCGAAGTATTTCTCCGCCGAGTCAAAGGACACGTGTCCGTGGTGGTGGTAGAGCATGGACGTAGCCCCGTCGAATCGGAACCCGTCAAAGTGAAATTCCTCTAGCCAGTAGCGGATATTGGAGAGTAGAAACTGCTGCACTTCCCATTTGCCGTAGTTGAAGAGCTTGGAATCCCAACCTTCGTGGTATCCTCTTGCGCCGGGATGGAAGTATTGATCGGCACTTCCGTCAAATTCATTGAGGCCTTCTAGGACGTTTTTCACCGCATGGGAATGCACGATGTCCATAATCACCGCAGTACCCATTTCATGGGCGGTGTTGATCAGGCTTTTTAGCTCTTCCGGCGTCCCAAAGCGGGAAGAAGGCGCAAAGAAATTGGATACGTGATAGCCGAAGGAACCGTAGTAGGGGTGCTCCATCACGGCCATCATCTGAATGGCATTGTAGCCCCCGGCTTTGATACGCGGGAGGATGAGTTCTTCGAATTCTTTATAGGTCCCGACTCCAAGTTTTTCCTGGGCCATGCCCACGTGGCATTCGTAGATCAGGGGCATTTGAGCCGCTTCTTTCAGGGAAAAATGCTGGTCTGTCCAAGCAAAATCACGTTCGGGAAACCAGAGTTGCCCGGCAAAGTCGTGGGTTTTTTCGTCCTGAATTACCCTTCGGATGTAAGCAGGAATCCGGTCGAGATCGGTATCGTTAGCCCCGATGACCCGAACCTTGATCTTGCTGCCGTGGATAAAGGTGTGGTGGTATGGGTCAAAGGGAAGGAAAATCTCCCAATCCCCGCGATGATTCTTTTTTAGGGGATGGGAATTTCGGTCCCACCAGTTGAAGTCCCCCATGAGAAACAGGGCCTTGGCAGCCGGTGCCCACTCCCGATAGATCCAGCCGTTGCGGATTTTGTCGAAGTGGATGCCATAGTACTCGTGCATCCGGGCAAACTCCAGGATACTGCCGGAATAGTCATTGATGGTGCGGATGGCGGATTGGAACTGTTCAAACCGACGGGTAATAGCAGGTGCAAAGGGCTCTAGCCAGGCTTCGTCGGAAAGGATTTGTAGCGGTTTTTGGCTCACAAAAAGTGGGAATTTAGTTGCGATGAAATTAGGAAAAATTGGGGGTTCGACAAGCTCACCCCCCTAAAATCAACAAGCTCACCCCCCGAAAATCGACAAGCTCACCCCCCGAAATTCGACAAGCTAATTTGCCAAAATTCGACCTTTGGGGTCACCGAGCTTGTCTAGATTTACCTCCGAAATTCGACCTTTGAAGTCACCGAGCTCGATCCCTGAGCTAGGCTTTTGAGTTTTTAGAAATGTCGAAGCTCGATCCCTGAGTTTGGCTTTTGAGCTAGTCGAAAAATGTCGAAGGGGAAGTTATTTTTTACTCTTGCTCAATTTGACAAGAAGTTCCAAATCACCGTTGATCAAAGCTTCCTTCTTGGCATGAGTCCATTTTTGAATTTGCTTTTCCCTGTAGAAGGCCTCATCAATCCTGTCGAAGGTTTCACAATAGACAAGTTTAATCGGAAGATATTTTCGGGTAAAATGGCTCCTTCTCCATTTTGATGCTGTTCCAATCTCCTATCTAAATCGATTGTACTTCCAGTGTAGTATTGTCCGTTACCGCAAAGCAATATGTACATGTACCCTCTCATATTAATAAAAATTCAACTACTGATTTTGAAAAAGATATGAGTTAAAAATAATGCTTCTATCGGTTAATAGGAAGCGTTTCTTAAAGGATTTATAATTGAAATATGTCTCAATCTTGAATCAATAAGCCTGATTGGTTAGCATAAAAAAGAGAGTTGAGGTTCGACAAGCTCACCTCCCCATAAATTCGACAAGCTCACCTCCCCTTAAATTCGGCAAGCTCACTTCCCTTTAATTAAGTCGAAGCTCGTTCCTTAACTTGATTTTTGAGCTAGTCGAAAAATGTCGAAGCTCGATCCCTGAGCTAGGCCTTTTAGCTTTTAAAAATGTCGAAGCTCGATCCCTGAGCTTGTCGAAGGGGGAGAGCCTAGTGTTTCTCATACACCATCTCCGGCTCTCGTACTTCTACGTTTCCGGCAGGGTTGATGGCGTCCAAGGTTACTTGTTTCAATTCGTTGACAAGCATCGGGTCATACTTAGCTGCTACTCTGATGTAGTTTTCGGTAAAGCCATGCATTTTGCCGTCTTCCACATCTTCTTCAAAAAGTACGGAAAAAGTCTGCCCCAAATTTTCCTCGTAAAACTTCCTTCTTTTCTTCTCAGATAGGATTCGCAGCATTTTGGAACGCTCGTTTCGCTTTTTCAGCGGTACAATTCCATCCATTTCCACAGCGCGGGTATTGGCTCGCTCGGAATAAGTAAATACATGGAGATAGGAGATGTTTAGCTCGTTGAGGAAATTGTAGGTTTCCAGAAAAAGCTCATCCGTTTCACCGGGAAAACCCACGATCACATCCACACCGATACAGGCATTGGGCATCAGGGTCTTGATTTTACTCACCCGATCTTCATAAAGCTCACGCAGGTAGCGGCGACCCATTCTTCGTAATATAGTGTTGGAACCGGACTGCAGCGGGATATGGAAGTGAGGGACAAAGCGCTTGGATTGAGAGACAAACTCGATGACCTCATTGGTTAACAGGTTGGGTTCGATGGAAGAGATTCTAAATCGATCTATGCCTTCCACCTCATCCAATGCCATGACCAAATCAGCAAATCGCTCTACACGCTTTCCATCTACAATTCCAAAGTCACCGATATTCACTCCGGTGAGCACGATTTCCTTTACATCAGTCGCGGCAATTTCGCGTGCAGATGCCAAAACAGACTCGATCGTATTGCTTCGGCTTTTTCCTCTTGCCAAAGGAATCGTGCAAAACGCACAACCGTAATTGCAGCCATCCTGAACCTTTAAAAATGTTCGGGTTCGGTCATTGATCGAATAGGCGTTATTAAAAGAGCGGGCTTCCGTGATTTCGCTTGCGAGCACTTTGGCCTCTTGTTCTTTAGCGAAGTCACCAAGCAGTTCATGCAGTCTGAATTTTTCTGCAGCGCCCAGTACAGCATCCACTCCTTCGATTTCGGAGATTTCGGTGGGTTTGAGTTGTGCATAGCAGCCAATGATGGCTACATAAGAGTTGGGAGATATTTTTTTAGCCTCTTTGACGATCTTTTTACACTTCTTGTCCGCATTCTCGGTTACAGAGCAGGTGTTGATGATGAAAATGTCGGGATTTTCCTGAAAATCGACTTTCAGATAGCCTTTTTCTTCAAATTGTCTGCTGATCGTAGACGTTTCTGAGAAATTTAGCTTGCATCCGAGTGTATAAAAGGCAACTTTTTTCAATTTTCTCCTTTTTCTAATGAATTGCAAAGGTAAATAATCCCATCCTTTTTACAATTTTCGAAATTAGCGGTCGAAAACACACTTTTTTTCGGGTAAAGGCTATAAAAACACCATGATTTTTTGAAAAAAGTGGAAATTTTTAGAAAAAACACTTCAAAAAAGTACCTAACCCTTTTTGGGAAACATATTTTTCTATTTTTGTGGGTGTAATCTTAAACCACAAATTGTAGATATGGCAACATTGAGACAACAAGCCTTGGCAATGGTTCAGGCTAGACCTAGAGTGAGTGTAACCCCTCCCTCCACTAAAATTTCTGACTTCTTCGGTACCAATGTGTTTGGTCCTGCACAAATGAAGCAGTCTTTGGCCCCTTCTGTGTACAAAAAGGTCATGGAAGCGATTGACAAAGGATCCAAAATTGATCCTGCCACCGCTGAGGAAGTTGCATCTGCCGTAAAAATCTGGGCGATTACCAAGGGAGTAACTCATTATACACACTGGTTCCAGCCATTGACAGGATCTACAGCTGAGAAGCACGATTCCTTCTTTGATATGTATGCCGGTATGGAGAAATTCAAAGGATCAGCTTTGGTTCAGCAGGAGCCTGATGCTTCTTCCTTCCCAAATGGTGGCATCCGTTCTACCTTCGAAGCAAGAGGATATACCGCATGGGATCCATCTTCTCCGATTTTTATTTTTGACAAGACCCTTTGTATCCCGACCATCTTCGTGTCTTACACCGGAGAGGCATTGGATTACAAAACGCCATTGTTGAAGTCTATGGAAGCTATCAATGAAGCGGCTGTAGCGATCTGTCAGCTTTTTGACCGAAATGTGAGAAAAGTAACTCCTTCTTTGGGTATTGAGCAGGAATACTTCGTAGTAGATAAGGCGCTTTATGCTGCCAGACCTGATTTGGTTATGGCTGGTAGATCAGTATATGGACATACTCCTGCTAGAGGTCAGCAGTTGGAAGATCACTACTTTGGATCAATTCCTACCCGAGTGAAAGATTTCATGATGGACTTTGAAATTGAAGCTCATAAATTGGGTATTCCGGTTTCTACCCGTCACAACGAAGTGGCTCCGGGTCAGTTTGAAGTAGCGCCTATTTTCGAAGAAATCAACAAAGCGATCGACCACAATCAGCTGTTGATGGACTTGATGGATAAAGTTGCAGAAAAGCACAGCTTGAAAGTGTTGTTCCACGAGAAGCCATTTGCAGGAGTAAACGGTAGTGGTAAGCACAACAACTGGTCTTTGATCACGGATACAGGAGTTAACCTTTTCCAGCCAAGCAACTCAGCCAGAGAAAACTTGCAGTTTTTGGTATTCTTGGTTGCTACTGTAAAGGCAGTTTACGATCATGCGGACTTGTTGAGAGCGAGTATTGCCTCTGCCTCCAACGACTTCCGTTTGGGTGCAAACGAAGCACCTCCAGCAATCATGTCTACGTTCTTGGGAGCTACCCTTTCGGAGCTATTGGATGAGTTGGAGAAAAACGGAAATGTGAAAATCGAGAAGGGTGACAACATGTACATGAAGTTGGGTATCTCTAAGATCCCAGAAATCATCCTAGACAATACCGACCGAAACAGAACTTCTCCTTTCGCATTTACCGGAAATAAGTTTGAGTTCCGTGCAGTGGGTTCTTCTGCCAACTGCGGTGGTCCGATGATGACGCTCAACGTGATCGTGGCTGAGGTATTGAAGCAGCTATACAAGGACATTGAAAAAGAAATGAACGCTGGCAAAGAAAAGAAAATCGCCATCGTGAATGTGCTTAGAAAATACATTAAGGAGTCTAAGAAGATCCGTTTCGAAGGAGATGGTTATTCTGAAGAGTGGGCTAAAGAAGCTGAAAAGAGAGGATTGAACAACTTCAAATCAACTCCTGAAGCGCTTGATGTATACACTAAAAAGGCTACCAAAGAGCTTTTTGAAAAGCACAATGTTCTTAATCACATCGAAGTTCATGCTCGTCATGAAATCGAATTGGAAGCCTACATCAAGAAGGTTCAGATCGAAAGCCGTGTGATGGGTGATTTGGCTTTGAATCACATCATTCCTACTGCGATCTTGTATCAAAACAAGTTGATCGAAAACGCAAATGGATTGAAAGGTCTTGGTTTGGATAATTCCGCACCGGTGGAGACAATCAAAGACGTGTCCAAGCACATTGCCAACTTGAGAACCTTCGTCAATGAGATGACCGAAGTGAGAAAGCAACTCAACAAAGAAGAAGATGTAATCAAGCGTGCAAAAGGCTATCAGAAAGAAGTAAAAGAAGCTTATTTCGATAAAATCCGATATGCAGTGGATAAGCTTGAACTCCTGGTTGATGATGAGAGCTGGCCTTTGGTGAAATACCGTGAGATGTTGTTTATCAGATAATCTGTTTTGTAAACCATAAAATGAAAGCCTTCTTCGGAAGGCTTTTTTTTTGGATCAATCACTGTTGATTCTTAGTGCTTTGGACTGCCGTAATCGGAATGGGGTAGACTAGGCAATGATTGGGTTTGAAAACACAGTTTGTTTCCATTTTCAGGCAAAAGGTAAGTAGGCAAATTGCTTGAAAGCCTTCAAATGAAATGGGGAATAGTTAGGATTTGAAGTCAGGATTTTACCATCGGCTGCTCATGAAATAATACAAAAATTATATTATTTATTGTATTATTTAAATTTTTTATACACTAAAAAATGGATTTTAGGTAAAATTTTGAAGGTAAAATTTGTCTAATACTTACCCTATTGGATAAAATGAGTGGTTTAATTGATTTCAATATGAAAAAAATAAGAATCTTCAATCGAAAGTTTTTTAAAAAATTTATTTAATTGGATGTTGTCAATTAAAAAAATAACCTATTCTATTTGAATCGATATTAAAAATTTCTAGCTTTCATGCTAGTTGGTCTGGTGAGGATACTTATTTGCTAGTTTTTAAATATTCTTTTCGTCCGTTTAAGGAATTGCAAACACAAAAAGACAATAATATGGTGCAAGGTCTACTACTTCCTTTCTCCGCAAAAGCATCCGGTTTACCGGAAAATTCAAACAAATTATTTCTAACCTTTTATTACCTGCTATGAGAAAGTTTCTATCAATCGCTTTCGGATTGGTACTGCTATGCACTGTTTCAGTGACAGCACAGGACCAGAGAAGAGTGTTGAGGGGGAAGGTCACTGCTTCGACAGATCGACTTCCCATGCCGGGAGTTACCATCCTGGACAAGAGTAATCAATCGGGTACTACCACCAATGTGGATGGTGAGTATTCGATTTCGGTAACGGACAAGTCCGTTTTGGTTTTTTCCTTTATCGGTTTTGTGACAAAAGAATACACAGTTGGCAGTTTGACCCAGCTGGATGTGATTCTCGAAGAAGACTCTAAAGTTTTAGGAGAAGTAGTGGTTGTTGCCCTAGGCCTCACCAAAGAGAAAGAGAAAGTGGGGTATTCCGTTTCTACTGTAAAGAGCGATGTGCTAGACAAAGCAAGAGAAACTAACGTGGCTAACTCACTGGCAGGACAAGTTGCCGGTTTGGTGGTAAAAGGCACCAACGGTGGACCTGGAGGAACTTCAAATATTGTCCTTCGAGGTCTCCCAAGTATTTCTGGTACAGGATCTCCTTTATTCGTAATCAATGGAGTACCAATGGATAATACCCAGCGAGGATCTGCAGGTCAGTGGGGAGGTAGCGATGGCGGTGATGGTATCGGTAACTTGAGCCCGGACGATATTGAATCCATGACTGTATTGAAAGGCCAGGCAGCTTCGGCACTTTACGGTGCTCGCGCTTCTAATGGTGTGATTCTAATTACTACCAAAGGCGCTCAAAAAGGTGGGGACTGGACGTTGACTTACAACCTCAACTTGATGACTGAGCAGGCAGTGGATTTTACCAATTTCCAAAATGTATATGGTCAAGGAACAGGTGGCACTCGACCTCTGACAGCAACCGATGCACAGACCTCTGGTCGATTTGCATGGGGTGAGCGTATGGGAGGAAACGTAATCGGGTATGATGGCAACCAATATCCTTATGCTCCATCAAGTGAAAGCTATATTGATTTTTACAGAAGAGGTACAAATACCACCAATACTGTAGCAATCTCTAAAGGTTTGGGAAAAGACGGTGCCTTCCGCCTTTCGCTTTCCAATTTGAAGTCTAATTCCATTGTACCAAACAGTGGAGTGGATCGTCTCAATATCAATCTGAACATTGATCAGAACATCACAGACAAGTTGAATGTAACTGCCATGATCAATTATGTGGATCAGCAGTCTACCAACATTCCTTTCTTGAGCGACGGACCTAAAAATCCTAACAACTTTATGTTCTTGGCTCCAAATATCCGTCCAAGCATTTTTGCTCCGGGTTATAATGCAGCAGGAAACGAGATCGTATTCAGTGATGATATATTCGTGACCAACCCATATTTCATTGTAAATAAAGGAATCAATGACTTGGGCAGAAAGCGTACTATCTCTGCGCTTTCCGCGAAATACAGCTTTACCCCTAAGACTTATGCGATGCTTCGCGTAGGTAATGACGTTTCCAACGATGATTTCTTCTCAGTAGACCCTACAGGTCTTGCATACACCGCAAACTTACAGGGTAACCTAGGAGGAAGAGGGCTTTCCACTCGTACAGAACTAAACGTGGATGCCTTGTTTGGAAGTGATTTTAAGGTGAATGATGACATCTCAATTGATGCCTTGATCGGTGGAACTATCCGAAAAAACAACTTTGAAACAGTGGGTGTAAGTGGATCTCGATTTGTAATTCCGGGCCTTTACTCTCCTTTCAACGTAGTAAACTTTGGACGTTCCTATGGCTTTGAAGAGCGTGAGGTTCAGTCTGGATTTTACTCTATCGGATTGGGCTACAAGGATTTCTTGACCTTGACTACTACCGGCCGATATGATGTGTACAGCACCTTGCCAATCAACAACAACAACATTTTCTCTCCTTCTGTGACGGGTGCGTTTTTGTTTGATAAATTCTTGAATATGCCATCCCTGGATTTTGGTAAGTTGAGAGCCTCTTATGCTGTAACCAGTGGCGAACCGTTTGCTGCTTATCAAACCCAGTTTTACTACAACTCTGCCAATGCTTACGCAGGTGTACCTGCCGGTGCATCTCCACTAGGCCTGCCTAACCTTTCTTTGAAGCCGTTTACAACCGACGAAATTGAAATCGGATTTGACTTGAGCTTCTTTAAAACCAGACTTTCTTTGGACGTAGCCTACTTCACTAAGACTACCAACAACGAAATCATGAACGCAAACTATTCGATTGCTTCAGGTTTTGGATCAGGTGTAGTAGCAACCGGTTCTACTCAAAATAAAGGTTTGGAAGTATTGATTACAGGTATTCCGGTACAGACAGCTAATTTCTCCTGGAAATCATCTCTAAACTTCACCAATGTGAAGAATGAAGTGCTGAGCACAGATCCAAATAACAATCCGATCAACCTCGGTCAAAACAGAGCAACTTTGGGTAATGCGGTCACTGCTTATGTAGTGGGTCTTCCTGGACCTCAGATCCGGGCTTATGACTATAAGTACGATGCCAATGGCAACATTGTAGTGAATAATGCAGGTATTCCTGAAAGAGGTGAGTTGAAAAATTGGGGTTCTGTACTTCCAACTGTTTACGGTGGATGGAATAACGAATTCAATTACAAGAGCTTCTCTTTTGGATTTTTGATTGATTACAACTTTGGTAACAAGGTGTTGTCTGCTACAGAATTCTACTCGCACTTCAGAGGCTTGCACCAGAATACACTTGTAGGCCGTGAAGGTGGAATTACAACAAATGAGAAAACCGCTTCTGCTGAAAATTACTACAGAGGATTGGTGCAGAACGTGACTCGTACCAGTGTCGTAGATGGTGATTTCATCAAGCTTCGTCAACTTACTTTGGGCTATACCTTCCCAAGAGAAATGTTTAATTCTGTTCCTGTTCTCAAAGGCTTGACCGCTTCCATTGTTGCGAGAAATTTGGCGATTTTGATGAGAAAAGCTGAAAACATTGATCCAGAGGCCACATTCGGTTCAAACATCAATTACCTAGGTATTGAAGGAACCAGCCTTCCAAGTACAAGATCCATTGGATTCAACTTAAACTTTAAATTGAATTAATCATGAAAAAATATATCAGCGCAATTCTTTTAGCGGGGTTTTTAGGAGTGACTTCCTGTGACTCGCATTTTGAGGAGCTAAATACGGACCCGAATAGAGCAGGTGCCAACGTTTTTGACCCTAATCTTATTCTCCCGATTGCTGCAAATGGTTACGGGAATATGATTTCAGGTTACTCTGGAGCAATTTTGTTTCAAAGTATGTGGATTCAAGCCTTGGCTTCCACTTCCACCGGTGGTGCAAACTACTATTCCAATGCAGATAAGTATGTGATCTCAGGAAGTACGAACTCTTACATTGCAAACGTGTGGAACAATGGCTACAGTGTGGCTTCTCGTATCCAGCAAATGCAAAAACTGGCTAAAACCAAGGAGATGAATAACTTGGTGGCAGTAGGGGGTATTTTCAAGGTATTGACCATATCTTTTATTTCTGATATCTATGGTGATGTACCTTACTCTGAAGCATTAAAGGCAGATGAAGGCATTACTCAGCCTAAATATGACAGTCAGTCCGCGGCATATATTGCCATGCTTACCGAATTAGAAACCTCCCTCACAGCACTTAGCCCAACAGGAGATGCCATCAAGAATGATGTAATCTACAAGGGTGATATCGCGAAATGGAGAAGATTTGGTTATTCGCTCATGCTTAAATTGGCGATGAGATTGAGTAAAAAAGATGCAGCTGCTGCAAGAACTTGGGTTCAAAAAGCAGTAGCAGGTGGTGTATTTGCTTCCCCTGCTGATGATGCATTGGTTCCTGGGGATGAAGGCAATGGATATTCTAACTCCAGCGCCAATGCACTCAATGTACCCGATGACATCTATGAGGTAAGATGGTCCAAAAAGATGATTGATTACTTGAAATCAACCAACGATCCAAGACTTTCTATCGTAGCCGAAGTTCCGAATCCAGGGTTGGCAGCTAATCGTAACGGCAGCCCAGGAAATAGCAATCCTGCTGTTCAAATTGGACTTCCAAACGGATTTGACCTCCGAGGAGGACAGTTTGACATCTCCAAGCATCCTGATTTTCCAGGTGGTACAGGTTCAGGTAATGATCTGGCACCTATCGGCGCTTATTCTAGACCTACAGGTATCTACAGAGACAGAAATGCTCCTGTTTTTGTCTTGACTTACGCTGAAGTACAATTGTTACTTGCTGAAGCTGCTGCAAGAGGTTGGACTACAGGATCTGCTTCGGATTTCTATCGAAATGGGGTGACTGGCGCATTTACTTCGATGGCTAAATTTGGAGGAAGAACCGTTTCTGCAAGTGATGCTACGGCTTATTTGACTGCTAATCCGCTCAATACTAGCTCTCTAGATGCTTCTTTGAAAATGATCAACGAGCAAATCTGGGCTACTACCAGCCTTTTTGCAAACTTTGTTGAATCATGGAACAACTGGAAGCGTTCAGGTCATCCTGTTCTTACTCCTGTTAATTTCCCAGGCAACTTCTCTTCTGGTCAAATTCCAAGAAGACAGCCATTTCCAAACGGTGAAACATCTCTCAATGCCGATGCTTTGAAGAGTGCGGTGGCAAGAATGGGCGGAGACGATTGGATTACAAGAATTTGGTGGGACGGAGGAAATTAATTTTTCTTAATCCTTAATTCTCAGAGGCCTTGGAAAAATCCTTGGCCTCTGTTTTTTTGGGAGTAGATCATTGGGTTTTCAAAAATCATCGGGTAAAAGCGTTCCCAATTACCTAGCATTTGTACTCATGGTAATCGGATCAAAGTCAGACTTTGACACAATTTGAGGAAAGGTTTTGAAAAAGGGTTCGGCTTGTTTCTTTCTCCAAGCTAACTTTAACCCACAACATGCAATAGGCATCCTATTCCGAGTTTAAAATATTTCAAAATCAATCGCTTCACAGCATTTAACTCATTTACCGTAGGGTGCTATGCCTCATTCGTTAAATACTTGATTTTCTGGTGTTTTGACTACCACAACGAATTTTAATTCAAATTGCGGGTTTAATCGATATGAAAATAATCTCAGCAGATATAGGGGGGACACATATTTCAGTGGCTTCAGTATCATGGACAGCGGGTCTGGCTACTGTGGGAGAGCTCTATCACCAAGACATTGATACAAGCCAACCTGCTCAAAATATCATCGATGACTGGTCAGATGCAATTCAAAAAGTCAGGGGCAATCAATCGGACTTTTTATTGAGCATTTCGATGCCGGGTCCTTATGATTATGAAAATGGTATCTCTCTTATCAAAACTCAGGGGAAAATGAAGGCTCTCTATGGACTTTCAGTGAAGAATCTACTCGCACAGCGGTTGGGTATTCCCTCTGAATTTATTGTTTTTACCAACGACGCGGAGAGTTTTCTAGTAGGTGAGGGTCTAGTGGGAGCCGGAAGGGGATGTGAGAAGTTGATGGGGCTAACCTTGGGCACTGGACTCGGGTCAGCAATCAAAATAGAAGAGGTCACCAAAGATGCCAAATTATGGACTGCTCCTTTTCGAACAGGAATTGCCGAAGATTTTTTAGGTACCCAATGGTTTGTAAACCAGGCCAAAGACAACTATGGGATTTCTATTAAAGGGGTCAAAGATTTAGTGAGTCCGGCAGTTGATCCCCATATTTCTAGCACTGTTTTCTTTGAGTTTGGAAGAAGTTTGGGAGAATTTTTGCTTCCCTATGTGGCAAAATTGCAAATCCAGAAAGTGATTCTTGGAGGAAAAATTTCACTTTCCGGGGACTTGTTCATTCCCTCTGCAAAAAACTACCTTGGTCAATTTGGCGTGGATGTCCCGATCGAATTATCCAAACTTGGTGAGCATGCGGCATTGATCGGTGCTAGTTCAGTTTTTTTACCAAATGTTTCTAATCATGAAATCGAGCATGACTAAAAAGTCACATACTGGAATGATTATAAGATTTGCGAGATTCCATGTGGCTTTTAAAAATCAAATTATAATCATATGAAATCGAGCATGACGCAAGTGACACACAGAGGGAGGATTATAATCCATGCGAGATTCCATCTGACCAATCAAAAACAAATTGTAAACAGATGAAATCGAGCATGACTAAAAAGTCACGCACTGGAATGATTATAAGATTTGCGAGATTCCATGTGGCTTTTAAAAATCAAATTATAATCACATGAAAATTAAGTTTCTTTTTCTCCTCTATTTCTTTTCGATTGCTTCGACGTTTTCTCAGGTAAAGAAAGTAGACTTAATCATCGTCGGAGGTGGTGCCAGTGGTACAGCTGCAGGAATTGCTGCAGGAAGATCAGGTACTTCTACGGTAATTATTGAGCCTACATCTTGGCTAGGAGGAATGCTGACTTCGGCTGGAGTCTCAGCAATTGACGGTAACCATAAATTGCCTTCGGGTATTTGGGGAGAATTTAAAAAAGAGCTAGAAAATCACTACGGTGGAGCCGACAAGTTGGCCACGGGGTGGGTAAGTAACACACTTTTTGAACCTAGTGTAGGAAATCAGATTCTCCAAAGGATTACCTCACAAGTACCTAATCTGGAAATCTTATTGGAAGCTGAATGGAAATCGGCTACCTACCAGAATGAACTTTGGGAGGTGATTGCCATTCAGAATGGCAAGGAGCTCCGTTTTTCTTCTTCCATTTTGATCGATGCTACCGAGTTGGGAGATGTTGCGGCTTCCCAAGGACTACCTTACCGTTTAGGGATGGATGCAAGGGCTGAAACAAGGGAGGAATTTGCTCCAGAACAAGCCAATTCCATTGTTCAGGATTTGACCTATGTGGCTACGCTGCAGGATTTTGGACAAGGTGTCGATAAGACAATTCCTCGTCCGGCCAACTATGATCCGAGCGAATTTGCTTGTGCCTGTGCGCATGCCGATCCGACTACAGATGATGCTCCGACCTTAGATTGTGGTAAAATGCTTGATTATGGAAAGCTTCCAAATGGAAAATACATGATCAACTGGCCAAATTGCGGCAATGATCATTATGTCAATCTGGTCGAATTAAGCCCCGAGGACCGTGCGGTTGAATTGGAAAAGGCCAAACAGACGACGTTGAGATTTGTGTATTTTATTCAACATGAACTAGGAATGAAGCATTTGGGATTGGCTGAGGGGGAATACCCTACCACGGACCATTTACCGATGATTCCTTACCATAGAGAATCCCGCAGATTTAGAGGTCTGGTCGATTTTACCCTACCCTATGTCCGAACACCCTACGAAGCTCCTTCTCCCTTATACCGTACGGGCGTAGCTGTAGGAGATTATACCATTGATCATCATCACAAGAAAAATCCTGAAGCACCCGCCATAGATTTCATCAAAATCAGAGTTCCTTCTTATAATATCCCCTTGGGAGCCTTGATTCCTAAAACTCATCCGGCTTTGATTTTGGCAGAGAAAAGTATCTCCGTATCCAACATCGTCAATGGAGCCACACGCTTGCAGCCTGTGGTCTTGGGAATAGGTCAGGCTGCCGGAGTGTTGGCTTCTGTGGCAGTTCAAAAAAAGCAAGCCTTGGATCTAATCTCTATTAGAGAAGTTCAAAAAAAACTACTGGATCAGGGGGCTTTTATTATGCCATTTATGGATACTCCTCCCCATGAACCGCATTTTCAGGAAATGCAAAAAGCTGGAGCCGTGGGGATTTTTAAAGGAACCGGTGTGCCCTATCTCTGGGCTAATCAGACTTGGTTTTACCCGGATCGATTGGCTATTGAATTTGAGTTGGTCGATGGCCTTCGGCCATTTTATCATCAACTTGAAGGATATTGGGGAGCTTCAGGGGATTACCTTACTGTTGACCGACTCATAAAAATTTTGAAGATGATCGACCCCAACTTGGACTTTAATGAAGCTAGGGAAGTATGGCGAAACAAGCGCCTGGATGGAGATTTTTCACCTGAAAAAATTCTCAATCGAAGAGAGACTTCTGTTTTGGTTACGAATTTGATTCCAGTTTTTGATATTGAAATAAATTGGAATGGTGAGCCAAAACGATAGTCAAAATAGGTTTAACCGCTATCCGTTAGGCTCTTTTCAAGTATGGAATAGGTTTGGTAGCCAATAAGGTTTAAATAAGCAGATAGATTTTTAGAGGTATTTTAATGAGTATAACACCATTGGTATTTAATTAATCTGATTACCTGCTTTACTACCAGTAACCACCTAAGAAAAGGTTTGAACGATTAGTGGAGCTGTGGAACGTCGTCTTCGGTCAGTCGACGAATATCCGCGCTCTTTAGAGCCAATGATCTATTTGGTGGTATGATTGCGGATGTTCAAAATTATTCATTAACCATCTTGCTCTTTTATTAGAGCCTATTGCTGGCTGTTTTCAATCCTAATTCTAAGCTCGTTTTGATTGAGATTTCAAGTGAAGGCAGGATAAAGTAAAAATAATTTCCTGTTGGAATATAGTGTATGGGTAAGATACTAATTGGTGTGATTGGTGATTATACTATTTCATATTGTCCTGATAAAGAGTGTTTTACATATATGTAACATGCTTGTTACCTATCTTACCTAGTTTTTGAATTGATTTTGAATTGGAAATTCTAATTTCGTTCTGTTATCACCACCCAGTTTTTAAGAATGAATTTTTCTAAAGCTTGTATGCTGTGCATCTTCCTGATGCTAGGCGCAGAACTTTCTGCGCAGCACACCCGTGTGGTTATTTTTCCCAACCAAGATTCCTTGGAATGGGCTGAATCGAAACAGGTATTTACAGCTTTTGATCTTCCTCTTCTTATTCAAAACCTATCCCAAATCAATACACCTTCCAAGGTGGAAGTGATCCAATCCAATGATTCTTATTTGGCTTGGGAGGATTGTAATCTCAATGTGTATCGATGGGAAAATGGCAACTGGTCCAATACCTATAAATACAATAACTACGGGTACTTCTGCGATGGATATCCTCTGTTTTGGAAGGATCAACTCCATTTGTTGGGTGGAAATGGTCTGGTCAATTACCACACTGACCTTCTGATTTTTGAAGAACCCTTGGGATCTTGGGAGTTTGTTTCTACAAAATTTCAACCTCTGGATTATAATACCCCTTTTGTAGGTATGGGTGAAAAAGGAGCGTTCAGTTTCTTTGGCAAGAAATTCAATCTACGTAACGGACTTGAGGCATCTTGGGAGGGAGGATACTACCTTGATCTTACTTCCCTTACTTGGTTTGAAATCAAACTTACCTGGCCGAATTCCATTGATCAGAAGCTGCTTTCCACCTTACAGGCCACCAGTATTGATTTGAAAGATTTTCAACTCATGCAGTTGAGTGAAGGTTGGTTCGTTTTTCAAAAGTCTGACTATAAACTCTTCCATGTTTCAAATCAAGTTTTAAAAATTGAAGATCCTGTTTTTTGGCTCAGCGAGGACAATCACCTGACTTGGAAAAATCGGGGACAGCCAATCAATCAAATTCAGGTTTCAGATTTGCTTTCCCAAGCTGTCCTGGTGGCAGAAGGTGAGATTATTCCTGTGAAGAGCGAAAAAGTCAGGACACTTCAAGTTCAGAATATTCTGATCGCGCTCTTCTTTTTAGGTCTGGTGATCATTTTGGTGATGAGACTATACAAAAAGCGGAAAATAGCTTCAACCTCAAAACCTGCTGTGGAAGAAGAGGAAGTTGTGATGGAGGAAGAACAATTGGAAGGTGATAGCTTCTGGAAAAGAATCCTGAAGATGGATGGTCAAATTCTATCCACTGCTCAATTGGATGAATTTTTAGTGATCCAAAGCCTCACTCCAGAAAACAGGAAGGCAAAGCGATCTAGAATGATCAAAGCCTTCAACGAACGTGCAGAATCCGAATTCGGTAGGGAGATCATTTTTAGGGAAAGAGACCCAGAGGACAAGCGCTTCTTCCGATTTAGGATAGATATCAAAAAATAGGTCCATCTTTCCCAGGGACTGAACCCCTATTCAGATTAAGCCCAAATTCATTTCGGCGATCCGATGGATCGAATGGTAACGTGGATGAAATCAGTTTTGCCTTAATCTTCATTCGGTGACAGGTAGGTGACATATCATTTAGGTGACAAAGGCTTAAAGTGACCTAAATTCATCATAGAAAAGGATTCATTACAAGCAAAAGGTCGAAATTTGTATATGATTTGAATATCGGATTAAAATCAAGAAAGGAATAGTGGGCTTATATTTAATCATGAAGCAAATTATACTCGCCGTTTGGTTAAGTGCATTTACGTTGATGGGACGATTGGTGGCCGAAGAAGCAGCCGACTGGAAGAGTATTCATTTGTTTCAAGGTTTCCACTATACTCATTTTGAAGAGTCGCCGGTATTGTCAGAAGAAGAGCACCGGATGGTTTCTGCACTTCAATATATTTCTTCCCCTGCCTCCCATCAAATCTTACTTAAGGAAAAAGGGGAATACTTCGCTTTTAATGTATGTGACTTGAATTTTTGGAAATGGGAGGGTGATGTCTGGATCAAAAAGACAACTAGTGGGGTGTTAGGCTATAACTGTACCCCGTATTTTTTTCTACTAGATAGTCAGCCATTTTCGATCTCAGGTTCAGGATATTGGCAAAATCAGGCAGATTTATTTCGACTGAATGCATCAACTGGTAAAGTGGAATTTGTCCCGACTGTTGATCAGCCGGAGAATTTTCGAGGTCATGTTTATTTCCAGACTGACGAAGGCATAGTTACGTTGTTTGGACATCAGTTTGACGCTAGGTTGGATGTTTATGAACTGAATAAGGGAGGATTTTTTCTCGATTTAGCTACATCTACTTGGCAAAAACTCAATGTGGAATGGTTTGCTCCAGTGGATCAGGAATTTGAATACCTGGACTTTGGACAAGTCAATGATATTTTTTCTCAGGTAGAAACAGATACTTACGCTGTCTTGGAACTTCATCAGCGCGATGCTAAAAAGAGTTATTGGCTGATTATTGATAAAAGAGATCTATCCATCTACATCAAAGAAATTCCTTTTCTACAGATCACCGACAGCAAGTGGATTCAGGTCATGGGGGATACTGTGGTGCACCTGGGTAGAAACTCTTCCAAAACAGCTACGATACCTATCAGCCGAATAATGGAATCTTCCAAATTGGTGGGGAAAGTGGTTTTTCACACACCTTCGTTTAGGGAGAGATACTTGGATGGATTTTACCTGGTTTTGGTGATTTTTCCACTGCTTATGATGATCCTTGGAGGATGGTGGATAGGTTGGAAAAGGAAAAGAAATTCTGTGGTTGATGAGTTTGAGCAAGAATTTTTGGACGAACCCGCTTCTGGAAAACAAGTGGTCTCCTGGCTTGGCAGAATCCGTCCATTTTCCGGCAAGATGATCGATCAGGATCAGATGGATTCGATTTTTGAGCTTAGCGAAATCAAGAATTCAGACCTTCGAAAAGTCAAGCGTTCCCGCGCAATCAAGGCAGTGAATGAATTTCTTTTAGAGCAAGACCGACCACCCGCTATCATCAGGGTCAGAGATGCTCAGGATAAAAGAGTCATACGCTA
>JAGXQZ010000010.1 GCA_018336015.1 Algoriphagus sp. | reverse complement strand
GATTTTCCCTCCGTTTCGTAGTAGGTGATGATTTGTTGGCTTTGATCCAGTCTTTTTTGGATGGTAGAAAAGTTCGTTTCCAGTCTGGATCGGAAGTTTTCTGATTCAAAATTGATTTGTTCCTGTGCGATTTTATTGGCTTTGATCTTGGCTGATTGAGCACCGAAAAAGAGCGGAATCCCTATACCTACCTCAAATCCGGGATATACTTTAGAACCGGGAGCCAAGTTGGTACCCCTAAACAGGTCTAGATTGATCGATGGAAGGAGGGAATTCTGATTGACTTTGGTCTGGTAGAAGGCCTGCATTTTGGCAGCCTCGTAAAAGGAAAATCCAGGATGTGAAGCTAGGTCTGCATTTGGATCAAGTTTGATTTCGGATGTTGAAATCTCTATTTCACCTTCCACCTGAATCAATTTCGCAAGCTGCTCCAACGCGATGGACTTACCCCGCTGAGCCTCGGATTTACGGATGGATATTTCACGCAACTTACTGTCTGCGGTGAGTTTTTCGAGGAGATTGGACTCGCCTGTTTCAAGTCGTCTGTTGGCAGCTTTGGCAAATGAACCGTACAGGCTATCCAGGAAGAGGTAATTTTTCTCCAAATCGGTCCAATAAGCGGCGGTCACAAAGGCGGTGCTTACTTCCTTTTTCAGGGATCGGAGATCTAACTCCAATCTCGCCTCCTCCTGCTGTTGACCTGACCGGAGAAAGTTCTTTTGGGCACTATAAACTGTGGGAAAATCAAAACTCTGATTGATACCCCAAACCCGATTGAACACCCCATTTTCAGCAATGTCATTTTGATCCTGACGGTGAATCAGGTTGGTTTTCGGGATCTCCCATGCTGACCTAGTCAAAGCAACAGCCGATTCCAATCGTTTTTGAGAAGCGAGGATACCGGGATTTTGCTTTTCGGCAAGTTGCAGGGCCTCTTCTAAAGTCAATTTCGTGCTTTGCTGCGCCAAAGAAACCGCAAATGGACTGAGCAAAAAGAAGATCAGTAAGGAAGCTACCTTGGGAAGTTTGAAGCCTTTTTTACTTTCTCCTGAATTAAACAACACGTACAAAACCGGCAAAACGACCAAGGTGAGCAGGGTAGCTGAAATCAACCCGCCTACGACGACCGTAGCCAAGGGACGCTGCACCTCAGCACCTGCCGAACCCGACACCGCCATGGGCAAAAAGCCCAAGGCTGCCGCAGAAGCCGTCAGTAATACAGGGCGCAGACGTTCTTTGGCCCCTGTGATCACCAGCTCTCGAATGGAAGTATACTTATGTTTCATGGATTTGAAATGTTCGATCATCACGATCCCATTAAGAACTGCAATCCCAAAAAGCGCGATAAATCCCACCCCTGCAGAGATACTAAACGGCATGTCTCTTAACCAAAGAAGCAGAATGCCCCCAATGGCTGAGAAAGGAATGGCCGTATAGATCATAAAGGCATCTCGTGTGGAAGAAAAGGCGAAGAATAAGAGCAAAAAGATCAGCACTAAGGCTACCGGAACGGCGATCAAGAGTCGATTTCGGGCTTGCTGGAGGTTTTCAAACTGTCCTCCATAATCCACTCGATAGCCTTCGGGAATGGTGATCTGGTTTTTGACTATTGCCTGAATATCATCCACCACGGATTGTAGATCGCGGTTTCTGACATTCACTCCGACCACTACCCTACGCTGGGTATTGTCTCGGGAGATCTTTGCGGGACCTTTGGTATAGGTGATCTTGGCGAGCTCGGAAAGAGGAACACTGCCTCCGGTCGGAAGTTGGATGGCTGCATTTTCGAGATTTTCGATATCCTTCCGATAAGGCGCATCAAAACGAACCACCAATTCAAATTGCTTTTCCCCTTCAAAAACAGTCCCCGCACTTAAGCCAGCAAATCCCATGGTTACGACCTGATTCAGATCTTCGACATTCAGACCGTATTTGGCGATTTTAGCTCGGTCATATTCGATTTTCATCTGAGGAAGTCCGTCCACTTTTTCCAAAATGATGTCTGCCGCACCTTCCACACCCTGAATAGCCGCTTCTATTTCTTCGGCAGTTTTCAAGAGCACATCCAAATCTTCCCCAAACACCTTGATTGCCAAGTCAGCCCGAACCCCCGTAATCAACTCATTGAATCGCATTTCGATCGGCTGGGTAAACTCGTAATCCAATCCTGGAATAGCTTCCAATGCTTTTTTGAACTCTTCGGCTAGTTCATCCTTGGTTTCCACTGTCGTCCATTCGCTCGGTGGATGTAGGGTCACAATCACGTCACTTTCTTCCATGGACATGGGATCGGTTGGGATTTCGGCCGCACCGATTCGTGTCACCACTTGCTTCACTTCGGGAAACTTCATCAGAATCCGCTCCATTTCCGTGATCGTCTCCACGGTATTGGTCAACGTCGTTCCTGTCTTTAATACCGGCTGTATCACAAAATCCCCTTCATCCAGCGTTGGCACAAACTCAGAACCCATCGTAGAGAATAGCCAAACTGCAGCTACAAGAATCAAACCTGCAGTGGAAAGGACCGCTTTGGTATGGGTCAAAGCCCAATTAATGGTTGGCTCGTACAGTTTATTCAGAAAATTGATCAGTCGCACGGACACGTTCTTAGGTCCAGGCGCTTCGGATTTGAGGAAAAGTGAGGAAACGACCGGCACATAGGTCAAGCCCAAAATCATCGCTCCGATCAAGGCGAAACTGAATACTTCCGCCATGGGACGGAACATTTTACCCTCCACGCCTGAAAGCGAAAGAATCGGAATAAATACGATGATGATAATGATCTGTCCAAAAATCGCCGAATGCATCATTTTGGAGGCTCCATTAAATGAAATCTTGTCCTTTTCAGCTTGTCTTTCGCTGCGGGAAAGACCTGTGAATGATGCAGAAGATTTGGAAAACTGGTAGGCAATGTACTCGACAATAATCACTGCCCCATCGATGATAATTCCGAAGTCAATCGCTCCCAAACTCATCAGGTTGGCATCGACTCCAAAGATGTACATCATCGAAAGTGCAAAGAGCAAACTCAAAGGAATCACCGAAGCGACAACCAGGCCCGAACGGAAATTGCCCAAAAGCAAGACCACCACAAAAACCACGATTAGGCAACCTAGGAGCAGGTTTTCGGTAATCGTAAACGTAGTTCGACCGATCAATTCGGATCGATCCAAAAATCCATTGATAAACACACCTTCTGGAAGCGTATTTTCCATTTCAGCGATTCGCTCTTTGACTCGGTCAATGGTGCCTTTCCCATCAGCACCTTTGAGCATCATGACTTGGCCCAAAACTTTTTCACCTTCGGCATTGGCTGTGATTGCTCCAAAGCGATTAGCATGACCAAACTGCACCTTGGCAATGTCACGGATGTAAATCGGACTGCCATTTCGCACCTCAAGGACGATATTTTCAATATCCTCCAAGCTCTTTACTTGTCCTTCTCCGCGGATAAAGAAACTCTCATTCGTCTTTTCGATATAGCTTCCTCCGGAGATGGAGTTGTTTTTGGCTAAGACCTCATAGACCTGAGCCAAATTGACATTCATGGCTTTGAGGCGCTCGGGATTGATCGCAACTTCGTATTCTTTGAGAAAACCTCCCCAGGTATTCACCTCAATTACCCCTTCGATCCCGGAGAGATTCCGTCGTACCACCCAATCCTGAATCGTGCGCAGATCGGTGATGCTGTAGCGATCTTCGTAGCCGGGTTTGACGTCGATGATGTATTGGTAAATCTCCCCCAAACCCGTGGAAATCGGCCCCATAAAGGGTTGACCAAAACCCGCGGGAATCTTACCTTCTGCAATCTTCAATCGCTCGGCAATCAGCTGACGGGGCAAATAAGTGCCCATCTCCTCCTCAAAAACAATCGTCACCACCGAAAGACCAAACTTGGAAATGGAGCGGATTTCCTTCACTCCCGGGAGATTGGCCATTTCCAACTCCACCGGGTAGGTCAGGAATTTTTCCACATCCTCTGTCGCCAAGTTGCGGGAGGTAGTGATGACTTGTACTTGATTGTTGGTGACATCGGGTACTGCTCCGATGGGAAGATTGGACAAGGCGTAGATTCCAAAGCCTGTCCAAGCCGCCATAAAAATGAAAATGATGAGTTTGTGGGAAATGCTCCACTGAATGATTCGATCCAGCATGAATCCTAGTCTAGGTGAATAGCAAAAGTGCAACACCCAGCTTAGGACTGTCTTAGGCGATTCTTAAGATTTGCTTAAGATTGAGTTGGGAAGTCCAGTCGAAACGTACTCCCAACCTCCTTTTTGCTTACTACAGAAAGCTTGATTTGGGATTCTTGGGCTAATTTTTTCACAATGGCCAAGCCTAATCCTGTTCCGGGAATCCCTTGGTCCAAGGCTTCTTTTTCCCTGAAAAATGGATCAAAAATATGTTCCAAATGCTCTTCTGCGATGCCCAAACCGGAATCTGCCACTTCGATGTAGGGCTGATTCCCGGACTTGCCTACCCTGAGAAAAACATCCGAACCGTCCGGTGAATACTTGATGGCATTGTGAAGCAAATTGTCCAAGATCATTTCCAGAGATTTCTCATTGGTAGTAATATAGATCGGCAGCCCCACCTGAGATTGAAAGGTGATTTTTCGTTTTTGCTCCTCGGAGATTTGATCTGCTTTTTCCTCTAAAAAGGTGATCAATTCCAACTCTTCTTTGACTAGATTTTTGGAGTTTTCTACTCTTGCCAAAGCCAAAAGCTGGTCAATCATTGTACTCATTCGATCGATGGTAGCCAGTGCAGTTTGGATTTTATGTTCGTATTCTTCGGCGGTTCGAGGCTTGCGAATCAAGACTTCTAGGGTGCCGCGAAGTACGGAAAGCGGAGTTCTCAACTCATGTGAAGCATCAGAGGTAAATTGCTTTTCCCGCTTCAACGCTTGCTCCAATCGTCCAAGCAGGTTATTGATTGATCGGGTGAGTTGGCCGATTTCATCCTCCAGTTCGGGTTCGGGTACTCGCTCGTTGAGATTTTTTTGCGTGATCTGATTAGTTTTTTCGATGATTTCCTGAATGGGTTCAATACTTTTTCCCGCCAGGTAGCGCATAGTCAGGTAAAGCGAAATGAGGATCATCGGATAAAAAACCAGCAGAACATTCCGAAGATTATCGAGCAGTTCCCGGGTATCGTCAAAAGATTTGGCCAAGAGCAAATAGCCCTCATGCTTTCCGGCATTGTAAAGAGGAATCTGACGGGTACGGACTTCGCTTGCGCCTATTTTTTGGGTCCAGGCTTCGTTTTTCAGCGATTTTTCAGGGGAAAAGCTCAGGTGATTTTCCCGAAGATTTGGGGATCTATCCTTCGATTTTCCTTCCAAATCCACGATTTCGATAAAGATCGGATTCAGTTGGATTTGACTGTGTTCCATTTCCTCCCACTCGTCCATGTGCAAGAATCGGATTTCTCCATTGACCAAAAAAATCTGATCCTTGTGCTTGTCGGTCTCCAGTTGGAGTTCGTAGTCGATATTGCGCACTACGGTAAAGTTTGCCACGAGGTAGATCAACACAAACACGATCAGGATGATCAATGCGGTGACCCAAGTCAGCCTTCGGGCTATCCGTTCTTTGTAGGCAGTCCTCATACCTCTTTAGCCATGTATCCCACCCCTCGGATGGTCTGGATGTAGTCTTCCTCCCGGTGCAGGTGAAGTTTTTTGCGAAGCGAATTGATAAATACGTCAATCACGCCGGTGTTGTAGTCAAAATGAATGTCCCAGACGCTTTCGATGATACGGGTACGGCGACAGACCTTGTTTTTGTTTCGCACGAGATATTCCAGCAATGCAAATTCCTTTTGCGTCAGCTGGATCTCTTCACCCGCTCGAATGACCAAGTGCTTATCCGGAAAAATCTCAATGGGGCCCAAGGTGAGTTTTTCTTGGACGATTTCTCTTCCACGAAGCTGCACGCGGATACGCATCAGCAGCTCCTCAAAGTGAAAAGGCTTTTTGATGTAATCATTGGCACCACTTTGAAGACCGAAGATGGTCTCATCCAGCGTGTCTTTGGCAGTAAGAAAAATAATCGGGGTTTGAGGGAAGTCCTTCCGAAACTGCCGTGTGAGCTCAATTCCACTGATACCAGGCACCATCCAATCTAACAACAACAAGTCGTAATTGCCGGTAAGAGCTAGGTCAAGACCTGATTTTCCATTTTCCGCCACATCCACCGCAAAAGCTTCCTCCTCCAGTCCCTGCTTGAGAAAATTGGAAATTCCGGGTTCATCTTCGACTACTAAGATTCGCATGGTGCAAGATAAATTTTTTCACCTCAAGGCATAAAAAAAGATTAGCCACAAAGACAGGAAGGCGCTAGAGGTGTTCAGTTTTAGTCGCAGTTGGCAAGGAAGCATGGGAGTAGGGAAGTTAGGAGGTATGGAAGTAATTGAAAAGTCAGACTACTAAAAAGATGCATTTTACTTAGGCAAACTCAGCGAATTTTCTACGTTCTACAGAGGGAAAAACTCTGTGAATCTGTGGCCATATCTTAAAAACCTTTCGCGCCTTCGTGGCAAAAGGAAAAAAAATCTTTGCGCTCTCTTATTTCTTCTTTGAGAACTTTGCGGCAAAAAAAAAGGCTCCCTGCAACCAGAAAGCCATTTTCACTAAATTGAACCTTATTATTTAAGCCACTTCAGCTACAGCCTGAGCTGTTTTCTTATCTGATGGGGCTTTTTTCTTTTTCTTCTTGTTCAACCAAATTAGGGTGCCGGTGATCGGCAAAGATGTCGCAATCAAGCAACCAACAAACCACAAGAACTTGGTAAACTGACCGAAAATTTCACCAGTGTGCAGGGCTTTTACGGATCTTCCAATCTGCTGACGCACCGGTAAGTCTCCAAAAAGATTAGCTTCCTTTACCTCCAGATTTTCCGGATTCAGCTTTAATTGGTCTGCCCCTGCACGCGCAAAAAAGCCTGTTCTTGACTTGCTGATGGAGATATCTGAACCTGGTTTTTCCGGTAAAGTAATTCGCACATTTCCCTCGTAATTCAAGGTTTTGTTTGCGGCGAGAAGTATTTCATCCAAAGACAATTCATAGGTAGGAAGAGTAGCTTCCTCTGCAGGCGCTTCTTCTTTTTTGGCTTGTTCTTGCGTAGGACCTTTCTTTTCTTCCTTTGGTGCTTGGTAAATATCCCAGGTTTTTTGCCAGCCTGTTTTGTACCACTGATACGACCAGAATGGACCAGTCACCGCCATGATAAACAAGGCTCCCAGGGAATAAAATGCCAAGGTATTGTGAAGGTCATGATTGACACGCTTCCAGTTGGCATCCCATTTTACCCGGAGTCCTTGCTTCCAGTTTTTGGCTTTTTGAGGCACCCAAATCACCATTCCGGTAATTACTCCCAACAGAAAAAGAAGTGTAGCCACCCCGTTGATAAAGCGACCCAGTTCCTGATTGGTCATGCTTTCCATAATTGGCTCTTCGATTTTGTCCAAAAGCAACCAGCGATGAAGCGAAAACATATAGCCCATAAACTCCTCTGTGCTCGTTTTTTCGGCGTTATCCGCCAAAACTTTTCCTGAGTAGGGATCTACAAAAAGTGTAGAGGGTCTTTCTTGCCCTTCTTTTTTCAACGAAAACTGAACCGTCCTTCCCTCCTGCTGGAATACATTGACGCCAACAATTTGACCTTCAACTTGAGCCTCTAGGTTGGATTTGAGTGCGTCGAGCGATTGTGGTACCCCTTGTTTTTCAACAAAATATCGCTCAGAATCAAAAAATTCGCGAATCTCAGTGTTATAGACATAGATCGTGCCGCTGAGACAAACAGCAATAACGATCATGCCACTGATCAAACCTGCATAGAGGTGAATGTCATTGAGAAACTTTCGGATGGGCTTCCACATAGGACCTTAAATTTATCTGGAACAAATCTAAACAAGAGTTTTTTATTATTTAGAAATGATCTAAAAAAAATCTTCAAGCATCCCTCCAACCGAGCAAATCCCTAGAGGTAATGATTTCAAGATTCAAGTATCAGGACCTGTAATTACCGCCTAGGTGGAAAGACTCACATCAAGTCTTCGGATTTATGGCTGATTTCCCGAATTACTTTATCAATCTCATGGGATGCCTTTTTCATTTTGTCCAACAAGTTGGATTGATCAATTTGAGACCAATCGGAATGATCTATCAGTAGATTTACCAAGCCCATCAACCTGGCCAAGGGAGCTCGGATAACATGGCTTTGGAGCCAAGAAATCTCTCTAAACCGTTCATTCTGCCTCCTGATGGTATGCATAGATTGCTCCAATTCGGTTACATTCATCGCAAACACGGAAGCTCCAATAATTTTACCTGAGGAATAGACTGGGTTTATATTTACCCTGTAATGTTCAATCCCTTTTTTGGTCTGGTAGCAGTCATTGATTTCAAGGAACTCACCTTCAAAAACTTTCTGATAATTTTCTCGCCAAAAATCCCTCTTGTCTTCTTGTACAAAGTCTAAAATAGGATCCCCAATGCTTATGGTTTTCCCGGTTGAATTCTGACAAAACTTCACAAACTTGGTATTAGCATACCTCAGTTTGAGCTGGACATTGACGGCCCAAATAGACTCCGTAGAGCTTTCAATGATGGATCTAAGCACGGCGGCCTTTTCTTCGATTTTCCTTTCAATAGCCTTAATTTGAGTGATGTCGCTAAAAGTCACCAGCACCTGCGAGACTTCAGCTGAATTCTCTGAAATCTCCGGTATCGCATTGATGAGGATCCAGGTTATTTTTTTAGCCTTTCCAGGCTGAATCCCCATCACCACATTGTTCACCGGCTTTCCTGTCCGTAACACTTGCATGGCAGGATGGTCTTGCCCATGAAATTCTCGCCCGTTTTCATAAACTGCTTTCCAATCAGGATCCATGGAAGTTTTACCAAAAATCTGTTCATGAGTCAACCCTAAAATACGCTCTGCAGCAGGATTGGCGTAGGTAATCTTTCCAGATCGGTCATGGTAAACCACTGCATTAAGCATGTTTTGGAGGAGTGTCTGGTACTTCGCTTCAGATTCAGTTTGGCTTCCCTTGTTACGTTCTTCGAAATGAATTGAAGGTGTATCGGCGAAAAGTGCGGATTCCAGATTTCCAAAGAGCCGCTGGATTCGCTTCATATTTTTCCGGTCTAAAGACTGACTTAATCCGGTCAATTGAAGCCCCACAGTTTTGCCAAGTACCAAAAAATTTAGGGGAATCTCCTGAAAAAGGTCTCCTTTTGGAGGATCTATCCCTTTGCCTTTTCGACTAGACTCATCGAAAGAAACTTTTGAAATGAGGGTCCTCTGCTTGCCATCTACTAAGACAAAGGCCGCCTGTTGACAATATTCATAAGTCAAAACAGACCATAATGCCACCTTAAGTTTACCTAAAAAATCGGGTGGAAGAATAAAACCTTCCTCAGTACTCTCCAAGTATTGAATGTTTGTAAGATTGCTATTTGGTATTTCACTCATTTAGATTCAAAAATTTCACGGATTCAATTAAACTTTTCTCAACAAAAGTTCAAATCAATTTATTGTAAAAATTATCCAATTATTTTCAATTTAAATTTCAAAATTACAAAATGTAGTTTTTTGAAATCTAAATACATATTCAAGATTGAAAAACATGGTTGACTCGATTTTCCCCTTGAATTAAAAATCCCCTTGGAACAAAAAAATTACACGAATAATCAGGCTAAACTTGAAAAACCTGACTTGTCTAATTTTAAGTTGAATTGGTATCTTTCCAAAAAAAAGCCTGCATATGCCCTTTCGAAAGTTAAGTTTCCTGATCATATCCCTGTTTTTATTGGCGTCTTGCGAGGAAAAAAACACCACTCCCGACCCAAGACTCAATCAGCCGGAAGAGTTTAAAAAGTTACTGGACGCACATGGAGACTGGACCAAATGGGTAGCTGCTGAATCATTTTCATTCGCCATGGTACACGAGACCACCCTGGAATGGGAAAACCACTACATCAGCCTTACCGATGGGAAAACCAGAATAGATGCGGATCTTTTTCAAGCTGGTAATGATGGCGAAAAAGTATGGGTAAGCCCAAACAGGCAAGCTTTTCCTGGCCAATCGGTAAGGTTTTATCACAGACTTTATTCCACTTTTCTGAGTCTGCCATATATCCTGACTGACACGTCCACCCAAGTCAAAAAAATAGAAAATCAAACGTTCAACGGAACGTCTTTCGAAGCTTTCGAAGCCACCCTAAAGCCAGGCACTCACCCTGGCCCATCTGATCGATATGTACTCTTAAAAGATCCTGAGACAGGTCGATTGGCATGGGTGCTTTATGCCGTCACCTTCTTTGACAAAGGCAATCAGGTACAAGAAGCGTTGTCTTACCAAGACTACCGAGATGCTGGCGGCTTGGTATTTCCAAGGGTGATTACAGGATATCAGATCGAAAATGATTCAAGCAAGCGAATACGCTATCAGGCAAGCTTTTCTGATGTTTTTTTGATCAATGAAAAACTGGAAAACTCTCTTTTTGAAATGCCAAAAAAGGCAGTTGCCGCCAACTAAACTTAGGCTTATTTGTGTAAAAGTTTCACATCTACCCGAGTGACCAATCGGGAAGTAGCACTACCGATGTAGGATCCCTGCACGGGAAGTGTCCGCTTGGGATCTGGATGAGAAGCAAGAGGAATGTAGCTTTGATCTGTAAACAATCCCAAACTCGGATCTACTCCTACCCAACCTGCACCAGGCAAAAAAACTTCCAGCCAAGCGTGAAGTTCGTGTCCATCTTCCAGATCGGGATTGAATGCATAGCCTGAAACAAATCTGGTAGCCAATCCAATCTCGCGCAGCATATCCATCTCCATCAAGGCAAGATCACGGCAGGAACCTTTCTTTTGCTCAAAAGTGTAGGTAGAATCCCAAATATTTTCTTCATGACGGATTTCGTGCTTCCATTCTTGATAAATCATCCGGGTAAGCCTGACAATAAAGTCAACCAAACCTGAGGATTCCTTCCTAACCTGAGTTAAAAAATCCATGAAGTAGGTTTCTTCTTTTTCCTGCAAAAAAGGAATCAAAAATGCAGTCCTCTCTTCGTAACTAAACTGAAACATAGGATTTGACCAGCCGCTTTCTTCGAAAGATTTGTCCAAAATGAAGCCAAATGGATTGAAGCTTTGCAGCTTGAAAATCCACTCACCTGTGATTTCAAGATGGTCAGTCTTTTGGGTAAACCAGCATTGCTTGTACCAGTTTCCAGCTAGATCTTGCCTGAAATTTTCCCCTTCTGTCTTTGGATTTATCTGAAATTTCTGATGCTCTATCCTGAAATAAGGACGGTACTGGGGAATCAAATACAGCTTGTGGATACCAAGCAGAACTACCTGATCATAGGAATATAGAGTATGATGCCAAACCTGAATCAGCATTTTTAGAATCCTTTATCCGATAATTCCAATTTCTCAAAGGCATTGTTGAGCACTTCGGAGGGTAGTTCTTCAATAGCATTTTTAAGCCTATT
The DNA here is from genome assembly GCA_018336015.1 of Algoriphagus sp. Lineage (GTDB taxonomy): Bacteria > Bacteroidota > Bacteroidia > Cytophagales > Cyclobacteriaceae > Algoriphagus > Algoriphagus aquatilis. The sequence goes on along the minus strand of JAGXQZ010000010.1, from coordinate 114,718 downwards.
GTTCCAAAAAGCAGAAACATGCTCCAGCTCCTTTTGCTCAAATCTCCGCTCTTGGGTGAAATATTCCCCATTCTTGAGCACCACAGTGTCTATGGGGAAGTCCACATCGTTGGCTGAGATGCGGGTCGCATCAAAAGCCAAAAAGGCACATTTCAAGGCATACTCAAGAGAATCGTCATAATGCAAGGAGCGTTTCAGAACAGGATGACCAAAACCGGTATTGCCAATAATGACAAAGGGTGTTCCTTTTCTGATTTCGATCCAATTGCCCTGAGGATAGAGCAGGTAGAGCTTTGGCTCCACATCGTCCTCCAGCTGTCCGCCAATGATGGAAAATAGGTTAAAATTAAATCCTGCCTCCTCCAAGTAGCTCTTATCTTCTTTTGCTACGACTTTGACTTGATTTCCAAACTCATTGACCGCCTGATAAAGCTTCGTAAATGAATCATCCTGTCGGGCAATTACCTCTGAAAAATAGGTAATGGCTTTATCTCTGACGGATCTCAAGCCCGAGGTCATGATAAAAAAGGAATGCTTATTCCGGTTGACGGTATACACTTTTTTGGAGGAAGTCGTCTCGTTACCGGAGGTAATCCGGGTGTCAGACAGCCCCACGATTCCTTGTTTGGTTTTTATTCCCAGGCAAAAGGTCATGCGATCGTAGTCAGGAGTTAGGAAATGAAGTTGTCTTTGAGACGGAAATAATTGGAATCAATCAGATCGGAAATATGGTTGATTTTTAGTTGAAGTGCATCCAAATATTCATGAAGGCCTACAGAAATTATATCATCGACGTCTGAATATTCTAAGCGGGAACGCATTTCTCCAATCGCTTTTTCTGCAGAATTTTTAAATCCATCTGTAGCATGGCCAGAAATATTATGGAGACAGCGCTCGGCCTCCTTGAGGCAATAATAGATGGACCGGGGAAAATATTTGTTTAGCACCAAAAACTCCACCACTCCCGAGGGATCAATGTTCCCATAAAGCCTGCGGTAGGTATTGAAGCCAGTGACGGACTTGAGCAAGGCCATCCAATGGAGAAAATCCAAGGGTGAACCAACCTCAATCGGAGATGGTAAGAGGATGTGATACTTGACATCCAGGATTCGGGAGGTCTTATCGGCTCGCTCGAGCAGTTGCCCTAGCTGTCGGAAATACCAGCCTTCGGTTCTCGCAACCGTAGCATCAGCAAGACCATAGATCAGCAGGATTTGATTTTTTACGTTTTCAAAAAACTGCCTTGGATCCTCCTTTTTCCAGACCTTTTTCTCCAGTCCGTTTTGCAGCATGTAGTAGAGTTCGTTGACTTTTTCCCAAGTTTCCTTACTCAGATTTTCCCGGATAATGCGTGCGTTTTCTCGCGCGCGATTCACCGCTGAAAGCATACAGTTGGGATTATCCAGATCGAATGCGAGAAAATACATTACCTGATGCCGCTCATAGCCTTCGTACTTCTTGAGGTAAAGATCCAAATCACCTGTGGCCGCCACTAGCGGCTGCCATTGCTCCTTCAGGTCTACAGGCAGATCCTGCATCAGGTTAAAATTCACATCAATGAATCGGGCGTAGTTTTCGGCTCTTTCCAGATATCTTCCGAGCCAGTAAATATGGTTTGCTACTCTACTAAGCATAATCGATCAAATTAATTGTACAACACCCATGTATCCTTGCTGCCACCACCTTGGGAACTATTGACTACCAGGGAGCCTTCCTTGAGCGCAACTCGCGTGAGCGCTCCGGGGATTACTTCGATTTCTTGTCCATATAAAATGTAAGGCCTCAGATCGACATGTCTTCCCGCAATACCGTCATCCGTCAGGCAAGGAACTGTAGATAGGGAAAGGGTAGGCTGGGCGATGTAATTATCTGGGTTAGCCTTGATCAGTTGCCTGAATCGATCATGTTCTTCCTTGGTTGATTTTGGCCCGATCAGCATTCCATAGCCACCCGCTGCATTGGTTTCTTTAACCACAAGCTGATCAATATGCTCCAGCACGAAAGCCAGATCCTTTTCTTCCCGACAGAGGTAAGTAGGCACATTATTCAGGATGGGATCTTCTCCAAGGTAGTATTTGATAATCCGAGGCACATAGGCGTAGACAGCCTTATCATCAGCAACCCCAGTTCCTGGGGCATTGGCAAAAGCAATATTACCTGCCTTATAGGCTTCAAATATTCCCGGCACGCCCAGCATGGATTGAGGATTGAAGGTGAGCGGATCTAAAAATGAGTCATCAATTCTCCGATAGATCACATCGATCTGAGCCAAACCTTTGGTGGTCTGCATGTAGACTTTTTTGTCTTTTACCAGCAAATCCACACCATTGACTAGCTCGACTCCCATCTGTAGGGCGAGGTAAGAATGTTCAAAATAAGCTGAATTATAAATCCCTGGAGTCAAGACGCCCACTACCGGTTTGGCTTTATTGGAAAGAAATTGAAGCATTTTGAGCAGCTTGGCGGGATAATCCGAAACCGGCATCACGCCCTTGTCATTGAACAGCTGAGGATAGGCGCGCTTGATGATTTCGCGGCTTTCCAGCATATAACTCACGCCTGATGGACACCGGAGATTATCCTCCAAAATGTAATATTCCCCATCCTTGTCCCTGACCAGATCGGTGCCTGTGATGTGGCACCAGATTCCCTTGGGAGGAGTAAGCCCAACGCAGGGCTGAAGGTAGTCTTTGGAACCTAAGATCAATTCGGCCGGAACGACCTTGTCTTTGAGAATCTTCTGATCGTTGTAAACGTCCTGCAGGAAAAGATTGAGTGCATGGACTCGCTGCTTTAGCCCGGCTTCCAGCTTTTTCCATTCGGAGTTGGGAATAATCCGTGGGATAATATCCAGATGCAGTATTTTCTCCAAGCCCTGATTATCGTGGTAGACATTAAACGTCATCCCCATTGCCTTTTGGGTCTTATTGGCTGAAAACTGGAGCTGATGCATTTTTTTGGAAGAAGTCTTTTCCAAGAATTGGTAAAACTCCCGGTAATGAGGCCTGATTTCACCTTCTTTGGTGAACATCTCATCGTAATGTTCCTGACTGGAATATCCCTCTGTCTTCATAGGCTAATGGCTAAATCGTAAGTAAGTTAAAAAAGAAACTCAAAAATCAAGTATTATCAAAAAAATGAATAATAATTAATCAAATTTTAACCAATAAAGCCTAATTATTACATAAAAATTAAAATAATCGATATTTTATTGAACCCGTATAATTGAAATCACTTTAAAATATCCTTAATTTTCTGTTCTTCAGTTTCAGAATTGGTCATCACCATGAGCTTATCCCCAGAAAGTAGCTCTGTGGCACCGGTCGGGGTGATGTATTTATTGCCACGATTGACCAAGACAATTAGGGAAGTCTTTGGAAAATTAAGGTCAAGAATTTTTTTGCCATTTACCCCGGCATCCTGCGGCAGCTCGATCTCCAAAAGGGCATTTTTGAACCCATCAGAAAGCTCAATATCGAGGAGACTTTTTCTTTTCAACCCTTCAGGAACAGCCAAGTGGAGCCATTTAGCAACTTTAGCCAGCGTCGTTGCCTGAAGAGAAACTGAAGCAATGACGATAAAAAAGACGATGTTGAAAATGAGGTTGCTTTTTTCCAATCCTGCGATCAAAGGAAACGTGGCAAATACAATTGGTACCGCACCACGCAATCCCACCCAACTGATGAAAAGCTTTTCCCGTGTTTTAAACCTGAAAAACAGCAGCGAAACCCAAACTCCCAAGGGTCGCGCCACAAAAATCAAAAACAGCGAAATCAAAAATCCAATCCCGATCACAGGCACAACCTGGGAAGGAAAGACTAAAAGCCCCAAGGTGAGGAACATCAAGATCTGCATCAACCAGGCAATCCCATCAAAAAACCGGATATAGCTTTTATAATGGAGGATTCTGGATTGGTTCATCGTGATTCCAGCTAAATACACCGCTAAAAAGCCATTACCTCCAATACGGTCGGTAACAGTGTAAATCATGAGGACCAATCCAAGCATCAATACAGGGTAAAGTCCTTCGTATTCCAAATTGATTCGGTTGACCAAAAAAACGCAACCTTTGGCTAAACCATAACCTACAGCAGCTCCCAAAATCATTTGTTTTAAAAACATGGGAACCAGATCGATTGGTGAAAATCCTTCCAAACTCAGCCAGGAAGTGAGTCCGATGGTAAGGAAAAAAGCCATTGGATCGTTGCTTCCCGACTCCAACTCCAGAAGGGGCCTCAAGTTTCCTTTTAGGCCGATGCTCTTGTTTCGCAAAATGGAAAAGACCGCTGCAGCATCTGTTGAGGACACGATTGCCCCAAGGAGAAGTCCTTCCTTCCATGAAAAATCCCCAACCCATGTAGCAAACAGTCCCACAGACACGGCCGTCAACAATACTCCCAGGGTCGAAAGCACCATTCCCGGTCCCATGACCGGTTTGATGGATTCCCATTTGGTATCCAGGCCACCGGAAAACAAGATGTAAGTCAGGGCAATCACACCCAAAAACTGAGCTGCGGCAGGATTATCAAAGGCAATCTTTCCAAAGCCATCCGAACCTGCCAGCATCCCAACCCCCAAAAACAGGAGCAAAACTGGGATCCCTGCTCTTCCTGCTGTCTTGCTAGCGATGATACTCAGAATCAGCAAAACAGAACTGACCAATAAAATATTTTCAGGGGTAAGCTGCATAGAAAAAGGAAATTGGGAAATGTAAAAAAGGCATAGAAAGCCAAAACTTGATCAGATAAGTTAATCCATCTTGATAAAAGTTCCTTTCGAATTGAATTAAGAAGGTTTTGTTTTTCAAAAACCCTTGCCTTTTCGGGATATAAAAGAGTCTGTTAAAATCGGCTCAGTCTTTCTGAGGAGATGAAATATTTCTCATGGCAACGACAGCCCCGAGGAAACTTCCATTTTCACCATATACCGGGCCTCCACTGCAGCATACTATCCGTGTGGTGCCGGAGGTATGTCTGATGCACAATTCTACGTCTTCAATCTCCTCACCCATCCAAGCTCGGTAGAGGGGAACTTCCTCCTTTTTAAGCAGAGTTACTCCATCCGTGTGATACAGCTGATAATAGTCTGGCCACTCTTCCTGAGGAATATCACGTGAATCCAACCCGTGGAATTCCAGTGTGGCCTTGTTGAATAGATCTAAAGTTCCATTTGCATCACAAGCGACAATACCCACGTCGATGGTATCCAATACAGCTGAGGCAAAGGCGTTTTTGGACATCAGACTAAATTCCAATTCTTTGAATCTGGATATATCCGAATGGGTACCAAACATCACTTCTGGCTTTCCGTCAGGCATCCACCGCATGACTTTCCCCCGATCAAGAATCCATACCCAGTGCCCATCTCTATGCCGCATCCGATATTCACATTCGTAGAAATCGGACTTTTTGGAAAAGCACTCTTGGATCTTCTTATTGGAAAGGGCGATATCATCCGGATGAGCAAAATGCAGCCAAGTCTCCTGTGAAAGAGGCTCAAGATCCTCTAAATCATATCCCAGAATCTCCGCCCACTTTTCATTGTAGAGGGTTTCTCCGGTCTGCACATTCCACTCCCAAGTCCCTACTTCGGTACCTTCTAGCACATTGGCCAGGCGATTTTTCTGCTCTTGGAGCTCATCGAGAAACTTCTTTCTCAGGGATATTTCCTCCATTTGGGCAATAAAGTGCTTAAACTGTCCCTGATCGTCCCAGACCGCCGAGGCGATCAGATTAACCCAAATGATCTTTCCAGACTTGGTGAGGTACCTTTTTTCTAAATTGTAGGATTCTATTTCTCGGTTGAAAAGCTTTTTAGCCTTGTCCAGGTCTTCAAACAGATCATCGGGATGAGTGATTTTTTGAAAGGAAAGTGTGAGTAATTCCTCTTGAGTGTAACCTAGCATGGTACAAAGGCTTCGATTTACCTTGATCCAGTTGCCATACGTATCCAAAAGTCCCATTCCTATAGCTGAGGACTCAAAGGTGGAGCTAAAGTCAAGCATATCCTGACGCAGCGACTTCAACTTCTGAATTTGGATTTCTTTTTCCAGCTCAAATGAAAAAGCTTTCTGTGAAAGAAAGTATACCCCCAAAATCAATCCTACTGCTACCAAGATCAAGGCTAGAAACCCGAAATAATTTACCCGAATAAGGGATTCATTTACAGCAACCAATCGATCCTTTTCACCCCTTAGTGATTGTTCTAGTCTAAAAAATGCACCTTCTACCTCATGTGACAAGGCCAAAACCTCCGACTCTTCATCCATGATTTTTTCCCGCGCCTGCTCCATCCCAAACTCCCTGAAATAGGTAACCTGCTCCATCATTTTTTCGGAGCGTTCATTAATTTTCTCCTTTAGCAAATTGAAATTGATCTCAAACCCGTCTATTGCGAGGCCATCTTCATAAAAGGCATCCAGGAGCTCCTTGGAATTGGAATCAAACTCGATGAAGCGGTCTAGGTAGGATTTATTAGGATTAAACTGAAACCTCCTTTTTTCGAGAACAGAGGTGAGGTAATTTTTATACACTCGATCCAGTTCATTGATTTTCAGCTCTATCCGTAGTAGCCGCTTACTGAGTTCTGTTTGTCTGAGGTAATTGTAAAAATAAAGACCTGCACAGAGAATCATCAGGATTCCGGCTATCGCTAATACTATTCGCTGGGTACGCAGGTTTTTCATTTCTCATGCATGGATCTGGCAGATCGTCAGGTTATAATGATGGCCTGATAGGGTGATTTCAAATCCGGCCGCATTTTCCGAAAATGTGAGGATAAAAAAAAACTGACCGTGGAAATCAGTCAGTTTTTGGAACAAGGAGATTACTTAAGAAATGGTAGATCCACTTGAGGTGGCTTCATGAGGCTGAAGCAGTTTCAACTTACCATCCTTGTCTTCAGCCATGAGGATCATTCCCTCGGAGTCGATCCCCATCATTTTTCTTGGAGCCAGGTTGATGAGCATGACGATTTGCTTCCCGATCAGAAATTCCGGTTCAAAGTGCTCAGCTACCCCACTCAATACCGTGCGATGTCCCAGACCGATATCCACTTTTAACTTAAGCAGTTTTTTGGATTTAGGCATTCGTTCCGCTTCAAGAACGGTCACGACGCGCATATCCAGCTTGGCAAAATCCTCATAGGCAATCAATTCCTTCATCGGAGTCACAGGCGCGTTGGCAGCTTCATTCATTTTTTTAGCATCAAGGAGTTTTTGAACTTGTTTTTCTACGGTTTCGTCTTCGATTTTTTCGAAAAGTAGGCCCATTTGCCCCAAGGCACGATTGGCGCGGATTAAACTGCCGTTGCCGGCCTCAGCCCATTTCCCAGCCTCCATTCCAAAGAGATCAAAAAGCTTCTTGGCGGTATGAGGAAGGAAAGGTTCGGAGACTATCGCCAGGTTTGCAGCGATATTGAGCGCAATGTTGAGGATCGTTTTGGTCCGAGGCTCGTCAGTTTTGATTTCTTTCCAAGGCTCAGTATCTGCCAGGTATTTATTGCCCATACGGGCCAAATCCATCACGATCGATAGCGCCTCACGGAATCGGTAGCGCTCCAAGGATGCAGCTATTTTCTCAGGAAATGCCTCTAATTCTCTCAATACTTCCTGATCAATTCCTCGCAATTCACCTCTTTCAGGCACGAAGCCATTGAAAAACTTTTGTGTCAGCACCACAGCTCGGTTCACAAAGTTGCCATAGATGGCCACCAACTCAGAGTTATTTCTGCCTTGGAAATCTTTCCAAGTAAAGTCGTTGTCTTTGGTCTCAGGCGCATTGGCCGTGAGGGTGTATCGGAGCACGTCCTGCTTGCCCGGAAACTCCTGCAAGTACTCGTGAAGCCAAACGGCCCAGTTGCGTGAAGTGGAGATTTTGTCTCCTTCGAGGTTTAAAAACTCGTTGGCGGGTACGTTTTCAGGCAGTACGTAGCCACCGTGCGTTTTCAGAATGGCTGGGAAAATGATGCAGTGGAATACAATATTGTCCTTGCCGATGAAGTGTACCAGCTTGGTGTCCTGATCTTTCCAATACGGCTGCCAGTCGATGCCCTTCTCGGCTGCCCACTCCTTGGTAGAAGAAATGTATCCGATCGGCGCATCAAACCAAACATAGAGCACTTTGCCTTGCGCATCATTCAAAGGCACGGGGATTCCCCATTCCAAATCACGGGTCATGGAGCGAGCCTGAAGTCCGTCTCCAGCCTCCAACCAGGATCTGCACTGTCCGAGGACGTTGTTTTTCCAGTCATCGGCATGGTCTTCGAGGATCCACTTTTTCAGGAAATCCTGATACCTAGCAAGATCCAAAAACCAATGCTTCGTATCCTTCAGGACCGGGGTGCGTCCGCTGAGTTTAGACTTGGGATTGATGAGTTCTGTTGGACTGAGTGCCGTGCCACACTTTTCGCACTGATCTCCGTAGGCGTGTTCATTGCCACACTTGGGGCAGGTGCCTTCGATGTAGCGATCGGCTAGAAATTGCCCAGCCTCCTCGTCGTAATACTGTTCCGTAGTCTGCTCGAGGAATTCACCTTTTTGGTACAAGTCGGTAAAAAATCCCTGTGCCGTCTCGTGATGGATCTGTGCCGAGGTACGGGAATAGTGGTCAAAGCTGATCCCAAATTCCTGAAAGCTGTGCTTCATCATCTGATGGTAGTGGTCTACCACCTGCTGTGGAGTTTTACCTTCTTTGGCGGCTTTGATGGTGATGGCTACCCCGTGCTCATCCGAACCGCAAATAAAGGCTACATCCCGTCCCTGAGAACGAAGGTAGCGCACGTAGATATCTGCCGGCACATAGCAACCTGCCAAGTGTCCAATATGAAGGGGACCGTTGGCATAGGGAAGCGCAGAGGTAATGGTGTATCGTTTGAAATTTTTAGTACTCATGAGTGAATAGATGGAAGACGGGAGACAGAAGACCGAAGAAAGGTCTTTCTGTTCTTTAAAACCGAGGCCAAAGATAGAGAAATCGACTGAAGGGCGGACTAGGCGTTAATAAATTCGTTGCGGGCTTCTTCAGTCAATATACCGTTGTAGATAATACTGATCGCTTGGTCGTAAATGTCAGAAGCGGGGATTTTCAATCCCTTTTGGATGGACTCGGGAAACTGACTGTAGAACTTCGGATCCAATAAAGCCTGAATCGCAGCTGCATACAGCATCACAATCAGGCTGACATTGATCCGGGGATTGACCAATCCTTGAGCTATCCCCTGCTCGATCAGCTTGGCAAATCTCAGGTACGCCGATTCGTTGATGTATTCGGTCAAGGCCTCCCAAATCTCTGGGGCATATTCTCGGAGGTCTTCAAAAAGTTCGGGATTGATCGGGGCGAGGTGCGTAGCGACTACGGTCAGGGATGATTTGAGTTTGAGGGGAAAAGAAAGGTGCCTATTGTCCAGAATCGCCTCTACTTTGGCAGTCAGCTTGGTTTTTAGCACTTGAAAAGAGGCGGAAAGCAATTCCAATTTTCCTGGGTAATACTTATAAAGCGTCTTTTTGCTCATTCCCAGATCAAGAGCAATGTCATCCATGGTCGTGTGACGGTAGCCTTTCTGCAAAAATTGCTTGTAGGCGACATCCAGTATTTTCCCTTCCAATCCCAGTTTTTTACTCATAGTGGGGCAAAGATAATCAAGGTATCGGGTTGTCATGTTTTCCGCTAAAGCTGTTGTCGGAGATGTCTCGTTGTCAACGAACCTTTGCCTCTTGTTCACTTAAGAACATGACAACTGGATAATGCGAAGCAAACAACTTGATAACCTGACAACCTTGATAACCCGAAAACCTGGACAACCTCGACAACCCGACAACGCTAAGCAGACAACCCGACAACCTCCGACAACGCGAAACAGACATCTCCCAAAAACCCATCACCCGATTTTCAATTCCTATTCCCATTCGTTTAACTTTACCCTCCTAATTTTTACCACCCATGACTCACCTCGAAGCCGCTGCCCGTATCGCCCAACTGACCAAAGAGATCAATCATCACAACCATCTTTACTATCAGGAAAGTAGAATCGAGATCTCGGATTTTGAGTTTGATCGATTGCTGGAAGAGCTGGTAAAACTGGAAAGGGAATTTCCTGATTTGCTCAAAAGCGACAGTCCAAGCCAGCGGGTGGGTGGTACGATCACCAAGGAATTTCAGACCGTAGAGCATGAATACCGCATGCTTTCTCTCGGAAACACCTACACGATCGAAGAGCTGAGAGCATTTGACGAGCGGGTAGTCAAAGGCCTCGGCCGTTCGGACTATGAGTATTTCTGCGAAATGAAGTTTGACGGAGTCGCGATCTCTCTGGTGTATGAAAACGGCCAACTCGTGCGTGCGGTCACCCGAGGAGATGGCACCAAAGGCGATGACGTGACTGCGAATGTAAAAACCATTCGAAACATCCCTTTAAGCATCAAGGCAGCAAATGTTCCGACAAAATTTGAAGTGCGGGGAGAGATATTTTTACCTATCAAGGAATTTGAAAAAATCAACGCGGAGAAGGAAGCCAAAGGAGAAGCGCCCATGGCCAATCCGAGAAACGCTGCCTCCGGAACGCTAAAAATGCAGGACAGCAGTGTGGTGGCCAAGCGAAGACTCAACTGCTATTTCTACCAACTTCTGGGTGAAAATATCGGCGTGACCAAACACGATGAAGCGATCCACCTGATCGAAAGCTGGGGCTTCAACGTCTCCCCGACCTACAAGAAAGCTTCCACCATCGATGAGGTATTGGACTACATCGAAGATTGGCGAGAAAAGCGATACCTCCTTCCTCTTGACACCGATGGCGTGGTGCTCAAAATCAACGATTACGATCAGCGGGAAGAACTGGGATTTACCGCCAAAACTCCACGCTGGGCCATCGCTTATAAATACAAAGCTGAAAGTGCAGAGACCGAATTGCTCTCCATTACTTATCAGGTGGGCCGAACAGGCGCGATTACTCCTGTAGCTAACCTTGCCCCCGTCCAATTAGCCGGAACAACCGTGAAGCGTGCTTCCCTCCACAATGCCAATGAAATCGAGCGACTGGATATCCATGAGAGGGATTTTGTCTATGTGGAAAAAGGAGGGGAAATCATCCCCAAAATCACCGCAGTCAATCCCGTACGAAGAAAAGCTGGAGCTCCTCCCATTCACTACATCACCACATGTCCAGAATGTGGTACAGGTCTAGTCCGAAAAGAAGGTGAAGCCAAGCACTACTGCCCCAATGCGGTGGGCTGTCCTCCTCAGGTATTGGGAAGGATCGAGCACTTTGTGAGCAAAAGAGCCATGGATATCGATTCCCTAGGTACCGAGCGAATCCGAGCGCTGATCGATCAGGGATTTATCCGCAGCTATGCCGATATCTATGACCTTGACAACAAGCAGCAAGAACTTCTAGGCTTGGAAATGAGCCAAGATCAATACGAGCGAGAGGTTTCTGGCTTACTTTATATTTCACTGGAAAAAGCGCTTTTTGCCCTCACAGAAGGCATTTCCTACAAGCAAATCCAAGATTTTCTTTTAGAAAACAACCACCTTCCGCTTCGCGATCGTCTACGGGCGTTTCAGGTACAGATCAGATCTTGGAAGAAAAAAGTCCCTGCCAACGTGGGCATGGTCGATTTTCTTCTTCAAAACCTCGACTCCCATCAGGACCTGATGAAAGTGGAAGATTATGTACCTGTAGCGGTAGTGTTGGAGATCTTTTTGGGGAGACGAGTGGAGTTTGACCGTATTCTCGAGGCAAGCAAAAAGCACGGAACTGTCCATACCATTTTGCTTGACCTACAGCTTACCCTTCCGGATGAAATCAACGAGCGTATCAAAAAACTCAAAGCCAACACCTTCCAAGAAGGCGTCATTTCCAACATGATGGAGGGGATTTTCAAATCCAAAGAGCAGCCTTTTGAAAAAGTGCTTTTCGCTATTGGCATTCGAAACATCGGAGAAAATACGGCCGTGCTTTTGGCCAAGCATTTTGGCAGCATCGAAAAGCTGCAAGAAGCCACCACAGAGCAACTGCTTGAAATCAACGGAGTGGGCGAAACCCTCGTGCATAGCATCCGGGAGTTTTTTGCGCAGCCGGAAAATCTCGAACACATCGCACGACTTAAGGCACAGGGCCTCAAATTTGAAATTGAAGAGCGTGAATCCACTCAACTTGGAACTGCCCTAGCAGGCAAGCGTATCCTAGCCTCAGGCAAACTTCAGAACTTCAAGCGGGATGAGATCGTGGATTTTGTGCAAGCCCATGGAGGACAATACATTTCCTCCGTTTCCAAAAACCTCGACTTCATTATCGAAGGTGAAGAAATGGGCCCAAGTAAAAAGGAAAAAGCGCAAAAGCTGGGAGTACCACTGATTTCGGAAGAGGAGTTTTTGAGAATGGTGAATGGGTAAGAAAAGACATAAGTAACTAGATATAAGTCTCTAGACTTAAATCCAACTCTAGCTTTTCCAAAGTTTGGAACTTTGGAAAAGTTTTCAGATTACAGATGAAATGAATAGGAGATAAAGTTTGAAAGTAATTTGCCTCAGGGAAAAAGAAAGTCTAAATCGGGAAATCAACTAGTTATACCCGGCTGACCAACACCTTATCAATCCGCTGACCATCCTTATCTACGACCTCGAGCTTCAGGTTTTGGACGGTCACGGAGTCTCCTACATTGGGAATGTAGGCGCTTTTGGAAAGGATAAGACCTGCCAGCGTGGTAAAGCTTTTGTTTTTGTAAGAAATCTCCAGATCAAAGTATTTTTCAAAATCGATGATCGAATACTGTCCATCTACCAACCACGAATCCTCGTCTCGCTGTACGATCTGATACTCATTTTGATCGAGTTCGGTAGAATCACCCACCAACGCATCTACCACATCGTCCATGGTTACAATCCCCACCGTGACCCCATACTCATCAATCACCAATCCATAGTGTAATCTTTGGGCTTTAAACAGTTCCAAGGCCTGATAGGCAAACATGCTTTCGTTAAGAAAAAGTGGAGTCTTGGCAATTTTCTTCAGGTCAAATCCTTCCTGAAGCCGCGCATCAAACAAGTCCTTGACCAATACTATCCCCACAATATCATCCAAGTCACCATCCTTGCAAAGGGGATAGGCGGAGTGCTTTTCTTCGCTGATTTTTTGTCTGACAATCTCCTCTGTATCCATGACATCAAAAAAGACCATTTCACTGCGATGCGTGAGCAAGGTGTTGATTCTTCGATCCCCCAATTCAAAAACCCGCTCCACTATATCCTGCTCGATGTCCATGATCTCACCACCTTCCGCACTTTCCTTGATCAATGCTTTGAGCTCTTCTTCTGATATTTTACTGTCTGACGTTCGCTTGATGCCAAACAGCCATAGTAAAAAGTCATTGGAAACGGTCAACAGCCAAACAAAGGGACTGGTCAGCCTGGAAAGCATCATCATTGGCTTGGATACAATCAGCGCGATGGATTCAGGAAAAGTCATCCCTACTCTTTTCGGAAACAATTCACCCAACACAATGGAGAGATACGTGATCAACAGTACAACCAAGCCGACTGCCAGTGTTTTAGAATAAGGAGCCAAAAAAGGAATGGTCTGGATAAAAGCATCCAGGTCGTCGGTGAGATTCTCCCCACCGTAAACCCCCAGCATAACTCCAATCAGGGTGATCCCAATCTGAACGGTAGAGAGGAGTTTGGTCGGGTTTTCCGAGAGTTCCAAAGCTGCTTTGGCACCGGATTTCCCTTGTTTTTTAAAATTTTCGAGTTTGAACTTCCGGGAAGACACCAAGGAAAGTTCAGACATGGCAAACACACCATTTAGAAGCACAAGGAGCAGAATAATCAGAAGTTCCACAGAAAGAAGTTGAATCGATGAGCTTCGAATTTAGCTTAAATTCAGAACATAACAGGGGCGAAGATTAAAAGTGGGATATGATAGAGGATTGAAATTTCTCTAAAAAAGTGAGCATGATTTTTTTTCGAAATCATGAATTTTTTAATCAGGTTAAATAGCTAATCAACCTTCAAAAAAAGAACGGATGCCATTTTCGGAAAACTAGCCTCTAGATCTAAAAATAACCCCGTGGAATTTGACTTTCCAGGAAGATTTTTCGTACCTAGCTCTTGTGAAACAGAAAATTGCATCAGCCCTTTTATTATCCCAGTGGGTCTTTGGTCTCTGGTTGCTGATCTTTTTTCCACCGCAGGCTCATGCCAAGCAACAGTTTAGCCATCAAACCACCTTGGAAGTAGGGGATCACTTTACTGTTGATCATGGCATACTTCCAGAATCTCAAGAGGTAGAGGCAGATCCTAGGTTATTTTTGAGTACACAGTCAGGTGCCGAAAAACTGCCTTTTACCGTTCCGTTCCTGTGTTTTTGTCTGAATCCGCTTTACCTGGACTCAGTACCTCTTTTTGATATCAAATCCACTTTTATCCATTTCTTCTATACCTGGTAGTGAGTTGATTTTCTCCTTTTGAAAAATCAATTCTTCATTCACTATCAATAAATAATCATGGAATTCTCAACCGCTGAGATGCTCATAGCATCTGCAGGATTGCTGTTTATTAGCATTCCTTACTTAGTGCATCTATACCTATCTCCAAAACAGGATCATCCTTCGATCCCCAACTTCGATGAATTTACCCGCACAAAAAACATCCACTTAGATCAGGTTCAAAGTTGGCGTAATCATTATTCTATCGGATTAGATCACGAAAAAAATCTGTTGGTCTATTGCCGTCACGGGCATTATCCTGTACAAACTATTGTCGATTTGAATTTGGTCGACCATGTAAGTCTAGACAGTCATTTCAAAGAAATAAGTTCTCGACAAGAGAAAAGAAAAAAGTTGGAGTATTTAGACTTGGTCATCCACTTTAAGGATTCGAAAAAAGGATCCAAAAGCCTTCCTATTTATGATGAATCCGAAGTTCAGCAACTGGCAGATGAATACGCCATTGCCAAAAAATGGGTCAATCAAATCCAGCAGCGCATTTCTCCTACAAAACATGGAGGCATGCATTGGGCTGTTTAGCCACGGGGTCATTTGTTTTTCTTAATTATTTGCCTTTTGATTGATTTGGGGTCTGTTCTGTGGACAGGCCCCATCTTATTTTGTGAAAATCAAAACGGATTTTTAACCGCTCAAACGTGGTCTTTTTAGAGAAAAACTAGGCCTAAACGCACTAAACCCGTTTTTTTCTATAAACGGAAGTCAAAACCAATTCAAGACTGTATCTTTGCAGCCCTAACAAACCTAAAACCATGAACGCATTCAAAGGCACCGGAGTCGCATTGATTACTCCTTTTCATGACGATCACCGCATTGACTTTGACAGTCTCAAGCGCCTGATCGATCATGTTGTTTCTGGCGGGGTAGATTACCTGGTGGTCCTCGGCACTACAGGTGAATCAGCCACTTTGACCTCCGCAGAGAAGAAACAAGTGCTCAAAGCATGCTTGGAATACAATGACGGACGGGTACCTGTGATGCTTGGTATCGGCGGAAACAATACCCAAGCGGTATTGGATGAGATCGAATCAACTGATTTTTATGGAGTGGCTGCCGTGCTTTCTGTAAGTCCCTATTATAATAAACCGAGCCAGGCAGGTATCATTGCTCATTACACTGCTGTGGCTGACGCATCACCTGCGCCTGTAGTTTTATATAATATCCCCGGACGCACCATGTCCAACATGACCGCTGCCACGACATTGACTCTTTCTCACCATCCCAATATCATCGGTATGAAAGAAGCAAGTGGCAACTTGGAGCAATGCATGCAAATCGCAGCTGCGATGCCCAAAGACTTTCTGCTCCTCTCTGGAGATGACTTACTCACGAAAGCCATGATGAGCATAGGAGGAAGTGGAGTTATCTCTGTTTTAGCCAACGCATTTCCTCAAACCTTCAAAACCCTCACTCATGGGGATTCACAGGCAGCACTTGACGCTACCTTTTCGCTGCTAAGCCTCAACTCGCTCATGTATGTGGAAGGAAATCCGGTAGGAATCAAAAACCTACTCTTCCATCAGGGGATAATCAACAGTGACCAAGTGAGACTCCCAATGCTACGAGCCAGCTTGGAACTCAGCAATCAGATCAAGTCTGCCTATCTAAAGTAAGGCTGATGAATCCGCTCTCCATTTCCCAACTCACCGAGCAGATTAAGCTCGTGCTGGAAAATGAACTCCAGCCGGTGTATTGGGTAGTGGGTGAATTGGCGGATTTCAGACAGGCGCCTCAGGGACATGTCTATTTTGAATTGGTCGAAAAGCAAGGCAACCAGGTGCTTGCAAAAATTCGCTCCAACCTCTGGCAGTTTTCCTACCGGTCAGTTGCCGCTAAATTTGAATCCGTCACCGGCACTTCGCTGAAGAATGGGATGAAAGTATTGGCCCAAGTGTCGGTCAGTTACCACCCCGTCTTTGGATTAAGTGTCAATGTAAAGGACATCGATCCTTCTTTTTCCTTGGGTGAAAGAGCGAGAGTCAGACAGGAAACGATAGACCGCTTGACCCGTGAAGGGTTGATCCGACTCAATGGCCAACTTCCCTTGCCTAGAGTCATTCAGCGGATTGCGGTCATTTCCAGTGCCACTGCGGCTGGTTATGGAGACTTTGTCAATCAACTCGAAAACAATCCCTACGGCTACAGGGTCTATCACCGCCTTTTCAACTCCCTGATGCAGGGAAACGAAGCGGTAAACAGTCTAATTGCTGCTTTAGAAAGTGTAAAATCAGAAAATACCAGAAGTTCATTTGATGCAGTAGTCATCATCCGGGGCGGTGGTGCACAGCTGGATTTGGATTGTTTTGACGATTACCGATTGGCTGCACAGATCGCTAAATTTCCACTTCCCATCTTTACCGGCATCGGTCATGAGCGAGACGAGACGATTGCAGACCTTGTCGCCCATACCCGGCTAAAAACACCTACTGCTGTAGCTGAATTTCTCTTGAGTGGATTCCGGGAATTTGAAGAAAATCTTGGCTTAGCGCTACAGCGGATAGATCGAGCCACACGAAGCAGACTGAGAGAAGAGGACCAAAAAATCCAACAGCTCGCGATTAGAGTTCGATCCTTGGCTACGCAAAAAATTTACTTGGAAAATGAAAAAGTAAACACGTATTTCAAACGGATCGAGCAGTCTTCCAAATCCATCAGCCGATACGCCTTGTTTCAATTGGAAAATCTTGAAAAAAATCTTTCCAAAGCATTTGGTCGGTCTATTAAAAAGGAAGAAGACAAGCTCCTGCACTTGGAAGTAGTCATTAAGCAACTTGATCCCCAAGGACTATTACTAAAGGGGTATAGCCGAACAGAAAGTCAAGGAAAACCTATCCATTTGATCGACTTGAAAGTAGGAGACGAACTCATCACGTATACTTCGGATCAAAAACTCAGCAGCACACTTACAAAAATCGAAAAGAAATGAGCGAAATGACCTATTCCCAAGCCATGTTGCGCCTAGAGACAATTCTGTCCCAGCTCGAAGAAGGCAATAAATCAGTGGATGAACTTTCTGACTTAGTCAAAGAAGCAGCCGAACTGGTCAAATTTTGTAGACTAAAACTGAGAAAAACTGAATCTGACATTCAGGCCGCTTTTGAAGGGGCTTGATTTTTGAAATTCTACAGACCCATTCAGGTCCATGGCATGTTTGTTGTCAAATGAAAATACAACTCAACGAAAAATCCATGAAATCAATTTTCACTCTTCTTTTTATGTTTTTGCTGTTGACATTTGGGTTGGATTCAACTGCCCAAAATTTTTACAAGGAGAGAGTGTCCAGAGATAATGTTGTCACTTTGGGTATGGGACCATCTTTTGGTTACCTCGATAATGGAGGCCAATACAGGGATTACAATTTTTCGGTTAAGCCTACTTTTTCCCTTGCCTTGACCAGAAAACTAAACTCACTAATGGAATTAAGGACCACAGGAGGAGTGCAATGGATCAGTAGCGGTGGCAATCCACCCATCGCTATCAGAGACAAATGGTACTTTTCAAACGCTTCCTTTACTGCGAAAGGTCCTGCTTATTATTTTGACATCCTCCCGAGCTTTTATCTGATTCCGTTTTCCAACCACATGCATCGGTCAAAAGTGAATTTATATGGTGGGGTTGGGCTTGGAGTACTACATGCTGTAACTAAACAAACCAAATCGTTCAGTCCGGAAGAAGAGCCTAAAAAGCAAAACATCACTACGGGTTATGTGCCTGTCAGAGCCGGACTAAGCTTAAAAATCGGCCCTTACTCCGACCTGGCCGGCGAGGGTACCATGCTTTGGACATTCACCGACAACTTGGATGGAAACGTGGGTTCCAACAGATTCGGAGACCATCTTTTTCAGGCACAAATCGTATTTAGACGATATTTCATCCCGAAATCTACCGAATAGCCCTCTTGCTACCGACATTGAATTTTTAGATGACTTGGAGGAATTTCCTCGGAATAGAAATCAGCATATTTTGGTATATCCCCGGTATTCGGATCAAGAAATAATCCTTGTTACCCTTTTCGATACACTCCCCTTCCATATCCTGAAGAGGGCCACCCATTACTTTTACTTTTTCTCCAGGTTCGATTTCCGATCCATCGGTTTCAATGGCAACACCGGTAGTTACCACACGTTGAATGGTCTCGATTTCTTCGTCGCGAACCGTGGCATGTTGACCTGAGAAATGGACAAATTTGACGGCTCCGGGTACCTGCAGACACTCCCAAAGTTGGTTTCGATGAGTTTTGACAAATACATAACCATTAAAAAGTGGACGCTGTACTTTCTTTTTTCGATCCGACCATTGTCTTAATTCCTCAACAATCGGTAAGTAAACATCCAATCCACGTTCCTTCAATCGCTCGGCAACTTTCTTTTCCGAACGCGACGCGGTATACATCACAAACCATTTCAATTCCTGCATCTCACAAAGTTTTTTGGGAAGGCAAATTTATGAAAAGGGAATGGCTTATCCCTGAAAAAAGGAAAAACCCCCGGAACATTGTCCCGGAGGTTTCGTCAAAAAAAACCACCAACCTTAATCAATCATGCTTTGAGCTTACGAAGTCTCATGTTGAGCTTATCTGCCAACAAATACATGACTGGTACGATCACTAACGTGATGAGCGTAGCAAAGGTTAGCCCAAATATTACTGTCCAAGCCATAGGCCCCCAAAAAGCTGCATTATCTCCGCCCACATAGAACTGCGGATCAAACTCACTTAGTAAGGTGCTAAAATTGATATTCATCCCGATCGCCAATGGAATCAATCCGAGTACTGTAGTAATTGCCGTAAGCAACACCGGGCGAAGACGGGTTTTTCCAGCTTCGATAATACTACCCAGCAGATCGTGAAACTCTAAGTATTCTCCTGGCTTGATGCCTTTTTCTTCTCGTTTTCTGGTTCGAACCAAATCCGTGTAATCAATCAATACAATTGCATTATTCACCACCACGCCAGCAAGTGAAATAATTCCGATACCGGTCATGATGACCACAAAGTCCATGTTGAAAATCACCAATCCTAGGAACACCCCAATCGTACTGAACAGCACGGAAGTCATGATGATGAAAGGACTGATCACGGAGTTAAATTGGGCCACAATGATCAAGAAGATAAGCGATACTGCTATCCCCAAAGCTCTGAGTAGGAAGGCCTGAGATTTAGCCTGCTCTTCTTGTTCTCCGGTGTATTTGACAGTGATTCCCTCAGGGACTTCATAGTTAGCCATCAGATCTTTGATCTGATTGTTGATCTCCGTGGCATTATATCCATCCAGCACGTTGGAGTACATACTTACTGCTTTCTCCAAGTCTTTTCTCTTTACTGATCCATAAGTAGAACCATATTGGATATCTGCCACCGCGGAGATCGGCACTTCTCGTTTATCACCGAATTTGTCTCTAAATCCAATTTTCTTGTTGACCAAGGTATTGATATCGTACCTGGAATTTTCATCCAATCGAAGTTGGATAGGATAATCTTCTTCCCCTTCCTTGTATTTGGAAATCTCCAACCCAAAGAGAGAGGTGCGAAGCTCCGTTGCGATGGTTGAGGTGGAAAGACCAAACCTTCTGGCTTTTTCTCTGTCAATATGGACCACCACTTCAGGACTTCCCAAGGAAAGATCCGTCTTCAATTCTTCGATACCTTGAATATTGTTTGACTCTAGGTAGCTTTTTGTTTCTTCCACAAAAGCAATCAGTTGCTCGTAGTTCTCGCCCACAAACTCAATGTTTACAGGATTTCCTACAGGAGGACCGTTCCTTTGTTTGTTTACAGTAATCAATACCCCGGGATACTTGACCACCAAATCGCGAATAGCCTGCATGGCATCATTGGTATCAATCCCTTGACGAAACATGTAATCCACAAATCCAATGGTGATTTTGGCCTTATGAGGTGTTGCTTGGGTGCTTGGACCTTCCGTAGGATCTCCCGTTCCTTGACCTACCTGAGTGATCACAGATTCAATAATACCTCCGTAAGGTTCGAGGACTTCGATCATTTCATCTTCCATCCCATCTACAAAGGTATTGGTTGCCTCGATGCTTGTCCCGATTGGAAATTCCACAAACACATTCACTAACTGAGGCTGGTTATCAGGGAAAAAGAGAACTTTTGGAGCTCTAATGCCTAGTAATACCAATGAAAAAACCAGGAGCATAAAAGTGCCACCAAAGATGAAATATGGGTTTTTGCCATTTAAAGCAAATTTGAGTGTGGATTCATATGCATTTTCCAATTTAACCAAGAAAACCACCTGAAACCATCTGATCGCACCTCTAAGGAAGTAGATATTGAAGACCGTCAATACAGAAGCTACAATGGAAATTGAACCCATTGAATTCCATCCCACTAAATAGAAAATTACTGCAAGAACCAAGAATATACCTGACACCAAAAGTGATTTTTGCTTTGGCTTATCCTGATTCATGTCTTCAATTTTCATAAACATGGAAGTCATCACGGGATTGATGACCAATGCTACAAAAAGCGAAGATGAGAGTACTATGATCAGCGTGATAGGCAGGTACTTCATAAATTCCCCTACCACATCATCCCAAAACGCGAGCGGGAGAAATGCGGCCAGGGTAGTCGCAGTAGAGGTAATAATTGGCCATGCTACTTCACCCACACCTTCCTTGGCCGCTTGCATCGCAGGCTTACCTTCCTGCATGAGTCGGTAGATATTTTCCACCACCACAATCCCATTGTCCACCAACATACCTAAGGCTAGGATCAAGGAGAACAACACCATCAGGTTGAGGGTAATCCCAAATGAATTAAGAATCAAGAAGGAAATAAACATGGACAAAGGAATAGCCGAACCCACGAAAAGTGCGTTTCGGAATCCCATAAAAAACATCAAAACCAAGACTACCAGGATAATTCCGAAAATGATGGAGTTTTCCAAATCGGCTACTTGTGTGCGGGTTTGCTTACTTTGATCATTGGTAATCGTAATTTCCAAGTCCTTCGGAAAACGGTTAGACTTAGTGGTCTCAATGATGGTTTTGATTTTATCCGCAGCATCCAACAGGTTTTCCCCACTCCGCTTGGTCACATTGATGGTGACTACAGGGAGATTCTTATTTCTGGCATAGGAAGTTCTGTCTTTAAAGGTGTCTTTGATTTGCGCAACATCTCGGAGGTAGACGATTTTCTGCTGATCTGTTTTTACAATGATATTGAGCAGGTCATTTGGATCGGAAAACTCACCATCCACGCGAACAGTCCGCTCAAAATCACCACTTTTGATATTACCCCCTGAAATAGTCAGGTTTTCAGATTGGATGGCTCCGGAGATATCTCCAAAACTCACTCCTACTGCCTCCATTTTATAAGGGTCCACATTGATTTGGATCTCACGCTCTACGGTACCTGCCAAGTCTGCTTTGGAGATTTCCGGCAGTTTCTCGATCGCATCTTCTAAGTATTCACCAAATTTCTTCAACTCCTGCTCGGAATACGGACCGGAGATGTTTACGTTCATGATTGGAAAATCAGAAGTATTGACTTCCAGTACATTAGGCTCCTGATCCAAATCAGATGGCAGTTCGCTTTTGGATTTGTCTACCGCATCTTTTACATCCTGAATAGCCTTAGAAATCTCTACTCCTGGAGTAAACTCAATCACGATGGATGAGAAATCCTGCACAGAAGTGGATTTGATATCCTTTACATTGTTCAGGCCTTTGAGTTCTTTTTCAATAGGGCGCGTGATCAGGTTTTCCATATCAACAGGTGAGTTGCCTGGATAAGGTGTCCCTACATACACGGTAGGTATGACGATCTCAGGAAAACTCTCCTTGGGCATGGTCCGGTAGGCACCAAGACCCAATACAGTAATGATGAGCGTCAAAATCACCACCGACGTAGAATTGTCCACACTAAAGCTGGACAAGCCAAATTCCCGGATGGTTTTGGATTTTTGAAAATCTGTCATGGCTTAAAGCTTCGCTACGTTCACACTGAAATTATCACCTACTTCACGGAAACCTTTATCAACAATGGTTTCGGTTCCGGTCAAGCCTTCTACAACTTCTGTCTCATCTGCAAAGGTGTATCCTCGCTTGATGTATTTCTTTTTGGCTATGCCATTTTCTACCGTAAACAAATAGTCACCTCTGTTATCAGCCAAAATCAAATGGGTAGGCACAATGACGCTTTCTTTGTTTTTGTAGTCCTGAATTTTCAAAACTGAAATCATATTGGGCTTTACCTCAGGGATATTTGGCAAGAATACTTCCACCTTGAAGGTTCTGTTGTTTGGATTGATGATCGAACCTATGGCCGAAACCTTGGTCTTCATCGTCTTATTGATAGAAGGGAATGAAACCTCCACAGAATCGCCTTTGGAAAGTACTCCCACGTAGCTTTCGGAGATATCTGCCTCGATAAATAAATCACTCTCTCCCACAAATTGAAACATCGGTGTGCCCGGCTGTACCAGTTCTCCCAAACGCACGCGAACTGTTTCCACAGTTCCGTTAAACGGCGCTTTAACTACCGCTTTGGACAATTGGGTTTTCAGCGATGCCAAACTCTTTTCCAAGCCTTCTTTTCGGTTCTTAGCTTCCAAATACTGGATTTCGGTACCGATCTTCTGCTTCCAAAGTCTCTCTTGCTTCTCAAACACAGTTCGGGCTAGAGAAAGATTGTTTTCCAATTCCTCGATATTTCGTTGAATAGATTCTGCATCAATGGTAGCCAATACCTGCCCCTTGCTCACTCGCATACCTTCGATTGCAGGTACATCCAAGATTCTACCTACAGTCTCCGAACTGATGCTTACATTTTTCTTGGAAAGGACCGAACCAGTCACTTCCACGTAATGCGTGAATTCGCCTTTTTTGGCAGCTGCAGTGGTGATCAGGAGAGATTTTTTGTTTGCCGCAGCAAACTCCGGATCTTCCTTAGTAATCTCCTCTTCAAGAGCTTTGATCTGTGTATTGATTTCGGAGAGCTGGGATTTTAGAGCTTCCAACTCAGCTTTTTTGGCATCCAAACCATCTGTAGCACAAGAAGCCACAACAATAGACAGTGCCAGGAGGGGTAAAAGTTTGATAGGTTTCATATGATTGAAATTGTCTTTTTTGGAAATCGGTCAGAACCTTGAATTGGCTCAAATCATCTTTACTGATTTGAATTCGATTCCTTCCGGTTAAAGTTTTTTTTGAAATTGTTGGTTTAGTTAGTCAAATCGGTCTTCAATAGACCCAGGGCTTTTTGAAGGTTTACTTTGGAAATAAGGCCGTCGTACAGCGCTCCGAGGTAATTAATTTCAGCTTCGATCAATGAGGCATCTGCTTCAACGACTTCCAGATTGGAGCCGATACCTTCGTTGTATTTGATGCGAGCAATCTGATAGACTTCCTCAGCGAGTTTCAAATTCTCTTTCTGCACGTCTAGGATACTCAGGTCATTTTTTAGGTTTGCCTTGGCAGTATAGAGTTCATTTTTGAAGCTTTCTTTGAGAAACATTCGCTGATTTTCCAACTGATTGATCTGAACTCTGTTCTTTTGAATTCGGGCAGCTTTGGCAAATCCATCGAAAATCGGAACACTCATGCTGACTCCGATAAGAGAGCTACCAAACCAATTGTCACTGCTGAATACTGTTCCCCACTCATTCCCTGCACCGCTTCTACGGGCATTGCCTACTAAGTTGATCTTTGGCATATACTGGGCATGATTGTTTTTGAGATCCAGTCCGGTAAGTTCCAATTGTGTGGATATCTGCTGAATCTCAATTCGCTCAGCACCTTCTTCTACAAGCAGTTTTGACAAATCCTCTTCAGTATTCAATTCTTTGAGAGTCTCTGATAAAACCAAATCGTATTCCAGAGGCATTCCCATCTGTACCTTCAGGATCTGCTTGCTAATCTCTAGGGCAGTTTGGCTTCGTTGCACTTGAGTGTAAATGTTGTTACGCTGCACCTGAATCCTGGAAACATCAATTTTTTCAGCAAATCCAGCCTCATTTAGGGCCTTGGTCTCTTTGAGCAAAGTATCTATTCTCGACATATTAGCCACGGCGAGGCGAATGCGCTCCTGATTGACCAATACACCGAAATAGGCCTTTTTAACATTTTCGACCACATCATTTTCAGCCTTTTGAAGGTCTTTGCCGGTGAGCTCCTGTAGCGTTTTAGCCGCTCTCAAACCCACAAAAAAAGATCCGTCGAATATCATTTGTGTCACATTCACTCCTAATCCCGAAGAATAGCTCACTCCAAATCTAGCAGGCAATACATCACTGGGATTGGTAGGGTCTCCAAATGGTGGTTGGTTGGGTAGGAATACAACCGGAATTTTGGGATTGTAGTCCAGGTTGTAAGAACCCGTCACCTGAGGAAGCCCCTGAGCGGTAGTTTCCTTTACTGTAGCTTTGGAGATCAATAGCTCCAATCTGGCATTTTTGGTAGTCGGATTGTTTTCGAGGGCATATTCCAATGCCTCTTTCATGGTGAGCTCTGCTACTTGCTGTGCCTCAACAGCAGAAAAACTTAGCCAAAAAGCTAATGCTCCCAATAGGTATTTTTTCATAGGTGAGTAAGTTTTCAATTCAATATTTCTTTTTGAGAATGGTAGGCCTGCCGTCCCTTTTCGGTAAAAATTCCATGGAGGAAATGATCCATCAATACCAATTGCTCCTCCACAAAGTTGAATTCAGGATTAGCAAAATTAGACGGATCAAATGCAGAGGTAATTTGGTTCATCCTGACTTTAGCAAGGATCAGTGAATCGATCTCAGGCCTGAAGTAGCCCAATTCTTTTCCTTTTTCGAGCACATTGACCAAGTCAGTCTGTATGGTATGCTCCTTAAATTCCTCAAACATCCTCCAAGCTTCCGGAAAGTACTTCTGCACCTCCATGATCACCATGGGATTGATCGATGATAGTCGCTCCCGCATCATCTTGGAGGTCTGCACCAAATGCTCAATTACACCATCTTCAGTTTCCAGAATAAAAGTCAGTCGCTTTTGATCCTCTTCCAGAATCCGAGCAAAAACCGCCTTTACCAAATCGCGTTTGTCTGCATATTCCTGATAAATCGTCTTCTTAGATATACCGGCCTGTCTCGCGATGTCCTCCATAGTGATGGTTCGGACACCAAAACGGGCAAATTGCTCGGTGGCTATCTCTAAAATTCTCTCTCGTGTCTCCAATGCTTCTTTCGAATTTGGAGGCAAAACTATGGAAACTTTCATTTGGTTCAAAGTTTCCATGGTTTTTGCAAAAAATATTATTTCAATAAATGTTTCAAAACATGTTCGAAATCGAACAAAATAAAATCGATTCAAAATTATACAGAATAAAATTTTTTCAAACTGAAAACTATTTTACTAAACCAACACAATTGATTTAATTTCAGTACAAAATTTTTACACCATGAACCTCCTATTTCACCATCAAGGAAAGCTAGCCTACGTTAGAAAGGGAGTGGGGAAGGAAGTTTATCTGATTTTCCACGGTTTTGGACAAACCCACAGGGACATGCTGGCCTTGGATCAGATCCGAAAACCGGGACAGAAATTTTTATTTATTGACCTGTTTTATCATGGAGGAAGCCAATGGGCAAGTTCTGCCAGAATTTTAACCAAGTCTATCTGGCAAGAGTTGATCGAAGGCCTACAAGTACAGGAGGACTTTCAAGGCTTTCACCTGATCGGTTACAGCATGGGAGGGAAATTTTCCCTTTTAACCTTTGAGTTATTCAGTGAGCAGGTGAAAAGTTTAACCCTCATCGCTCCTGACGGGATCAAAACAGGTCTTTGGCACAGTATGAGTAGCTATCCGAATTATTTTCATCCATTTTTCAAAAGGGTCATATTCAAACCTCAGCGCTTTTTCGGAATTATGGAAGGACTCAATTCTGCAGGATGGGTGGAAAAAAGCTTGGTGAAATTTGTCAAATCTCAGATGGAAACCCGCTCCAAAAGAGCTCAGGCTTATTTTGTATGGAAAGTTTTCGGAGGAATCCAGCTTCACTTGGGAAAAATCATCCGATTAGCCAGAAAACACCCAACTTCCATGACCTTATTTATAGGTGAGTATGACAAAATGGTCACCGCTCAAAATCTCCTTCACTTCAGCTCCAAAATCCCGCATCTGCAAATGACTATCCTGCCCGCCGGCCACGGAGGTTTGGTCGAAGCTGCTGCCCTTTTCCTTGGTTCCGAAAAAGCTTGACTTCTTTTTCACAGAGGCAATTTTTGAATTTTCTGATATTTCAATCTTTCAATCCGCCTATTTTCCAATCTTTCATCCCGATATTCATCGGGACAATTTTCCAATCGATCTCAAATCCTTACCTTTGCAACTTACCAGCCCAAGGACATGATTTTCTTCTTTGAATCCCCTCAGAAACTCATCTACGGAGTTCAAGTTCCCCACCCGCTCAGCACTGAAGACATCTCAAAACTCACCTGGCTTTTTGGCGAAGCCAAATTGAAATCAGGTGAAAAAATAGCCGGCAAATACTCCGGTCCGAGAAAAGAGATGATCACCCCCTGGTCCACCAATGCCGTGGAAATCACGGTGAACATGGGAATCCAAGGCATTCAGCGCATCGAGGAGTTTTTCCCGATGAAGGAAGGGGACCAAATCGACCCCATGCTCCAGAAGGCTTACGATGGACTCGATCAGGAAATCTACGACATCCATCTCCAGCCAGAGCCGATCAAAGCCATCACCGATATTTCAGCCTACAACAAGTCGGAAGGACTTGCCCTGAGTCAGGAGGAAGTGGATTATTTGGAAAATGTCTCCAAACAATTGGGACGCCCTCTGACTGATTCCGAAGTGTTCGGCTTCTCGCAAGTCAACTCAGAACACTGTCGTCACAAGATTTTCAACGGTTCATTTGTGATCGATGGGGAGGAAAAGCCGATGACGCTTTTTCAGCTGATCAAAGAAACTTCCAAACGCAATCCCAACCGGATCGCTTCCGCTTATAAAGACAACGTGGCCTTTGTCCAAGGCCCGAGAGTCCAGCAATTCGCTCCGAAAACCCAACATCAAGCAGACTTTTTTGAGCCCCGCGAAATCGACACGGTCATATCTCTGAAGGCTGAAACACACAACTTCCCAACCACAGTGGAGCCGTTTAACGGAGCTGCGACCGGTTCGGGAGGTGAAATCCGCGACCGCTTGGCAGGAGGTACAGCTTCCATTCCTTTGGCGGGTACAGCGGTGTATATGACTTCCTATTCCCGTTCAGAAAAAGGAAGAAGTTGGGAGAAAAACTTAACAGAGCGCCCTTGGCTGTATCAAACCCCGATGGACATTCTCATCAAAGCATCCAACGGTGCTTCCGACTTCGGAAACAAATTTGGACAGCCGCTGATCGCAGGTTCGGTCCTGACTTTTGAGCACGAAGAAGGCGACAAGCAATACGGTTTCGACAAGGTAATCATGCTCGCAGGGGGTATAGGCTTTACCAATGCCAACTACACCAAAAAAGGCGAACCCAAGGCCGGTGATCAAATCGTGATCATGGGCGGTGACAACTACCGCATCGGGATGGGAGGTTCGGCTGTATCCTCTCTAAATACAGGAGAACTCTCCAATGCCATCGAGCTCAACGCCATCCAGCGCTCCAATCCGGAAATGCAAAAGCGCGTGTCCAATGTGATTCGCGCCATGGCCGAAAGTGAAAACAACCCGATCATCTCCATCCACGACCACGGAGCGGGTGGTCACTTGAACTGCCTTTCCGAACTCGTGGAAAGTACAGGTGGCACCATCCACCTCGACCAACTCCCAGTCGGTGATCCTACCCTTTCTGCCAAAGAGATTATCGGCAATGAATCTCAGGAACGAATGGGATTGGTAGTGGGCAAAAACGACATTGATACCCTCAAGCAACTTTCCGAGCGTGAGCGTGCACCATTTTATGTGGTGGGCGAGACGACTGGAGACATGCACTTCACCTTTGAAAACCAAAAGACAGGCGAAAAGCCGGTGGATTGGGACTTGGCCTACATGTTTGGCTCCTCACCAAAGACTGTTCTGGAAGATCAAAGCGGACAGGGATCCACTTTTTCAGAAGCAGATTATGAAGCAGGAAAACTAATCGAATACATCAAGGAAGTCCTTCAACTCGAAGCGGTAGCCTGCAAAGATTGGCTCACCAACAAAGTGGACCGCTCGGTAACCGGACGCGTGGCCACTCAGCAGACGGTGGGTGAAATCCAACTTCCATTGAATGACGTGGCCGTGATGGCCCTAGATTTTACCGGAAACAAAGGAATCGCCACCTCCATCGGACATGCTCCAGTGGCCGCCTTGGCCAATCCGGAAGCAGGCAGCCGATTGGCGATTGCAGAGGCACTGACTAATCTGATTTTTGCGCCGGTTCAGGACGGCTTGAAGGGCGTTTCCCTCTCTGCCAACTGGATGTGGCCTGCCAAAAACAAAGGAGAAAACGACCGCCTCTATCGTGCTGTAAAAGCCGTCTCGGATTTTGCTATTGAGCTTGGCGTGAATATCCCGACAGGAAAGGATTCCCTTTCCATGACTCAGAAATACCCTGACGGAAAAGTGGTGTACTCTCCGGGCACGGTGATTATCTCGACCGTAGGCGAATGCTCCGACATTTCCAAAACTGTCCAAGCGGCCCTTTTGCCGAAGGCAGGAAGCAAAGTACTATACCTTGATTTATCTCAAGATTCCGCCAAACTCGCGGGTTCTTCACTATACCAGATCCTTAACAAGGTTGGAAAAGAAACTCCAACCGTTGCCAATTCGGCCTATTTCTCCAAGGCATTTGAAACGGTTCAGAAATTGATTTCCAAGGATTTGATTTTATCCGGACACGACATTTCCTCAGGCGGTATCATTACCGCCTTACTGGAAATGTGCTTCCCAAGCCAGAATGTGGGCCTTTCCGTGAAAGAATCCCGATTGGGCGAAAAGGATGTGGTGAAAGCACTTTTTGCAGAAAATCCGGGTATCCTGATCCAGGTTGCCAATGATCACCAAGTAGAAGACTTGCTTGCAAAAGCAGAAATCGGCTTTGTGGAATTGGCAGAAGTGACGTTGGATGGAAAAGTGAATTTGGAATCTCTATCCTTGGACGTAGCCGAGTTGCGAGATTTATGGTTTAAGTCTTCCTATTTGCTTGACCGAAAGCAAAGCGGTGAAAAGCTTGCCAAAGACCGATTTGAAAATTACAAAAACCAATCCCTGAGCTATGATTTTGCTCCGGGGTGGGTAGGGAAATTTGAAACCCTTGGGGTAGATCCTTTCAGAACCTCCAAAGGAAAAGCCAAGGCAGCCATCATCCGTGAAAAAGGGGTGAATGGCGACCGTGAAATGGCTTATGCACTTTGGTTGGCAGGATTTGAGGTAAAGGACGTGCACATGACCGACCTGATCTCAGGACGTGAAGACCTCAGCGATGTGCAGATGATCGTCTTTGTAGGTGGATTTTCCAACTCCGACGTGTTAGGTTCTGCCAAAGGCTGGGCAGGTGCTTTCCTCTACAATCCCAAAGCCAAGCAGGCACTCGACAACTTCTACGCGAGACCTGACACGCTTTCACTCGGAGTGTGCAATGGTTGTCAGCTGATGATCGAGCTGGGATTGGTGACTCCGGATCACGATCAGAAGCCAAAAATGCTCCACAATGCCAGCCATAAGTTTGAGTCCTGCTTTGTGAACGTGACAGTACCTGAAAATAAATCTGTAATGCTAGGTAGCCTCAGCGGACAGCGATTGGGTGTATGGGTAGCTCACGGCGAAGGCAAATTCTACCTTCCAAAAGGTGAAAACGCCTACCACTTCGCCATGAAGTACAGCTACGCCGCCTACCCAGGAAATCCCAACGGTTCTGACTTTGCGACAGCGGGTATCGCTTCCGAAGACGGACGCCACTTGGCCATCATGCCGCACATCGAGCGAAGCCTGAAGCCTTGGAACTGGGCGCATTACCCATCCGAGCGAAACGATGACTTCACCCCTTGGTTGGAGGCATTTGTGAATGCTAAAGTTTGGGTGGAAAGACACTCCTAATCTTCGAAATTCTACATTCGGATCCTGACCTGAGCGTATCGAAGGGTTCGATGTTGAATTTCTAAGAGATATTGAGTGATCAAGTTTTCTAAAAAATAGCTCAAAATGATAGAATCCCTTCCAGTTTTCACCGGAAGGGATTTTTTATTCAAACCCATCAGCCCTTTCAACTTTTTTGAACTGGTACAGTATTAGTGGAAGAATATGACCGTGATTTTCACCCAACATAAAATCAAAAATCATCTTCCCATATGAACATCAAGATTCCTGTATTTCTTCTCTTGATTCTTAGCATTTGCTTTTCCACTCTAGCCCAGGAAAACACCATTAATGAACAAATCAAAAACGAGCGTGATGCACAGCTCAAAGACCTAAATGATAAGCTCAAAACAAATGAAGAACTGATCAGCAAACTGACCGAAAAACTTGCGGCTACCGACTCCAAAACTGCCAATGATAAGGAAAAAATAAAGGATCTTGAAACTCTCCAACTTGCCTTGGATGACCGATTGAGGATTCTGGAAGAAACACCTAAAACCAAAATCAACCTCAACGGACAGTTAGCATTTACCGAATTGCTCAGCATCCAACGGGACATCCAGCCTGTAGATTTGTTTCTGACTTCACAGACATTTTTCTCCCAATTGGGCAACATTGGTAAAATTCAACAATACAACGGATTCACTGCCTGGAAATCGGAATACGATAAATGGTACAAAAAACAAGGGCAAGAAGACCCCATCGTGAATGTCCTCAATACCTCCATTAATCTGATCAGCACGGCCTCTGCTGCCGTGCCTCTTTATGGCACCATGGTCAATACCGCCATCTCAGGGGTCAGTAATATCATGATGACCATGGGAAAGAAAGAAAAAGAGCTCTACGATCGCACCCCACAGATGCTTCTTTTACTCAATGTTACCAGCCAATTTGAGCAGCAAAAATCCATCATCGACCACGAATGGACCTTGATAAATAAGGAACTGGAGCAACTGCAAAAAGAAAACACCGACCTCCTTCAAGAACAAATGGCCTACTATGGCATCAGCATGGACCGCTACCAAAACCGCTACCTGAAGGCTACCCTTGACAGTGATCGGGAAGGATTCAAAAATGAATGCCGCAAAATCATCTCTGACAAACTCTCCAGCATCGATAAAAATCCTGCAAGTAAAGGTAAATGGCTTGGACAGGTAGAAACCTACATGTACAAAGTACAATCCCTCCGACTGAGATTTGGACAGCTAACCATGCGAATGATGGCAAATATTGAGCAGTATCAAAACCTCATCACCATGTATTCGGACGCAACTAAGTTTCCGGCTGAATTCACCTCAAAAATCAACAACCTTAACAATCCACTCAACTCATTAAAAAATAAATTTAACTCCTCTTTCAATCCCGCACGATACATCGAAGATTCCGCGGTGATGTACATCGAAAGGAATTAATTGAATCAGGTAAAGTTGAAGTTTGAGATTCAAGTTTGAAATCCCTTCTGAATTACGTCGGAAGGGATTTTTTTCTCCTATAAAAATTCCCCTAGTCTTAAATGGAAAAACCAACCCAATAAATGGACCTGTATCCATATCAGTACAAGACAGCGTTTTCAGTTAAGTTGGGTTGCATTAGTAATTGGATGACCCGATTTCAACCTGTTACCAAATTAAAGGAAGTTTGAAGTCCGATAAGCGGTCCTGTCGTCTTTGCCCAGCCGACAACTATCCGCAATCCTTAGCCCCAATCATCTGCCCCTGGGTGGCATGACGGATATTCTAAACTTGGATTTTTCGATCCCATTCCATCAAAGCTCAATACCAATTAAGTGTGAAAAACCTGCTTCCTGCCTATTTTTCAATCTTGGACTAGTTGATTTTTGCTTTTCTTAAAGAAAACGATTCCGCAGTATTTAAAAGATCAAAGGGATCTATTCTGTCTTCAAGTGCTAAATTGGATGCAGAGAATCTCAACATAACCTGTTGAAATGTCCATGAGAAAATGCTTCTCACACCGGGGAGGATTATACAGGGCATTCTCCCGATAAAATCGGGACAGGCTATGTGGCAAATGAAAATCAAATTATAAACATATGAAATCACCCTTATTAACCCTTTTGCTTGCCTTCTCCCTGATGGTTTGCAAAGCCCAGGAAACCAAACCCGGACCACAGCTT
This sequence comes from Algoriphagus sp., assembly GCA_018336015.1. Classification (GTDB taxonomy): domain Bacteria; phylum Bacteroidota; class Bacteroidia; order Cytophagales; family Cyclobacteriaceae; genus Algoriphagus; species Algoriphagus aquatilis. The sequence continues at coordinate 82,027 of JAGXQZ010000010.1, read as the reverse complement.
CCACCTGAAACAGGCGAGACCTTCAAGGTGGGCGTTGCAGGCTACACGTTTGTGAAATTTGACCTTGACAAAACCTTGGAAACCCTGAAAGCATTGGATGTGCATTACCTATGCATCAAGGATTTTCATCTGCCGATGAACAGCACCGATGCGGAAATCGCCGCATTTCATGAAAAGCTAAAAGCCCATGAAGTGACGGGGTATGCGGTTGGCCCCATATACATGAGATCCACAGAGGAGGTCGACAAGGCGTTTGCCTATGCAAAACGGGTCGGAGTAAAGCTGATTGTAGGCGTACCCAATGTGGAGCTGCTTCCTTATGTGGAAAAAAAGGTGAAAGAGTATGATTTCAAATTCGCCATTCATTTGCATGGACCGGATATCAACATCTATCAGGACGCTGATGAAGTCTGGAACCACACCAAAAATCTCGATCCCAGAATGGGAATGTGCCTAGATATCGGACACGATACGCGCAACGGCAAAGATCCTGTAGCTGATATGGAAAAATACCACACCCGTGTGTTCGACATGCATATCAAAGATGTGACAGGACCGACCAAATCGGGATATTCATTGGAGGTTGGCCGAGGTATTATCGATTTTCCCGAAATGGTCAAAATGATCCGAAAGGTGGGCTATACCGGCGTATGCAGTCTGGAACATGAACGGAATATGGACAATCCCTTTATGGGAATTGCTGAATCCCTTGGGTATTTCCGTGGGGTAATTGAAACCACCAAAGAATAGAAATTCGCTTTGATTAGTTGATTCCAAAGGCTGGACCCGAAAGCGTCCGGCTTTTTTTGATGTTGTTGAATAACTCTGACCCAATTTCTTCTTCGAAAAGTTTGTATTTTTTTTGTTTTAAGGAGATTTAAATGACATTTTTTCGACGTCCGATAAAAACCATTTTAATCCTAGCGCTCAAATCTCTATTTTGAACGAATGAACCGCAGACCTTTTCTCCAAAAAATCAGCCTGATTGGCACTTCGATGGTGGCAATGCCACTCTTATCTTTTGGCAAAATCGAGCTTCCGAAAGCCACCCGACTGAAATTCATCACTGCATCCGATGGGCACTGGGGACAGCCCAACACTGATTTTGAAACTTCCCACCGAAACCTCATCGAGGCGATTCACCGGGAAAAAGACGTGGATTTTGTCGTGTTCAACGGAGACCTGATACACGACGAACCCAAGTTTTTACCTCAGGTGATGAATGTGTACGAACAGTTGCAGATGCCTTGGTACGCCACTCGGGGCAATCACGACCGGGTGAGTGAAGCGGTTTTTCAGGAGGTCATGCGTCAGCCTACCAATTACTCCTTTATCCATAAAAATGACATTGGGATCGTTCTTTTGGACTCTTCCAATGCTGCGGGCGACTATTTGTGCGCCAATCTGGATTATGCTCGCGTAGTCCTAGATCAATACAGCAAGCTTTCTCATGTGTTTGTATTTATACACATTTCCCAAAGCGAGTGGGCCCGAAATGGAATCGATTGCCAAGCCTTTATGGATTTGGTAACCTCCTATCCCAATGTGCGAGCAACCTTCCACGGACATGACCACGACTTGGATGGGTTGATGGTCTACCGGAAAAAGCCTTTCCTCTGGGCTGGACACTTTGGTGGCAGCTGGGGAAATCCCTTTCCCTCCTACCGGGTCTGCGAAGTCGGCGAAGACGGCAAAGCCATTACTTACTTAAAGACTGTGAAGGATGGGATGGTCCTGAATGGGCATAATCTTTAAGCTAGAAGACCGAAGAAGACTGAAGCCGCCTTTATTCGGCCATTTCTCATTTTAACAGTACCAGTAAAGCGCTATTTACTTATGTTCTTTGAAGTAATTAAGCCAGGTTTGAAACCTCGCTAAGCGGAGTTTAAACCTCCGCTTTTTTATTTTTATGAATTTGATATTCACATTTTCCTTTAAATCTCGCCAAGACCATTTCCTATTTCTCATACTCAATCTTTACAATCCGCCACGTCATCTGCATGGTAGGCGTTTGGACCACCGCCTCCTCACCTACTTCCTTTTTGAGCAGAGCTTGGGCCATGGGTGAATCAATGGAGATATAATCCCTTCGTTCGAAAATCTCCTCCCCACCCACGATTCGGAAGCGGATCTTTTGCTTTTTGGCATTTTCGATTTCTACCCAAGCGCCAAACATGACCTTTCCCTCTTGAAACGGCGTGTAGGGAATCACCTTCAAATTATCCAGCATTTTTCGCAGGTAGTGTACTCGTCGGTCAATTTCCCGAAGGCGCTTTTTATTGTAGGTGTAATCTGCGTTTTCCGAGCGATCTCCCAAGCTAGCCGCCCAAGCCACCTTTTGGGTGGTCTCCGGACGCTCTACTTTCCACAAGTGCTCCAATTCAGCCTTCAGTTTTTCGAGGCCTTCAGCCGTAATCCACAGGGTTTTCATTTTTATAAAATTGACTAATTCAAAGATAAAATGATAAGTAAAACCATTTCAGATTGTCTATTGGATTCCTTGATAATTGGTCATTGATAATTGATCATTGATAATTGGCCATTGCTCATTGCTCATTGCTCATTTCCCTGAACCCAAATAGGCTCGCAGATTTCTAAAGGTCTCCTACGGTCCTTCTGCGAGTGAAAGGTTCATCAGCCAAGCAGGAATAGCCCCTCCCGGATCGATCAAAATGCTGTGCTTGATATGAATGGAATTCTTGTCCACAACCTTGATGTACCAATGGGCTTCACTCACCGGAACGCGTACAAAGCCCTCTCGAGGTGCAATGAAATCAGGCTTACCAATGGCAGAGAAATGGAACTCATTGGGATTGGAAGTAGGCGCCATTTTCACATGCAGAATCAAATCCCTGTTGGAGACCGGCCATGGGGTCTCCAACTCGGCTCGATAGACAAACTCGTTTTTCGAGATGCTCTTCAGTAGCTCTGTTTTGACGATTTTGTATTGCCACTTGTGGAAGTTGTCCAAATCGAATAATGCCTCCGAAAGTGCTGATAAGGAGGAGGAAACCGTGAAGGTAGACTGGATGGAATTGATTTTGGAATTTGCCATTTTACAGGTGTACACCTCTATTCCCTCTGCAGATTTCCGGAGTTCGCAGTCTTTTTGCTGAGTTATTCCCATCCAAGAGAAATACGTCAAAAATGCGATGATCTGTAAGTAGCCCACTTTTATTTATTTTCCAGAGATTAATCCAAACCCAAAATAGGGAGAAAAAAGCTTATCCATTAAAAAAACTCTAAGCCACTTTGGTCAACTTTGGCCCTGTTTTTCAACCTAGTACATTAGGAACCATAAGTCCTCTTTTTCTCACCCCAGCAACCCAATCAGCAGTCCATTTTCTTTTTGGCACGCTCCACACATTTCAGGATTCCATCCTTTAAAAATTCTCCTATCTTGGAAAAGAATCCTATTCTTTCAAACCTACCCCATAACCTATGCAGTACCGCACCTTAGGCAAAACCGGTCTTGACGTTTCCATCCTTGGTTTTGGTGCCTCTCCCATGGGCAATGTCTTTGATCCTGTAGATGAAAAAGAAGCCATCGCTGCTGTTCATCTCGCCCTCGACCATGGTGTCAATTTCGTAGACGTTTCCCCTTTTTATGGACTGACTTTGGCAGAAAGCCGACTTGGAAAAGCCCTCGAAGGAAAGCGAAAAGAGGTCATCCTCGCCAGCAAATGCGGTCGCTACGACTTGCAGCACTTTGACTTTTCCAGGAAAAGAATCCTCCAAAGCATAGACGAATCCCTCACCCGTCTGAAAACCGACTACCTCGACCTCTTTCAGCTTCACGACATCGAGTTTGTGGACAAGCAGATCATTATGGAGGAAGCTGTACCTGCCATTCAGGAGGTAGTCCAATCCGGAAAGGCCCGATTCTGGGGTATCACAGGCCTTCCTGTACGCTATCTCGCTCAGATCGCCCGAGAAACCAATCCCGACACGGTGCTATCTTGGGCACATTACAATTTGCTGGAAGACGAGATCAACGATGAGCTCGTGCCGCTGTCTCAGGAAATGGGGTTTGGCCTGATGAATGCCGCCCCGCTGATGCAGCGAATCCTGTCGGATGCCTCGCTTCCACCCTGGCACCGATCACCAGCTGAGGTCAAAGCCATGCAGCCGATTTTGTTGGAGCTTTGCAAAAGCTATGGCTTTTCCTTGAGTCAGGTCGCCTTACGATTTGCCATGGACCATCCCCTGATCGCTACGACCATCGTGGGCATGTGCGAGGTCAAGGTTGTGCAGCAAAACCTGGAGGCCGTGGACCTGGAAATCCCCGAAGAACTCCTGAACAAGATCCTCACCCTCGTCGAACCCGTCAAAAACAGGATGTGGTTTGAGGGGAAGGAGGAGAATAATTTATGATGTCGGATTTGGGATTTCGGATTTTCCTACAATCGGAGTGCGACGTTCGGTGTTCATCATTCGATGTTCGGTATTCGATATTTCTTGAAAATAATGAGATTGAGAGATTTAGAAATTAATAAACCACAAAGATTGAACAAACAAGAGAGTCAAAATTCGCTCTCCATATCGTAACTCGTACCTCGTAAATCGTAAATAAAGATGAAAGCATTTTTCCTTACCGAAATCGGTAAAACAGAAGTTCGTGAAATTGAAAAACCCAGCCCAAAATCCGGCGAAGTCCTTCTCGAGGTCGGCAAGGTCGGATTCTGCGGTGGTGATCTGAATGGCTTCAAAGGCCTTTTTCCCCTGCAGGAATACCCCAACGTGCTTGGTCATGAAGTCGGGGCAACCATTGTAGCGCTGGGCGATGAAGTTCCTGAATCCATCCAGCTCGGTACCAGGGTCACCCTCTACCCTTACCTCGCCTGCGGCACCTGCGTGGCCTGTCGAAAGGGCCGGCCCAATGCTTGCAAAACCAATAAAACCATGGGCGTGCGCCGTCCGGGTGCTATGACCCGATACATCACCGCACCTTGGCAGGATGTGTTCCCCTCTGATAAACTTAGCCTCAGCGAGCTCGCACTCGTCGAACCACTGACGGTAGGTTTTCACGCCGCCAGTCGAGGCAGAGTCAGCTCGGAAGACCGGGTAGCTGTGATCGGCTGTGGGATTGTGGGTTTGGGTGCAGTAGCCTCAGCCGTAAACAAAGGCGCCCAGGTCATCGCCGTGGATCTTGACGACTCCAAGCTCGACATCGCCCGCAAAATCGGCGTGGCTCATACCATCAACCCTGGAAAAGAAGACCTTCATGCAAGATTGCAGGAAATCACTGGAGGAGACGGACCCGATGTGATCATCGAAGCAGTAGGAAGTCCACAGACCTACCGAAGTGCGGTAGAAGAAGTGGCCTTTTTGGGTCGGGTGGTCTGCATCGGCTATGCCAAAGCTCCCGTGGAGTTTAACACTTCCCTCTTTGTCCAGAAGGAAATCGAGATTTTGGGTTCGCGAAATTGTGTTGGGAAGAGCGACTTCCCTGAGGTGATCGCCTACCTCGAAGCAGGAAAATTCCCCGTGGATGCCGTTATTTCCAAAGTGATCCCGATCGATGAAGCACCCGAGACTATGGACGCTTGGGCCAAAAACCCACAGGGAATCATCAAAATCATGCTCAACCTCGAAGACCAATGATCCGATCCGCTGTCACCCTCAACCTGATCGAAACCATGACTCAAGGTCCTTGGATCTTTTGGCATGACTTGGAAGAAAGTTTGAAAAAAGCCGCCAATCTGGGTTTTGACGGAGTGGAACTTTTCACCCGATCCGGAACAGACCTCGATGCGAATCACCTGAAACAACTACTCGACCACTATGGACTGCAACTCGCCGCTGTAGGCACGGGTGCAGGCAAAGTGCTCCATGGCTTGACCCTTACTGATCCCGATGCTTCGATCCGCCAAAAGGCAATTGACTTTGTCGCTGAGATGATCAGCTTTGGAGCCCAATTCGATGCGCCGGCGATCATCGGTTCGATGCAGGGAAATGTCCTGCCCTCGGGCAATCGGGAGGAAACCTTCAAGCTACTAGCCGAGGGACTTGAAGTTCTAGGAAAACATGCGGCTTCTCTTGGAGTCACGCTCATCTATGAACCACTCAATCGCTACGAAACCAACCTGTTCAATACCTTGGAAGCTGGAAGTGGATTTCTGGAAAGAATTGAGTTAAGCCATGTAAAACTCTTGGCAGATCTCTTTCATATGAACATCGAAGAAGACCACCTTGCAGCATCGATCCGAAAAAATGGAAACCACATCGGGCATGTCCATTTCGCCGATTCCAACCGAAAACCCATGGGATTTGGTCATACCGATATGGGACCGATTGCCGAAGCCTTAAAAGAAATTGGCTATTCAGGCTATGTCTCTGCTGAGGCTTTTCCTTTTCCCAATCCCAATGCCGCTGCGAAGCAGACGATCGAGGCGTTTCAAAGGTTTTTTAGGTAATGATGAAAAGTACGATGTACGAAATACGATTTACGAGATCTAAGGTAACTTTTGAGACTTGCGACAAGGGCTGCCTTTTCTAAAAAAAATATCGAATACTGAAGCCTGAACACCGAACGCCAAACACCTTGGAACGTGACAACGCATAGCTGACAACCCAATAATCTCAAAAGATTGCTTCGGGGCTTTGAAAATTTATCGTTTAATCTCAGGTTTGAAAAATGCCCCTCGCAATGACGTGACAACTCGACAACGCGTAGCAGACAACCCGACAACCTTTAAATATCGAATACTGAACACCGAACCCTGAAGTTTTACAAATCCGAAATCAACAATCCGAAACCCGAAATCAAATGAAACGCTTCTGCCTAGCCCTTGATCTGATCGATGACGCCGAATCCATCCGAGTATACGAAGCTCACCACGCTCCCGGTGCCGCTTGGCCCGAAGTCACCCAGCACGACATCGACTGCGGGATTTTGAACATTGAGATTTTCCGTACCGGCAACCGGATGTTTATGATTCTCGAGACGGTGGACGACTTTACCTTTGAGAAAAAAGCCGAAATGGACGCCGCCAACCCCATCATCGCCAAATGGGAAGCCCTGATGTGGGGATTCCAGCAGCCACTCCCCTGGGCCAAACCCGGTGAAAAATGGGTGCTGATGGATCGTATTTTCAAATCCGGTCTTTAATGGATTCACCGCAGAGACGCGGAGAACACGAAGATTTATAAGTGTTCAGTGATCAGTCTCAGTAAGCATTGAAACAGGAATGCTGGAAACTGAGACTGACCACTACCTTCTTTTTCTTTGCGCCCTTTGCGTCTCTGCGGTGAAAAAAGAAGATCTTCGCCCCAAAACTAGAACACCATGACCTTAGAAGAAAAAATCCAACTAGCCCCCGAGACCATCACCTTTCCTGAGGTCATCGCCCACATCGATGCGCACTACGACTTCACCCCTGCCCGCTTCACCAATGGCACAACAGTCAACGAAGCCGGACAAAACAATGGCAGCTGCAAGATTTTTTCTTTTGCGAAGCTTCACGGACTGACCCAAGATCAAACGCTTGCCCTTTTCGGAGACTACTACCGCGTGGATGTGCTCGGCAATCCTGATGGTACCGACCACCAAAACATTCGCAACTTTATCCAAGGAGGTTGGGAAGGAATTCGGTTTGAAGGAGAGGCACTGAAAGAAAAGTAAGTGTTTACCTTCCAGAACCTTACTTGACACCAAATCCATTCCGCAAGAGTTAATGTTATATCCGATATATTATATTTAGAAAGTCTAAAAAAAAGAAAGTCTTCCCTAAGCACAAAGGCAAGCCGAATAAATTACAACTAAAACAAATATGAAAAATAGAACAGTAGGAATTTTAGGAGTAATCCTTTTCATCTCTTCCCTCTTCCTTATTTTGGCGGATAATTTTCAAAATGAATTACTTTTAAAACTAGCTGACTACGGAAAATACTTTGCCTTATTGGGTGGAGCATTAATAGGAGTTGGATTTTTTGGAAAGAAAAAGACAGAAAAACCAATGTGAGATTTGCATAAGTAGACTTTACATAAAAAATGAATTTTTACTTGGCCAAAGAAAACTATAACCTGATAGTACCCGGACTTGGCAATTCTGGACCTGAACATTGGCAAACTTACTTTGAGGAGTCTGGACCGCAATTTCGCCGAATCCAACAGAAAGAATGGGATGCACCAGATTGTGAGTCTTGGGTGCAGGGAATTGAGGAAGAAGTAAAGAAGTTCGACCCTTCAGTGGTAATATTGATTGGGCATAGTTTGGGCTGTACGGAGATCGCACACTGGGCCCAACGATTTGGCAGAAAGATCAAAGGGGCCATGCTCGTGGCTCCCAGCGATATAGAAAACCCGGTATACACCTTTCCTGCGGTTGGCTTTTCGCCAATCCCATTAGAAAAAATCCCTTTCCCTTCCTTAGTGGTGGCAAGCACGGATGATCCCTGGGTATCATTTGAGCGAGCAGCATTTTTCGCTTCAGCCTGGGGCAGCGAGTTTGTCTCCCTTGGTCCGGCGGGACATATCAATGTAGCCTCCGGACATACGAAATGGGACGAAGGGCTTGAACTTTTGAAGCGATTGGGTTAAAACATAGCAAAACCAGAAAATCGCTTACTCAGAAAACCAAAACTTTTCCTCCTCAACCATGACACTCTTCGAACTTCAACCCAATGAGCAATTTATCAGTAATACAACCCTCAAAGGGGCGACTCAAAAGCTAAACCGACTGATAACAGATCTCCAAAAAAGACCCTTGCCTGCTGATCTGATTCAAACCATCAACTCCAAGATCGGCCGTATCAACACCTCCACCCTCTTAGGTAAACCTTTTGAAAAATTAGTTTCCACAACCCTAGGTGAGTTACTGAAACTTTTAGAAAAAGAACTCAAGTTGGTTCCCAAGTATCACTTCCGTAACCAGTGGATGGCATTGGGCATGTCTGCTTTTGGACTTCCGTTTGGGGTAATATTTGGGGTAAGCCTTGGAAATATGGCCTTTTTGGGAATAGGCTTACCAATGGGAATGGCCATTGGTATTGCAGTTGGTACCGCTTTGGATGAAAAAGCGAAAAAAGAAGGCAGACAACTGAATCTGACCTCGGAAGAGTAATAGATGACTGACCGCGGAGACACAGAGGTCGCGGAGTATTTATTCCTTTAAACTGACTAAGCTAGTCTCTAATTTCTACCACTAGGATCTATAGCGATGTGGGCTCTGGTAAACTATCGGGTTAAAAATTTAAAAAACCACAAGGAGACTTAACGTCTTGAACCATCTGTGCTCATCTGTGATTTAAAATCTTTGCGGGCTCTCCATTATTTGCTATGCACTTGGCAGCAAAACTAGGATACACCTCTCCCATTTTTTGTGTATCTCTGCAATAGAAAATCACCCCTTATGAAAAGATTCGCCCTTCTTCTAGCCTTCCTATTTTCCACAGGACTTTTTGCACAGACTCCTGACCGAGCCAAACTGGAATCTCTGACCGAAAAACACTGGCAGGCTGGTCTCAAACTGCTCAATGAGATCGTCTCGATGCCCAATGACGCGGTGTTTCCCGAGCAAATCGAAGTCAATGTTCAATGGTGTGAGCGAGTCTTCTTGGAAAGAAAATGGACCACCGAGCGATTGGAGACAGGAGGGATTCCTTTGCTTTTGGTAGAGAAAAAGCAGCCTAACGCCAAGAAAACGGCACTTTTCTATTTTCACGTAGACGGACAGGCGGTAGATATCAGCAAGTGGGATCAGCCCAATGCCTACGAACCCGTACTCAAAGCGCAAACTGCAAGCGGAACTTGGGAAGTACTTCCGATGGAAAGACTGCCAACCGAATACAACCCTGATTGGAGAGTTTTTGGACGGTCCACCTCAGACGACAAAGGTCCTTTGGCCATGCTGATAACCGCTTGGGATGCATTGATGGAGGCTGGAATTTCTCCGGATTATTCCGTGAAGATTATTCTTGACTTTGAGGAAGAACAGGGCTCTCCCCGACTCCCCGCGGCAGTCATCCAATACAAAGAAAAGCTATCAGCAGACCTCATGCTCATCATGGATGGTCCCAGACATACCTCCAATCTCCCAACTTTGAGCTATGGTGCACGGGGAATCTCAGAGCTTTTTCTCACTACCTACGGGCCCAAGCTACCTCAACACAGCGGTCACTACGGAAACTATGCTCCCAATCCGGCTTTGTTAATGTCTCAACTTTTGGCCTCCATGAAGGATGAAAACGGACGGGTGGTCATCCCAGGATTCTATGACGGCATCACCTTTACTGAAGCAGAGCGGAAAATTTTTGCTGCCGTACCGGACAATGAACCTTCAGTGAAGAAAAGACTTGGCTTAGGCCGAACGGATCAAGTGGGCAAAAGCTATCAGGAAAGCATCAATTACCCATCGCTTAACATCCGCGGTATGTCTGCTGGCTACACTGGCGCGCAAGCCACCACGATCATCCCTGCCACGGCGGTGGCGGAACTGGACATGCGATTGGTACCCGAATCTGATCCGGTGAGGCTATTTGGCCTGATCAAAGATCATATTAGAAAGCAGGGTTTTCACATAGTGGAAAAAGACCCAACCGATGAAGAACGGATGACTTATCCCAAAATCGTAAAAGTCAATACTTCGATTTCCTATCAGGCCTTCCGAACCCCGATGGATTCCCCTACTGGCGCTTGGCTGAGAAAGGCGATGAATAGAGCCTTCGGTCAGGATCCAGTTCAGATTCGGATTTCAGGCGGATCGATTCCGATTTCACCTTTCGTGGATGCTTTAGGCATTCCTGCGGTCACCATCCCCACCGTCAATGCAGACAACAACCAACACAGTCCCAATGAAAACCTCAGACTTGGAAACTACAAGGAAGGGATTTTGACAATCATGAGTGTGTTGAGCGAAAAGATGTATTAAAGTCAGGAAGAATGGGAGTTGGGAAGTTATTATTTACGAATGACGAATTACGATTGACGACATCGAGAAGATAAATCAACATTCATTCTGGTTCAAGACTTCTGTCTTGGACCCATCTATATGCAGTCTTCAGACTGCTTACTCTTCAGCATTCGAAGTTCATCATTCAGTGTTCTATATTTTCTGGAATGAAATAAGAGGAAGATTTTCAATCACGATTGCCATACACCAACTGTTGATTAGCGAAGTTGGGTTGAATACCAAAGGTTGACTCACTTTCTATAAATTCTCCTCACTCCTCTCCCCCGCTATACAAGACCAATCGTAGGGTAGCATAGTCATATTTGCCTCCGAAATGCTCAAAATAAGCCTTCAAAGAATCCAGCTTTTCATCCACATGACGGATCTCCCGAATGCTCTCCTCAGACACCAAATCCTCTAAAGGAATGGTTCCCGACTTTACTCCATGCGCGAGATGGCCCAAAATAGTGGAAACCGCATAGCCACGTTCCTCTGCGATCTGCTCAGCGGTTTTTCCTTCTTGAAACAGTCGGATACTCCAAGCCTTGGTGTCTTCTTTTTTCTCTTTAGGCTCTTTGGATTCTTTGGACTTTTTGCGGCCTGTTTTGTTTTTGGAAGAAGCCCTTTCTGGCAGCTCTTTTCGGATCATGTCAACCAGATTGATTCGCAACTGCTTCACTCGAAGATCGATGGCCTCCATTTTCTCAGCCACCTCTCCCTTTAGGATAGCCTGAATGAGGTTGCCGCTTTTGGCGATGGCGGTATATTTTCGAAGCAGCTCGATTTCAAGTTCTTCTATACCATTTTGATAAGTTTTGATCCGGGAAAATTCCTCGATGCGAAGCTGATGCCGAAGGAGAATTTCGAGGACCTTCACCAGCAAATCGAGGTAATAGGCTGTTCCTTTTTCGACTCGTTCCAGCAGCTTTTCCTCCTGCTTGGTCTGAATCAGCAGCTGGAGTTGCTGACGAAACTTGCGGGTATTTTCTTTTTCATTTTCCAGAACCTCAAAAATCGCAGGCAGATCCTTACGCAGATCCTCTTCCTCAAACTCCAAGGAAGTCTCCTGATCCTTATCAAACTGACTGAGCGAAGTCATCAGCGAATCAAACTCAAAGGTCGATTCTACAAGTTGACTGAGGTAGGTGAGCTGATTGTAACGAAGCAACTCAGAAAGATCTTGGGTCGAGGATTTGTCTTGGGTAAATTCAACCACCTTGGCATCCGAATAGATCACGTCCGTCTGCACCCGTGTACGCAGCACCAATCCTTCGAGACTTCTCAGTCGGCTGAGTGCCACATACACTTGCCCGGGAGCAAAAGCCTGCCCCACATCCACAATGGCCCGGTCAAAGGTGAGTCCTTGGCTTTTGTGCACCGTAACTGCCCAGGCGAGTTTGATGGGAAACTGGGAAAAGGTACCGATCACCTCCTCCTCTAGCTCCTTGGTATCGGGATTGATCCTGTATTTTTTATTTTCCCAAAGCTCCTTTTTCAGGGTGTATTCCTCTCGGGAATCGTCCATTTCGACTACCACTTGCTCGGCAGTGAGTTCGGAAACCGTAGCCAATTTTCCATTGAAATAGGAGGAAAGTCCAGAAGTATCATTTTTGATAAACATGACCCGAGCACCGACTTTGAGTTCGATGGATTCCGGTAAGGGGTACAGATTCTCGGGAAACTCCCGCTCGATATCGGCATCGTAGAAAAATGATGGCACGTCCAAGCTTCTGAGCTCGCGCAGGTTGATCTCATCCGCCTTATAATTATGTGTCGTGAGCGTGATACAGGGAGGTAGATCCTTGATTTCATCCAAAGTTTTATAGTGCTGATTGAGGATTCGGACATCCTCAGGGGTGGATTTGTTGTCGCGGAGGTTATTGAGAATTCGGATAAACGTCTCATCCTGCTGCCGGAAAATCTTATCCAGTTCGAGGTAGACCAATCCAGTGTTTTGAAGTGCTTTGGCCTCAAAAAAATGCATGGATTTATAAAATCTGCCCAGGACAGACCATTCCTCATCCTTTACTACCGGAGGCAGCTGGTACAAGTCTCCGATAAACAAGACCTGCACTCCCCCAAAAGGCACTTGGTAATTTCGCTTTACGCTGCGCATCCGGTAGTCGATGGCGTCCAGGATATCTGCTCGCAGCATGCTGACTTCATCAATCACCAGAAGATCGATGGATTTGAGGACATTTCGACGAAACTGATTCAGCGGATGTCTGCGGGCAAGTGTCTGTTGGGTAAAAAAACCGTTGCGATCGGTGTAATGCCCCTCTGCATCACGTACGGGCAAAAAGGAACCAAAAGGCAACAGAAACTGCGAATGAATCGTGACCCCTTTGGCATTGAGCGCGGCAATGCCAGTGGGTGCCAAGATCACAAATCGCTTGTGCGTGCGATGGGCGAGAGCTCGGAGAAAAGTCGTCTTTCCTGTCCCTGCCTTCCCTGTCAAAAAAATCGGAGCGCCGGTGTTATTCACAAAACGTGCCGCCAACTCCAGTCGGTCAGTGGATGTATTCATTCAACTAACTTACATGTTTGTCATTGATTTTTGATGGATACAGGGAAAAAGTACGGGGATTTTTTGCGAGTGAGCGAAGTTTGGGCAACTTTTGAATCCTTACTTTTACATACCATGTATATTCACCGCCTCAACAATTGGGAAAACGAAACCGAAGTCATCGAGTTTATTCAAAAAAACGCCTTTGCCACCCTGATTTCACAGGTCGAAGGTAGGCCTTGGGCCACCCATTTGCCAGTGGTTTTGGAGAAAAAATCGAGTGGAGAGGCAGTACTGCATGGTCACTTGGCCAAGGCCAATCCACAATGGAAATCCATCCGTGAAGGGGAAGAAGTCTTGGTGACCTTTCAAGGTCCTCATGCCTACATTTCCTCCTCGTGGTACAATCATGAAAATGTACCCACTTGGAATTACCTAGCTGTGCATGTGTATGGAAAAATCCGGATCATCGAAGGAGAAGAACTGATGCATCACCTCAAGTCTCTGGTAGATATCTATGAGGAAGGTAGGCCAAATCGAGTACATGTAGAAACGATGAGTGAGACATATGTAGAAGGGCAAATCAGAGCCTTGGTAGGAATAGAAATCACCATTACAGAAGTACAAGCCAGCGCCAAGCTTTCCCAAAACCGGGATGATTACAACTACCAAAACATCATCCATAAACTGGAAGAAAGCGAATTTCCGATGGATAAAGAGTTGGCAGAGGAGATGAGGAAAAGAAGATCTTAAGTTGGATTTCGTATAAAAAAGACAAAAAAAGAGCCCCTTTCGGGGCTCTTGGCGTGTTAAGTTAAATTCATCAGGATTAGAAACCAGATACGTTTAGTCTGCCATTTGATACTACTTTACCATTAAGAGAAGGAGTAGCTGTGGCAGAACTCATGATAGCATTTTTGATGGTAGCAGCACTTGCTCCAGGATTCAAAGAAGCATACAAGGCCACGGCTCCCGTTACATGAGGAGTAGCCATTGAAGTACCGTTGTAGCTTGCGTAGCCTGATCCAACGGTAGCATTTTTACCCTTACCGACTGCTACTGGAACAGTTGACCAGATCGCAGAACCAGGAGCTCCGATGTCTACTGTCGTTGCGCCATACTGTGAAAATGAAGACAGAGCACCAGAGCTGGTGATGGATGCTACAGCGATAATATTGGCTGATGTGTATCCTGAAGGATAGCTGGCGGTAGCGTCATTATTAGTACCTGAGTTACCTGCTGCGGCCACAAATAGGATCCCCGCGGAACCGGCACGATCAATAGCATCTTTCAACGCTTGAGAGAAACCTCCACCACCCCAAGAGTTATTGGTAGCTACGATATTTAAACCCTTATTTTTTAGGTTAGTGAAATAGTCCACTGCTTTAATGGCATTGGCTGTAGTACCTCCTTGGCTACCCAAGAATTTAGCACCAAGCATCTTTACATTCCATACCACACCTGCTACACCTATACTATTACCGCCTACACCACCGATCGTACCTGCTACGTGTGTACCGTGATCATCACCTGTTCCGTCAAAGACAGTCTTGTCATTTGAGGCAAAGTCCCAGCCATATACATCATCGATAAGGCCATTACCGTCATCATCGATACCATTTCCATCAATCTCATAAGGATTGACACCTGCATTAGCAGCCAGATCCTCATGCGTATACATGTAACCTTCGTCGATGATGCCTATGTAAACAGAAGAGGAACCTATTTTATCAGCTGCCCAAGCTGTTGCTGCCCGAGAACCAAATTGATTTCCTCCATTTGAACCCGCAGACATACCCCATAGCTGACCACCTGTGAAATACGGGTCATCCGATGTTGCATAGTGCTGATAGATCCAGTTGGGTTCTGCATATTCTATCTCAGGCATGTTGCGCAAGCGCTCGATAGCCTCCATTGTTCCTAGGTTACTTTGAACCAAAAGTAGGTCGCCTGACTCTCCGCCTTTACGGGCGTTGGCAAGTTCCATCGCTCCAGTTTTAATCTCCTCTACGACATTAGCTTGGATCATATCCAATATGTCCTGGGAAAGTCTGGATCCTGCTGTAGTAGTCTTGTACTTGATCAACAATTGACCGGGTACAAACTCCTGCTGGGCTACTCGCTCCACGGCATCAGAGACTGTCATCTCATTTTCGATGACATCGGTACAGGAAGCTGCCACGCCTAACAAAGCTGAAAAAGACAGCACAGAATAAAGTTTTCTCATAAGGTATATAAGGTTGGTAAATTTTAGGTAATGTAGGATTTACCTATAATAATACCAATACCTAGCTTTATAGATCAAAATATTTTTTTTAGAACAATTTTTACAGCATTTCAATACAAAAAAATACACTTTATTTTAATATAAACTAAATCATACATCTTAAATAAAGGAGTTGTTACCTAATTTTGATTCTTGATTTTTTTATCATCGCAATCAGATCAAGAATTTTGATCTCTTTTTAAGCCTGGGTTACTTTAAATGAATTGTAGATGTAATCAGTAAAAATGAAGAAGTACTGATCTTTTTTCCTTGCAAATATTACCGGTTCGTCCATCACTTGCTTTTGAGTTTAATAAATGGAATAACCACCTCCACCTACTCAACCGATACCTCTACTCTAGGATGCGCCTGAAATCCTATTCGTTTTATTATACCAACTTGACCTTATTCTTTGCTATTTTCATCCGTTTGAAAAAATTGATCCAGCCAAATCTGACATTTTTCTACATTTGAGCATGAAGCACATTTTCTTTCTTCTATTCTTTTCAGCCTTATTGATAGGCCAAAGTATTGCCCAAGAGATCAAGATCTTGTCTTACAACATTTTTCATGGAGAAAATCCATCCAATCCAGGTGTTCCAAATTTTGATAAAATCAGTGATCTATTTGTACTGATGCAACCAGAAGTCATCGCACTCCAGGAGGTGGACTCCTTGACAGGAAGGCATTACGCTCTTTATTCTGACTCCTTGGATATAATCAAAAGGTTTGTCCGAGAAACAGGCTATAGGGGATACTTTGGAAAAGCCATGGATTACGATGGTGGAGGTTACGGAGAAGGGCTACTGGTGAAAAAAGGATCCAAATACCACACGTTGAAACTTCCAAACCCAGCTGGAGGAGAACCTCGGGCCATGGCTTGGGTCAAGGCGGAATTAAAAACCTTGGAAGAGTTTTATTTTGGAGGAACACATCTCTGTCATGAATTCCCCGAAAATCGCAAAGCCCAATTGGATTCCATCCTATCTTATGCCGAAACACTCGACAAACCGGTCATTTGGGCGGGAGACCTCAACTTTGAAGCTGATTCGGAAGAATACCGAAGTATTCCTTCTTATTGGAAAGAAGCGGGCTCAGAAGCCGGCAACCTCCAAAACACCTATGGCAAACCCGAGGCAGGTGCCCGAATCGACTACATCTGGTATGATTCCAGAAAATTCGAATTAGTAGAATACAAGGTCATCGACGTACCTTATTCGGATCACTATCCGGTTTGGGCAGTCTTAAGACTCAAAAAACAAACCCAATGAACCCAGCACACTTCAAAAAACTCCTTTGGATTATTCCTTTGATCTTAGTGCTCTTTTGCACTGCATTTCTATTTCCAAAAAAAGCCTCTACCAAATGGATCGAGCTTTTCAACGGCAAAGACCTAGCTGATTGGACCCCAAAAATCCGAACCCATGACTTGGGAGTCAATTATGCCAATACTTTTCGGGTAGAAGACGGATTGATGAAAGTTCGCTATGATGGCTATGAGCAATTTGACCGTCAGTATGGGCATATTTTCTATAAAAAGCCCTTTTCTTATTACCTACTTACGGTAGAATACCGCTTTGTCGGTGACCAATGCCCAGGAGGCGAAGGGTGGGCCTTGAGAAACAGTGGAGCAATGCTTCATGGGCAAGATCCCAAAACTATGCTGAAAGATCAGGATTTCCCGATCTCCATCGAAGCACAATTCCTAGGAGGAAATGGAAAGGATAAGCGAAGTACCTGCAACCTATGTACACCTGGGACCAACGTGGTCATGGATGACAAATTGTTTACTCCTCACTGCATCAACTCCAAGTCTGAAACTTACCATGGAGACCAATGGGTCAAGGCCAATTTTATCGTTTTGGGTGACCGAGAAATCCACCATCTGGTAGGAATGGACACCGTGATAAGTTACTATCAACCTCAGATCGGAGGAGGAAATGTATCTCCTGTTGACCCTGGAGTGAAAATCGATGGCAAGCTGATCGAAGGTGGATACATCAGTCTTCAAAGCGAAAGCCACCCGATTGATTTTAGAAGAGTGGCCCTGATGGATCTGACCTCTATGAAAGATGATCATAAAAAACTAGCTGAAACAGTCAAAAATGCACTGAAAACAAAATAAAAAAGGGAGGTCAAATGACCTCCCTAATATTTTCTAACCAGTCCAAGAGCTATCAAACTCTGACTTTCGTAGTACCTCCACCCTTTAGGGTAATTTCCACAGGCTTATTGGTTTTCCAATGACCTCCTGTGAAATCCGGGATGTCGATGGAATTGGATCGATTGGCTACTGACCACTCGCTAAGCGGAGTAATACAACTCCAAAGTGCTGCATCATAGACGTCCTGATCAAGCGGTAGTCCATTTCTTAGACAATCAATGAGCCTCCAATCCATCATAAAGTCCATGCCACCGTGTCCGCCGATTTGCTTGGCGAGCTCACCTACTTTTTGGACGATTTCTGGAGTATATTTTTCTTTCAACGCCATCATCTCGTCTTCTTTCATCCAGCTGTGACCTTTGGAAACTTTTTGGTCAGGGTATTTTTGGGCATAACCCTCAGTGCCACTCACCACATGCAATCGTGAATACGGACGCGGAGAAGTCACATCGTGCTGTATCATGATGGATTTTCCTTTTTTGGTTTTCACCACCGTGGTATTCATGTTACCCCTGTAGTTTTTAGCCGCGTAGGAGTTCCAAAAAGCATCCTTTTCAGCCAGTTCCTGAGCTTTTTTCTTCATTTGGAAATCATTGGAAGACATCGAGGTCAGATAGTCCATCTGATCCCCTCGGTTGATGTCCAAAATCTGACAGATTGGTCCTAATCCATGGGTAGGGTAAAGATTGCCATTTCGGAAGTTTTCTTCCAGTCTCCACATGCCTTGGTAGCCTTTATCCTTGTCAAAATTCAACCAAAGCAAATCATGAATATAGGCTCCTTCCACATGAACGACCTCTCCAAAAAATCCCTCACGGGCCATTTTCAAAGTCATCAGCTCAAAGAAGTCATAGCAGCAATTCTCCAGCTGCATGCAGTGCTTTTTGGTGCGTTCGGAAGTCTCGACTAGCTGCCAGCATTCATCTAGGGTACGGGCGGCGGGAACTTCCACGGCAGCATGCTTTCCAGCTTCCATGGCAAAAACAGCCATCGGCACGTGCCATTCCCAAGGTGTAGCGATGTAGATCAAATCCAAATCCGGACGCTCGCACATTTTCTTCCAGGCGTAAGCACTTCCCGAATAGAGTTCGGGTTTGTGAATGGTTCCCTCCAGTGACTTTTTAGCTTTTTCTGCCCGTTCGGGCAAAAGGTCGCAGAGGGCTTTGATTTCCACCCCTTCGATTTTGCTCAATCGGTCAACTGCACCTGGACCACGCTGCCCCAGTCCTACGACTCCGACTCGAACAGTTTCAATTTTTGGCGCGGCAAAGCCGGACATATTAAAGGTTTGGATTCTTGAGTCTCCGTATTTGGCTTCAAAAGGAAGAACTTTCATAGAATCGGCCATGGCACTTCCTGCGCCAAAGAGGCCTAATCCAGCCAGTCCGGTGGATTTCAAAAATTCTCTTCTTTTATTCATAAGTAAGGGGTGCTTTTTTGGGTTTTCAAAAGCTAGATAGTGAAAAAATCAAAAAAGTCCGTACCGTAGATCAGAAAGCAACAAAAAAACCGGAAGCTATTGCCCCCGGTCTTTCCCTCAATTTGAAAGCACTATCAATTATCTATAACCCAAACCACCTTTAGGCGGACTTAGTCTTGCATGTTGTTATCCCAAAAACAGCATAAAGTGGACAGAAGCTGATGACACTCGTCAGAGTAAACACGACCGCTATCCCCAATGCCACAGTACCAAGCACCCCCTCCACGACGCCAAGAAAGTAAAGCACAATCAATAGAGCAGCAATTAACAATCTCACTGTTTTGTCGATACTTCCCATATTGGCTTTCATGGCGTCGTGTGATTAGGTAAAAAGAAGGACTGTTTGGCTTTAAAACTGAAGTAAAGCTAAGTCCTCATACCCTATTCAACCATGACAAAAGTCACAAAGAGGGGTGATTTTCAGTCTGCTAAAAAATACCTGGATAAGATTTTTTCAGCTTGCTTTCCTTGTGGTGTAAAATCCGGTTCGCGATCATGTCGCTGCGGATACCACTTCCAAAAAAACACTCCTGCCAACCAGTCCTTTTTCCAGGCAGTTTGAAAAAATGCCTCATAACAAAGTGCCTGAACTTCCTCCGAAAATTCAGTCTCACGGCGCTCATTTGGCCAGACCCAAGGCTGCACGGCTGCATCCACTGTATTGCAATAGCCGATTTCGGTAAATAGTACAAGTTTCTTATATTTTCGAATTACCTTCTCTATCTGAGGCAAGTGATTATTCCACGATTGGGTGAGTTCTTGAAGCGAAGGGTTATGATTTTTCGCCAAAGGAAAATAGGCCTGAATTCCAATGTAATCCAGCGCATCCCAGAATTTGACTTGCTCAAACTCTGTGAAGTTGGCAGCATAGGTCAATTTACCGGAATAGACTTTTCGGACCTCAGCAATGATCGCTCTCCATTCTTTTTCCTTGGTAGAAGTCTTTTCCAGCTCCGTTCCCACACACAGCATGGGCATTTTTAGCTCCTCCGCCAGTTGGGCATAATCCAGTATGAAGGCTTGATAATTGGCAAACCAGCTTTTCCAGTCTTCCTCTGAATTCATCTCGATCTCTCCTACCCAGCCTTCTCTCACCCAGAGGTGCGGCTTCATCATATTCATCATCCCAAACCGGGAAGTGGAATCCAAAGTGGCTTTAATTCCCAACGGAGTCTCTCCCCACCAGCGACGCTCATTGCTCATATCCCAGCGGATCTCCGGGGAGTGCTTGGCTGATTGCCAACCGAAAGGGGTTTGGGAAAGAGCATTGGCACCGGTAGAAGAAAGCTCTTCCACTTCTCCTCCTGCTAATGGCTGCCTGCTGCCCACCCAGCAGACGCCTTTCCACTTTTCTTCTGCTTTGATTAAATCCTCTTCAGGAAAAACCCACCAAACCAGCGCCAATAAAAAAATAAAGCCCACTGAGCTAAAAAGATAAGTTGATTGAGTGGGCTTGGCCATAGGTTAGTTTTTGGGAAGTGCTTCGACTCGGATATTTTCCAGATTGATCTCGGAGAGTTTTTCCAAGCTTCCTGCTTCGAAGAGTTCCTGCATCTTGTCGAGTGGCGTGTCTTTGTCAGCAGGTTTGTAGTTGAGGTAGTTTTGGAATCGGATTCCTCCCACTTCTTGCACTCCACTGACTTCACGTAGCCTCACTCCACCTCCATCGGTAAAGTACAAATACGCCATGTAATCCATCAGGTGATCCTCCTTACCAAACCAGTACAAAAACTCATCCTCGTAGTGATCTCCTCCGCCTTCCGCTTTGAATGTTACCCGGATGAGGTTGTATTTCTCTCCTTTGATCTCAGTCTCTCCCACTAGGGTTTTCACAGCAGCTGGATCATTGAGGCCATAAGGCAAAAAGGCAAAATAGGCTACCGAATTAACTGAACGCGAAAAAGCACCGATGCGCTCTTCCTTCAAGGTATCGATTTTGACCCCATTGACTGTCCTCGTAAATCCTGAATTATTTAAAACATCTCGCACTGTTCCAGTAGAATCGGAGAATTCACGAATGTATTCGTAAGCGTGGGGAGTCTTGAAAATCGTGTAATGAATATTTCTAAAGTCAAAATCGATCTTGACTTGTTCGTAGATCTCTCCACCATGTGCCTTGATAGCGGCATCGACAATTTTTTCGGCTTCTGTTCGCTGCTTGCAGGAAATAACTGAAGCAACAACAACCAACAAGAAAAGGAATTGGGTGATTTTCATAGTCTTAAAGATAATGGGAAATACGATGGAAATATTGTTGAAATACATGGAGATAAACCTCGCTCCGCTCGGAGAAATACGCTTCGCGAAATATTTCCATTTATTTCAACCTCTGAAAGAGGTTTTATTTCTATGTATTTCTAATGTATTTCAATCTTCTTTCTACTGTTTTTCAACCTGATATTCCGAGTACTTGTACTCTGCTCTTAGAAATAAGCGATCTCCTTTTTCATTGACTCGCCAGCTTTCTCTGGTTCCGTGTAGTTTGAGTCCGTTTACCTCTTCTCCGGAAAGGTCATAAATCAAGCTACGGTGATCTTTGAGTTGGACTTCATTTCCGACCATCAAGAAAGTCACTGGATCAAAAAAGTACCACCATGTATCCGAATTCGGACCATAATCTACTCGGATCGTTTCTACCTCTGAGCCATTTTCCAAGGTCTTTTTTCCTTCATAAATCAACTTCCCTCCTTTGTCCATCAATTTCCAAGGTTGTGCCACGGTGTAAAATGCCGCGTCAAAGTCTTTCTTCTTGGAAGCTAAAAAGCCTTCATTCTGCACCTCATTACCGCCCATCTGATAGCGGATTTTAGCGCCATCCCAACTGATGACATGCTCAATACTGTCCTTTTCCCACGAGATTTTTCCTTCGAAATAGGGCTGAAACCGAAACTCGTGCCATTGATCGAGTTCGGACTCTACGTTGCCGTTTTCGTCCAAAATCCGGGTCCATTTCCGGAATTTAAGTTGGGACAGATTCTGCCAATCTTCCTGACCTCCATGAGCTTCAATGGATTTTTCCAACAGGTCTTGGGCTTGCTGCTCAGGGCTTTTGGTACACGAAAACTGAATAAGAAGACTGAGTAGGATAAGAAGTCGAAGGAATGGTTTCATGCAGCGAAATTAGAGATTCTGGTCAAATGTAAATTCAATTAGAGATGGCCTTAGATGACATGTTTTTTTTACCAGACCGAAAATTGATTTGTCTATTCTAAAAAAGGGAGTGTTGTTTTACCACATAGTCACATAGAAAACATAGTATATAGAATTAATGAAAAAGCTATGTGACTTCTATGTATGTGGTTTTGTTCCTTTTAGAAAAGTAATCCAAATAGATTCCCAGAACTACCAGACCATACTCCAAAATCAGAAAAATAGACTGCTCTTGGAAATCAGCATTTCCATAGGCTTGATAGGAGAAGATTGCTCCAAAGCTCCAGAGCAAAATCGTCATTTTTCCTTGCATTACACTCAATCCCAAGGCCGGCAGGATATACCAAGGATGCACCACTGGCTGTAAGATCAGGTAAACCAAGTAAATCAGTACCATCAAATCAACGAGTTCGAGGAGGAATTTTGGTTGCCTCTTCCAGGAAAAATACCCGATCAGGATAACCGTGGACAAACTGAGGATTTTCGTCAAAAAAGCGATCGTATTGTATCCCTCAATCCAATACCCCACTTCACGAAGCAAGTAATAGATCGAGGCATTAAATTCAAATTTGCCCTGATACAATTGGAGGCTTTGAGCGAAATTGCCCCAAGAATCGTCGATCAAAAGCGGGATAAAGCTAATGACGATGGCGAGTGTCATTCCTGTCCAGAACCAGGCCGATTTTCCCGATTTTTCAAAAGCTAAAAATACCGGGACGAGCATTAAGGGAAGAAGTTTAATCCCAACAGCTAAGCCCCAAAAGCCACCTGAAAGCCCCAACTTTCCTTTTTGAATCGCCCAAATCGATGCCAACAGAAACAGCAGCACCAAGCCTTCAAAATGTAGATTTCCAGTGATTTCCATGATCACCAAAGGATTGAACCAATACCAGAAAATCCGTTTGGTGGGAAGCTGAAATGCCATCAGCAACTTCCAAAGCAGGAAAAAAACTCCGATTTCCCCTAAAAGCAAAATCAGGCGGAGAGCCAAATAGCCATTCGAAAGAGAGCTCATTGAGGCTTTCGCCCCCAACCAGAAAATCACCTGATTGAGCGGTGGATAGACGGAATAGTAATCGGGAGAATTCAGGTTCTCAAACAGAAGATTTCTGTAGGCATTATCAGGATCAATGTTTTCCTTTTGCCATTCCTGAGGTGTTTGAGAGTATGGATTTTGGCCGATTTTCAGCAATTCTCCATCCCAGAGAAATCGAACAAAGTCATCTGACCACTGAGGAGCAAATGGAAAAACAGCCAATCGAAGTAGCAGTCCTGCGAATAACACGTTGCGAAAGCTGTTCTTATCCCCTGTTAAAAAATAGAAAACCACCATCCCCGCAAAAGCCAAAAAAAACAGCAAAAAAGTCAAGCCAAACGCTTCTCTTGGCACCTGCGCAAGGAGAAACAAGATCCCCGACATTGCGAGAATCAGAGCGTACTTGGAGGGTGTTTTAATCCTGCTGATCAAAGCCCCAAATCCTTTCTCAAGGGTTCGTACACTTTCTCATTCTGCTTCCAATACTCAAGCAGCTGCATGTTGGTACGGGTGGCAGTGGTGACTTCCTGTTTTCCGTCTGACTTGGTCCAGGTTTCAGTGAAACCTAAGATCTCGAAAGGAAAAAACTGATTGTATCGAATGGTAAGTTTTCGTCCGATTTCAGAATAAACCACCTCAATCTCGGACTGATTGGAACCCAAATCCTTCTTGGAAATGGTGGCTTGCTCAGCTTTCAGAGGAATATGGGCAAATCGCAGAAAGATCAAACTGGGGATCAAATTGATATTTCCCATGGGCACCAGATTCGGATTGAGCCGGATTAGATTGAAAAGCTCCTCTTCGGCTTTTGCATCTATTTTCGATTCCACATCGCCTTCCGATTCGAAATAGGAAAACAGCTTGGCGTTGTATTTTCCGGATTTGAAATTGAGCTGGGTGAAGGACTGCCCGCACCATTCGGTTACCGAGGATGTCAATTTTGGGGAAGGAACTTCTTCATAGACAGGCGTAAAAACCGAAAGCATGGTATGATACGGATAGACGCCGGTCAAAAACTCGCGGGTCATATTCAGTTTCAACACCTTTTGAGCATCAGAAGGTCGATCCTGAGGATTGTCCAGCTTGACTTGTTTGGATTTGGAAAAATCCTCCGTCACAAAGATCATCACCGCTTTTCCGGGCCGAACCTCTCCGTATCTGCTTTGCTGTAGGTCAAAGACATTGATCTCGGCCTTTCCCTGATACCAATACTTGGCGAATTGCTCTTCCTCAACACCCTCTCGGCCGGAGGAACTGCAAGAAAAAAGGAAAGCCAAAATTAGAAAAAGGGGAATAAATGATTTGAAATTTCGGATTTCAGAATTCGGATTTCGGTGATTTTGGTGATGGGTGTTCATTTTCTGAATTAGAAATGATTTCAAATTACAAGATAGTGCTTCCAAACTGCCAACTGCGAATGATCACTACCTACTTATTTACCAATACTTGAAGATCGTAAAAATAATCTTATACCCCGCCCCGATCACTCCTTTGACTGTACCGCTGACTTTGGAAACTCCGATGCGTTTTCGGTAGTTGACCGGTACTTCAGTGTAGCGAAGGCCGGCTTTGTGGGCTTTGATCTGCATCTCGATGGTCCAGCCGAAGTTTTGATCGACCATATTTAAGTCCAAAAGCTTTCTCCAAACGATTGCCCGAAAAGGCCCCAAATCAGAGAACTTTGCCCCTTGCATGTACTTCATCATCGTCGTCGCCAGCCAGTTGCCAAAGACCTGAGGAAGCGTCATCGATCCACTTTCCCGCTGCCCCAAGGCTCTTGACCCGATCACCATATCGGCTTTCCCATCCAAAATCGGCTGCACCAAATCCTTCATCTCCTCGGGATAGTCACTATAGTCCCCATCCAAAAAGACCACGATATCCGGTTGGATTTCCTGATTTTTGATCCAATCCATCGCGGTCAAGCAGGCTTTTCCGTAGCCTTTTTGGGCTTCGAAAACGACTTTGGCCCCTGCTGTTTCTGCTACTAGTTGGGTTTGATCGGTGGAGTTGTTGTTGGCCACGACGATGTAACGGACAAACTTTGGAATCTCGGCAATGACTTTGGGGATGGATTTTTCCTCGTTGTACGCAGGAATGATGACGTCAATAATCGGCGGGTAATTCATGGAAAATATTAGCGACCTAGGCCGTAGGATTTAAAGGAGGAGACAAAGACCAAGCTATAGCCAAAGGCGAGCATGGCATGAAAGGGAAGGAAAAGGAAATTTCCCTCACGAAATGCCAATCCCACCATCACCCAAAATACCAAGGCCAAAAGCCCTTCAAACCAAGTGGTAATCGGCATGCGATGCAGGATATATCGATTGGAGCTCAAAGAAACTTTCCCGGATTCGAGATTGAATTTTGGGGTGCGGATAAAGGGGGATTTTTTTCCGGTCAATCCTTCCCAAACCGCTTGTGCATTGTGCAAGGCCAAACCCATGGACACTGAAAGGAACAGCGGCAGCTGCCAAATCACTCCCAAAAAAGAAGAGAGAAATGACCTATTGGCAATAAAATACGAGGCCAGATACACTCCGGCAATCAGGACAAATCCTATCAGGAAAATCCCCGAAAGCCTTACCATCCACTCTGGAATAAGCCCCTGCACTCCTGCCCACCAAACCCCAATGCTACTCAAACTGGTCAGTAGCACCGCGATGAAAATCGTGGAATTGAACAAGTGGGCAAAGGAATGAAACTTGATCCGAAAGGGTAAATTTTCCTGATTCACCTTTCCGGCATGCTTTACAGCACATTCGGCCCCACCTTTTGTCCAGCGGAATTGTTGGGACTTCACGGCAGACATGATGGGTGGGAGTTCGGCAGGAGATTCGATCTCGGGACGATAGACAAACTGCCAGCCTTTTCGCTGGGCCCGATAGCTCAAATCCAAATCTTCCGTCAAGGTATCATCGTGCCAGTTGCCCGCATCGAGGATGCAGCTTTTTCGCCAGATTCCTCCTGTTCCGTTGAAATTGATAAAAGCTCCCTGTCGGTTTCGCCCCATCTGCTCGATAAAGAAATGCGCATCCAAGGCAAAGGCCTGCAATCGTGTTAGGAGGGAATAGTCTCGGTTCAGATGTGTCCACCTGGTTTGTACCATCCCGACTTTTTCAGAGGAGAAAAAAGGAATCGTTTTGATCAAAAAGTCTGGATCGGGCACAAAGTCCGCATCGAAAATGGCGATAAATTCTCCTGAAGCTTGCTCCAATCCTTCCCGCAATGCTCCTGCCTTGAAGCCTTTCCGGTCAGTTCGATGCAGGTAGCGGAAGTTGATAGCAGGATATTCCTTGAGTTTGGCTTGGATCAAGTCCACCGTCTGATCGGTACTGTCGTCGAGAATCTGGATTTCGAGTAATTCCTTGGGGTAATTCAACTTTGAGGCAGCTTCAATCAGGCGCTCGACGACATAGAGTTCGTTGTAAATGGGAAGCTGAACGGTGACTTTTGGCCAGCTGGAAGGCGTGACTTGAGGTGTGGAAGCCCATTCTTTCCGGGCTTTCAGAAAATGAAACAACAAATGTCCTTGCGCCAAACTGTACATCAGGATAAACAGCATTCCCAAGAAATACAGTCCGCAAAGGAAATAGAGGATAATCATTTAGGCATTGAGCTTGATGGAATCGTTGCCAATAATAATAGGCAAATCGATAATTCGGTTCTCTTCCGGCCCGTTTTCCAACTTCAACACCCCACGAGGACACACAGCCGAACATACGCCACATCCAACACAAGAGGAGCGAACGATGTTTTGGCCCTTTTGGGCATACGCGCGAACATCAATCCCCATTTCGCAATAGGTCGAGCAATTGCCACAAGAAATGCATTGACCGCCGTTGGTTGTGATTCGGAAACGCGATTTGAATCGCTGCACGATGCCAAGATAAGCTGCCAAAGGACAACCAAATCGGCACCAAACCCGATTCCCCATAAAGGGATAAAATCCCGTCCCCACTACTCCTGCGAAGGTAGAACCGATTGCAAAACCATAAAACGAATGGAGCTGATTGGTTACATTACCCAAAAAGCTAAAGCCTGAAAAGTAGTTGGCGATCGTCACCACAGTCATCACCACGGCCAAAACCAGGACGCTATGAATGATCCACCGTTCGTATTTCCAAGCTTTAAGCGATTTGTCAGAAAGCTGACGAAAAGGGTCTCCCACTGTCTCCGCCAAGCCTCCACAACCGCAGACCCAAGAGCAATACCATCTTTTTCCAAAGAAATAGGTAAATACCGGCACGCCTACGATAATCAGCAAAATGCCCCAAATCAGCATAAACATGCCCATGCCTCCACCTGAGAGGAATGTGGAAATCTGATAATCGTAGAAGAAATCGAAATCGAGGGGCCAGATATTTTTGAAATCGAAATATGGCTGATTTAGAAGGACGAGGATTTCGGGAATCAAAAAGGCAAAAGCCGTCTGGAAAAACATCACTGAAGCGGTGCGGAGTTGCTGGTATTGATTACCCCTGTATTTCCGGAACATTCGCACTCCCATCACCAAAATCGCGAGTGTGTACACTAATCCATACAAAAACCACTGGCTGGCAGGACCGCCGGAAAGCATTCTGGAAATCGGCTCCACCATCCAAACCAAGTTGACCAAATAAGCCGGAAACCAGTAGAGCAAGATGTAAAACAGAATCAGGTAGCCTCCGGTGATCATCCCCAACCAACCTTTGTTTTTCAGTTTGGAGTGGAAAATTCCGTTGTTTTTAATTCCTGAAGGTTCATCAGAATACTGCCTGAAATTGTACAAATAACCTCCCAATACAGCCAATCCGATCGACAAACCCAGCCAAAGCCAAGGATTATCTTTGACAGGACTACTTGCAGCAGCTTTGGCCAAAGCAAACCCATAATCATCCCAAATGACCTGATCCCAAAGTTGCTGGGATTTCAGGTTGTCATTGTAGGTGTTGAAATTCTCTCCAAAAGCGGATAGGAATGAGAAATTGGAACCATATTCCTGCCCGTACATCGGAGCGAGGATTTCGGCCATTTTCTCCTGATGAATGTCTTTGGTATTAGCCAAAACCAGCTCCTCGGTCAGGGTGTAGGTACCCAAAAAAGGAACCACCGTAAACACAGTCAATCCGATCAGAAACAATCCCAATCCTATTTTTTCGATTGTCCTCATACGCTTGCTCCGAATAGCTTTTGAATAAATGATTTTTTGGCAGGCTGGAAATTTCCACCGAATTGCGCTTTAAAGGCTTTTTGAATCTCTATGAAATAGGGTGCAAAAAACTCAGGATCGAAGTTGGCTTTATCCAGTTTGGCGATCACTTTTTCTCCAGACCACTTTTCCCGGATTGCCTGATCGAAGAACTCATGCCGTAATCGGAAACCGAAATTGTTGATGCCGAGAATTTGACCTGTTGAATTCATTAACATCCGAAAGCAGACTTTTCCTGAGGAATGCTCCCAATAGAAACTTTTGACCTCCGAATCATTCCAAGTCGAAGGAACGGTACCATAGGTTTGGTATTCGATATCCAGGAATTTGGCCGAGTTGAACCAGATTCCGGGTTGGTAGGGAACAGGTTTTTTGCAAAGGTTATGCGCTAAGGTCTCTCCGTGCATGCGCCCGGTATACCAGACTTGCTCGATGGTTCTTCTATCAGCAGCCGGAGGATTTTCAAACTCCGCACAGTCACCGATGGCATAGACATCCGGGATATTGGTTTGAAAGAAAGCATCCACTTTCACTCCTCGATTCACCTTCAATTCGGTATTTCTCAGAAAATCCACATTCGGACTTACTCCAGCTGTCAATCCCACAAACTCACAGGAAATTTCTTCTCCTTTGGAAGTGATAACAGCCCGAACCCTTCCCTTTGAATCTGAAAGAATTTCCTTTAGTTCAGTTTCCAGCCGTAAGTCAATATGATGCTCGAGGATGTGTCTGCCGACCAATTCGGACTCTTCTTTGGGAAGAACATTGTCCCAAAATCCTTTTTCTCGCACCAAAAAAGTCACTGGGATTTTTTTGTAAGCCAGCATTTCGGCCATCTCAATCCCGATCAAGCCGCCGCCTACAATGACCGCCCTTTTCACTCCCTGATGCGTAATTTTTTCCATCAGCTCCAAATCCTGCTTGGAATACAATCCCTGCACACCCTCTAAGTCTTGACCCGGCCAACCAAATTTATTGGGTTTGCTACCCGTGGCGATGACCAAAATGTCATAGGTCATCTTTTCTCCTGAATCAAAAACCAAAGTTTTTTCACCAAACTCTACCTTCTGAACCCAAGCCTTCTTTAGCTCAATTCGATTTTTCTCCCAAAACCAAGACTCATAGGGTCGAGTATGTTCAAATTTCATGTGGCCCATGAAGACGTACATGAGGGCTGTGCGGGAAAAAAAGTAGTCAGACTCACCAGAAATGACCGTAATGCGGGTATCCGAATCCATTTTCCGAACGTGTCGGGCCAGGGTAATTCCGGAGATTCCGTTGCCGATAATAACAAGATGACGAGCGAGCATAAGGGTGAGTTGAAGGCAAAAGTTACCTAAAAATTCGGGTTACTCGTTGAGGTTCCAGTTGTAATCCAAGTGCGATATTTTGGCGTTGGGTTTAATCTTGACCTTAGAGTACAGATTGAGAAAACTAATCAAGCTTCCTTTTTTGGTGAAATCTCCCTGAAACCAAGAGAAAATGGAGGAAATCTGTGCCTGATCCGGAGTGATTTTATTCCGGGTGGGATCGTTGATAAATGCTACGGCTACCTTTTGCAATTGAGACTCGAGCTTTTCAGGAACAAAGGCTTCATTCAACAAAGGAGGGCAAGAAACCGAAGCGCAATTGATGGCAAAGTGGATTCTAGGCTCATCAAATTCCTTTCTCAGGATAGCATGCTCAATCTCGTCCAAACTGGATTCCACTCCTCCGATTTTAAAGAATTTATAGTGCCAAACATCCTTGATCAGTGGAATTTTCAATTTGGGGCCCAAATCCCGAATGCTTTTAGTGGGGTAATTATCCACAATCAGCTTTACCGTGAAGGCATTGTAGGCATTAATCCAATAGGCGAGCTGCTGGTTTTTTGACCAGGTTTTGCGATCAGGGGCATTTTCTGAGATTAGTTTTAGGTACTGTTCCAGCTTTGCCTTGTCCTTGATAAAACCTTTGTAGTCCACCATCCCGTTGGGTTTGACATGGGTTTTCACCAGTTGATCCCAAATTTGATGGCTGGGTGGGGTTGTTCCTGCCATTCCCAATGATGGACTTTGGCAAGAAAAAACAAGAAATGAAAAGACAAGTGATACAATTTTAGGAAAGGACATATGGTGAGATTTTACTCGATATACGAAGGGAATAGAAAGGTAAGTTTTTTCAAAAATGATTTGTGTCTTCCACCCGACACAATCAATCGTATACTTTTTCACCCTTATTCAGCCAAATACCCCAGGATTTGGAATAGGTGTGGACTTTTTTAGTAGGCTTTTCATTCTGCACAACTGGCTGACTTTCGTTGACCCAGTGAATGATGCCTCCATATAAATTATAGACACGCGTAAAACCTGCATTTTGAAGCTTTTTACCTATCTCCTGAGACCTAGCGCCAACCGTACAATAAACTAAAATAGGCTGATTTTTATCCAAGTCAGCGACATTTTTCAGATCAAAAGTTTCGTAACCAACCCACTTAGCTTTTGGAAGGTGGCTAACCTCATACTCTGCCTTTTCACGCGCATCCAGAACTTGATAATTGCTGAGATTAGAAATCTGCTTGGGTTGGATCACCGGAAACCGGTCATCATAAAGACCTTCCAAGAGTGTTTTATAGGCTACCGATTGCCCAAAAGAGGAAAAAACAGATAGGAAAGTGATTAAAAAAAGAATTCGGGTTTTTTGAAGATTCATAGATGAATGAAGTTTCTCAAAAAACCCGAAAAACACACAAGTGGTTCTGTCAAGCGTAGAAATCAGAAAGACGAGCGAGACCTCTTTTATCTTTCACAATGATTTTCTTTCCATCCAGATCGATCAGATCGTCTTTTTTAAATTCAGAGAGTAGTCGGATGACCGATTCTGTGGCTGTACCAACGATGCCAGCAATCTCCTCTCTGCTGAGTACAAGGTCAATTTTCTGATTTCCTCCACCTTCTACACCGTAAGAATTGGCAAGTTGAAGTAGGACAAATGCCAACCGCTCACGGATGCTTTTTTGGGTAGCATCGGTCAGCTTTTCTTCCATCACTCCGATTTCATGGCTTAGCTGCTTGGTCACTCGTTTGAAGAATTCTGTATTTTTCAAAAGTGTATTGAGAAAGGGCTCACGAGGCACAAAACAAATTTTAGCATCCTCAATAATCATGGCCGAATTGGTGTAATTCTCTTCACCTAACAAGGCTGCATAACCAAGGAAATCACCTTTTTGGGCGAGGTGAATGATTTGCTCTTTGCCATTCGAGGCCGTTTTGTAAATTTTCACCACACCGGAATTGATACAAAAAATCCCCAATGGCTTGGTGCCTTCATAATAGAGGATTTGACCCTTGCGGTGGGATATCAAATTTTTATGATCGGAGATCGAACAAAGTTGAGTTTCCGGAAGGTCAGAGAACAGCGACTGTTTTCTGCTTGCGCAAAGCTCGCATGGGGTATTGTGGGAATGCGTATTCATACTTCTAATTGCTGGGTAAAAATTCTACCTAAAATTTAGAAAAATACTGACATAAGTCATACTTTTTACTAAAAAATTCAGGGAGATGGTGGAAAATTCGGGGTTTGAATGAATTTTTTCTGACTTTTTTCAAATTCCAGCGAAATGTGCTTTATGCCATTTGATAAGATCACAAAGGAGGTCAACAAGGTTGAACGGTAAGCCAAGGCTTGCTGTAGTACATTTTGATTGAGTTCTATTTCCGGAGCTTTACATTCGATGAGCAAGTAGGGATGCCCAGTTCTGTCAAAAACCACTAAGTCAGTTCGTTTCTGAAGCTGATTGTATTTGAGACCTTTTTCTAGGGATATCAATCCTTTGGGATATCCCTGATGCTCGATTAAAAAATTGATCCAATGCTGCCTCACCCATTCTTCGGGAGTCAAAGCCAAAAACTTTTTTCTCAGACTGTCAAAAATGAAATATTTATCATTTTCTCGCTGAAGTTGCGGCTCAAAAGAAGGTAGATTAAGGACTGGAAGCGAAAGCAATGAGGGAAGGGTCAATTATCGATTCAAAGTTGCACATTTTGTCCGAGAAGAGGAGGTCAGTTTGAGTCAAATTGAAGGTATGGGGCTATTTTCTTCACCCATTCTTCCCTAAAAATTTTGATTTTCAACAGATCTTGAGGACTATTAAAATTCCCATGTTGCTTCTTGAAGGCTATAAGAACTTTAGCTTCCTGAAAGCTGATGTAAGGATGTTTGGAAAGTTCCTCGAGCTCCACGGTATTGATTTTGATTTTTTTGGAAATACCCGGATCAAAATCAAAATACTCCCAAATCCCCTCAATAACTTCAGGTTTTAGGCCAAATACCTCTTTTAATTGGTCTTTGGAATGAAAACCACCCAGCCTTTCTCGATACTTGATAATCCGAGAAGCGGTAGCTGAACCAATTCCAGGAACAATCTGCAAGGTAACAGAATCGGCTTCAGAGAATGGAAGCCTGTTGATTCTACTTTTCACCAATTCGGAGGAAGAATTCCTTACTGTATCCTGTGGATTGAAGGTCGGCAAAGGAGAGGATACCAAGTTAAATCCTGCCTTTTCCATGCTATCTAAAGAGTCAATGTAGCGTTCATAAAGACGATTGGCTTTTTGATTTTTGAAATACCTGAGCAAGTCAGCACTAAATGAAAGTAGAATAAGAATAGGAATGACCCACAGAAAGCCTCTCGCCTCTTTTCGAGAAAATCCAAGAGTAGTTTTAAGCCAGAAAAAGACCTTGTCTTTCATAAAAATCCACCTAGAAAAGTTCAATAACAGATAAGTTAATGCAATTGGAATTTCATTGCAAATTGAAAGGACTTCGAGTTCTTGCTTAAATCAATTATTTAGATTCATTCCAAATTAACTCAGACTTACACGAAAGAAACCCTTACGGCAAGTTGATCTGTTAAATTTGCGATCGAGATTTTGCAAGAATGCAGACGAAATTCAGAGCAATCAGTTTATCACACAAAACAGCACCTGTTCAGATCAGAGAGTTAATATCTCTCGATGAGCAGTCTATTCAGCGTATCTTATTGAGGCTGAAAGAGTTTTTCAGCTTAAGTGATGCCTTGATTCTGTCTACTTGTAACAGGACAGAAGTGTATTACAGTCACGATCTTGACCTTAGCACTGAAATCATCAAGCTCATCGGACTCGAAAGAGGTTTGGCGGATGTGGTCAATTATCTGGAGTATTTCGAGATATTCAATGAAGATCGATTGGCTATTTCTCATTTGTTCCGGGTTTCTATGGGATTGGAAGCTCAAGTAGTAGGTGATATTCAAATCTCCAATCAGGTAAAAAGAGCCTATCAAACCGCTGCAGATTTAGAAATGGCAGGGCCATTCCTCCACCGTTTGATGCACACCATATTTTTCACCAATAAGCGGATTGTGCAAGAGACAGCTTTCCGGGATGGAGCAGCTTCCCTTTCTTATGCCACTATTGAATTGATCGAAAGTCTTACCTCAAATACATTTCAACCAAGAATTTTACTGATTGGCGTTGGAGAAATCGGAGAGGATGTGGCCAAAAACATGGTATACCTCCCGGAGGCTAAAGTTAAAATCACCAACAGAACCCAAGCCAAAGCAGAAGAAATCGCAGGTCCTTTGGGATTTGAAGTTGTTCCTTTTGAAAATGTTCAATCAGCGATGGATGAGGCAGACGTAATTGTTTGCTCGATCATGAAAAATGAGCCTTTCATCACGAAGGATCTGGTTAAGAAATTTAACATCCCTAGCTACAAACTTTTTGTGGACCTTTCGGTGCCAAGAAGTATTGAAACTTCGATCGAGGATGTCCCAGGTGTAATTCTTTACAACGTGGACAACATCAGAAGTAAAGCTTCGGAAGCTTTGGAAAAACGATTGGAGGCTATCCCTCAAGTAGAATCAATCATTGAAGAAAGCATCGAAGAGTTTCACAACTGGAAAAAGGAAATGATGGTATCCCCTACCATCAATAAGCTAAAGCAGTCCCTTGAACAAATCAGACAAGAAGAACTTAGCCGATACCTCAAAAACGCAGATGAAAAAGAGTACGTCCTCATCGACAAGATCACCAAGAGCATGATGCAAAAGATCCTCAAGGTGCCAGTCGTCCAACTAAGAGCTGCCTGTCAAAGAGACCAGGCTGAGGAAATGATCGAAATCATCACAGACCTATTTGATCTCGAAAAAGTAAAATCTGAAAAATAAATCAAGCCTACAACCACGCAAATGACCAAGGGAGCCTTTGAAAATCCTTTGGTCATTTTATATTTAGGCCACTATCAAACAGCTATGCGAAAAACCTTTATCCTTGCATTTACATTACTTTTTCTCACTTCAATCCCCGTATTTGCTCAAACTTGGGAGGTTTTTGATTTGAAAGGAACACTTCAGCAGCGTGCAATCTTTGATAGAATTGAAATCTTGGGCGAAACAGTCATCACTGGAAAAAATGAATCGGGATTGTTTTTATTGTCACCTGATCTTCGCCCGATGCTGGACCTACAAGGCGATGAAGTATATCAATACCTTCAGCCTTGGATCGTAGTAAAAGGTCCCAAAGGACTTGGTGCATTTCACGAATACGGCCAGTTGGCCTTACCGCTTGAATATGAAGAGATCAAAACTTACCCTAATCTTCTTCTTGCCAGAAAAGGAAGAGAATATTGGATGTTTGAAAGAGGAAAAAATAAAATTACGGCATTAGGATCCGCGGAAGAGGCTAAATTGACCCATCATGGGATGATCATCCTTAAAAAAGGAAAAAAATTTTATTTACCCTTATCTAGTCAGCCTGACATAGGTTATGATTATTTAGAGGAAAATGAAGGAAATTTCCTGCTTGCCAAGGAATCCACCGGGTTTGGATTGATCAATCGGGAAGGGATCTTTGTGCTGGAACCTGTCATAGATCAGCTCGAGCACACCCGAGGTAATTTTTTCTATGGGTTTGATGAAAATCAGTACTTACTCATCCAAGGTGACGAAATCCGTGCTCAGGTAAGCTATAACTCCTATCACAGGATTACCAAAGAAGGAAACCTGATGTTGGAATACATTCATGGAAAACTACGGAGAGTAATTGAGGAGGATGGGATTTTGCTGGATGCAGTAGGAATGGAATCTGTGACCCTAATTGGAAATGATCTCTACAATGTACGATTCAGAGATAACAAACTTGGTCTGCTAGGTAAAAAAGGCTGGTTAGTGCAGCCTATATCTGATGCGGAATGGATTGGTGCCGGGAGTGAAGGGTTATTCCCTGCTAAAAAGAATGGAAAAACAGGGTTTTTATCTGAAGCAGGAACTTGGGCTATACAGCCTCAATTTGAAGAAGTTGGAAATTTTTCAGAGAAAATAGCTTCCTTCAGAAAAGGTAATTCCTGGGGCTTGATCAATGCTGATGGACGGATTGTCAATGATCCAAAATGGAAGGAATTGAAGAAATTTGAAAATGGCATAGCAATCGCCAAATCAGAGGACACTTCTTATTACCTTCTCAACTCAACTGGAAACGTGATTAATCCAACCGGATTTGAAAAGATTTGTCGTCTGAAAGAAGGATTTCTTTTGGTCGAATCTCAAGGCAAAAAAGGAATCCTCGATAGTAATGGACATATCCTTCTTTCTCTGGAATATGATCAGGTGGAAGTGGTTTCAAAGGATTTGATTATCGTACACAAAAATGGCTTGGCTGGAATAATCAACACAGCAGGCAATACGCTCTTCCCAATTCAATACCAGCAAATCCAGCTGGATTGGGCAGGTCAGAAAGTGTTGGCCAAAGAAATGTACATTCCTGTGGTCATTCCAGTAGAAGAGCCGGGAACCAAAAGAAAAAAGGGAGCGAAAAGCTCCCTCTGATTATTTTTTGTCTGCCTTAGAGGCTCCACCATCTTTATTCTCCTTGTCCGAATTTGCTATAGAATCGCGCATTGAGGTGTCAGACTTAATGTTTTCCATTTTATAGTAATCCATCACCCCTAATTGACCAGAGCGGAATGCATCAGCAATAGCTTTAGGCACCTCCGCCTCAGCTTCAATCACTTTTGCTCTCATCTCCACATTTCTGGCTTTCATCTCCTGCTCCAAAGCAACGGCCATGGCTCGTCTTTCTTCAGCTTTAGCTTCTGCCACCTTCAAGTCAGCTGAAGCTTGATCGATTTGAAGTTTTGCCCCGATGTTAGTCCCCACATCAATATCCGCTATATCAATTGAAAGAATTTCGAAAGCAGTGCCGGCATCGAGCCCACGCTGGAGGACCAGCTTAGAAATCTTATCAGGATTTTCTAGAACTGATTTGTGGGTTGCAGCAGAACCGATTGATGTAACAATCCCCTCGCCTACACGAGCCAAAATAGTCTCCTCTCCTGCTCCACCCACCAACTGCGCGATATTAGCTCTCACAGTTACTCTTGCTTTGGCGATCAGCTGAATCCCATCTGCCGCGACAGCAGCCACACTTGGGGTGTTGATTACTTTTGGATTTACAGAAATTTGAACCGCCTCAAAAACATCTCTACCTGCCAAATCTATGGCTGTAGCTTGCTTAAAACTGAGATTAATATTTGCCTTGTCAGCCGATATCAAAGCCCGGATTACAGCTGGAACGTTGCCACCTGCCAAGTAGTGAGTTTCCAAATCATTGGTCGTCAATTGAAGCCCTGCCTTAGTGGCCGTAATCATGGAATTTACTATGACACTTGGCGGCACTTTACGGATTCGCATTCCGATCAATTCACCGATTCCAACTTTTACATTGGCAAATTGGGCCGTAATCCAAAGATTGACCGGAACGAAGTAGAGAAAGATAAAGAGTAAGACTATCCCCGCAAATGCGGCAACTAACACGAACAATGAGCTATCTGCTTCCATAATTATTTTACTATGATTTTGTTGTTTTCAATTTTAATGATTTCTACCGTTTTCCCCACTTCTATAAATCCTGATTCAGATTTGACTTCATAGAGCTCATCGGAAAAAGAGGCTTTGCCAAAAGGCTTGATATCAGAAATTGATATCCCTTTCATTCCAACTTCCAATCCAAGGGTACGACCATCGAAAGCGCCACCCTGCATAGAGGATTTGAGCGAAAATCTCTTCCAAACTCCAGAACTGAAACCATACCAAACCGCAGCAAAGTTGACCACAACAGTAGCTCCGGTGATCCAAAGGGCAACAGAATAGTTGAAATTCAAGAAGGCAAATGCCAATCCAATAAGACTCACGGCAAAACCTAAAATTCCCACAATGGTAGTTCCAGGAATGAAAAGGATTTCTACCAATAGCAAAATTAATCCTGTGAGCAAAAGGCTACTAAGTATCAATAGTTCCATAATCCCAGTTTGAATGAGAGCAAAATACAAGATTAACCTGAGATTGTCCCACCAAGGCAAATAAAAACCCGGATAAATCCGGGTTTAAATCTTAGTAGGCTTTTGCAAAATGAACCCTACCTGTCGAGGGTTTTCCGGTAAGTATACATGAGCCTGATTCTTGTTTTTGATCAAGCGGAATGCATCGGATAGTGGCTTTGGTGAGTTCTTTGATTTTCTCTTCGGTCTCTGTGGTACCATCCCAATGTGCCGAAACAAATCCTCCTTTTTCTTCCAATACTTGGACAAACTCATCCCAGGAGTTGACTTCTGTAGTTTTTTCAGCCCTGAAGTTAAATGCCTTCTGATAGATCGAGTTTTGAATTTCTTCCAATAGCCCCCCGATTTTTTCAGCAATCGGCATTTCTGAAAGTTGGAAAGTTTCTTTCGTCAAGGTATCCCTTCTAGCAATTTCCACAGTGCCATTTTCAAGGTCTCTTGGGCCCATTGCGATTCTCACAGGAACTCCTTTGAGCTCATATTCGGCAAACTTCCAACCTGGCTTTTGGGTATCTCGATCATCGTATTTCACGGATATTCCAGCTTTTCTCAACTCAGCCATGATTTTCTTTACTTTAACAGAAATGGACTCTAATTCGGCTTCTCCTCTGTAAATCGGCACTATCACAACTTGGTGAGGAGCCAATTTAGGTGGAAGAACCAATCCATTATCATCCGAGTGAGCCATGATCAAGGCTCCCATCAGTCGGGTACTTACACCCCAAGAAGTACCCCAAACATAATCCAGCCCCCCTTCTTTTGTGGCAAATTTCACGTCAAAAGCTTTGGCGAAATTCTGTCCCAAAAAGTGAGAGGTACCCGCCTGAAGTGCTTTTCCATCCTGCATCATAGCCTCAATGCAAAAAGTTTCATCCGCTCCTGCAAATCGTTCATTGGCTGTTTTTCTGCCTTTCACCACCGGTAAGGCCATAAATTCCTCCGCAAATTGGGCATATACATTCATCATTTGGACAGTCTCATCCATCGCCTCTTTTGCTGAGGCGTGAGCAGTATGACCTTCTTGCCAGAGGAATTCAGCAGTTCTGAGAAAAAGTCGGGTTCTCATTTCCCATCTCACCACGTTTGCCCACTGATTGACCAAAAGAGGAAGATCCCGGTAGGATTGGATCCAGTTTTTATAGGTACTCCAGATTACAGTTTCTGAAGTCGGACGGACAATAAGTTCCTCCTCAAGCTTGGCCTCCGGATCTACGATTACACCTGATCCATCTTCAGCATTTTTGAGTCTGTAATGCGTCACTACTGCACATTCCTTTGCAAATCCTTCTACGTGACTAGCTTCTTTGCTCAGGTAGGACTTAGGGATGAAGAGTGGAAAATAGGCGTTGGTATGTCCGGTCTCTTTAAACATTCTATCCAGTTCGGCCTGCATTTTTTCCCAAATGGAATAGCCATAAGGTTTGATCACCATACAGCCGCGTACGGGTGAATTTTCAGCTAGATCAGCTCTTTTTACCAATTCATTATACCAGAGGGAATAATCCTCACTACGCTTTGGAAGTCCTTTACTCATGGAGTTGTTAAATATTAAAATGTGCTTATTTTTGCTTTATTGGGGAAGGCAAATATAACCCAAAAAGTACAACCTCTAAGTTGTCGACTCGTATAACCATGCAACAATCCACTTCAATTATGAAGAATCTATCAATTATCTCTGCTTCCTTATTGATGGGCTCCTTGGCGATTTCGTCATGTAGCTCAAATAAAATGGCAGCGAGTAGCAATAATGACAATCTTTATTTCATGGCTTCAGATGTCAAAATTGCTACACAATACGCTGTTGCAAATAACAATCCCTCCACCTTTCAGAACCTAGCCAAAGAGCCTACAGCTCCTCAGGAAAGTTTCAGTTCAAGAAATGTGAATCCGGAGTACATTTCTCGATATGGACAGACTTCTGCAATCGATGAGGAAGAAGTAGTTTATTTTGATGACAATCAGACCCAAACGAATTCGACCAATCAGCCTAATATCGATGTTTATAACAGTTTTTCAGTAAACAATTTCAATAACAATAGAGGTTGGGGAAATACTGCCTTCAACATGGGGATGGGATTTGGTTTCGGAGCTTTCAGCCCTTGGGGAATGGGATTTTATGATCCGTTCTTTAATCCTTTTTGGGGATTTAGACCAGGATTCAACGTGGGGCTAAACTTTGGATGGGGAAGACCTTTTTATGATCCATTTAATCCATTCTTCGGATTTGGAAGAATGGGTGGTTTCTACGATCCATTCTGGGGAGGTGGATTCATGGGTTCACCTTGGGGATGGGGTAGACCAATTTATGCTACTGGCCCTATTGTAGTATTACCGGGTAGCGAATTTGGGAATCGTAGAGTAGTATATGGTTCCAGACCTACTAGAGGTTCCTCTATGGTATCTGACCCTAGAGGTATGGGACAATCGAGTATTGTACCAAGTACTGCACGAGCTCAAGCCAGAGCCAATGCCACTAACGCAACTGCCAATTCACCAAGAAGAGTTATCTCCTCCGAAAACGCAAGAGGTGCAAGTAGGGACTTCAGCTCGTCTCAAAATGACTATTATAATTCCGGAAGAAGTAGAGTGGCAAATACCGGCACAACAAGAAACATGAATTCGGCAGCTTCTGACAGAGGAAGCGTTTCGGGTAGTCGTGGTGCTGCGCCTAGCGCAAGGCCGTCAACTGCGTATCCAAACAATACCAGAAGTTACGATTCCCCAACCAGAAGCTCATCCTACCCGTCTGGGTATGATAGAAGTTCTTCACCATCTTATAACAGATCTACCGTACCTGGAAATAATTCTCGCTCCACTTCTCCATCTTACAACAGAAGTACAAGCCCAACTTACAATAATTCAGGTTCGCCTAGCAGATCTTATAACAACAATACACCATCTTACAGTGCTCCTAGTAGATCAAATTCAGGTTACTCAGGAGGAAGCAGCTTTAGTGCACCGAGCAGAAGCTCAGGTGGCGGATCTTCCGGAGTCAGCTCTTCAGGAGGCTCCAGAGGAGGAAGGGGGAATTAATTCCCCCCTTTTTTTTGTATAGACTAAACAGTCAATAAGCATCACATCGTTATTTCTTTAAAATCTAATTATCAATGAGGATAATTGCATCACTCGTATTCTTAGCCCTATTTCCGGCTTTGACTTCGTTTGCTCAAAGCGGCTATTTTGAAGATGCCTATCGATTCAGCAGAGTTGTGCCTGCTGGTTCAGCTAGAATGGTAGGCA
Organism: Algoriphagus sp.; assembly: GCA_018336015.1. GTDB lineage: Bacteria > Bacteroidota > Bacteroidia > Cytophagales > Cyclobacteriaceae > Algoriphagus > Algoriphagus aquatilis. The sequence goes on along the minus strand of JAGXQZ010000010.1, from coordinate 40,748 downwards.
TAGGGGGTACACAATGGTCATTGGGAGGAGATGTGTCCAATATTGTGGGAAATCCAGCAGGCCTAGGCTTTTTCAGATCTTCAGAAGCCAGCTTCAGTTTGGGTTATTCTAATTGGGCAATAGATACACGTTATTTGGATCAAAATAAATCCTACAGTACTTCGAATTTCTCTCTTCCCAACCTTAGTTATGTCGGCGCAAAACCAAAAGGTAACCTGGAATCCAAAGCATTTAAAGGCGGCTCTTGGGGATTTAGCTTTCAGCGAATAGCCAACTTCAATACCGAATTTGGATACTTTTCAGATGTTTTAGGTGAAAGCTCCATTATCGACTTTTACCTAGATGATGCATTTGGTATTCCTGAAAATCAAATCGAGAACAGAGGACTTACGGGATTGGCATACCAGACATATCAGATTAATCCGATAACAGTTGACGAGAATGGGAGACCAATTAACAATCCTAACTCATACGATTCTTTTGTACTTGGCTTCCCATTTCAGGATGAAAACATTTCACAGGAAGGGAGCGCTAACCAGGTGACCTTCGGATATGGTGCAAACTTTCTTCACAAATTTTTTGTAGGTGGCAGTCTTGGCATTCGAACCATTAATTTCTCCTCATTTAAAGTTTACAATGAAGAATTTGTGAATCAGCCCCTCGCAACTTCTTCCTTGCGAGAAAGCTTGTTCATCAATGGAACAGGTGTCAACGTGAACCTAGGTATGATCTACAAACCGGTTGACTTTGTGAACCTTGGATTTGTCTTTCAAAGCCCAACTTGGTTTGCGATGAGTGAAGAATATGAGGCCGGCATGACAGCCAATTACAATAACTATTATTTCGAACAAGAAGATGTCACTTTAGGCACTGAGGAGGCTGTGACCGACTTGATTATCAGTAGCTACGGCATCAATACCCCTTTGAAAATTGGAGGGGGAGCTACCTTTTTCTTTGGAAAAAATGGATTCATTTCAGCAGACGTAGATTTTGTTGATTACAGCAGGGCTAGAATCAGCTCGAATGATTTCAATGAAGGGCCGGACAACCAAGCTATTCGGGATCTATACGGCAGTACGTTAAATTACCGACTAGGTGGAGAAGCTATCTTGAACAAACTGAGATTCCGTGCAGGCTATTCGCTTTTGGGTGATCCTTTTTCCAACACCTCAGGTATAGATCAAAGTACTCAAATCCTCTCAGGAGGCATTGGTATTAGGTTCAATACATTGAGCTTAGATCTCTCTGTAGCTAATCAAAGCTACAAGACACTGTACAGAAGCTATCAGGTATTCGATGACAATGGGTTCAATTTCGGCCCTGTTACTGAAGTAAACCACTCCATCACTTCAGGGATCCTAACCTTAGGAATCAGCTTCTAAGCAAATTGATCAGTTCATGCATCAAGAGCTCAGCGGAAAAATCTTCCCCGCTGAGCTTTATTTTTGCCTGATTGTAAAAATACTCCCTCGATACCAAAAGGGATTTAAGCTTTAGGATAATTTCTCCTTGATCCAAGCCTTGAAACATAGGCCTGTTTTGAACTTTGGAAGCCTGAAGTCGCTGTGAAATGGACTCTAGCGGCACATCCAAATAAACCGAAACCGACTTTGAATTAATCAAGTCCATGTTGTCATTGAAGCAGGGCGCACCACCTCCAGATGCCAAAATAAAGGACGTATCTCTATCCAATAAATCTGAAAGTGTCTCTGTTTCCCATTCTCTGAATTTCCCCTCTCCATAAATAGAAAAAATCTCAGGAATTTTCCTCACATACTTTTCCTCTATCTGCTGATCGAGATCCAGAAACGGAAAACCCAATTCCTGAGCTAGCTGCCTACCAAAGGTACTTTTCCCAGATCCGGGAAGACCCACCAAGACGACTTTCAGGTTCTTATTCATAGAAAAAGGTCAATCACCTCGGTAGCTTCCGGAGTATTGTTGTGATGGTATTTTTGGATGACCACACCATCTTTCAAGATCATAATCCCGGGATTGGCTCGCATGATGGTTTTCACTACCGTGGCATCCGCTTGAAGTCCGATGATACTCCAACCGTTTTTGTTCAAAAAGGCGTCTATCTCCTCCTGCGTGGCAGCAGCAATAAACACCACATCTACAGGGGCCCCTTCCATGGCTTTCACAAGTGAACCGATCTCATCAAGATTAGCATCACTCATCTTTGCCATGCTACTGCTCAGAATAATAACCTTGTTGCCCGCAAAAAGAAACTCGGATTGATCCCCCTCGGCATTCCATGCCGCAAAATCTGAGATTTTAGGAAGAGCATCAGGATTTTTCAATACCATCTCGACAAACTCATAGCCCTCCTCGGTAGGGTACTGATCCAAGTAAACGGTTTCCCCTCCTTTTTTCATCACATAGGTGTATTCCAAAGGTGCGGAAGGCTGCATGTTGACTGGAATATTCACGCCCACTTTATAGGCTCTAAAATCGATAAATGGAAGATTTTGGATGGCCCAGATACCAATTCCAGTAGAAATGACCAAACTGGCCATCGCCGCAATAGATGCCCATTTTGGAGTTTCTTCAGGAAGATCTGATCTGAAAAAGAAAAGGAAAGAAATCATCACCAACAGGATAATGTCTTTGTAGAAAGATTCCCAAGGAGTCAATTTGATTGCGTCACCAAAGCAACCGCAGTCAGTTACCTTGTTGAAATACGCAGAGTAAAAGGTGAGGAACGTGAAAAACAAAATCATTAAAGCCAAAGCCCAAACTGTCTGCTGTAGTCTCACTCCCAAAATCAACATGATCCCCAAAACCACCTCTGAAACCACCAAAACCAGCGCGATGTATAATGCAAATGGCTTAAAGTAGTAGAAGAATCCAGCAATGTCGTTGGAAAACACATCAAAATATTCCTCCAGCTTAATGGCTGTACCCACAGGATCATTGACCTTGATCAAACCTGAAAATATAAAGAGGCCACCAACTAGGATGCGAAGTAGCCAAAGGATTGCTTGCTTATTCATAGGAGTTTTATGTTTTTAAGAGCAATCCAAGTTAAATGGACCGCCCAGTTAAAGCGTTATTTTAGTTAAAAATCAATGAATAACACCTTCGTGATACCCAAGCTTGATCAGGCAAAACACGGAGTAATTGATCATATCCTGGTAATTGGCCTCGATACCTTCTGAAACAATCGTTACTCCTGAATTGTCTTCGATTTGCTTGACCCGAAAAAGCTTCATCAAGATAATATCCGTCATCGAGCTCACCCGCATATCTCTCCAAGCTTCTCCGTAATCATGGTTCTTATTTTCCAGAAGCGCTTTAGTATCGGCAGCCCATTGGTCATAGAGCGGCTCCAGTTCCGCAAATGGAATCTCCATGCGTTCGTCCTCTTTCAATGATATTTGAATCAAAGCGATCAGGCAGTAATTGATAATTCCGACAAACTCGTCCACAATGGGATCTCCAACTTTTTGACTGCCCTTTTCCTGAATAGAACGAACACGCTGTGCTTTGATAAAAATCTGATCTGTAATCGACGATAGCCTCAAAATCCTCCATGCAGTCCCATAATCAAGGGTCTTCTTGCGGAATAAGTCTTTACATCGGGCAATTACTTGCTTATATTCGTTGCTGGTTTTAGTCTCCAAAATATTTTTGTTTAATGCCTTCCGGATCCACTCCGTCTTCTCCGATCGAAGATAAATTATTTCCCCAAAAATATACATTCCAAATCAAGGGAAGGGTTTATTCCTTGGACAAACCCAAAATAATGGGTATCCTCAACCTCACTCCAGACTCTTTTTTTGAGGGTAGTCGTGTACGCTTGGAAGAAAAAATGATTCTCAACACTGCCGAAAAAATGATTTCGGAAGGTGCGGATTTCCTGGACATTGGAGGGTATAGCACGAGGCCAGGAGCTTTGGATATTAGCATGGAGGAAGAGGTCCAGCGGGTAGTTCCGGCCATTTCACTGATCAAACGAGAATTTCCCGAAACCCTGATTTCTGTGGACACTTTCAGGTCTGGGGTAGCCAAACATGCAGTCGAATCTGGAGCAGACCTGATCAATGATATTTCTGCAGGCAATTTGGATTCTCAAATGCTTGCAGCGGTCGCCCAATTGAATGTACCCTACATTGCCATGCACATGAAAGGAACTCCTCAGACCATGCAGGAAGAAGCAATCTATCAGGATCTAATTCCCGAAATCCTCTATTATTTCTCCCAAAAGCTGGAGCAGTTCAGTAAACTTGGCATTAAAGATGTAATTATTGATCCGGGATTCGGGTTTGCAAAAACAAGAGAACAAAACTTCCAACTCTTGCGTGATCTGAAAAGGTTCAACGCATTGGGATTACCGATTCTAGCAGGGGTGTCTAGAAAATCAATGATTTACAAAACACTGCAAATCAACCCATCTGAAGCCTTAAATGGTACTACTGCATTAAATATGTTTGCTTTATCGCAAGGAGCGAATATCTTGAGAGTACATGATGTAAAAGAAGCAAAAGAAACAGTCACACTATTTGAACAACTCTACCTTTGAGCCTACTCTTTAAAATAGGATTTTTAGATGTCTCCATCGTCAATATGATTGATATTGCGCTGGTAGCGGCTCTTTTATATCAAGTTTATAAGCTTCTGAAAGGCAGTGTGGCTATCAAGATTTTCTTGGGTTTCCTCTCGCTGTACTTGATTTACCTGTTGGTAAGAGCTGTGCGAATGGAGCTACTCTCAGCAATTTTGGGACAATTTATGGGTGTGGGGGTAATTGCTGCAATTATCATTTTTGCTCCTGAAATCCGAAAATTTCTCCTGATCGTGGGTCGGTCTTCTATTTTCTCTGATGACAATGTCTGGAAAGACATCCTTTTCTTTTGGAAGAAAAAAGAAAACTCCGCATTTAACATTGCTCCGATCATCGATGCAGCCAAAGTATTGGCTGGTTCAAATACAGGAGCCTTGATTGTCATTTCCAGTACCGTCGAATTGAAATTCTATGCCGAAAGTGGTGACATTCTTGATGCTGAGCTTTCCAAAAGATTACTCATCTCCATTTTTAACAAATACAGTCCACTTCATGACGGGGCAGTGATCATCCACAAAGGCAGAATCAAAGCTGCAAGATGTATCTTGCCTGTGACCGAACGGGAAGTGCCAGCTCAGTTTGGACTTCGTCACCGAGCTGGAATCGGCATGTCTGAGGCCACTGATGCCTTGATCTTAGTGGTATCAGAAGAAACAGGCCAAATCTCCATGATGAAAAATGGAAAGGTACTTCACAACCTTTCTTTCCAGGAAATCCGAGAAATCATCAATGACTACCTCAACAATCTGGACTTGGACGACCGGTTTGAAAACCTCTCCGAATACGACCTCACCGCCAAAAAGAATCTAGCCATCAGCAAACGGGCATAAAAAAATCCGACTATTCAGTCGGATTTTTTGTTTCAGTTGAAAAATTCAGCCCAAGTGAGTGTCTCAACTGACGTGAAAAGCCAATCATGCGGATGGCCCCTTATCGAGTTAACTGATCACTCCCAATTCTTTTCCAACCTCAATAAACGCCGCGATCGCCTGATCTAAATGATGCCGCTCATGACCTGCGGAAATCTGAACACGGATTCGAGCCTGACCTTTGGGAACCACCGGATAGTAGAACCCGATCACATAGATTCCTTTTGCCAACAGCTTCTCCGCCATCTTTTGTGAAAGCAAGGCATCGTACAGCATAACAGGTACTATTGGGTGTGTTCCGGGCTTGATATCAAAACCTGCCGCATTCATCTTCTCTCTGAAATAAGCCGTATTTGACTCCAGTTTATCGCGAAGAGCAGTAGTCTCTGACAGCAAATCCAACACGGCAATAGAAGCTCCGGTGATCGATGGTGCCAAAGTGTTTGAAAACAAGTAAGGTCTCGAACGCTGACGAAGCAACTCGATGATTTCTTTTCTCCCGGAAGTAAATCCTCCCGAAGCACCGCCAAGGGCTTTGCCTAAGGTACCTGTGATGATGTCGATTTTACCCATTACTCCGCAGTGCTCATGGACACCACGACCGGTTTTGCCCATAAATCCGGTGGAATGACACTCATCGGACATGATCAAAGCTTCGTATTTCTCAGCCAACTCCACGATTTTATCCAGCTGAGCAATCGTACCGTCCATGGAGAATACCCCGTCTGTTACGATGATCTTTTGCTTGGCACCGGCAGCGATGGCGTCCTGAAGCTGCTTTTCCAAGTCGGCCATATTGTTGTGCTCGTAGCGGTAGCGCATGGCCTTGCATAATCTCACTCCGTCAATGATTGAGGCATGGTTTAGCGCATCGGAAATGATCGCATCCTCCGGCCCAAAAAGCGGTTCAAACACACCCCCATTCGCGTCAAAAGCTGCGGCGTAAAGAATAGTATCCTCTGTCCCCAAAAACTCGGAGATCTTTTGCTCCAACTCCTTATGAATATCCTGCGTACCGCAAATGAATCGCACGGAAGACATGCCAAATCCATGAGAATCAATGGCAGCTTTAGCCGCTTCAATGACTCGGGGATGTGAAGAAAGTCCGAGGTAATTATTTGCACAAAAATTCAGCACTTGCTGACCTCCAGCGATGGTAATTTCCGCTGCTTGTGGAGAGGTGATGATACGTTCTCTTTTGAAAAGGCCGGCTTCATGGATGGAGGCTAACTCTTGTTCTAATTTGGGTTTAAACTGATCGTACATGCTATTTGAAGGGTATGAATGATTGCTAAAGTTTGGTTATCCGCTGATCAAAAAAACGATGCGGACAGGTGTTTTTTACTACTTTTGCGCAGCAAACCCAAATATAGACAAAAACCCTAAAGGCGACTTTCTGGGTTTTTCGAAAACCTTTCTATGGAAAAAATCCTTGTCATCGGAGCTGCAGGTCAGCTAGGTTCAGAACTCACACAGGCTTTAGCCAATCAGTTTGGAGGAGAACAGGTCATCGCGACCGACCTCAGAGATTCAGCCCGATCTACTTTTGATTATTGCCGATTCCAGACCTTGGATGTGATGAATAAAGAGGCACTTCGAGATTTGGCCAAAGAGGAAAAAGTCACTCAGATTTATCACTTGGCTGCAGTCCTATCGGCTACGGGGGAAAAGAACCCGCTCTTTGCCTGGCATCTCAACATGGAGAGCTTGCTTTATGTCTTGGAGCTGGCCAAAGAACAGAAACTGGACAAAATCTATTGGCCCTCCTCTATTGCGGTATTTGGGCCAAATACGCCAAAAGTCAATACCCCCCAATTCTGCGTAAAAGAACCCAACACCGTCTACGGCATCAGCAAGCAGGCGGGAGAACGCTGGTGTGAATACTACTTCGAGAAACATGGGGTGGACGTGCGAAGCCTTCGCTATCCAGGTCTGATTGGATACAAATCCCTACCTGGAGGCGGCACGACTGACTATGCTGTGGACATCTATCACAAGGCAATTGCGAATGAAAAATTCAATTGCTTCCTTCGCGAGGACAGCTACTTGCCGATGATGTACATGCCCGATGCGATCAAGGCCACATTGGACCTGATGAATGCACCAAGGGAATCGGTAAAAATCCGCTCCAGCTACAATCTCGCGGGGATGAGTTTTTCTCCCAAAGAAATCTTCGAAAGCATCAAAAAGCACGTTCCTGACTTCCAGATTGAGTTCAATCCCGACTTCCGTCAGGCCATCGCAGACTCCTGGCCGGATAGCATCGACGATAGCCGTGCAAGGGAAGACTGGGGATGGCAACCGGATTATGACTTGGATGGAATGACGACGGATATTTTGAAAAATCTACCAAGTTACTTTCCTCCCAAAAAAACGCTGATCTAAAATAGAATTGGGCCGCTTTAATGAAAAGCGGCTTTTTTAATTCCTATTCCTTATCCTCTCTTCCTTCCTATTTCGAAATTGGCTATTTTTCCTCTGATTCATTTCGGACCATGCTCACCAACCGCCTAGCTATTCTTCTCAGTGTTTTGATCGGGATTACTCTGATCGGTTTTTTCTTTTTTGGGGCTGAAAAAGAAGTTGATTTCAGTACCGAAATCAAACCCATCCTTAATAAGCACTGCATCTCCTGCCATGGAGGCGTGAAAAAAAGCGGAGGGTTTAGCTTGCTCTTCGAGGAAGAAGCCTTCGCCCCTACCGAATCCGGACATCCCGCGATCGTACCGGGAAGTTCCTCCTCCAGCGAACTCATCAAGCGGCTGACGCATTCCGATCCCGAACTCCGAATGCCTTACCAGCGTGCCCAACTCAGCGAGGAAGAAATTGAATTACTGAAAGAATGGATCGATCAAGGCGCCAAATGGGGTAAACATTGGGCCTATGAGCCGGTCCAAGAACCCAAACTTCCCGCTAATCCCACGGCTGCCAGTTTCGGTGGAACTGACAACACCTCGCTTGCTCCCATTGACTTTTTTGTCCAAGAAAAACTGCCAAGTCTGGGTTTGAGTCCATCCTCACCCGAAAATCCCATGAGACTCCTTCGCAGAGTGGCCTTGGACATCACAGGTTTGCCTCCTTCGGAATCTTTGGTTCGGGACTTTTCCTCCGGCAAAATCAGCTACGAGCAAGCCGTGGACCAGTTGCTTTCCTCAGAAGCCTATGGGGAGAAATGGGCGACTTGGTGGCTGGACCTCGCCCGCTATGCCGATACCAAAGGCTACGAACGGGACGTTTCCCGCACCTTTTGGCCCTATCGAGACTGGGTAATTCGATCTTTTAATACCGACAAACCCTTCGATGAGTTTACCATCGAGCAGCTGGCAGGCGACCTCTTACCCAATCCTACCCAAGATCAACTGACCGCAACGGCCTTTCACCGCAACACCATGAACAATGACGAAGGCGGAACGGAAGACGAGGAATTCCGCGTTGCCGCTGTCTTGGACCGGGTGAGCACGACCTTCGAAGTCTGGCAAAGTACCACCATGGCTTGCGTGCAGTGCCATAGTCATCCTTACGATCCCATCCGACACGAAGAATTCTTCGAGTCCCTGGCCTTTTTCAATAATACAAGAGACGAAGACACCCACGACGAAGAGCCTCGATTACGATTTTACGAAGCGGAAGATCAGGCCAAAATGAACCAGATTGTGGCTTGGGCTGAAGAAAATGAAGGAAAAACTGCCGCCAAGCAGCGGGCTGACTTTTTAAAATTCCACGAACCCAAATACGCCGCTCACCTTGCCACGGACTTCCAACAATCCGAGTTGATCGACACCAAATGGCTCGGGCTCTGGCCAGGAGGCTCTGCCGTCTATAAAAACATCGACACCCAGGGTTCTGACCAACTCCTGCTCGATTATTGGTCCGGAGTGGATGGAACAAAAATGACCATCCGAAAGGATGGACCCGAGGGTGAAGTACTAGCCAGCTTTGTGATCAACAAAACCCAAGGAGAGGTCGTGAAGGAAATCCCCTTCAAGCCCGTGCAAGGAAGATTCAACCTCTACATCGAAGCTCAAAATCCAACTGCAAAACCCCAGCAAAACACCTCCTCCATCGTGTGGTTTGCTTTTGTCCCAAGTCTGAAAGGAAAGGAAAAGCCCGGATTCTCCACTGTGAAAAAATCCTGGGAAGAGCTGCTTCATTTCCGTGGCACACGCCTTCCCATCCTGATCGAAAATCCGGACTATATGGCCCGACCGACCTTTGTCTTTGAGCGGGGCAACTGGATGGTACCTGGAGAAAAAGTAAGTCCAAAAGTTCCAAAGGAACTGGGAACATGGAAATCGGAATGGCCATCCAATCGCTTGGGATTTGCCTATTGGCTCACCGCGCCAGAAAATCCCCTGACCTCCCGCACGCTTGTAAATAGAGTTTGGGATCAGCTTTTCGGCAGAGGGTTGGTCTCAACTCTGGAGGACATGGGCACCCAATCCGATTCGCCTTCCCATCCCGAGCTACTGGATTACTTGGCTTGGAAGACGGTCAATGACTACGGCTGGAGCATCAAATCACTGATTCGGGAGATAGTCACTTCGACTACCTATCAGCAATCCTCGGTAATCAGCTCGGAGGCATTTCAAAAAGACCCCAAAAACCAATGGTATGCCCGAGGGCCTCGATACCGGCTTTCTGCCGAGCAAATCCGCGATCAAGCCCTTGCCACAAGCGGACTATTGAGCCGAAAAATGTATGGAAAGCCCGTGATGCCTGCCCAGCCGGAGGGCATTTGGCAGACAGTCTACAATGGGGAGTCCTGGAAAGAAAGCGAGGGCGAAGACAAGTACCGCCGAAGTGTGTACACCTTCCTGAAGCGCACCAGCCCCTATCCTTCCTTCATCACCTTTGATGCGGGAAGTCGGGAAGTCTGCCTCAGCAAGCGACTGGTGACCAATACGCCTCTTCAGGCTTTGGCCACTTTGAATGATCCCGTTTACCTCGATGCTGCCAAAGCCTTGAGCCAAAAAGTATGGGAGGAATCGGGGAAAAAACCCGAACTGGCCATTCAAACCATTTACCAAAACCTAATGCTTTTGCCTATCTCAGAAAGCAAAAAAGCTAACCTAATGAACCTATATAAGTCAGCTAAATCAAACTTTGATCAGGACCAAAAAGCCTTGGGAGAATTTTTCCCAGGAGCCGATTCCAGTTTAGCTGCCTTGGCCGTAGCCACCAATGCAATGATGAATTTAGACGAGTTTTTAACCAAGCCCTGATCCCATGAACGTGGAAAAGCTACTGAATGAATTGGTCAACCAAAAACTGCAAACGCAGACAAGAAGGCATTTTCTCCTCGAGTGCGTAAGCAAAATGGGCGGGCTTGCCTTAGCTCCTTTACTTTTCGGCTGTGAGTTGGGGAAAAATGGAACCCTAAAAACAGGCCTTCAGCTCAGCGACCGGGATTTGAATCCTTTGTCTCCCCTTCCTCCGCCTTTTTTGGGCAAAGCAAAATCCATCATTTACCTCCACATGGCTGGGGCGCCTTCGCAGTTGGAGTTGTTTGATTTCAAGCCCGAGCTGGCCAAATACCATGATCAGGACTGTCCGGAGAGCTTGCTGGAAGGACGCAAGTTTGCCTTTATCAGAGGAGTGCCCAAAATGCTCGGTCCACAGGCCAAGTTTTCTCAACACGGGGAAAGCGGCGCGTGGATTTCAGATTACTTGCCTCATTTCTCCAAAGTTGCCGACGAAGTGGCCTTTCTCAAAGCCATGCACACCGACCAGTTTAATCACGGACCTGCGCAATTATTCATGCAGACGGGTTCACCGAGGTTAGGAAGACCGAGTTTGGGCAGTTGGGTGACTTATGGATTGGGCACTGAGAATCAAAACTTACCGGGATTTGTCGTCTTGACTTCAGGTGGAAAAACACCCGACGCAGGCAAAAGCGTCTGGGGTTCGGGATTTCTTCCCTCAGTCTATCAAGGCGTCCAATGCCGATCCAAAGGCGATCCCGTGCTATACCTGGAGGATCCAAGCGGCATGTCCCGAGATCTTAAAAAGCAGGTCATCTCCGCGATAAATCAGTCCAATCAGGAAGATTTTGAAAACTTCGGCGATCCCGAGATCCTCGCCAGAATTAATCAATACGAGATGGCTTATCGAATGCAAATCGAAGTGCCAGAGGTGATGAACATCAACGACGAACCCGAGTATATCCATCAGCTCTACGGCACCCAGCCTGGGGAGGAATCCTTTGCCAACAATTGCCTTTTGGCCAGAAAACTGGTGGAAAAGGGCGTACGCGTAGTCCAACTCTACGATTGGGGTTGGGATACTCACGGTACGGATCACGATGGTTCGATCGATATGGGTTTGCGCAACAAGTGTCGCACCATTGATCGTCCGATGACGGCCTTGCTGCTGGACTTGAAGCAGCGGGGACTTTTGGAAGAAACCTTGGTCGTCTGGGGAGGGGAATTTGGGCGCACGCCGATGCAGGAAAACCGGGAAGGCAAGAAGATGGGTTTCCTTGGACGGGATCACCACGTGGATGCTTTTACGATGTGGATGGCTGGAGGCGGAGTCAAAAAAGGCGCGAGCTACGGCATCACAGATGACTTTGGCTTTGCAGGGGTAGACGAGCGCACCTCCGTGCATGACCTGCACGCCACGATTTTGCACTTGATGGGTTTTGACCACGAGAGGTTTACGTACGAGTTTCAGGGCAGGCCGTTCCGACTCACTGATGTTCATGGCGAATTAATCCGATCCGTAATCGCCTGATATGCTGAGTTTCATCTTTCCGCTTTTGGGTCGATTTCATCCCATTTTGGTCCACCTCCCCATTGGGATTTTGGTTTTTGGTGTCCTACTTATTTTCCTTTCGAAAAAGCAGGACAAAACCTTTCTGCCTGCCATTCAGCTGGCCTTTTTGCTGGGTTCGATCGGAGGGGTTTTGGCTTCTATTTCAGGATTTCTCCAATACCAATTCGAAGGCTTTTCCTGGGACACGGTTCAGTTTCACCTGATTTTTGGGGTGCTGACTACGGCGGCGGGATTTTTCTTTTATGGGAAGAGTAAAAAAACAAGCGATCCCGTAAAGCTGAAATGGAGCTCTTTGGTACTGATCGGAGCACTCTTGTTTACTGGCCACTTGGGGGGAACGATCACCCATGGCGAAGGCTACTTCACCGAAGTGATGCCCGAAAATCTCCAATCACTTTTTGGAGGATCGCCTTCTTCTGCACAGCCTTTGACCTTGCCTGAAGTGGGTTGGGAAGAATTGGCTTACTATGAGGAGGTGGTGCAGCCGATCTTAAATTCCAACTGCCAAAGCTGCCACAATCCCCGAAACAAAAAAGGCGGACTGGATCTCAGCAGCAAAGAAGCCCTGCTGAAAGGTGGGGAAAACGGACCCGTGATTGATCCCCATGAGTTTCTCAAAAGCAGTCTTGTTAGCCGAATGGAGCTGCCGCTGGACCACGAAGACCACATGCCTCCGAGCGAGAAGCGTCAACCTAAAAAAGAGGAACTGGAGTTGATTCGCCTTTGGTTGGAAAATGAGGCTTCTTTTGACATCAAACTAGGAGCTGCCAAACCGGAAAAGAAATGGCTGGAACCCTTTTTCCAACGGGAAGAAATCGCTTTTTATCCAACTTTAACCCTTTCGCCAATAGCAGAGGACACCTTAGCCCCACTTCGAAAAAAAGGATTCTACGTGGAGCCCATTGCGCAGGGAAGCGCTCTGCTGAAAGTGAGCTGCATCAATTTTCCGGATTTTCAAGATCAAAATCTTGGAGATTTGGCTTACATCCAAGGTAACGTGGCCTATCTGGATCTTGGAGGAACTCAGGTCACGGATCAGATTCTTACAAAATTGGGAGATTTCCCACAACTGACTGTACTCAAGCTCAGCCACACCCAAGTCAAGGGAGCAAATTTGGAAAGCTTGAAGTCATTAAAAAATCTCAAGTCCCTATACATCAATGGAATCTCCATCACCCAACCCGATCTGGAGAAGCTTGACCAACTGCCTATGTTGGAAAAAGTATTTGCCTACGAAACAGGACTTATTGGCAATGAACCGTTGAAAAAATTCAAGTTCAAACTGGAGACAGGAAGCTATGAATTGCCCCCTATCCCCAGTGATACCATCGTGTATTAAATCTTGGCTAGGATTTGATCAGGCACAAATCCCAAAGTGATACTTCCGTCAGAATACACAATCAAAGGTCGCTTGATCATGCTGGAGTTTTCGATCAAAATGGGAAGTGCTGTTTCTACTTTTTCCAAAGCTGCTTTTTGAGCTTCTTCCATTTTCTTATAGGTCGTTCCCTGCTTGTTGACCAAGGTAGCCAACGAAGTTTTCTCCAAAAAGGAAGTCAATAACGCTGCGGTTGGCTTTTGCTTTTTGTAATCGATGAAGTCGTAAACCACGCCCTTTTCATCCAGAAAAGTGAAGGTCTTCTTCATCGTATCGCAATTCTTGATGCCGTATACTTTCATTGCCATTTCTCGAAACTGTTTATCCTAAAATCTCCTTCATGCTTTCCTCATGCGCTTGCAAAATCTGAGCGATCAGATCATCTGTCAAGGCAGTAGAAAGGAACAAACTCTCAAATTGAGACGGCGCCAAATATACCCCTCGCTTTAGCATGCCTTGGAAATACTTGCCAAACAATGCCGTATCAGACTTCTTGGCTGTTTCAAAATCCACCACTGATTCCTCGGTAAAGAAAAGGGAATACATACTTCCCAATTGATTTAGCGTAAAATCATGCCCCAATCGATGATTGATGGAAGCGATTCCGGAGGCGAGTTGCATTCCGATTTCGTTGAGTCTGGTGTACACTTCAGGATGGGTATTCAGGTAATTCAACATGGTCAATCCAGCAGCCATCGCAATAGGATTACCGGAAAGTGTCCCTGCCTGATAAACCGGGCCAGCTGGGGAAACGAACTCCATGATCTCTTTTTTGCCTCCGTAAGCTCCAACAGGCATCCCACCACCGATGATTTTGCCAAGGGTGGTCATATCGGGAGTCACTCCAAAAAGCTCCTGTGCACCACCTTTAGCCAAACGGAAACCGGTCATCACCTCATCAAAAATCAATACAATTCCCTCACGGGTACAGATCTCTCTCAATCCCTGCAGGTATCCCGGATTTGGAAGGCAAAGGCCCATATTTCCTGGAACTGGCTCCAAAATCAAGGCCGCGATTTCCCCTTTATTGGCTGCAACCAAGGTCTCGATGGCTTGGAGGTCATTGTAGGGGGCAAGCAAGGTGTCTTTTGCCGTGCCAACGGTTACTCCAGGAGAATCGGGATTGCCCATGGTGATCGCGCCCGAACCCGCCGAAATCAAGAAAGAATCCCCATGCCCGTGGTAGTGCCCTTCCATTTTGATAAACTTGTCCCGACCCGTATAGCCTCTTGCCACACGTATGGCAGACATGGTAGCTTCTGTACCGGAATTGACCATGCGCACTTTTTCCACCGAAGGAACCATACTTACAATCAGCTCGGCAATTTCCACTTCTCGAGCAGTAGGAGCGCCAAAAGAAGTTCCATTTTCCATGGCTTGGATCACTGACTCGCGGATCATGGGATGATTGTGTCCAAGAATCATCGGCCCCCAGCTATTGATCAGCTCAATGTAGGAATTGCCATCCTCGTCGTATAGGTAGGCACCGTTTGCTTTTTGGATGAAAATCGGTTCGCCACCTACGGCACGAAAGGCACGAACAGGGGAATTGACTCCTCCTGGAATAAAGTTTTTTGCATGGGCAAAAAGCCGCTTGCTTTCAGAAATCTGCATGATTTAACGTAAGGGAATCAATTCCCCGGATTCAAGTTTGAAAACCGGTGAATAGGTGTTGTTGTTTGTGTTTTGGAAATTAAAGCCCCAAGTCAATTTTCCTGGATGATATCCTTTTTGATCGAGAGAGATTCGAAGATCATAGTCATTTACAAAAAGGGCATTGGCCGAGATCCAATTGACTAATTCAGCTCCCAGAATGACATTCAAAGATGGATTTACCAGGTAAGTATCATAAAATAACTTCCTGAATTGAGTCATTTCCTCCGATTCAAATTTCGGTGTATTATTGGAGATGAAGTAAAAATTGGGAAACTCGAGCATCTCGTAATTGGCAAAATTGAAACCCAGCCAAGAGTCCATAACCAAGAGCGGAACTGAGGTGGATATACTTTCCATCAAAGCAAAGACAGGTTGGGCAATCGCCGGATCATCAGTCAAAAGAATAACTTGATTGACGTCAGGATTATTACCTCGGCGAACACCTAGTCCTTGGAGGAAGGAAGCTACTGATTTTGGATCTACCTTTTGAGATTTTGCGATCCGGAACCCGGCTTGGGTGAGTTCTTCCTGTAGCAGCTGAGCCATTCGCTCATCACGGGCACTACCACTAAATCCAATCGCTACTGATTTCCCCCAATTTTGGCTTTTAATAGAAGACACCACTCCTTTGGAAAGTGATGCTACAGATGGTCGAAACAAGTAACTGAATTCAGTCTGCTCAAATCGCTCCCCCAAGTTAGATAGCGGATGGATAAATGGAATTTTCTGCGCCTCAGCAAATGAACTTACTTGCTCAGATTCATCAGGATAGATAGGACCTATGATCACATCTGCCGCCAAAACAGCTGGATCTTTCAAGATCACATTCAACTGATTGAGATCCCTTTTGGAGTCAAACGTATTCAAATTAATCTGTGCTCCCTGCGATTTGAGTTGCTTTACACCTGCCTCGATGCCTTGGTAAAGTTCCCACATAAAATCCGTTGCCCCCAAGGAAGATATGGCTTGACCTGAGCCATTGGTGAAAGGCAAGATCACCACCAAATCCAAAATTTCATCTTTTGGGAGCCCCTTTACCCCAGACTTCAGGACCTGATTTAATGCCATACGCTCGGAGGCCGACATGACTGTTTTTTCTTCCAACATCTTCGCCAAGGCTGCGGTGTACCCTTCATTGGTCTTAAATTCTTCGAGATTGGTGATCAAAAAATTTGGAGTAGAGCCTTTTAAGAACTCAAAAGTAGCTTTATAAGCTTTGGCCAAAATTGCCTCGTTTTTAATCTGCTTGATCATTCTCAAACCTTCCAGAGGCTGGCTGTTTTGAAAATATGCCACCGCGAGGAGGTAAATCATTTCATCGGATTGGTCCCATGCTTTGCCATAGATGGGCCGGAGTGACTCAATAGCCAAGGCAGGTAGATTGACTTTCAATGCCGCCTCTGCTGTGTGAAAAGCCGCATAATAAGAAAGATTACCAAATTTGGATTCATCCAAAAACTCCTTGAACAGGTTGATGGAAGACCAATAATCCTGGGTGGAAAGTGCAGACTTTGCCTTGGTGTAGTTTTCGGGCAAGTTTTGAGCACTTACATTTCCTAATACAAAAAATAGAGAAAGAAGTAGGAGAGTTTTTCGCATGTTCAGGCAGAATTGATAGGGCTTATCAGAGTGCCAAATTTAAGCCAATATTTTCAAACCTGAAGGAATAGGCAATCCATATATGGGATTGTTTGGAGTATAGCGGGAATTTGAACTTCCCGTCCTTCTAGCTTACCAAATCAGAATATCCCTTTGATATCTGGGCTTGTAGGAATTGAAGAGGTTGATCACAGCGGTGATTTCATGAGTGCCTCCAGGTATGAGATAGCTATTCTGAACAGGCAGCTCATAAAGGTAGCCGATCCGCATGTTTTGGGTCAAAAATCCAAAATTGAAATTGGTGGCATAACTCACCCGCTGACCAGCTCCTATCCACACCTTGTCCATCAGTAGGGCTTTGACATTGAGCTCCAGCACTTCCGGCAGATCTTTTCTGGATCTGTAAAATCCGTTGATAATCAAGGCCAGTTGGTCAGTCAGCGATTCTCTCACACCAAATTGGATCATCTTTTCGGCAGGATAGGCATTTATAAATTTGTCACCTTTTATTAGCTGACCTCCATTCACCCGATGAATACCATAGGAGAGGTAGTATTTTTTATGGGTAAGCGCTAAACCGATATTGAAGTCTACCACCTGCATATTGGAAAATTGCCCCATGTATTCTCTATAAACTGGATCATTTTGCTCTTCCCAAGTCAGGGCATTTCCATCCAATCGAATCGATTGATGAATGACTCCGGCACCAAGTCTGAGGTTATGGCTTTCTGATAATCTGATTCGGGATGCATAGGATAGGATGAATTCATTTTCATGAAATGCCCCATGGGACTCACTGAGCACACTGGCTGAGATGGCGTTTTTGCCCATCAAGGCCGGATCTTCCAGTCCTGCTATTTCCCCAAAATCCACTTCAGTGCTGAAGAAAAAAGTCTTGGGCGCCCCTTCCATCCCAGCCCACTGATTACGGACAAACCCACGTACGGTGGAACCTTCATACCCTGCCAATCCGGGATTAAAGTATCCTTGGAAGTGGGAAAACTGGGAAGTGAACTTTCTGGTTTGAGTTACGGCATCCGGAGACAAACCAAGTAGAAATAAAAGGCCTAGACCCCAACTCCTGTTTTTCTGAAAAAACTTTAAAATATTCATGGCAGAAATGGTTTATCTACCTCTCAGTAGGTTAAGAAATCCTCGTCGGACATTTCCGGCATTTTCAAAGATCCAATAGTAAGTACCGTCTGGCATTGGGCGGCCTAGGTAGTTGCCATCCCATCTTTTCTCAGGAGAATGAGACTCGAAGACCACTTGTCCAGAACCATCTATGACCACCACTTTGAATTGACCCTCGATAACTCTGTCAGAGATCATCCAGGAGTCATTTATTCCGTCATGGTTGGGAGAGAAAGAGTTGAATACCTCGATTGATTCTTGCTGCTTCTCGACTGCTTTGAATTCCAAGCTCAGTTTTTTCTTCAAGATGTTACCATCCCTATCTTCCACCTCAATTTCGAGGGAGTAGTTTGCCTTGCTTTCTATCTTTGACTTGCCTACCCACCAGAGCCTGTTCTCTCTGATTTCGAATAATGAATTATCCAAGACGCCATTTGGAAGTCTGATCTCATGCTGATCATCAATGGAGTCGACTACTTGCAGGTCACCCACCAGTCCAGCCTGAGAGAGATTTGCTTGGAAAAGAAGATCTTGAGGAGCTACTTTAGGAAGTACGGTTACTCTAATATCGGCCTGCAAGCCCACTGCCAACGCATAGTTTGGAGAGTTAATTTTTCCATTAACCAGGTGAGAACCTCTTTTGAAATAATCTAACCCTTGGTTTTGCCATTCTATAGGAAGCTCTACCCATTGAGCTTCTTGGGTTAGGAATTTTCCAGACTTGGGAAAAGAAGGGACCACAGACCAGGAGGTTTTGATTTCACCTGCAGATTCCATAGAAATCAGCAAGGCAGGAATAATTTCCAGACTATCGCTATTGAAAACCAGTTTATAATTGTCAGAAGCAATCAAATCACCTTGTTCGATGAGGTATTTCCCTACATTCTCACCAGGCTGTCTTTTTGGTTTGCCTTCCAACACAGCGGATAGACTTTCTCCTTCGATCAACCCCTCCGCCTCAAGAATAAAAGATGGATCTGCAGCACCAAATGATTTTTGAGCCTTTGCTACACTCACTTTGAGGTCTTTAGGATTGATGACAAATTCTGCCCCAATAAATTCTATTTGGTAGTTGAGACCTGCATCCAAAGAGCCTTGCTGGATTGGATAGGTACCTACCTGCTCTCCTGCTTGTCGTTGTACTGCCCCACTTAGTAGATCCAGTTTGTCCTGATTTTTAAAACCTATGGCTTCAAAGCCAAATTCAGGATCTTTTTGTCCATATACTTTGGCCATTCCTGAGTTCACAGTGATTTTCAATACAGCAGGATTCACATGAACTACTTGTTCTTTGGCGGGGCTTCTGCCATCTTGGATTTTGGCGGTGATCCTCACAAAACCGGCTTTTTTGATGGAGGCGTAGTTACCGATAACTTTTACCACGGAGGTATCAGAACTACTGTAAGAAATAGGATACCAGAAAGAGTCGACTTCATCTCCAAGTTTGAAATCAGGATCTCCATAGGAAACTGATTTTTCACTGGGGAATTCCCACTCTCGAGGCACTCTCAGGTTTTCTAGACCAGGAATAGGATTAAAGGGCGGTACCAAACCCACCTGATCATATGGGATAGATCTCAAGTAAGGATAGGATACATAAGGAGATTCTGCAGTAGGTTTTTTGATTGCCCAAACTACCTCAAAATCCCACTCACTTACCTCAGAAAAGGATTGAGATTTTAGTTCCATAGTAGTCTTCGCCTCCTTGGACGGGCTACTTGAGGCAACTTGAGAAAGAGAACGATCCCAGAAGGAATGGTTGACACCCGCTGAGGCATCACCTTTTCCCACCAAACCGGAGGCTTGGGGTACAGCTGGAATTTGACCGGCAAAAAAGGAGTTGTTGATCAAGCCTCCTGCCATAGTTCCGATTAGTCCACCTGCAATCTGACCGGCTTCCAGGGAAGCTAAACTGTAGCAATTTTCAACTTTATTTTTGGAGTTGGACTGGAAAAGGCCAATCAACCCTCCAGCTTCAGATTCACTTGAAACACTACCGGTAGAAAAGCTTCTGAAAACATCAGTTTGGTATGCATTTCCTACCAATCCTCCTACGGCCTTGTCTCCAGAAATTTCTCCCAAGGAATAGGAGTCATTAATAATGGAGTTGCCAAGGGTTCCGATGAGACCCCCCACGTAGGTTTTACCATAAACTGATCCGGTAAAGGAACACGCATTCACCTTCACATTCACTGCTACACCAATCAGCGCACCCACGTTACTGTTTCCTTTGACTTGGATATTTCTCAATTTGATTTGAGAAAACTCTGAGTTTGCAGCATTTGCAAAAAGACCAAGGTTACCTACCTGGGGTTGATTGATGAAAAGATCTTTGATGGCGTATCCATTTCCTGAAAATCTACCTTTGAAGTTACTAACCGGAATCCAGCCTTTACCGGAATTAGCTTGAGGTCCAGCCAACGCTCCATAACCTGGAGACATGGCATCCAAGTCTGCAATCTGTATAAAGTATGCATTTGGCTTTTGATTGACCTTGCTGAGTTGTTCCCAATTTTGGATCTGATAAGGATCTTGGAGGGAACCATTTCCACCTGCAAATTGACCGTAGAGATATGAATTAGATGAAAAAAAGATAAATGAGAGTAAAAGAAAAACTTTATATAAGGAAGTTATACTAGAGTTATTTTTTATAACATAAAATAATCTGAATATTATTTCCAGATTTGCTAAATATTGTAAACGAATAGCATTATGTAGATTTAATCTACAGCCAGATAGCGGGTCGCTGATTCTATTTTTACCTGACACTATCGAGTTTAAAGAGCTCATCTTCTGATGTATTTAAGAGAAAGCTTACTGGGAGTAAAGGAATAAAATATATTATCCCACACCAATAATTGAATGGTCTAAAAACGAGTTTTGCATCTTGATGCTAATGAATGGTATCATCCATTAAAAAACTGTAAAAAAAGGCCTCAAGTGTGCCAAAAGTCACATTTGATAAAAACCAATCACCTTAAGTAAGCACTAAATAATAATCCTATCTATAGTAAAATAGCTCCTAAAAACAGCTGAATAAATTCTTCAATATTTCAAAAAAAAGACCTGCATCTCAACAAAATGCAGGTCTCAAAAAGAAACAAACAAACTATCTACCTATTATGCCGCTATGGACAAACACTTTTTCCAATATTCTCTTGGACACATTCCCATTTCCTTTTTAAATACATTGAAAAATGTGATTCTGGAATTAAATCCAGCTTCTTTTCCCAATGCTTCCAAGGTATATTTTTCGAGGTATCCCTCTTCAATTTTTTCTACTGCATATTTGATACGATACAAGTTGGTCAGCTCCTTAAATGATGTACCGGAAAGTTTATCCAAAACTTGTGTAACGACCCTTGGCTTGACCCCAAGGCGGTCTGCAAACTCTCCCACATTCAGGCTGTGGTTTTGGTAAATTTTTTCTTCACCAAACAGGTCAAAGATCCTTTTTGTCAATTGGAATTCATCTAATTGAAAAGAAGGAATCTCTTCTAATTGTGATTTGATAGCTGATGTTTCCATTTTTTGATGAGGTTCTATAGACACTGATTTATTCTTCTGTGATTCTGCCGAGGATTCTGTTGCCAGCTTAAACAAACTCACTTGCTTGTAGACGAGGACGATTCCTGTGGAGAGTAGAACCGAAAACATCAACAAATTCTCTAGACCCATACTGTGTTTTTTTGATCCTATTTTGCAAAACCAATGTCCAAAAGTAGGCATGAATCTGGACCCTTGATCTTGATTGCATCGCTATGTAAATGAATGACACCTTGTGGGTACAAATAAAAAAACCGGGCGTTTGGCCCGGTTTAAGTCTATTGCAATCTTATTCCCACTCGATGGTTGCCGGTGGCTTGGAGGAGATGTCATACACGACTCGATTCACCCCTTTCACCCGATTGATGATCTCATTGGACATTTTGCCCAAAAACTCATAGGGAAGGTGAATCCAATCCGCTGTCATCCCATCGACAGAACCCACAGCTCTGAGTGCGACCACTCGCTCATAGGTCCTTTCGTCTCCCATGACACCTACCGACTGAATCGGAAGGAGAATCGCTCCAGCCTGCCAAACCTGATCGTAGAGGCCATGATTCTTTAATCCTTGGATGAAAATATGATCCACCTCTTGGAGGGTTTTCACTTTTTCTTCGGTAATATCTCCCAAAATACGAATAGCCAAACCTGGTCCCGGGAAAGGGTGACGACCGATAATCGTTTCCACAATTTCCAAAGCCCGACCTACTTCTCGTACCTCATCTTTGAAAAGGGTATTCAAAGGCTCGACTACAGAAAGCTTCATGAAATCAGGCAAGCCTCCTACATTGTGGTGGGACTTGATGGTAGCGGATGGACCTTTGACAGAAACAGACTCAATCACATCAGGATAGATAGTTCCTTGTCCCAACCATTTCACTCCTTCAATCTTGTGCGCTTCGTCGTCAAACACTTCGATAAATACGCGACCGATTGCTTTCCGTTTCGCTTCTGGATCAGTCAAACCCGCCAAGGCATCGTAGAAACGCTGCTTGGCATCCACTCCGATCACATTCAAGCCCATGTGCTTGTACGAATCGAGGACTTCCTCAAATTCATTTTTGCGAAGCAATCCATTGTCCACAAACACGCAAGTCAGTTGATCGCCAATTGCTTTGTGGATTAAAGTCGCAGCCACAGAAGAATCTACCCCTCCGGATAGGCCCATGACCACCTTATCCGAACCGATTTTCTTTTTTAGCTCGGCAACTGTAGAATCTATAAAAGTATCAGAAGTCCAATCCTGAGAACAGCCACAAATACCCACCACGAAGTTTCTGAGCAGGTTTTTGCCTTCCAATGAGTGCGTTACTTCCGGGTGAAACTGGATCCCGTAGGTTTTTTCACCTTCGACTTTGAAAGCCGCTACACGGACGGAAGACGTACTGGCTATGACTTCAAATCCTGCAGGAAGTTCTTTGATGGTATCCCCATGCGACATCCACACTTGGGATCCGTGGGTCATTTCCTTGAGCAAGTCGTGATGAAGATCGATGTGATCGAGATTAGCCCGTCCGTATTCACGAATGGTGGATGGAAGAACCTCTCCCCCGTACTTGCTGGCTAAAAGTTGAGCTCCGTAGCACACCCCCAATACAGGTAGTTTGCCGCGGAAAGCATCGGTATTGACATCAGGAGCACCTTCGTCTCGCACGGAGCAAGGCGAACCGGAAAGAATGATTCCCTTGATATCGGAAGTGATTTCGGGAACTTTATTGTAGGGGTGGATTTCGCAATAAACGTTGAGTTCGCGGACTCGTCTTGCTATCAGCTGGGTGTATTGAGATCCAAAATCTAGGATCAGGATTTGTTCTGCCATGCGCAAAGGTAAGCAGGCGAACTGGCTTGCAGAAATAAGGCAAAGAAAATTTGGGAGGAGATTGGAGGATTATCCCAATTTCTACCATAATGAAAAGGTAGTTGACTCAACTAACCAAATGCTTATTGTTTCTTCAAAAGCTAACTTTGGATTTTTGTTTAAAAGTAAATCCCAATCTTTCTCGGAAAAACCCCTTTCATTCAGTATTGGAATCAGCTTTTCAAAAATGTTGGTAAACGGCTGAAAATCTCCTCCACCCGCTTTGGCAGGGTCATACCAGCCTGCATCATGGGAGATCAGGATATTCCTCAAAATCCCATTTTCCTTGGCAAAAACTAGACGGTCCACATACGGATCAATCGACCAGCCAATCCCATCCAGACTGATCCAAACGCCCATTTCGGCAGCCTTTCGATAGTTTTCAAAATCTTCCTCAGCTTGTGCATGCACCCATACAAATTCCGAAGGCTCCACTCCCATTTCCTGAAGAATCCTCAATTCCTGAGCCGCAGTCTTCCAAGTTCCGGTGTGGGAAGCAATGGTCAAACCTGTATTCAGATGCGTGATGGCGGCAGCGCGAACGAGCTTTTGATCGATTGCTGAAAGCGTGTCCGCTTCGTTGACGGAGATCTTAATGAATCCGGGTTTGATCCCCGTGCCCTCGATTCCATTTTGGAATTCATCTATCCACCGCTTGGCCAATTTTTCGGCAGTTTCGGTTTGGACAAAATCAGGAAGGTACTTCCCGCCTACTGCTCCATAGAATCCGGTATTGGTCAGGATTTGTATTCCCGATTTTTCACTCAGTGATTTAAGGAGTAAGGGATCTTTCGCCAAATAGCTTGGAGTACAATCCAAAATCGTTCGAACTCCATATTTCTTAACCTCCAATAGGTAAGGAAGAACTTTCTTTTCAACCGAATCTCGATTCCATCGGTCCGGACTGATTGAATCCGCCCCGATAAAGTCCACCAACATGTGCTCGTGGATCAGCGTCAATCCCATCGAGTCAATCAATATCGGTCCGGTGACAGTATTTATGTACTCATCAATGTCATTTGTAGTAGGGTTTTGACAGGATGCCAATAATAGACTTAGGAAAATGAACATCAAAAACTTGGACATGGGGAGTGATTTAGCCTAGGAAACTGGAAGTTATTGTTTTGAGCCACAATTATCCAATCTTAAAATCTTTCAATTTTTAAATCCTGCTGCCTAAATCCTTTTATTCTACCTCCTCTACTCCAAAAAGTGTCTGCAATTCGACCGCATCAATCCCTTTTTCTTCCTGAAGAAAGCGTCCAAAAGACGCCGTACTACCATGCGTGAGGTAGACTTTTTCAGCTCCGGTAGCAGTGATTGCCTGGATCAATCCCTCCCAATCGGCATGGTCAGAGAGCACGAATCCACGATCCGCTGCTCTTCTCCTCCTCGTACCCCGCACCGCCATCCAACCCGAACAAATCCCAGTTCGATAAGGAGAAAATCTACGCATCCAGGGTGTGCCCATTGCTGAAGGCGGAGCGATAATCAAGTCCCCTTTGAATCGATTCTTTGGAATGTCGTGAGTCACTTTGGGCACATCCCAAAGCGGAATCCCATTCGCCATCAGCGCTTGATTGGTATTCCAGATGGCTCCATGGACGAAGATTTCCCCAATCTCTCGATCGAGATTTTGAAGGATGCGCTGGGCTTTTCCCAAGGAATAGGCAAAAAGAACGGAGTTACGCCCTTCTGAAGCATTTTCTTTCCACCAGGAATTGATTTGTGAAAAAATCTCAACCTGAGATTCCCACTTATAGATCGGTAGTCCAAAGGTGCACTCAGAGACAAACTCATGGCACTTCACCGGTTCGAAGGGTGTAGCAAATCCGTCATTTTCGACTTTGTAATCCCCGCTGACCACGGCCACTTTCCCCTGATATTCCAACCTGACCTGTGCCGAACCCGGAATATGTCCCGCAGGATGAAGACTGATTTTAACGCCGTTTACCTCAAGTTTTTCCTGATATTCGAGTGTATGGAGGCTGATATCCGCTCCAAGACGCAACTTCATCACCTCTGCTGAATCTTGATGTGCTAAGTAATGCTTCATTCCCCAACGGGCATGGTCCGAGTGCGCATGCGTGATTACGGCACGATCCACAGGCTTCCAAGGATCGATGAAAATCCCGGCAGGAGGACAATAAAGTCCGGCGTCGGTGAGTTCAAGAAGCTGCAAGTTGTTGGATATGAGATATTTGATTTCGGGTTTCAGATTTTTCAAAAAACAATTGATCTCAAACCCTTTGTTGAGCAATAAGTTAGTAGAATTAGAATTCTGCTGGAAGTATTCCAGGTTTTGGGTACGCCAATCTACCTAATTTTTCACCTACGTGGTATTCATCTAATCCGCTTACTGTGACTGTGTCCAAGGTATTCAAATCCAATGAACCATCAGATCGAAGGCCTTTTTCCTCCACAAAAATATGATCCACGTTGGCAATCAGAAGAACCGTTTGATTGACTTGGAGCGTCTGAGTTTCTACTAAGGAACAACCCAACTGCACGGGACTGCTTTTCACAAATGGCGCGTAAAAACCATGTTTGAATTCCTCGATTAGTCCTGTGCCTTCAAACTCGCTGCCTTCCCAATTTGCTGCTGTCCAATGGGCTTCTTTGTAAAATGTGGGAATAACATGGTTGAGTGTGAAAAAGCCGGTTTGCAGTATATTTTCTAACGTATCCCGCTTGACGGTGTGTGGGCGAAAAAGAATTCCTACCAAGGGAGGTGCTGCTCCGATATGGAAAACCTGAGAAAATGGGGCAAGATTTGTGACCCCTTCCGCGTTTTTAGTGCCGATGAGATTGAGACTTTTGTAGCCGGACAGACAGTTGATGAGATTCCTTCTATAAAAAGAATCTTCTTCCATAACCTGATCCAGTGTCCAGTGCTTCATCATATCTCAATAGCCTGCTCGATGGTATCGCAGTACCGAATGTCCAGCTGATCGATGATATTGTCTGGATAAGTTTGGAGAATCTGGTCTTTAGCAATTTGTACCATTTTTTCAAACCACTTCTCTGCAGGGAGGATTTTTCGATGGGTTTTGACCCCAAATTCCAGCATTTCCTTTTTCCAAAAAATGAAGTACCACTCCATAGTCGGTTGGTGGAAAGCTCTCAGGGATCGCTTATCGAAGATGAATTTTTCAAAATCACCTGCCTTGACTATCTCCCCGATCTGACCAAACGTGAGTTTGAAATCTTCGATCGGAATGTAATCAGCCAAAAGCTCACAAATGATGGTCTTTCTTTCATGGCTGACCCAAACCCTGGCATAACGCTGCTCAAAGGCTACTACAAAGTCTTGAATTTCGGAAGAGTTTATCGTCTCGTTCATTGCTGAAAGTGTAGAATTAATAGATGGAATTACGACTTCTGGAGGTAGCATGAGCCACTTCCTCTTTGACTTCTGTCAATCGGTTTTCTAGGTTGGAGGCATATTCAAGCGTAGTCCGCATCATATCTTGTTGGGACTGAATCTGCTCCTTCAGGCGACAAAGTTCCTGATTGACTTCTGCCAGTTTTTGCTCGTAGTAGTGTTGAAGCCTTTCTTTCTCGAGTTGGGCCTTCCTCAATTCTTCCTTAAACAACAGGAATGATTCAGGTGGAGTCTTCATATTCACAGCGCTTTCATCTCGGGACCATACCCGCAATACAGACAATATGCCTAGGGTAATTGTTTAAATTATTTTAATGTAGACATACCTCCATCTACATGAAGGATTTGTCCTGTCATCCAGCTCGATTGTGGAGACAGCAAAAATAGGGTGGAAGCAGCAATGTCCGAGGCCGAGCCTACTCTTCCCAAGGGATGCCGCTTGTCGGAAGCCTCTTTCTTTTCTGGTGTAGATAGTAAGGCAGAAGCCAAGGGAGTCTCTGTCAATGATGGCGCGATGGCATTCACACGGATTTTGGATGGAGCCCATTCGGCAGCCAGGGATCTGGTAAGGCCTTCGATCGCACCCTTGGCGGAGGCTATCCCGGCATGGAAGCCCATGCCTGTCTGTACCGCTACGGTACTGTATAAAACCACCGAAGGTGCCGATGATTTTTTGAGTCCCTTAAGGCAAGCCTGAAGCACCCTTACAGCTCCAAAAAAATTGACTTCCATTTCCCTTTTAAAATCATCCATGGAAATTCTGTGGAAAGGCTTAAGGTTAATCGTACCAGGTGCATAGACTACTCCATCGATGACCTCAGGCAATCCCGGAATTTCCTCAAAATCTACTGAAGTATCCAAAGCTGTGGTTCCTGACCCGCTTTTAGAGTATAGAAAGAGATTGGCTCCTGCCGCTTGAAGCAGTTCTGCAGTAGCTTTTCCTATTCCGGAGTTGCCTCCAATAATCACAACATTCTTGCCTTCCATGAGTAATTTGATTTTTTAATTAAATCAGATTAGGATGTTTTTGTTTGCATTACTCGCAAAAAAAACCCTGCAGTTGGCAGGGTTTTATGTTGGTTTAGCAAGCGGTTACTCTATTACTTCTTAAGACTGATGTACTTAAGAAATTCATTGCGGCTTTGTTCGTCTTTTTCAAATTTTCCCGAGAAAAATGAGGTCACCGTAGAACTGTTGGTGTCATTTACTCCTCTGGAGCTTACGCACATGTGGTAAGCATCCATAATCACCGCTACATCATCTGTGCCGAGAACTTCCTTGAGTTCATTACCGATCTGCATGGTCAATCTTTCCTGTACTTGCGGTCTCTTAGAAAAGTATTGAACGATCCGATTGATTTTGGAAAGTCCTATCACATTGCCATTAGAGATGTAGGCGACATGTGCTTTGCCATAGATCGGAACAAAGTGGTGCTCGCAGTGGGAATGGAAAGTAATATCCTTTTCCACAAGCATTTCATTGTATTTGTATTTGTTTTCAAACAGCTTCGCGGCAGGTTTATTTTTAGGATTTAACCCCGCAAAAACCTCCTTAACATACATTTTAGCCACTCGGTGTGGCGTGCCTTTTAGGCTGTCGTCAGTCAAATCAAGCCCAAGAATGTGCATGATTTCTCTAAAGTGCTTTTCAATCAGCTCTACTTTGAGTTCGTCATCCATTTTGAATGCATCCTCACGGAGTGGAGTTTGAAGAGAGGTGCCAACATGCTCCTCCCCGATTTCTTCGAATGACGCGCGTGCAATATTAATTGCCATCGTATTCAACAAAGTTTCTTTCTGTTTCATAGAGCTGAATGGTTAACTCAAATTTACGATCAATTTTTTCTCTCAGAATATTCCAAATAACCACTGCAATATTCTCCGCTGAGGGATTAAGATCTTTAAATTCATCGGTATCCAAGTTTAAATTTTTGTGGTCAAACTTATTCAAAACATACACTTTAATCAGGTCGCTCAGTACCTTCATATCATAAACGTACCCTGTATCAGGGTCGATTTCCCCTTTCAATTTCACAATCAACTCATAGTTGTGGCCGTGGTAGTTGGGATTGTTACACTTTCCAAATACAGCCTCGTTTTTTTCTGCTGACCAGCTTGGGTTAGCTAAGCGATGAGCTGCGTTGAAATGCTCTTTTCTAAATACGGATACTTTCATTGAGGATAAGAACAGGGTAAAGGATTTTTTTGTTTAACAGATTCAAAATTCTTTTAAACAAAAAGATCAATGTTCTGCAAGTCAGTCGTTTAATTTAAGGCAAGATTGCAAAAGTAACCAGAATTAAACCTCTGCCCAAAAACAGCTCATTTACAGATCACGACAAGAACTATTTGAAGTAGGCATTTGGTTCCGTTTTGGCACCTGACAAAAGTTAGCCTGGCAAAGTTTTTGACAATCTGGGACATAGCTTAAAGCAGCGATCACCCAACCTACCGCAACCCAACTATGACTGTATCACAAGGATTTCTAATTCCGTTGATTTGGTTGATCTCAAATCTAGGTTTATCTAACAAAGAGCCAATCGCCACTAACACCTCAAATTCAAAGTCACAAACAGAAATCTTAATCGATAATCTGTCAGCAAAACATGCCGATCTTCCTTCTCTTGCAGCTTTGGATCTTGCCTTAAAGGGGTATGAAAAACTTGAAAATGAGCTCAAAAAGCCAATTTTGAGCGTAATTGATTTCTCACTTCCCTCCACCGAAAAGCGGCTTTGGATCATTGATGTCGCCAAACAGGACATCCTGCTACACACGGTAGTATCCCATGGAAGAAATTCAGGAATGTTGATGGCAGAAAAATTTTCCAATACTCCCGAATCCAATCAAAGTAGCCTTGGATTTTACAAAACCGGGGAGACCTATCAAGGTAAACATGGGTATTCTCTCCGTCTGGATGGACTGGAAAAAGGGATAAATGACCAAGCTAGAAACAGAGCAATCGTCATTCATGGAGCAGACTATGCGCGGGAAGAAGTCGCCAAAATGTCAGGAAGATTGGGAAGAAGTCTAGGATGCCCTGCAGTTCCGACTGAACTTTCCAGAGAGGTCATTGACCTAATGAAGGAAGGTTCCTTACTTTTTATCTATGCACCAGACCAGACTTACCTTTCGCAAATCCCTCTTTTACAGCCATGATTATTACCGCTTCAAGAGCGATAGGACCTCAGCATCTCTTTGGTACACGTCCTGCCTAAATTGTGGGTTGCCCTTGGCATCCATGGTCAATGTTAAATAGGTAATCACTACAGGAATTTTTTTATCCAACTGGACGATTTGCTCTTTGGACTGATTCATCGCTTCCCAAATCCTATCTGAAGTCCATTCCGGCTTGTTTTTTAACAATAAGTCAGCAAAGGTCTTTGGATTTTGCATTCGGATGCACCCGTGACTGAATGTCCTAATTTCCCGATCAAAAAGTTGCTTAGCAGGAGTATCATGCAGATACACATTATTAGGATTGGGGAACATAAACTTGACTAGACCCAAAGCATTGTCCTCTCCGGGTTTTTGTCGGATCAAATAGGGAAAAGGCCGGGCATTCCAGTTGACAGCAGATGGAGGGACCGAATTTCCTGCACTATTCACCACCTCCATTCGATTACTTTCCAGGTAACTTGGGTTTCTTTTGATGGCAGGTATGGTTTCATTTCTGGCGATCGAAGGAGGAATATTCCAATAGGGACTCATCACCAAATAACTCATCGGCGCGGTAAACACGGGGGACTGATGCTTGACTGTACCGACGATCACTTTGGTGGAGAATAAGGTATCTGCTCCAGAACGATAGACTAAATGAAAACTGGGGATATTGACAAAAATGGTTTCCCCTTCAAAGAATTCATCCGGAATCCACCGAAGTCGTTCCAAATTCACCGCCAATTTATCCATGAGACTCGCGGGGGATTCATTGAGCGAAGCCAATGTCACTTGACCCAAAACGCCATCCTGAACCATGTCTTTGGACTGTTGATATCGGATAACTTGCTCAAATAGCAACGAATCGAAAATTTTAGAATCTTTAGATAACTCCGGCGAAGGGAACCCCCAAAAAGCTAATCTTTCTCTCACTGCTGGAATCTGACCATTGGACTCTCCTACTTTGATCAATCGATCAATTTTAATTGGCTTCCAGGCAATGGAATCCTTTTTTGCCCTTTCATCCAATTCTCTCATCAACTGCTTTCCTTTTTGGTAGAGCGGATTTTTGGGATAAAGCTTGGCCAAACCTGACCTCAAGTCTTCATTTCGTAGGGCTTCCAACAAAAGGAACCCGTGGTCCAGACTTTTTGACCTGCGAGGGATGGACCAAGTCGCTTTGAGCGAAGCAGGATTGAGTTTTCCTATGGCCAAGTCCTCCGCCAATTCAAAAAATGCATCAGTCAGGACAATTTCCAGGTGAGTGAGCGAAAGAATGCTTAATGGTTCACCGGACTTTTTGCGCTGCTCGGCAAGGCTAAAGGCAGACTCGAAATAAGCCAAATGATAATCACTTGGTTTGAGTCCATCAAATTTGGATTGTCGGATTTCAAAGCGCAGTTCATAGGCTCTTTCGGTAAGCACAGACGCTTTGCTCCATACGGGTTCAAAACCTCTCTGCGCATAAAACTGATAGACCTCCCCTACATTTTTCAAAAAAATACCACCCAAGACATGGGGCTTTTCTTGGGTGGCTTTTTCCAAACTAATTCTAATCTGATCCGAAAGACCTTGCGCTAAACTGAATGATTGAAAAAACCCAACACAAACAGCAAAGAAGAAAAGTCTTATTCTGATCATGGCTTAATTCATTATTCTACCTGAAAATCCTGATACTTTATTCCCAAAGTCCACGCTTCTTTGAGCATTTCCAAGAAATCCCCCATGCGGTGCAATGGGATCAAATTAGGACCATCACTGAGGGCTTTAGCTGGCTCGGGATGTGTCTCAATGAAGAATCCATCAATCCCAGTAGCCGCTGCTGCTCTCGCCAAAATCGGCGCAAACTCTCGCTGACCGCCACTGCTTCCTCCTTGTCCCCCCGGCTGCTGCACGGAATGTGTGATGTCAAAAACGACTGGCGCAAACTGACGCATAATCGGAAGGCCACGCATATCCACGACAAGGTTGTGATAACCTAATGAGAAGCCACGCTCTGTCAGGCAAACATTCTCATTTCCTGTGGATCGCACCTTCTTGACTGCGTACTGCATGTCTTCAGGTGCCATAAATTGACCTCGCTTAATTTTTACTGCCTTACCGGTATTGCCCGCCGCCAACAATAAGTCCGTCTGACGGCAGAGAAACGCAGGTATCTGAAGCACATCCACTACCTCTGCAACCTCAGCGGCTTGATAACTTTCGTGAATATCGGTAACCAAAGGAACATCCAATGCCTGACCAACCCGCTGCAGAACTTCCAGCGATTTGTCCATGCCAATACTGCGGAATGATCCGGAGGAGGTGCGGTTGGCTTTATCAAAAGAAGCTTTGAACACATAGGAAAATCCATGCGCAGTAGCCCATTCTTTTACTTTGGTCCCGATTTCCAAACAGATATCAAAGCTCTCCACTGCACAGGGGCCAGCAAATAGAACCGGTTTGTCACTTCCCAAAACGACACCCTCTCGGATCTTCATGGGACTGGTATTTCGTATCATTATTCCTTGTGGGATAAAGTTTCAATTAATGGAATCAGCTGCCCTTTGGCATGCAAAAGTATATCTGCAAACTCCCGGAAAACCCCTTTTCCACCAGTAAAGGGAGAAGTGTAATGAACCTGTGACTTGACATAAGGCAAGGCATCGGCCGGTGCTACAGACAGACCCACTTTGGTCAAAACGGGCAAATCGATCAGATCATCTCCGATGTAGGCCACTTCCTCAGCAGTAAGTTCCATCGTCTCCAAAGCCTCAGTCAGCTTTTTCCACTTGTCTTTGACCCCATGGTAATGAAAGTCAAACCGAAGCTCTTCGCATCGATTTTCGACTACTTGCGAAGCTCTACCGGTAATGGCACCCACCAAGAATCCGGCTTTTTTCAGATGCTGCACAATCAGACCATCTTTCACATTATACTTTTTATACTCAGTACCGAGGTCGTCGTAAATGATTCCTCCATCGGTAAGCACACCATCAACATCGGTGATCAGGACTTTGATCCCTTTTGCTTTTTCAAATACCTCTTGGGGTACATGACTCAGGTAATCCTGAATTATTTTTTCTGTTTCCATTGAATAGAATATAGGTCAAGTCGGCGCTGTTCGAGGTTTCGCACACTGCCTGCTTTACGCTGCTTGGTAAGTAAATCCAGGTCCACATCGGCTACGATGGTCGTCTCAGCATTTTCCGAAGCTACCGCTACTGTAGCATCGTGAGGGAATGAGAAGTCCGAAGGAGAGAAAATCGCCGCTTGGGAATATTGAATATCCATGTTTTCCACTTTGGGAAGGTTACCCACCGAACCGGTAATGGCTACATAGCATTCATTTTCTATCGCCCGAGCCTTAGCACAGGTGTTTACTCGGAGAAAGGCATTTTTGGTATCCGTCCAGAAAGGCACAAAGAGGATGTCCATCTCCTGCTCCGCCAGAATTCTGCCCAACTCGGGGAATTCCACATCGTAACAGATCAAAATCCCAATGCGTCCGGCGTCGGTATCAAATACATTGATGCCATTACCTCCCTGCAAACCCCAATAGGCCGCTTCGTCTGGGGTGATGTGGAGTTTGTATTGTTTATCCTGAGTGCCATCACGGCGACAGAGGTAACTGACATTTCGAAGTTTTTTACCATCATATTCAGGCATTGACCCGGCGATGATGTTTACGTTGTAGGATACAGCCAATTCGCTCATTCGACCGACGATTTCATCGGTATAATCAGCCAGATTTCGGATCGCTTCAGAAGCATCCATGTCATTGAATTCGGCAAGCATGGGTGCATTGAAAAACTCTGGAAGCAGGCAAAAATCCGATTTATAACCGGAGACTGTATCCACGAAAAACTCCACCTGTTGCATCAGATCATCCACATTGGAGAATCGACGCATTTTCCATTGCACGAGTCCGAGACGGACAATCGACTTCTTGTTACCGATGAGTTTTTCGTCCTTTTCGTAGTAGATATTGATCCACTCCAGAAGGGTTGCATACGCTCGGGAGTCAGTGTCCTCTGGGAGGTATTTGGTGATTACTTTTCGAACGTGAAATTCATTAGCAAGCTGAAAAGAAAGCACCGAATCGAAGATTTCACGGTTCTTAACCAAGTCAATGTACTTGCGGGGGGTCATTTCATCTGCATACTTGGAATAGCCGGGAATCCTGCCTCCTGCAATGATGGAGCGGAGATTAAGATTTTCACAGAGCTCCTTTCGGGCATCATAGAGTCGGCGACCCAATCGCATCCCTCGGTAGTCGGCATGGACGAAAATGTCGGTACCATATAAGGTATCCCCATCCGGATCATGGGTGTCAAATTTGCCATAGCCGGTAATCTCATCATAGGTGTGATTATCTCCAAACTTGGCATAATCCACGATAATACTCAGCGCAGCGGCAATTACTTTTCCGTTGTCCTCGATACAGATTTGGCCTTCCGGAAATACTTTCAGCTGATTTTTAAGTTCTGCCTTAGTCCAGGCACCGCCCTGATTTCTATAGATAGATACCATGATCTCTCGGATATCCTCATAGTCAGACAGCTTGATGTTGCGGAGTCGGAGTCGGTGTTCTAATTCTTCTCTTTGCTTACTCATGTGCCAAAATTACATCAATTCACCCAGATGTTAAGACGGATAACCCGGAAATGCACCTATGGCAAACGTGAGAATCAGTCCGATCAAGATT
The DNA here is from genome assembly GCA_018336015.1 of Algoriphagus sp. Lineage (GTDB taxonomy): Bacteria > Bacteroidota > Bacteroidia > Cytophagales > Cyclobacteriaceae > Algoriphagus > Algoriphagus aquatilis. The sequence continues at coordinate 6,139 of JAGXQZ010000010.1, read as the reverse complement.
GAAAAGAAAGGATCTCAATCGGGTAAATGATCAAACAAACTGTAACAAAGGCTTCAATCGGATCATTACACTTCCAATGGAAATGATATTACTCAGACTCAAGGATTTGAATAATTGGGAAATTAGGCTAATTTTTGTGCGTTGGATAAGACTGGCATATCTTCGACCAGTGTGAAAATGAAAAAGTTACTCATTGTTTTATTCTTTAGTATCTCTTTGGGAGCGCACTCACAAAGTTTTTATCGCTACCGATTTGAAGAGCCATGGTCGATTTCAGCCAGCATTGGACCTACCCAATACTTTGGTGAATTATATTCCTTTTGGAGGTATAACGAAGGGGTACAACCTGACTGGCATGCTAACTTTTCGGTGAATTATATATTCGGCACACATCTCAAAACAAGACTGGAAGGGACCTATTATAAAATGTCAGGAACAGATGTACCCTCTGATCCCCGAGCTTATCGGACTCCCAGAAATCTGCATTTTCAAGCTAAGAATTGGGAGGTATCAAGCATTTTCGAGTATTATTTTCATCCCGTAAAGGTCAACAACATCACCCGTCACTTGTGGAATCCCTACATTTTTGCTGGAGTGGGTATGTCTACCAATAATCCTCAAGCCCAACTCGATGGAAATTGGGTGGATCTGCGACCTCTTCAGCTAGAAAACAATCCTTACGAAAAATACATCGTGGTATTCCCGATGGGACTGGGATTCAAGTACAAGCTCAATGTGTACATGGACCTTAAGTTTGAGGGAAATTACCGATGGACACTCACTGATTACATGGATGACATATCTGCGTATAATGTCAGCGAGTTTTATCAGGATTTGGTGCAGGATTATGTATCGGGACAAAATCCCGACAGACTCAGGCTAGCGATCCGAAATCCAAAGTATGTTTTGGATAATGGTCAGCCTGATGTGGATGGAATTTTGAGAAATGGAGGAAGGATACGTAGAGGTTCCGGACTCACACACCGGTTTGACGGATACATGACGGTAGGTTTGGGCGTAGAGATCTACCTCTCTGAGGATATTTTTGACAACTGGATCTTCCGAAACAGGATTTACGAAAAGCGATTCAGATTCTGGTAATCACCAAAAAAATGCACAAAATCAAAAGACCAAGCTAGATCTCTCGCTTGGTCTTTTCATTGATGTGGCTTCGAAAAAAGAAGCTCACTTAGGAAGCTTTGACACTGAGAATCCCCATATCAGACTTGAAGATCAGCGTATCAGTAGTGCCTATCAGATAGGAAGACATTCCCTTGCGATCACCGGAAACTACCGCCATCAATTCAATATCCTTAGACTTGCAAAACTCAATGATACCCTGCTCTACATTTTTATGATTAAATACATGGGTGTGCAAAATCAATTCCTCGTGTCCCTTGGAAAAACCGGACATCTCGTGTTCGGATTCAGTAGAGCTCACAAAATTCTCCGGGGTGTTGATGTAAACCAAGTGAACAGATGCCTTAAACAACTTGGCAAATGGGACGATTTTTGAAAATGCTTTTTTGGAGGACTCATTAAAGATGGAGGCAAAGGCAATCTTTCGGAATGCATTTCCATCCATCGCCGTTTTTACAGCCAAAACTGGACAAGGAGAAAGGCGAAGCACCTTTTGAAGATTGGAACCGATGAATTTACCGTCTAAAAATCCTTTGCCGTAGGCTCCCAAAACAGCTAAGTCAGCATTTGATTTTTCGATTACACGCAAAATCTGTTCGGATGGAACACCTATTTTTACTAAAACTTCAATGGGAGCTTTTGCAGGAGCTATTTGCTTCAGGTAATTGGGAATCACAGTTTTGGCTTCCTCAATTTGCTCGATGAGCTGGGGATATTTTTGCTTTCCTTCAACAGGTAATAAATCCCAATCAACTTCTGAGGGCACTACGGTGACACAGATAATTTTTGCTCCGGATTTGACACTGATCCTTTGGGCTGTCTGCAATGCAGCCAGCGAATATTCCGAAAAATCGAAAGGAACGACGATAGTTTTCATGGGGTAGATCATTTTGGTGTATGACCAAATTTCCCCATAGTTATTGGAAATTAATTTGTGAAAAATCAGTGCAAAACCTGATAAAAGTTAGTCTAAATCAGGTATTTAAAGAACAAATTCCATTTTTACATTACATCTTCCATACGTTCCACACTCCAAGTTGCAATGTGTAAATCCAAGTTTCTCATAGACTCTAAGGGCCGCTTCCAGCTTGGTATTGGAATACAGGACTACACGTCTTGCTCCCTTTTGTTTTGCGAGTTCCAATAGTCTTTTGCCAAGGGCCATTCCGATTCCCTTGCCTTGTGCTGACTCCTTTACCCCCATCTTAATCATTTCCCAATCTCCCGATTCTTTGGGAATTAATGCCACCGTACCTAGGATATCCTCTCCTACTTTAGCAAAAATAATTTCTCCTCCTTGAGCCAAAATAGTCTCTTCCGGATGCTCAAGCTGATCGATGTCAAAGGGCTCGAGGGAAAAATACTTGGTCACCCAAGCCTTATTGATCGATTCAAAATGCGGTTGAAGACTGGATGAATAGGGAATAATCTCAAGAGCTTGCATAGGAATGAGGAGAAAAACCTACCAAAAGTAGCAAGAAAGGATTAGCTTAGAAACGGTAAATTCTATCCCTGATTTATGAAAAAGGTTATATTCCTGCTCTCCCTGATGATTTTTGCGTTTGCCACCCACTCCGCAAAAGCCCAAACCCCCGAGGAAAAAATCAAACAACTTGGGCTCACCATACCCGAGGTGAGCCAGCCCATTGCCAACTATGTAAAATGGAAGCAAGTGGGCAATCTCCTCTATCTGGCAGGCAGTGGGCCAAAAATCTACGGTAAAGTCGGCGCTGATCTGAGCGTGGAGCAAGGCTATGAAGCTGCCCGGGCCACAGGGTTAGAAATCATTGCTGTGCTGAAAGCTGCCACTGGCGATCTGAGCCGCATCAAGCAATTTGTCAAAGTACTCGGCATGGTCAATGCTACCCCTGAGTTTACCGCCCAACCTGCTGTCATCAATGGATTTTCAGATCTGATGGTGGAAGTATTTGGAGAAAAAGGAAAACATGCTCGCTCTGCCGTCGGAGTAGGTTCCCTGCCAAACAACATGGCGGTGGAGATCGAGGTGATCGTAGAGCTGGAGGAGAAGTAAGCAGTCTCAGTAAGCAGTGCTCAGTGTTCAGTTCACTGCGACTGACCACTGAGCACTAAAACAAACTTCCCTGAAACGCATGGCCTTCCAACTCCAGGAGGGCCTTTTTTCTGTCCAATCCACCCGCATAGCCAGTCAAGCTACCATCACTTCCCAAAATACGATGACAGGGAAGAATGACTAAAATTGGATTGGCACCGATCGCTGCACCCACAGCTCGGATAGCTGCTGGATTTCCAAGCTTTTGCGAAAGCTTCATGTAAGTCGTCGTCTGCCCAAAAGGAATCTTGGCCACTTCCATCCAGACTTTGCGCTGAAAGTCCGTCCCGCCCAAGCCGATCGGCATATCGAAGTTTTTTCTTTTCCCTGTAAAATACTCCTCTAGCTGCTCCTTCGCGCTTAAAAGCACCTGATCGAGAATTTCACCGTCGGTTTGCTCCTCGGTAAACTGCAAGCGGCTCAGACAGCCTTCGCGGGACTCGAGCAGGATATTACCAAATGGAGAAGAGATGATGGGCATAATTCAATTTCAATGATCAATTATCAAACTCAATGGTCAATGAACAAACTCAATGATCAATTACCAAACTCAATGACAAAGTTTACCCCGACCAACGCATTTATAATTATCCATTGGTAATCGATCATTGTCCATTGTTAATTGTCCGTTGGTCATTTTCCCGTTATCGCCAGACGGTACTTCCACACTTCCCTCACCTGCTCGATATCCACTTCAAAGGGCACGTAAATTGGATTGGCGGAGCAAAGTAAGAGCTTCTGCTCTACTTTGATCCGGTTGTAAGCGATTTTGAAAGTCACCCCATCCTGCTCGGTGACGATCACGTAGCGCTCTCCGTCTTTGATGGCCATCCAGTCGTCTACGTATTCGCAGACGATCCAGGCCCCATTGGGAATCGGCAGCATGGAGTCTCCATCCACCTGGAAAACCCGATGTTTTTTGTCTGTGGGAAGAAAAGGCAGCGAAAATCGCGGCAACTCGGAAATAAATTCCGGGTCGGAAAATCCAGCCAAGTAACTCGCCTTGACCTTTTGCGACACTACCTCAATCAATTCACGTCCCTCAGCATCTACCGTGGTAGAGAGAATCCGTAGCCTTCGCCCTCGGAGAAACTGATCTGTCTCGAGCAGTTCGCGGAGCTTGTATTCGGAGTAGGTAGTCAGGTCTTCTTTAACCAAAATATCCAAAGAAACATTAAAGTACCCCGCGATCCGAACCAACGTATCCAAAGGTGGAGTAATGTTGAGTTCATAACCCGCCAGTTTGGAACGGGTGATTTTCAAACTATCAGCCAGTTCCTGCTGAGTCAAGCCTTTCTTTTTTCTCAAAAACTTAAGGTTGGAATGGAGATGCATAGTCATTAAAATTAAGACAACTTCAGTCAGTATATGAAACTTCGATCGATCAAAGTTATTCTTTTTGTCTAATTTATAGACTATAAATTGTCAATAAAATAGACAAAAGCCATGGAAGGGAAGCGAAGTATTGTGCATATGGATTTGGACACGTTTTTTGTGTCGGTGGAGCGGCTTTTTGACAGCCGACTGAATGGCAAACCCATCCTGATCGGGGGGTCGAGTGACCGGGGAGTCGTGGCCTCCTGCAGCTACGAGGCGCGCAAGTTTGGCGTGCACTCGGCCATGCCCATGCGGACCGCGCGGCAACTCTGCCCTGAGGCAGTGATCGTGCGGGGGGATTTTGAGAAATACAGCCAAAAATCCCATGAAGTCACCGAGATTATCAAGGAGTCCGTCCCTCTCTTTGAGAAGTCCTCCATCGACGAATTTTACATCGATCTCACCGGGATGGATCGGTTTTTCGGCTGCTTCAAGCTCGCCCACGAACTCCGGCAGCGCATCATCCGCGAGAGTGGACTGAATATCTCCATGGGCCTATCGGAAAACAAAACCGTCTCCAAAGTCGCCACCGGTGAAGCAAAGCCCAACAATGAAAAGCAAGTGCCTTTGGGTGAGGAAAAACCCTTTCTCGCGCCACTATCCGTACGCAAAATTCCCATGATCGGCGAGAAAACCTCCCAAACGCTCTACAACATGGGGGTCAAAAAAGTCTATACGCTGCAGCAGATGCCCTCCCAACTCCTGGAAGCGACCTTTGGCAAAAACGGGAAGATGATCTGGGAAAAAGCCAATGGCATCGACCGATCCCCGGTGGTCCCCTACTCTGAGGCCAAGTCGATCTCCTCCGAAAATACCTTCGAAGAGGACACCATCGACATCAAGCTACTCGAAGCCACGATGATCGCCATGTGCGAGCAGCTTGCTTCCAAGCTCCGACAAAAAGGCCAACTCACCGCCTGCGTGAGCGTGAAGATCCGCTACTCGGACTTTGAGACGCATACCATGCAGCAGCGCATCCCCTACACCTCGGCAGACCATACGCTCTTGCCCGTGGTGAAGGAGCTTTTCAAAAAGCTCTACAGCCGCCGACTCCTTATCCGTCTCATCGGCGTGCGCTTCAGTAATCTGGTCTATGGCAATTATCAGATCAAGCTCTTCGAAGACAGCCAAGAGCAAATCAACCTCTACCAAGCCCTCGACAAGCTCAACGTGAAGTACGGTGACAAAACCGTCTGCCGCGCTGTAGCCATGGGCGTGGGAAGTAGACGTTTTAATCCGTTTAATGGGATGGAGGTTTGAGAAAGTTGAAAAAAGCAGTCAGTAAGCAGTCTCAGTAGAAAGAAAGTCAGTGTCAATACCTAAAAGGAACAATCGCACAATCGTAACCGAAAAAAAGGATACTTTTTCTGTTCAGGTTAAGCTTTTTCAAACAGAGAAAAAAAAATGCCCATCTGTTAGAATTTTAGATTCCTAAAGAATTGCCCTAGAGACACTTTCAAAAAGGATGATTCCATATCAAAAGCAACCTTTTTACTTCAAATACCAGATTTCATTTGTACGAAAATCACACCGTTTAGCAATCGGAATTTC
>JAGXQZ010000009.1 GCA_018336015.1 Algoriphagus sp. | reverse complement strand
TAAAGTATCGGCATACGGACAAATACGATCTTGTTGATCATGGATCCATAAAACGGGTAGCTGGATATTGCTCATCACTCGGGTAATCGAAAAATGATCCATGGTTTTACCGGTCATACGTTCTATCATCTGCTCAAATTCTTCTCTCACTTGTCCTTTGATTTTAAACAACTTATAAAATCCGTGTACAGCCGTTCTGGTTTCTGTGGCCGGAGCTATCAATACCAGTTTTCTTTTTCCTTGTAGCTCCTCTGCCAACAGGGAAGTGGCGAGTCCACCCAAAGAATGGGCGATAAAAGCATCCATCTTCCCAAACCGCTGATCGATTGATCCTAAGAATTTTTTATAAATGAGTGCATTAATGATCTTCCCTTCGCTCAAGCCATGTGCGGGTGCATCGAACATGAAAACTTCAAATCCGGCGGCTAATAAGGGTTGCACATATTTCTCAAACTTATAACCATAACTGCTGAAACCATGCACCACCAATACTTTCTGACCGTTGGTTTTTTCGGGTAGCCAATGAAAGCCCTTGATCAGTAAATCTTCAAACCTAAAGGTTTGGGGATGCGCTTTGTGAAAAACAAGCGGCTCTTTTTGTTGGATGCCTTTGGTATATGGGGTACAGAATATTTTAAAAGCCTGTTCCGCAGCAATTCGCGGAGAAACCATGCCGATGGTACGTAGTTTGGTTTTATAGTAGCCTATCACAACTCTTTGTGCTAATTTCATTTCCATAATATAAAGATATGGACGTCGTACTGATAGGAGCCGGTAATGTAGGAACGGTATTGGGAAGAACCTTCAAACAGGTTGGACATGCCATTACAGCTATCTGGAACAGAGATCCCGAAAAGGCAAAACAATTGGCGGATGAATTGGGGACGGTTGCTGTCGCGGATTTGAAAGAATTACCACAAAAAGCAGATATTTTTTTATTAGCGGTTAGTGATAAATCGATTCAAGAAGTTGCGCATCAATTGACCATAACGGCAGGAGTACTGGTACATGCGGCTGGCGCTGTAAGTAAAGAGGTATTACAAGGAGTTTCAAATGACTATGGGGTGATTTGGCCTATGAAAATGATACGTTCTCATATGTCAAGTCTGGGTTCATCTGCCATCATCATTGACGCTAATTCAGCATCGGCATTACAGGTGATTGAATCATTAGCAGAGAGTATTTCACGTCAGGTAAGTAGGGCTGATGATGACAAACGTTTACAAATGCATTTGATAGCAGCAATTACCTCCAATTTCACCAATCATCTATATCATTTGGCATCAGATTATGCAAAAGAAAAAGAGATCGACTTTTCCTTGTTTTATCCTTTGATCGAAGGGGTAATTGCACAAATTAAAGTCCAAGACCCTGAAAAGGCACAAGCCGGACCGGCTTTCAGAGGAGACCGTGTGACGATAGAAAAACACCGGTCCTTATTGGCAGATGAGCCTGTTTTGTTGAAAATATATGATGAAATGACCCAAAGTATCCTCCATAAATTCGGTCATCAGTAGTTTTTAACAGGAAAATTCCGTGATTCGGGACTAAAAAGCAGATTTGCTGTCGCAAAGAAACTGATTTGAGATACTTTTGCACTCCAAACGGAACCGATATGTACACTATTAAGGTAAAATTTGAACAGAAAGGACTGGAGCCCGTTACTTTAACAGGTATTGAACCTGATCAAAGTTTATTGGAAGTTTGTCTGGATAATGGTATCGAATTACATCATAACTGTGGGGCAGTTTGTGCTTGCAGTACTTGTCATTTATACGTTGAAAAAGGAATGGAGCATTTGGAAGAATTAAGTGATAAAGAAGAAGATTTTATCGATCGTGCCATCAACCCTAGACTGAATTCCAGATTAGGATGTCAGTGTGTATTACAAGCAGGGTCAGGTGAAGTAGAAGTGACGTTGCCGGATCAGACACAGTTTTTGGGTGAATAATATCAATTTCAAAATTTGAGAATTTGAAAATTTGAAAATGAGGAGATTGTTTCTCTGAGAGAAATAATTATAATGAATGAAAAAAGTCATACAACCCATTTTCAATCCGCCTCTGCGGGTATTACATTTTCAAATTCTCAAATTTTCAAATTCTCAAATTAAATAAGATGAGCCATTTTGAACCTCCAATACATTGGGCAGATCATGAAGATATAGCCATGAAATTGTATGAACGTTTTGGTGATGATTTTACCGAAAGTAAAATCTATCGCATACGTTTCACAGACCTGCTGGAATGGATCCTGCAAATACCTAATTTCGAAGGAAAGCGTGAAGAAAGCAACGAAGGACATCTCGAGATGATCCAAAGTGCTTGGGTATATGAGTGGAGAGACAACCAAAAATAATTATTTTTAAATAGCACGGGGCTTAAGCCCCGTGCTATTTAAAATAAGCCGATGTTAAACGCCTTTCAACATATCACCACATTTGTCTTCGACGTAGACGGTGTACTAACAGATGGAACACTGTTAGTATTACCCAATGGCGTAATGGCTAGAAAAATGAACATCAAAGATGGTTATGCATTACAACTAGCCATCAAAAGAGGTTATCGGGTATTGATTATCTCCGGCGGAGATTCACCGGAAGTAAAAGATCGATTGAATAAGTTGGGTGTTACAGAAGTGTGGATGAAAGCGCATAACAAACAACAAATCTTCGCTGATTATTTAGCTCAACACCAAATTCCAAAACAGGAAGTATTGTACATGGGTGATGATATTCCTGATCTGGAAGTAATGCAATTGGCAGGTTTGCCTGCTTGTCCCGCTGATGCAGCACAAGAAATCAAAGACAAATCTATCTATATCTCACATCTGGCAGGAGGCATGGGATGTGCGCGTGATGTGATTGAGAAAGTGCTGAAACTGCGAAACGATTGGGGAGAAGATACCAGCGTTCCATCGAAATAATAGTTTGTTTACCTGCGATCATTGCAGCATTACTTATCTTGTAGTATAATTTTTTCTTTTGAAATTACTCAGCGCTTTTTTACGACTCATCCGATGGCCCAATATGGTGTTCATCATACTCACACAATTATTGTTTGAGTACTGTATCTATGAACGCATTTATGGTGCGGATGAAACAGCAGCCCGATTACAATTTTGGTTCATCGTAATGGCTTCTGTTTTTATTGCAGCAGCAGGGAATATTATCAATGATTATTTTGATCTCAATATTGATCAAATTAATAAGCCCGATAAAGTAGTAGTCAACACAGTCATCAACAGACGCTGGGTTATTTTCTGGCACTTATTACTCAGTATGCTGGGATTGTTCTTTACGGTATATGCATTACCCGTATCCTTGTACTGGCATCTGGTATTGGCAAACATGGGAAGTATTTTATTGTTATGGTTTTATTCCACCAATTTCAAGAAGCAATTATTGGTAGGTAATGTGGTGATATCACTGCTTACTGCTTGGGTGATATTGATCTTGTTCTTTTCTAAACAACCTTTACAGATCAAACATTTACTATCTGTCGGACATTCAGAAGTGCGTTTCTTTCGTCTAACCATCTTATATGCTTCTTTTGCTTTTGTCATCTCACTCATCCGTGAAGTCATCAAAGACATGGAAGACATGGAAGGCGACAGAAGATATGGCTGCAGAACCCTGCCGATTGTTTGGGGTGTTAATGCAGCTAAATTATTTGTTGCCGTATGGTTGGTAGTATTGATTGCGGCACTGGTGATCTTACAATTTTATGTATTACCCATGGGCTGGTGGCATAGTGCCTTGTATTGCTTGATCGCCATCATCGCACCCCTCATCTGGAT
>JAGXQZ010000008.1 GCA_018336015.1 Algoriphagus sp. | reverse complement strand
CCATCACCGGTATGGTTTCTGATTTGATAGAGTGCATATTGTTGTATGGTGAGCAGTGGTAACACAATTTTATCACGCATTTGAATCGATGCTCGTCCGGGTTGATCATCATCCATGAGTTGAGTTGCTTCCGCTAATTCCAGCACCATATTGCAGGTGAGATCAAACTCGTCTTTCACCATTTGCCATACCGCACCAAACTCGGGATCTTCTTTGATGTATTCCGTTAATGGAAAAAATGATTTGAGCATACTCATCATACTGTTATCAATCAACGTGCGGAAGAATAAGACATTTCTGAACATGGCTTTTACATCATCCCACAAACCTTTTTCTTTCATGGTCTTTAATGCAGTGCCTACACCAAAAAATCCCGGTACATTTTGTTTCAGCTGACTCCAACTGCCTACAAAAGGAATCGCACGTAAATCTTCAAAACGTAAAGCTCCGCCACTACCTCTTTTGGCAGGTCTACTGGCGATATTACTTTTACTGTAATAGTTTAATGGACTGAATTGTTGCAGGTATGAAAGGAATAACGGAGGTGTTTTAAATTTTTGATAAGTGATATGACTGATGCTACCCAACTCTTCCATCAGAAAACGATCATGTTGTGATAATTGTATTCTTGAGTCGGCGAACAACTCATTACTGATACCCGCACTCATCAATTGTTCCAGATTGTATTGAGAAGATTGAATGGTGCCGAAATTTGATGTAATCGTTTGTCCTTGTATGGTCAGTTGTATTTCTTCATTCTCAATATTAGAACCCATGGATGCATAAAACTTATGTGTTTTTCCGCCACCTCTTGACGGAGGTCCACCACGACCATCAAAAAATTTTGCTTTGATATTGTACTTTCTGGAAATAGCGGTCAGGTTTTCTTTCGCCGTATAAATACTCCAGTTGGCTTGAAGGTATCCGCCATCTTTTGTACCATCACTAAAGCCCAGCATGATGGTTTGCTGCATTTTTCTTTTCTTCAAATGATGTGCGTATAGTGGTAATTGATACAATACATTCATGGTTTGTTCAGCTTGGGCCAAATCATCAATGGTTTCAAAAAGAGGCACAATATCTACCGTTAGTGATTCTTCTTTCCAGCCACATAGTTTGAAAAGCGCATACACTTCCATTACATTCAAACTACTCTGACAATTGCTGATTATATAGCGATTGCAGCCTGCCTCACCATTTCGTTGTTGAATGGTTTGAATGGCATAGATGCTTTCAAGGGTATCTCGGGTAATGGATTCAAATAGGGTCGGGTCGAGCTGATCTTCCAGTGAACTGAGTACGGCAATTTTTTTAGCAGCAGGAAGGTGGTTGTAATCATCGGGCAATAATCCCTTGCCACGAATGTTGATCAGTGTTTCATGAATGTTTTGAATGACCTGGGTATGAATACGACTATCTTGTCTGATATCAATCGTAGCAAAATGGGTCCCAAATATTTTTACCTTATGGATGAGGCTATTGAGTCTTTGTAAAAAGAGCGCATGGTGTTTTTCTTTTACTAACTGCTGGATGATGAAGAGTTTTTCCAGTAATGTGTTAGCGTGTATAGGCTCGGATTCTGTTGGACGAAAAACATTTTCATACAATATGGCTTCCAGTTCTTGCAGTAATACATCTACATTGGAGAAAGTGAGTCTTCTCTTGAGCTTGCGGATATCTCGGTAATAACATAGGGTGATAGAACTGCGTAAGGCTTCCGCCACTTTGAGTGTGGTTGCTGCGTTTACAAATGGATTACCATCTCTATCACCGCCCGGCCAGAAGCCTAGTTCAATAAAAGGATTGTCGCCATCATAAGTGTGATCAAAAATATCTCGTTCAATAACATTGTAAATATTACCGATAGAATGGTATAAGATATTTTCTAGGTACCACATCAGGTTCAACGCCTCATCATAGGGAGTGGGTTGCTTTTTATTAAAGAAAGGAGTGATGCCTAATTGTTGAATATATTCATTGATGGTATGGAAGTCATTTTTAGCAATGGCTTCGCTCATGTCATGAATGATACCCAATACACTACCCGGATAAAACTGTGTGGGGTGGGCAGTCAATACCACCCTTACCCTGAATTTCTTCAATTTATTTTTTAATGCTTGTGTTTTGCCGGCAAATACTGCTTCATTGTACAAAGCTTTTAAACTGCCCGGACCTTCGATATTGTTAACGGTATTGAATGCGGCATCTTCTATGGCATCAAACAACACCACTTGTCGCTCGATGTATTGAACAAACTTAAATAAGCGATCTACTTTTTGTTTTTCATCACGAACCGGTGTATGCTGTAAAAAAAAGTCGTTGATGATCTCAACCGGATTTTTCCCTGATTTATAATCATCCTCACAGGTTTGCGAAAGGATGGGTAATAAAGCTCCTACATTGGCAATGCCTGAAAAAGGCAAGGCAGCAAAAAGGCTGTTGTAAATGGTATATTTATCCGTTACGTTACGCCTGAATTGTTGGATATATTGACGCGCTGACATACCCTAATATACATTTTTATCCTAAAAACTAACAGATTTTGATTAATAAACTAATGATCTATAATGTTTTATAAAACAAATGTTAGTTAATGACAGATTAAACTTTTGTGTAAAACAGGGGTCTAACGTGCAGGAGCATTTATATTAGCGTAAAATAGCCCTGCATGCAATCAGACGATTTGGTATTACTGCAACAGTTTCGGGAGCCGGCTACAAAAGAGCAGGGGTTTACAGGTATCATTAAAAAGTACCAGGAAAAACTATACTGGCATATTCGCAGGATGGTAGTAGATCATGAAGATGCGAATGATGTATTGCAGAATATATTCATTAAGGTTTGGAAGGGGTTGGAAAACTTCCGGGAAGACAGTCGTTTGTATACTTGGTTGTATCGAATTGCTACCAATGAATGTCTAAGTTTTATTGAGCAGCAAAAGCGAAAAGCATCTATTAGCATGGACGAGGTTGTGGAAGTATTGAGTAATAAAGTAAAGGCTGACAGTAATTTTGATGCCAATAAACTTGAGTGGAAACTACAATTGGCCATCCAACAGTTACCGGAAAAGCAACGGGTGGTCTTTAATCTTCGATATTACGATGAAATGCCCTATGAAGAAATGAGTCGGATACTGGATACAAGTGAAGGGGCATTAAAAGCAAGCTATCACCATGCAGCGAAAAAAATTGAGGCATTTATACTGGAACATTAAACCTACGAACACCACAGTTATCTAATGAATATGCAAAATAGGGATGAAATAACGATAGAACTGACAGGCATATTAGGTTCTGCTATTGCTTGGCCGGTTGCAGTACCCTACATGGTACCTGTTGGTTATTTTGATGCATTGTCTGAAATAATCCTGGAGCGAATCAGTATAGGATTACCCAATAAAGCCAATGTATTTGTAGTGCCGGATAACTATTTTGAACAGCTTCCTGATACTATTTTACAAGCAGTAAGACATACTGAAGTGAGTGATGAACTACGGGAAGTAGCACCGTTCTTACAGTCGATACCTAAAACCAATCCTTATCAAACAAATACTGTTCCTGTATTAGATATTCAAGCAATGATTGCAGAGAAGGCTGCAACTGATACAGGAAAGGTTATTACGATGCCTGCTATCAGAAAAAGCGCTTGGATTCGTTTAGCCGCAGCGGCGGTAATGATAGGCGTGTTGGTAACAGCAGCTTTTATTTACAACAGTAATCAAACCATTGAATCAGTGAATACTGATCAATATGCACAAATGGATGTTTCCAATGAAATATCTAAACTGAGTGAAGATGAATTAACGAATTATCTAAGTAGCGCTGAGAAGTTAGTGATTGCTACGGCTGATCGTGAATCTTTACAAATAGATGAACTACTTGATGTAAACGATCATTTGGGTGATATGTCGGATGATGAACTGAAAGAATACTTACAAGAATCTACTGAATCAACGGAAACAGTAGATATTAAATAACTGATCATGAAAACAAGAATACGCTTTACAATTTCCTTTTTATTGTTGCTTACAACCTATAGCTATGTTCAAGCACAGCCACCAGGTGAAAGAATGCGGGGTCCACGCGAAAATATTGAGGTATTAAAAGTGGCTTACTTCACCAAACATCTTGCTTTAACGACTGAAGAAGCTGAAAAGTTCTGGCCTTTGTACAATAGTCACAGTGCAGAAGTGCGGAAAGCAAAACAAGATAACAAAGAAGATATTATTGCTTTTGAAGAAGCGGTATTGAATATTCGTAAGCGTTATCGCGTTGAGCTCAAGAAAGTACTGGTTTCAGATGAAAGAGTAAACAAAGCATTGGTTGCCGAACGGGAATTCATGAACGTAGTTCGCAAAGAGTTACAGGATCGTATGGAGTTACGTCGTAAAATGCGGGAAAAGAAAGACGGTGAATAGGACGACTATTTTAGCGGTCCCCAAACCGGCGATTGAATATCATGATAGAAGAGGAAAGTCCATCCTTTACTCTGCCCTTCTTCCCACCATTGTTTTCTGAGTTCCATACATTTTTTCCCGTCGTAATCATATTTAGCAACGAACCTACTTTTCATTTGCTGTAACTGTGGTGCATCATCACCACCAAAGAAAATCGTTTGTCCGTTTTCCTCAATCCAAAATACCTGATGGTATTTACTATGTGCCCCGGTTAATTGGTAACGGATGTATCCATCTATAAATCCTTCATCTTCTGTTAACCATTCAACGCGACTAAACTCTTCTAATAATCTGAAATCTTCCGGTATATACGATGCCGAGCCAATGCCTAATGCAAATTCCATTTCTCTTTGTTGCACATAATATGTAGCGTAAGGGAAAGCAATGAATCTATCTTGACCACTGTTACCATCAATCGTTACACCGCCTGCATGGTCTTTGTGTAAATGACTCATCAATACTTTTGTAACCTG
>JAGXQZ010000007.1 GCA_018336015.1 Algoriphagus sp. | reverse complement strand
CATCATCGACAAGCTCGGCGAAGTGCTCGCCACCGACCTGGATGCTGGCCTCAATCATCTTGCGATGGCCCGCTGCAACACGATCGAACGCGCCAAGCACCTGCACAGGCTCTATGCGGCGATCTATCCAGACTTTCGGCCAGTCATAGTCCACAGCCAGCAATCACTGAAGGAACGGCGCGAAAATCTTGCCGCGCTACGCCGTTTTGAGAGCCGGATCATCGTTTGCGTCGATATGCTCGGCGAGGGCTTCGACCTGCCCGAGCTGAAGATCGCTGCATTGCACGATCATCACAAGAGCGTTGCGGTGACGATCCAGTTCGTCGGCCGCTTCACCCGCCAGGACCCGAGGCTGGGTGATGCCACGGTGATCGCCAATACCGGCATCGACGATGTCGATCGCGCGCTGGCCAAGCTCTACGCCGAAGACGCCGACTGGAATGCGTTGGTGGAGGCGCTCAGTTCCGCAAAGATCGAACGCCAGGTTCGCCGCGCGGAAATGTTCAAGGGCTTTTCGGGAGATCTGAGCGACATTCCGCTCCAGACCCTGGAACCGAAAATGAACGCGGTCCTGTACCGGACCTCTTGCGACGCTTGGGATCCCTTTCGCGCAGAAGAACTCTACGACCCCGGCGTCTATCTCGGCATGAAGCTCAACCCGCATCAACGGGTCGCGATCTTCGTGACGCGGGCGGAGGAGCAGGCACGCTGGACCTCCGCGCAGCAGGCGGTGAACGTCACCTGGGACCTGCACATGCTTCACTGGGATCAGGCAAGCGGCGTGCTCTATATCAGCAGTTCTGCCAAGGGGCCGTTTGACCGGCTCGCAAAGGCGGTTTGTGGCGATACGACGCGCCGCGTGGAAGGCGAGGAAGTGTTCCGCAGCCTCCACGGGTTCAAGCGGCTCATTCTGCGCAATCTCGGCCTCACCCACCATCAGGGACGAGGCGTCCGCTATTCGATGTATATGGGCGTGGATGTCGCCGATGGCCTCGACAGCGCGAAGTCCCAGTCGAGGATAAAGAACAATATCTTCGCCACCGGCTTCCTCGAAGGCCTTCCTGCTTCACGGGGATGCTCGGCCAAGGGCAAGTTCTGGTCCAGCGCCAAAGTCCATGACCTGACCGACTGGGTGGACTGGTGCCAGGATGTCGGCCGCACCGTGAACGATCCCAGCATCACGACCGACGGCGTCTTCAAGAGCGCGATGCGCCCCCACCAGATCAGCCAACGACCGGCTGTTCCGCCCGTGGCGATCCATTGGCCTGAATCTCTGATCACGCAGTTCGAGGAGCGGATTGAGATCTCGTTTGGCGATGTGCCGGTAACCTTCGCCGAATGCGATATCGAGTTGCTCGATAACGCGCGCACCGGGCCGCTGCGCTTCGCCGTGCGAAGCGACGACCACGCGGCCGAGTTCGAGATCGTCTTCAGCGACGGCCACGCCCGTTACCCCCAACGCGCCGGCCCCAAGGCGACGATCAAGATCGGCGGCAAGGTCCAGAAGCTCTCGGAATCCTTCGGCGAGGACTCACCTCAGATCGACTTCGGTGATGGCTCGCTTCTCATCTACAGCCATCTCTACACCCTGCCCGAGGGCGAAACGATCGAGCCGTACCCGTCAGACAAGATCGAGGCATGGGATTGGTCAAAGGCCAATATTCGCGTCGAATCCCAGGGCACGGACAAGCGCGCTGACTCTGTCCAGCGTCTGGTCATCGACACCCTGTTGGCCGACCCAGATCCCTATGACGTGATCTTCGACGATGATGGCAAAGGCGAAATCGCCGATGTCGTGGCGCTGCGCATAACTGACAGCGTCGTTTCCGTGACCCTGTACCACTGCAAATATTCAGGGGCGGATACGCCAGGTGCGCGCCTCGGAGACCTTTATGAGGTTTGCGGACAGGCTCAGAAATCCGCTCGGTGGCGCGACCGGCCAAACCGCATGCTTCAACACATGCTGCGACGCGAAAAGATGCGCCGCGACCGAAGTCTCAGCTCGCGAATCGAGCAGGGCTCAGCCGCCGCGATCAAGAAGCTCAAGGTCGGGTGGCAAGATCACCGCTTCGAGTTCGACGTCCGAATTGTGCAGCCGGGGCTATCGCGACAAGCCATCAGTGAAGAAGGCTTGCATCTGCTTGCCGGCGTCGAGACCTATTTGCTCGAAACCCGCGCCATGAGGTTGAAAATTATTGGTAGTGAATGATGCCGTCAGGCATCGGAAACCTTCCTGAGACAGAAATTTTACCACGCCGTGGGAGCAGGCTTCGTGTCAACTTTTGGGTTTACTTTCTTATCGCGCAAAGCGCTGGGCCAGGCCGAACAGATGATGTTCGGCGGCGCGGCGGGCGTGCGCGATGAGGTTGGTTTCCTCATCGTCCACCAGCGTTACGCAGATCACTTCTTCCCCGGCACATCGGTTCTGCACACACGCCTGCGCTACGCGCTTCTCATCCCCTGGCTTTATCAAAGCCTGCGGACGAAACGCCCTGTTCCCAAGGACTTTGGCCAAGCCTTTTCTGATCTCGAACATGAGCTGACCGGCCGGCTCAAATATGTCGAGGGTGTTGGCGGCGAGAAGGATGGCGTGATCGGAGGAGAGGTCTTCCCCCGCACGATCAGTCAGCCGCCGGCCTATGTCTATTGGACGGCGCTCACCAAATGGGGACTGATCGGCGCCCGCCCG
Organism: Algoriphagus sp.; assembly: GCA_018336015.1. Lineage (GTDB taxonomy): Bacteria > Bacteroidota > Bacteroidia > Cytophagales > Cyclobacteriaceae > Algoriphagus > Algoriphagus aquatilis. The sequence goes on along the minus strand of JAGXQZ010000007.1, from coordinate 2,240 downwards.
GATGGCCGGCCGTGGAGCCGCTCGGACATGGCGAAGCTCCTGGCAGCGTCAAGCAAGCGCGCGCACCATGACGATGACGGAAAGCCCCTAGAAACAGTCACCTGGCCCATCGCGGGGCTGATCGATGCACCTAAAGGCTGGGATACTTGGGGTGACTGGAATGACCGGTATTCGAAGGATGACCAAGGAAAACTAGCGCTCGACCTTTTACCCCAAGAGCAGATCTACCTCGCGACCAAACTCCGCGCCGTTCGCTCGCCGACCGATCCAAGTGAGCCGTCGCTCTTGTCGAAATTGGTTGGAAAATCACTAGGCGAGGCAGATCACTGCTGGGACAACGAAATCCTAGCCCTCGCCGGCAGGGAAGCGGCCATGCTGAAGCGGGCCGGCCAGGCCGCCGCGCTTTCGGCCATAGGCAGGGCGATCTATGCGGCTCAGGTCGAGACGCTCAAGGAAACCCGCGACAAGCGACCACAACCCAGTTTGCACCGCGCCGCACTGAACGACGCGATCGAGCAATGGGGCAAACAGGCCGCTCGGCTGGATATGGACCTGTTTCTCGCCGAAATCGGCCACCTCCCGCCTGCGGTGGAGGGTGTGTTGAAAGAAACTTCGACCTGGATCAGGGCGAATGGCAAGGACCCCATGCAGCTTCTCGAAGTGTACGCACGGGCGGAAGTCAGCAGGAAAGACAATCGCGCGCGTCTTGCCAGCAATCAGTTCGGCGTCGACCGGCGCATGGAATGGCAAGGCGAGCACCATGGCCGCGCCGAGCCGCTCCATTATCGCTGGGGGAATGTGAAGCGGCTCCTGCGCGATCTGGAAGCCGTCGCATGAGCGATCGGCAAGCTTGGCACGGCCAACCCTACCTCGACGAACTGCGGCCCGGGCGATTGGAGACAGTCAAGCTCGCGTTGTTCGCGACCTACTCGGTCGACCTGTCTGCGGTCGCCGCGGCGTTGCTCGCCCTGATTGGTCGTAACAATGACAAGGGCAGCGGAACGGCGGTCGATTTTGCCGACGCGATCGACAAGCTGCGCGATCGCGTCAAGATCATAATCCAGCGCGGTCGGATAGCGCGGCCAATAGCGCTTCCCCGTATCGCGGGCATCCTCGATCAGTTCATCGTCGAGCAGCCTTACGATGAACGAGAGCGCAGCTGGCATCCAAAGATTGCTTTGGTCGCCTACACCGGTCCCAAAGGGGAAACCCGCTGGAAGCTCTGGATTGGCAGCCGGAACCTCACCCGATCGCAGGATCTCGACGCGGGCGTTTTGCTGGACGGCAGCGAAAAGCGCGCGAAAGGACGAGTTCGGCTCCCAAGCATCGGAGCACTCGGGGCCATCCTCGCGCGCTCCGCGTCGCGCGAGGATGCCGATGGCATCGCGGAGCAACTGGAGGCGGTCTGGTGGGACGCCCCAGACGGGTTTCAGTTGCGCAGCCTGCTCAATGGACTGGATGAAGGCGTTGCTCTGCCATCGGAACCACCAGCCGGCGCGGTCGATGGCATAACCATCATCAGTCCGTTCTTGTCGCCCGATTTTGTGAAGAAGGCAGGTGGCTGGGGCAAGGCTGGATCCAGAACGCTGATTTCGTCGATACCGGCCCTCACGGACATGGCGAGGCGGCCCGGCAAGCCGCTGGACGGATTCTCCAAAATCCTCGCCTATACTGCGCCAGACGTGCTCGTTGACGAAGCTCCGCTCGCGCTGCCAGGCGTCGAGCCCGCGTCCGAGGATGATGCGGAGCCGGCCCCCCTTGCTCTGCATGCCAAGATTTTTTGCTTCCACTCGGGCGAGAAGACCATCTTGAGAGTGGGGAGCGCCAATGCGACCGAGAGGGCCTGGTCGGGGCGCAACGCGGAAATCATGGTCGAACTCGAGGCCGGCGAAGCGTTCGGCTCCGGCCTGGCATTCCTGATCGGTAAAGCGACGCCGGTCACCATCGAGGAACTCGCCGTCGCCGATCCGCCCAGCACGAGCGCGGCCGATGCCCTGGAAGAGTCGCGCAAAGTGCTGATGGCATCCTGGAACCCAGTTCTGCGTCGAGACGGGGAACGCTTCTCGATCGATGCGGGGGCAGTTCCCTTGCTTGCCTATCCCGAGCACGTGCTGCACGCCGGACCTGCAAATGGCGACCTACTGGCTTGGCAGACGGACGCCGTCCGCCTCGATCTTGGCACGATCCCCTTGTCACTCCAGTCCGCCTTCATTCAGGCTCGGATCAGCGGACCGGACGGC
>JAGXQZ010000006.1 GCA_018336015.1 Algoriphagus sp. | reverse complement strand
TTCCCAATTCCTGCTTGTCTGAATCATCATAGTCATTCAGCAAAGTGAACTTTGCATCAGAATGGTTAGCAACAAGCTGGATTTTTTGAGGAAATGCCGTAAGTGAAAAGAGGGTTAAAAAAACAAGAGCGAGTAAATGTTTGAAATTCATAAGCTTAAATCTGGTGGTTTTTCTACTGCAAATAATCCAATAAGGAGAACTTATGCAATCTATTGATTATCAAAAAAGACAATTATTCTTGGCTCAAGCCCAAGCTTTCTTTAAAAAGTTCAACCAATTGCCATGCATCACCTTATCCACATCCGAATTGGCATATCCTCTCCCTCGAAGTAAATCCGGAATCTTCTGCAAATCGGCAATGGTCTCCAAATCTGCAGGACTTTGCTCCGTGCCAAATGCCCCATCCAAGTCCGACCCAATCCCGATGTGATTGGCATTGCCGGCAATCTGGCAGATGTGATCCAAATGATCCAATACAGTGGATATGGTGACATTTCGTTCCTTTGGTGTGCTTTTACCTCTCACCCAACCCGGACTCAGCATCCAGGCATCAAAGGCTCCTCCGATCACTGCTCCACGATCAATCAGGGCTTTGATCATCTCATCGGAAAACTGTCGGTTGTGATCGACCAGCGCACGGCAGTTATTGTGGCTGGCCCAAACGGGACCTTGGTAAATCTCCAAAGCATCCCAAAATGCCAAATCACAGAGGTGAGTGGCATCCAGAATGATCCCGAGCTCATCCATTTTCTTCACCAACTCTTTTCCTTGCTGACTCAAAGGCGCGGAAGAATCTGTCCCAAAGGCATAGCGCCCGGGGCCATAATGCGCAGGGCCTAAAGCACGAAGGCCGCTTTCGTAGGCTTTTTCCAAATAATCCAAATTCACAATCGAGTCGGCTCCTTCCAGCGAAAGGATAAATCCTACGGGCTTTTGGCTTTTGTCCTCGCCTTGATTCCAGTGAGCCAAGTGCGCTTCCAACTCATTCCAATTTCGGATTTGGGTCATTTCGCCCTTTTCAACCATCGCACGATACCACGCCAATTGACCCTGAGTTTGAGCCCAAGCTTGTTCTGGAGAGTGCCAACCCGGAAGGGGATTTTCCGGCGCCACAAAGCGGGCGATCTGTGTAGCCACTACCAAACCGACATTTCCTTTGCGCAACTCAGGAAGAGAGACGGTCGCATTTCCTCGGTCGGGTTTGTCGGTCATGCCTTTTTCACGGGCATTGATCTCGGCGACAGGTCGGGTAAGGTCCCGATTCCACTCGAGGGCATTCATACTCAGGTCAAGGTGCGCGTCTATGGTAAACATGGCTTAGAAGGCTTGAAGGACAAAAACAGTGGGAACTTTATGCAGGTCGACGGGATGGTTTTTCCAGTCGGCAACGGTCTTGGTTTGGATCATTTCATCCGCTGCGGTGAGGTTTTTCGCGATGCAAAGCTTGGTAAGCGGTGCCAAAGTCGATAGCAAATCCTCGAGAAGTTGATTGTTGCGAAAGGGCGTTTCCATAAAAATCTGAGCTCTCTTTTCTCGAATCGATTCAGCTTCCAGTTTTTTGATGGAGGCAGTTCTGTCTTTTTTATCAATAGGCAAATAGCCGTGAAAAGCAAAAGACTGCCCATTAAAACCAGAACCCATCAAAGCCAAAAACATGGAACTCGGCCCGGAGATGGGCACGACCTGAATTCCCTTTTGATGGGCATAGGCTACAGCCAAGGCTCCAGGGTCTGCGATGCCCGGACAGCCTGCTTCAGAGATTACCCCGATATCCGCTCCATTGATCAACGGAAGCATCAGGCGGGGTAGCTGCTCAGGCTTGGTGTCTTTGTCCAAAACTTCCATGTGCAACTCCTCGATGTTTACTCCAAGCTTTAAGCTGGAAATATAGCGTCGGGCAGAACGTGGATTTTCGACCAAAAAGATCTTGGTATGGGCAATGACCTCCTGCACTTGAGGCGAAATCACCCAATGGGCGGTGTTTTCGGCCAAGACACTGGGAATTAAGAAAAGCTTTCCTTTGGGCATTTCATCGTTGGGAGATAATGGGGGCGAAAGTTAAAATTAAACAGTCAAAATCATTACCTTTTTGATCTTTATCACCATCCTTAAATCTGACATGAAGATTAGAATACTTACACTTGGACTGCTGTATTTGCTTTCCTTTCAAGCTTTTCCCCAAAACCTCAAAGCCCTCGTAGGTGGCACCCTGATCGACGGATTCGGAGGTACGCCCATCCGTAATTCGGTCATCATCGTCGAAGGAGAGCGGATCAAGGCCGTGGGGCAAGTGGGCAGCCTAGCGATTCCGGCAGGTGCCGAAGTTATTTCCACAGAGGGCATGAGTGTCCTTCCAGGACTTTGGGACATGCACGTGCACTTGATGCTGAATGGACACAGCGACTATACCCATTGGGACAGCACCTATATCGATGTTTTTGAGTCCGTGATCATGCCTTCTTCTGCGCATCAGTTGCTGATGGCCGGAGTGACCAGTGCGCGAGACCTGGGAGCTCCACTCGAAGCGAGCATTAACGTCCGCGAGCGGATCAATCGAGGGGAAATCCCCGGTCCGACGATCTATGTGTCGGGACCTTTTATCCAAAAAGCACCCTATCCCGGCACGGAAGCCTTCCGCTGGGGAGTGAATGGGGCCTCCGATGCCCGCGCAAAAGTCAAAAAACTCATCGATGCCGGGGTGGATGTGATCAAATTGATCGATCAGGATCAAATGACCCTCGAGGAAGCCAAGGCAGTAGTCGATGAAGCGCATAAGTACGGGAAAATGGTCGTAGGCCACTCTCATCGACCCGACGAAATCCGCATCGGACTGCAGATCGGCGTGGATAATTTTGAACATACGGGTTTGAGTTCGGCGCCGGAATATCCCGAGGACATTATGCAAATGATGAAAGAGCGGGCAGCCAAAATGAACTTGGGGCCACTCTTCTGGACCCCCACCGTCGAGGGCTTGTTCAACTACGAATATGTCCGGGACAATCCCGAAAAGCTGGATGATACTTCCTGGCATTTAGGTTTGCCGGATTCGATCATTCGGGATATCCGGGCTTCGCTTCGCTTTCCGGGTAGGATGTCTTACTTCCAATTGACTCCGGTGAGAAAGCCGACTCTGGATCGGAAGTTTGCGCAGCTGAAAGAAAGTGGCGTGGTGATGCTCGTGGGTACGGACAGCGGTATTCCCATGAAGTTTCATAGCCAAAGCACCTGGAACGAACTCGATGTCTGGGTCAATCATTTTGGCATGGATCCGCTTCTAACGATTAAAGCCGCCACCTATTGGCCTGCGGTAGCCATGAAAGTGGATAAGGATTACGGAACGATCTCTGAAGGAAAATACGCCGACATCATCGCCGTGCGTGGTGATGTCCTTCGCTACATCAACCTGCTACAGGATGTGGATATGGTGATGAAGCATGGGAGGAAGGTGAAGTGAGTTTCATTTTGCAGTGATCAGTCGCAGTATACAGTAAGGCAGTGTCGGTTGGCAGTTTTGAGTAAGCAGAAAAAAGTGGGGAACCGCCAAACTTAATGCGCAGCTCTTCGATGGCTAACTTGGCTTCTGAATAAGAAATCTGGAAAACAGGGTTTCGGTCTACTTTACCCAATTCCAAGTTTTGCTTATCATACCCATCCAAAATATCCAACCCCATGGCATAGTCAGACAGGATATCGATGATTTCCCTGACTTGGGACTTTGAAAAATCTTCTGAAAGAGCTGCTTCACGAATCAATTTGAAGGACTGCTGAAGCTGAGAAAGTCTCTGCTGATTGACAGCATAGCCTTTAATGAGGTAGTCTTTTAATCGTTGGGTGGCCCATTGTCGAAAATGAGTGCCTTCTTTGGATCTTACTCGATAGCCGAGAGAAATAATTACATCGAGATTATAATGTTCGACCTGATAATTCTTTCCATCACTTGCAGTTGTCGCAAATTTTGCGACAACTGAATTTTTTTCCAATTCTTCATCCTTAAACAGATTGGTTAAGTGTTTTCCGATAGTCTTGACATCCCTTCCAAAAAGTACTGAGAGTTGGGAACGGTTGAGCCAGACCGTCTCGTTTTCAAATCAGACTTCGATTTGAGTTTCTCCAGCGGATTGATAAATCTCGAGCGAACTGTTCATTTTAAAAAGTGGGATTTATTTCTGTTTAAGGTAAATCATTTGATAAATAAAAATGAATTTTCTTTAAAGTGAACTATCAAAAAAAGAGCGCTAAAACAAATCGAACTGTCGCAAGACTTGCGACAGTTCGATTTTCTACCCCAAAAACCTCCTCATCTCTTCCACTACCGCATGGGGTTGTTCAGCATGAAGCCAATGGCCGGCATTGGGGATAAACTCGAGTTCGTAGTTCGGGAAATGGGCCTCCAAATCTGGCAGGTCCTTTTGCTGGATGTAGTTGGAATTGGCACCTGCAAGAAAAAGAGTTGGACCTTCGAATACAGCACCATCAGCCAAGGCTTCTCCGACATTTTCAATCTTTTCGGTGATGACCTTTAGGTTGATCTTCCAGGCAAAGCCTTCGCTGTCCCGGGTCAGACTTTTCAGCAAAAACTGCCTTACTCCTAGTTCCGGAATGTACTGTGCCAACTGATCATCGGCTTCTTTGCGGGATTTGATTTGGTTCAGATTCAGGGAATTCAATCCTTCCAAGATCGTCTGATGGTGGATGGGGTAAAATCGTGGGGCGATGTCAGCAACGATTAGTTTCTCCACTCGCTCGGGATAGGTGACCGCAAACTTCATGACCGTCTTTCCACCCATCGAATGGCCCATCAGGTAGATTTTCTCGAGGCCCTCGTCATCCAGCAATTCCTTCAAATCCTCTACCATCACAGCATAGTTCCATTCCTCGGAATGGGGAGAGTCTCCGTGATTTCGCTGATCGACAAGATACAGTGTGTAGTACTCGACCAATTCCTTGGCGATGGAAAACCAGTTGTCCAGCGAACCAAAAAGTCCGTGAAGAATGACGAGAGGAGGGCCGGTGCCACTTTTTCTGAAGTTAAGCTTCATTTTGAAAGTACGATTTACGAAATACGATTTACAAGATCTTTGGTAGAGTGAAGGCCATCGATACGAGGAAACTTTACAACTTTCCAACATTACCACCTTCCAACTTCTAGTTTTCCTATCTTTCAATTCAATCAAATCTCCAACTGCCTTCTATACATCTGAATCGTATTTTCCAATCCGTAGTACAGCGCATCGCAGATTAACGCGTGGCCGATGGAAACTTCTTCCAAGAATGGAATCTCCTGCTTGAGGTAGGCCAAGTTGTGCAAGTCCAAGTCATGCCCGGCATTCAGCCCTAAGCCGAGTTCTCGAGCGAGTTGGGCTACTTCCACATAGGGCTTCACGGCTTTCTCCCGGTTCGGATGGTAGTTTGAAGCATAAGGCTCGGTGTAGAGTTCTACCCGGTCGGTGCCCGTCAGCTTGGCGGGTTCGAAGTATTTTGCCTCGGGATTGATGAAAATGGATACACGCGTGCCGATTTCTTTGAGCTCGGCCACGATATCTTTCAGCATGCTCTGATGAGCGATAGTATCCCAACCTGTATTGGAGGTGATGGCATTCGGCGGATCGGGGACCAAGGTTGCCTGTGCAGGCTTCACTTCACGGATCAGTTGCATAAATCGCTGGTCGGGATAGCCCTCGATGTTGAACTCAGTCGTCACCACTTTTGCCAAATCCACTGCATCCTGGTAGCGAATGTGCCGCTCGTCAGGCCGTGGATGCACAGTAATCCCTTGTGCACCAAATCGCTCACAGTCCAAGGCCACCTTGACCACGTTGGGATTGTTGGCTCCCCGGGCATTGCGCAGGGTCGCGATCTTATTGATATTTACACTCAGCTTTGTCATATCGGCAAGGAAAAAGGGGTATTTTTACCCGGAATTGAAATAGTAACACAAACTTAGGACGAATGAGTTTAAAGCAGAATGTAGAAGGTCAAATAAAATCCGCCATGATCGCCAAAGACAAGGTGAGATTGACCGCATTGCGAGCCATCAAATCGATGATTTTGCTGGAAGAGACCAAAGAGGGTTTTTCCGGAAGCATGAGTGCGGATGACGAGATGAAACTCCTGACCAAAGCAGCCAAGCAGCGCAAAGACTCCGCCGATATCTACGAGAAGCAAGGCAGAGCTGACCTTTTGGAAGTGGAATTGGCTGAGTTGGCCGTCATCCAAGAGTTTTTACCAAAGGCTTTAACCGATGAGGAGCTGACAGCAGCCATCCAAGAAATCATTACTGCAACCGGTGCTGCCGGTCCAAAGGACATGGGTAAAGTAATGGGCGTGGCGAGCAAGCAGTTGGCAGGAAAAGCTGACGGAAAGGCAATTTCTGAAAAAGTAAAATCCCTGCTGAACAGCTGATTTGGCACCGATTGACATTGTTATATTGATCCTGATCGGATTGGGAGCCTATGAGGGCTACAAGAAAGGATTGCTGCTGAGTATTGTGGGGCTCATAGGCTTTGTTTTGGCCATTATCCTAGGTGTATATTTCATGGATCCAGTGAGCAAATGGCTTGCTGCAAATCTGGACGAACTCACCTTCGCCTTTCCGATTATGGCCTTTCTGATTGTATTTTTTCTAACCTTGCTTATTGTGAATCTGGCGGGTTGGGTATTGAAAAAAATGATGGACATGATCCTACTTGGTGGTTTTGACAGCATTGCAGGCGCAATTTTGGGGATAGTCAAATCCGGATTTTTCATCAGCCTGTTTATGTGGCTTTCACTACAATTTGACCTGAAAATGCCGCGGGAATGGCGGGCCAAAAGCGAATATCTCCAATACATTGAGCCACTCTCCCCGAGTGTGATTTGGGTGCTGGAACCTATTTTCCCCAAAGTCAAGCAAGTCATCGAGACCATGGACGAGATCGTGAAAGAGTTCAGAAAAGATGCTGCTGCTGATTGACAATTTTGATTCGTTCAGTCACATCCTCGCCGATCTGATCCGGCAAACCGGTCAAGAGTTGATTATCAAACGGAATGAGGTATCCTTGGAGGAAATCGCAGAGATCGATTTCAAGGGCTTGATCCTTTCGCCCGGACCAGGGACACCCGCCACTTCAGGCAATTTGATGCCCATTCTGAAAAAGTATGTCGATCAAGTCCCCATCCTCGGCGTCTGCCTCGGTCATCAGGCGATCGGGGAATTTTTCGGTGCCAAACTGGTCAAAAACGCCGTTCCCACCCATGGAAAAGTCCACACCATCCGACAGACCCGACCTCACTTTTTCACCCAAAATCTTCCTGAACGTTTTCAAGTCACCCGCTACCATTCGCTGCAATTGACCGATTTACCGGATTGCCTAGAATCGATTTTAGAGACAGAGCGCGGAGAAATCATGGGAATAGCACATCGTACCTTACCCATTTTGGGAATCCAATACCATCCCGAAGCTTACCTTACCGAATACGGCATAGCTATTATCCAAAACTGGCTCCGAATGCTTAAGACTTGAACTGTTTAACTAATTCATTTAGTCTTAATAGATAAAATATCGGATATTTTCACTAGTACACTAGGTAAAATATGCGATCATATCCCTTTTCGATATAAAAGGATTAGTGGTAAACTGCTAAACTGAATAGAGAGGTAAAATTCAACTAGAAGGAAATTTGAGAGGCATAGAAAAAAACATTTTCACCTCAAATCAATCACTTCGATCCCGGGGTGCTTTTTCACATCAAAAACAAAGTAATCTGCGGGTAGAGCAGGAGCCGCTTTCATATTTTTGAAGGAATAGGAAAACACGCCTCCCTGACCGTCAAACATCTCCCAACCGAGCAAATCTTTGGTGGCCTTATCCACCATTAGCTTCACCTGCTTAAAGGGGGCATTAGCCTTGAGCGCAGTCAGTTCCACCACACTCACAGCCTTTCCTTGATAGGTCTTATCTGCTAAAAGCTTGTAGTTGAAGCCGGATTGGTACATTTTATAAATGTTTGAGGGCGTTAATTCCCCTTCCATCTGCGTGGCGTCATTGATGGTAACTTCCTTATAGGAATTGGTTTGGATAAAGGTCCAGACGGTCTTGCCGTCGTTGTAGATTTCCTGATCAGGAAGTTTGAGTCGGTATTTCTCTCCGCTTACCGCAATCTCACCGGTCTGTCGATCACCGGCACCACCTCCATCCTGAAACGTGTAATCAAAGCTGGCCGTGAAGCCTTTCATGCTTTGGTACTTTTGGCTCATGCCATCCAGGACAGCTTTTGCCTTGGGATCTTTCTGAGCGAAGCCTTGAAAAGCTACGCCAATGAGCAAAAAAAGAGAGAAAAGAAGGTTGTTGAATTTCATGGAATCACGCTGCCGGAACTGGGAAAACAGCGTTTATAGGTTATTCAATAACCGTTCCAAACTGGCCTCATCCTGAATAAGTACTTCCCTTGCCTTGGAGCCCTCAAACGGACCAACCACTCCTGCCGCCTCCAATTGGTCTACTATTCGACCTGCACGGTTGTAGCCAAGCTTGAGTTTTCGCTGGATCAGGGAAGTGCTGCCTTGCTGATGGAGCACAATCAATCTCGCTGCCTCATCAAAAAGCGGATCCCTATCCGACAAGTCGATGTCTTTTGCCGATCCATCCCCATCTTCCCCTTCAAACTCAGGCAACAAATACGCAGAAGAATAGCCCTTTTGCTCTCCAATCCAGTCGCAAATATGATCTACTTCAGGTGTGTCGAGGAAGGCGCATTGGATGCGTGTCATTTCGGACCCGTGAGAAAGGAGCATATCCCCCTGACCTATCAGCTGATCTGCGCCACCTGCATCGAGGATGGTTCGGGAGTCGATCTTGGAAGTCACTCTAAATGAAAGTCGGGCAGGGAAGTTGGCCTTGATAATACCAGTGATCACATTGACCGAAGGACGCTGTGTGGCAACTACTAGGTGAATCCCGATCGCCCGTGCCAATTGCGCCAATCGTGCAATCGGTGCTTCGATTTCTTTTCCTGCCGTCATCATCAAGTCAGCCAACTCGTCAATCACCAAGACAATATATGGCATGAAGTAATGCCCTTTTTGAGGATTGAGCTTGCGGGCGATAAACTTGGCGTTGTATTCTTTGAGGTTTCGGCAACCGGCATCTTTGAGGAGATTGTAGCGGTTGTCCATCTCGATACACAGGGAGTTGAGCGTGTAAATGACCTTTTTGGTATCCGTGATGATGGCCTCTTCTGATCCAGGAAGCTTGGCAAGGAAGTGTCGTTCGATTTTATTAAACAGCGTCAATTCCACCTTTTTTGGATCGACTAGGACAAATTTGAGTTGGGATGGATGCTTCTTGTAAATCAGCGAAGCCAAGATCATATTCAAGCCCACGGACTTTCCTTGCCCTGTAGCACCTGCCATGAGCAGGTGAGGCATTTTAGCCAAGTCGGCCACAAATACTTCATTCGAAATGGTCTTTCCCAAAGCAATGGGTAGGTCCTTGTCAGACTTCATGAACTTTTCAGTTCCCAAAACCGCCCTTGCAGGCACCAGCTCCCTGTTTTTGTTAGGCACCTCGATACCGATGGTACCTTTGCCCGGAATCGGTGCGATGATACGAATCCCCAATGCTGCTAAGCTCAAGGCAATATCATCTTCGAGATTTTTGATTTTGGAGATTTTCACTCCCGGGTCAGGGACTATTTCATACAGGGTCACAGTGGGCCCAATGGTGGCTTGAATTCCCTGAATTCCAATTTGGAAGTTTTTGAGGGTAGTGACGATTTTATCCTTGTTTTCCTCCAACTCCTGACGGGTGACCGTCACTTTTTTCACATCGTAGTCATTGAGCAAATCCAAGGTCGGATACTTGTATCTCGGCAAATCCAAGGTCGGATCATACGGATCCAAGTTTTCCACTTCCTCCGCAGTTTTCTCGAGTTCCGGAGCCTTTTGAACAGTAAAATTACCCTCCTTTACCGATCGAGAGGTATTCCCTTCTTCCAACAGGTTGACTTGGGGAACATCGAAAATATCTTCTTCCTCTAATTCATCCTCTGGGAATGAAAATGAAAGCTCGGGCGAGTTAGTAGCCAAAGTAGGCTTGATGTTTTCATCTTCAGAAAGGTCGATGGGGCCTGTTTTCACCTCCCATTCACTACCATCATCCAGAATATCCTCCTCCTCTGGCTCCATTTCCTCTTCAAGTTCTGGGCTTGCAAAAGGATTGGGAGAAATGCCTTTTTCTTTGGATTCCAATGACAAGTCATCTTCACTTTTTTCTTTCGGAGAAAACCAGTTTAACTGCTGTATGCCAAAGAATAGAACCACGAAAATCAAGAAAGCTCCAGCTATAAGGATGAAGGTGCCCATTCCCAAAAAGTCATGTGAAAGCTTGGCCAGTTCATAGCCCAATCCCCCGGAAAGAAAACTCCAATACGAATATCCCTCCACCAAAATGACCGCATAGCCAGTCAGCAATCCCAACCAAGCGGTAAAGAACAAAGCAAACACCGAATATCGGGTTAGCGAAATCAGCGAAAACTTAAACGTCCACTTAAATCCAAGTAGAAACAGAAAGGGCGGAAAAAGAAAAGCAGCCACTCCAAACCAGCGGTAAATCATCCAATTGGCAGCTTGAGCGCCAAGGTATCCCACCCAGTTTTTGGATTCTCTAGCAGATTCGCGGATTTCCTGATCCGGATTATTCATGACCAAACTTTGGTCTTGAGGACCATTGAGCAGGTAGGAAACAAAAGCGATGAACAAAAAAATACTGATCGAAATCAAGATGATCCCAAAGGTCAGACTTAGCTGCCTTGTATCAATTTTCCCAAAAGTAAATAAAGGCTTCCTCGGTTCAGAAGGGGCCTTCTTTCCATTTTCGGTTTTTTTACGAAACGTATTGGTTTTGGGTGATTCGGATGCCATCTAAGGATGAAAGTACGAGATTAAGTTTAGCCAAAAGGCAGAAGAAAGCCAACTTACCGGGAAAAATATGCCAGAAGTCCCTTCTTGATCTTTTTGATCAAGCTTGGACCCTCATAAATCATGCCCGAGTAAACCTGAACCAAGCTTGCACCAGCTTCCAGCTTTTCGATGGCATCCTCTGCGGAGAAAATTCCCCCCACTCCCACGATTGGAAAAGCTCCATTTGACTTTTGATGCAGGTATCGGATGACCTCCGTACTTCTTTTTCCCAACACTTTTCCACTTACTCCACCGGCACCTATTGCCTCTACTTCAGACTTGGATGTGCTCAGTTTCGAACGGTCGATGGTCGTATTGGTCGCGATGACCCCATGGATTTGGGTCTCTTGTACGATTTCGATGATATCGTCTAGTTGTCCATCGGTGAGGTCAGGAGCGATTTTCAGAAGTATTGGTTTTGGCTTGACTTTTTGGTCGTTTGCCGATTTTACAGCAGAGAGCAGTTGCTTTAAAGGTTCTTTTTCCTGCAAATCCCGAAGATTAGGCGTGTTTGGTGAGCTGACATTGACCACAAAATAGTCTACATAAGGATGAAGAGCCTCCAGGCAATACAGGTAATCGTCCACCGCATTTTCATTGGGAGTCACTTTGTTTTTTCCAATATTTCCTCCCACAATCACATCTGACTTTCGCTTTTTCAATCGCTCCACCGCCTCAGCCACTCCCCCATTATTGAATCCCATCCGATTGATCAGAGCTTCATCTTGGGGAAGTCTGAATAGTCTAGGTCGGGGATTTCCTTCTTGAGGCTTGGGAGTCAGGGTGCCGATCTCTATAAATCCAAAACCCAACATGGCCATCTCATCGATCAGCTTGGCATCTTTGTCAAATCCTGCTGCCAAGCCTACTGGATTCTTGAACTTCAGCCCAAAAACCTCACGCTCGAGCCGTGGATTTTCCAATTTAAAATTCGATGAGACTAACGAATTAATGACCGGAAGATTGAAAGTGAGTTTGGTCAGATCAAAGGTAAGGTGATGGGCATCCTCCGGTTTTTTGAGAAAAAGAAGTGGTTTGAGCAGCGACTTGTACACAGAATCGAGGGTTTTTGGTGGGTTGGTTAGATCAGGAATTCCGTCCCGAAAATAGGCATTGGGAGGAGAACAAAAAACGAAACCGGCCCTTTGAGAACCGGTTTCTGAAGATTAAGATTTGATACTATAGTTAGGCGCTTCTCTGGTCACACTCACGTCGTGCGGGTGCGATTCCTTCACTCCTGCAGTGGTGATTTTGACAAACTTGCCATTTTTCTGTAAGTCCTCGATGGTCTTGGTGCCACAATATCCCATTCCTGCTTGAAGACCGCCTACCAACTGGTACAAGACCTCCGCGACCAGTCCTTTGTAGGGAACACGGCCCACAATACCTTCCGGCACTAATTTCTTGATATTGTCCTCGGCATCCTGGAAGTATCGGTCCTTCGAACCAGATTCCATTGCCTCCAAGGAGCCCATACCACGATAGGACTTGAATTTTCTTCCTTCGAAAATGATCATTTCACCCGGTGCCTCTTCTGTGCCTGCCAAAAGTGAACCGATCATGATCGAACTTCCTCCTGCTGCCACTGCTTTAACTAAATCTCCAGAATATCGGATACCACCGTCTGCAATGACGGGAACACCACGATCTTTGAGGGCTTCCGCACATTCGAAGACTGCAGAAAGCTGAGGCACTCCCACACCGGCAATCACTCGGGTAGTACAGATCGAACCTGGACCTACACCTACTTTTACCGCATCAGCGCCTGCATCCGCCAAGGCGATCGCTGCTTCAGGAGTTGCTATATTTCCTACAATCACTTCCAAATCAGGAAATGCTGTTTTGATTTTTCTACAAGTATCGATTACCCCTTTGGAATGGCCATGCGCGGTGTCGATGGAAACGACATCCACTCCGGCATTTTTAAGTGCTTCTACTCGCTCCACAATATCTGCCGTCACACCCACAGCCGCGCCCACTCTCAATCGGCCAAACTCATCCTTACAGGCGTTGGGCTTATCTTTTCTTTTTAGGATGTCTTTGTAAGTGATCAATCCTGTTAGTCTGTACTCATCGTCGACGATGGGTAATTTTTCGATTTTGTATTCCTGAAGGATTTCTTCTGCTTGCTCTAAGGAAACACCGGATTTGGCCGTAATCAGGTTTTCGCTCGTCATGATCTCTCGGATCAATCGGTTGGGATCTTTGATAAATCGAAGGTCACGGTTGGTGATGATCCCTTTGAGGATTTTGTGCTCGTCTACCACAGGGATACCACCAATGTGGAACTCGCGCATGATCGCTTCTGCATCCCTTACTTTGGAATTGATGTCCAAAGTGATCGGATCGAGAATCATCCCTGCCTGAGAACGCTTCACTTTGCGCACTTGGGCAGCCTGCTTCTCGATAGACATGTTTTTATGAATAAAGCCCAATCCACCTTCAAGTGCAATGGCAATAGCCAATTCAGCCTCTGTCACCGTATCCATCGCAGCGGATACTAGAGGGATGTTGAGTCTTATTTTTTTGGTAAGCCAGGTGGAAGTGTTAGTTTCTCGGGGGAGAACTTCAGAATAACCTGGAACAAGAAGCACGTCGTCGTAGGTGAGTGCTTCGTAAAGAAACTTCGAGGAGTTTGGATTCATGGCAAATATTGGTTGTAGGTAACCCTATTTGCCCGTCAAAGTTACACACAAAAACTTTTGCCGTACCAGAAAAAAACAAAATAAATGAGCTTGACCGAGAATAAATCCTGTCGGTTTTGAAATAAGGTTTGGAAACCAAATGGATTCCATAAAAAAATTCCATCCTTCTTTTCGGAAGGATGGAATTTGAAAATGGGCTTTTGCCCACTAGGTAAGTTCTTAGAGTATTTTCTATTTCTTTCGAAGTCTCGCAATATAAAAACCGTCAAAGCCACTTTCCTGAGCCAATACTTTTTTGTCTTCGATCAGCTCAAAATCTTTACCCGCTTCACTTTCCAGAAATTTTTTGACTTGAAGCTCATTTTCGGAAGGCAAAATGCTACAGGTCGCATAGACCAATTGTCCACCTTTTTTCAGCATGGAAGGATAGGTTTGGAGAATCTCCTGCTGGGTTTGCTGGACTTTTTCGATGGATTCCAGAGAAAGCTTCCATTTGGTATCCGGATTTCGGCGAAGTACGCCAAGACCAGAACAAGGCACATCCAACAGCAATCGATCTGCGGATTCCTTCAGACGCTTGATGGTTTTGGTCCCTTCAATCACTTTGGGTTCAAAGATCGATACGCCATTTCTTCTTGCACGGAGTTTGGCTTGCTGCAGCTTCCATTCTTCTACGTCCATGGAAATCACTTTTCCTTTGTTTTCCATCAAAGCGGCTAGATGCAGTGATTTTCCTCCTGCACCTGCACAGGCATCGATGACTCTCATCCCTGGTTCCACCGCCAAAGCCGCTGCTACCAATTGAGAACTGGCATCCTGAACTTCAAAAAGTCCTTCTTTGAAAGCAGGATGGCGAAACACATTCTGCCGCTCTTCCAAAATCAATGCATCCGGATAACCTTTGACGATGTAAGTATTGATTCCATCGTCGGCCAATCGATTTTTCAACCTTTCTCGGGTAGTTTTTAGGGTATTAACACGAAGCACTACTTCCGCTTCCTCGTTGAGGGCGTGAATTTCAGGCTCCCATTTTTCTCCCAATTCCTTAGAGCCCAACTTTTGAAGCCATTCAGGAATGGATTCCAGCAGACCAGGATCGGTGATGGCTTCATATTTTCCTTTAATCTTTTCCGGGTGAATTCGCTCAAACTCCTCCCAATCCGGTAAGGCATTGCCCTGCATGATCCAATACGTACCAAACAGATCCCAGTAGTTGGAAGAAGGGCTGAGGTGCTTGATTAGTCTCCACCACCTCACCATTTCATAAGTAGTCTCCGCAATGAAGGATCGGTCTTTAGCCCCCCACTTTGGGTTGGACTTCAGTGTCCGTTCAATCACTTTATCAGCATATTGACCTTCTTCAAAAATGGCTTGCAGTGCGGTATGAACTCCGCGGATGGTGTTGTTATGTAACTTCATGGAAAACTGATTCTCACGCAAAGGTAAGGGTAATTCTGGGAGGATGGCTTTTTGGAAGATTTCTCAAAAAAAAGCCTACGTCTGTTTACCTTTGGAAATGCCTATTTCATATCAAGAACTTTCACAAAAAATGGCGGAGGAGCTCATTCCACTTTATCCCGAAAATGAGTCACTGACTTTGGTGGAGTGGCTTTTGGAACATCATCTTGGAATGCGGCGAGTGGATATGATGCATTTTTTGGAGGAAAAAGATCTGCCAAAAGCGTTACTTACTGATTTAGAACATTTGAAAACAGGCAGACCCATCCAATATATCCTTGGACACGGTCCTTTTTACGGACGGGAATTTGAAGTCACGCACGATACCCTAATTCCAAGAAACGAAACCGAGGAATTGGTACACCTGATTATCAAGGAGAATCCGGGAAGAGGAAAAAAGATTTTGGATATAGGTACAGGCACAGGTTGCATTCCCATCACGCTAAATTTGGAAATGAAGGACTCAGTGGTGTACGGATTGGATGTCTCAGAAGGGGCGTTGGAAGTGGCGAGACGAAATGCAAAAAAACTACATGCAGGGGTAAACTTCCTGAAATGTGACATCCTTAACGAACTACCCTCCTTTTCAGAATTGGACATTTTAGCTTCCAATCCGCCTTATGTCCCTCAGAAAGATAGACACGAAATGCACCGCAATGTGGTTGATTTTGAGCCGCACTTAGCACTTTTTGTACCTGATGAGGATCCTTTGATTTTTTATCGGGTGATTGGAGAAAAAGGAAAATTTTTGCTGAAAAAAGGTGGCCGACTTTATCTTGAAATTTATGAAAGGGCCGGAAAAGAAATCCGATCACTTTTGGAAAAACAAGGTTATGACCAAGTGACCATCCATTCTGACCTTAATGGAAAAGACCGCATGATTACTGCAAATTGGAATTAATTTTACCTATCAAACCTACCTATTCATGAAAAACAACAAGCTTAGAGAACTGGGAATATTAGGAGTCAGGCTGTTAGCTGGCGGAATGATGTTGACACATGGCATTTCGAAGATTGGAAGGCTTTTGGGCGAAGGCCCAGTAGAGTTTGCCGATCCATTTGGACTAGGGCCTGAGATCAGCTTAATCTTGGCTATTTTCTCCGAGTTCTTGTGTGCAATCCTCATTATGATTGGTTTTAAAACCAGGCTGGCTACAATTCCCTTGATGATCACCATGCTAGTGGCTGCCTTTTATGCCCATGGTGATGATCCTTTTGGGGAAAAAGAATTATCCTTAGTTTACTTCACCGCTTATCTTGGGATTTTAATTTTGGGTGGAGGGAAATATTCTTTTGATTGGTACCTGGAAACTCTGAAAAAGCAATAAAATTCATAAAACAGATAATAAAAAGCATAAATACCCAATTGTGGGTATTTTTTTTATCCTTTGTCGTCCTAATTTGCAAGAGATAAAGAAGCTAGCAAACTATTTGCTCCGTTTGGGAATGGATTCAATATTCCCAGTATCTGACAAAAGAAATTCGACCAAAATTTGAAAAGGAGAGAAATACGTAAACTGAGGCAAAAAATTGACTTTTTGAGGAAGTCTCATCAAGACAAAATTGACCTCAAACTAAATGATATCAGGCAAAAAAGAGAAGAAAAGCTTAGGCGGTTCCGTTTAAATTATCTTCCACTTTGTCTTGACGAGGATTTGGAGCGGTATGCAAAATACTTTGCAGAAGGAGAAGGACACGACTAGAGAGGAGCACAACTCCTCTTTTTT
>JAGXQZ010000005.1 GCA_018336015.1 Algoriphagus sp. | reverse complement strand
GTCAAAATGGTGCGTGGATTTATGTACGAGAAGCGTACCTCCAAACTCCTTTCTTCCATGCCATCTGCGGAAGTAGTCTGCCCCGTGGGAGGTATCCAAATACCAGTGGAAATCCACCGAAGTGATGGTTCCGATTTCTCCTGCACGGAGTAGTTCATAGAGTTTTTGACGATGGGGAGAATAGCGGTAGTTGAAGGTGACGATAAGTTTTTTGCCTGACTTACGCTCCGCATCTAGGATGGCTTTGACTTTGACTTCGTCAGTGGTCATGGGCTTTTCGGAGATCACATTCATGCCCGCGAGTAGGCCTTTGACAATAAACTCATGGTGCGTGCTGTCCATGGTGGTCACGATCAGTACATCCGGTTTGGTCTCCTTGAGCATTTGATCGGCACTAAGAAAGAGCGGACAATCTACCCCCATAAAGGTTTTGCCGTACTTCATTCGACCTTCGTTTTTGTCGGATAATCCGACAAACTCCACCTGATCTTTGTAGGCTCGAATGACATCTCTACCCCACATGGCGAGACCTCTTACACCGGTTCCGACCATGGCAAGCTTCATCTTCTGACCAGGTTTGTCAAAGATGGATAGCGCTTGGGCCACGGGATGTAGAAAAAGTGAACCGGCGAGAGCACTGCCTGAAATGGCGATGAAATCTCGTCGGGATTGTTTTTCAGTTGGATTCATAGGTTAATGGGTTTTCATGCTAAGATTTTCAAGATAGGAAATAGAGAAAAGGGATGCTTCAAAAGTTACGGAAACGATTTTCCTGATCAGATATCCGGTAAATCCCTATTCCCTGAGACTTTTCCTTTATTTTAGCGATGGAAGGCATTATCATGGAGCGAACGCTATCGGTCAGGGGACTTTTTAGAATCAGCAGACCCATCAATCTGTTGATGGTGGCATTTGCACAGTTGATGACTGCGCATTTTTTGATCGAGACGACAGCTGAGGGATTGCCTGTATTACAGGATTTCCGCCTGTATCTTCTCGCCCTGACGACAGTCATCATCACGGCCGCCGGCTACATGATCAATGACTATTACGATGTGAAAATAGATTACATCAACCGACCTCAGGAGGTAGTGGTGGGAAAGGGTATCAAACGGCGAGTGGTTATTTTCCTGCACACCTTGTTCAATTTTACAGCAATCGGCTTGGGCTACTTGATCTCTCCGCGGATTGCCCTGATCAATTTTCTGGCAGCTTTTCTCCTCTGGATCTACAGCAATCAGCTCAAGCGGGAACCATTCATCGGTAATCTCACGGTGGCCTTTCTGACGGGTTTTTCAGTGTATTTGGTGGCTTTCTACTACCAGAAAAATGAATTGCTGGTCTTGACCTATGCCATTTTTGCCTTTTTCCTCAATTTGATCCGGGAGATCATCAAAGACATCGAAGACCGACATGGAGATCGACTCCACGGTTGCCGTACGCTTCCAATCGTTATCGGTTTCCGCAAAACCAAGCAGGTGATATTTGCCGTGGCAATTTGCTTTGTCGGAGCGATTTTGACCGTGACTTTCCAGATCGACAACCCCCATTTGTTCTACTACTTTGGTACTTTGGGTTTCGTGTTCGTCTGGTTTATGTGGAAAGTTTATCAAGCAGACCGTCGGGAACACTTCACCCGACTCAGTGCTTGGGCCAAAGTGATGATGCTCGTGGGTACGATGAGTATGGCTTTTTTGTGAATTACGATTTACGACATATCGAGGAACTCCAATCCCCTATTTCAGCGCGAAGCGCTTTATTTCTATTGTATTTCAATCATATTTCCATTTTTCATCTCAAAAACCAACTTTTTTAGCAATTCCTCATCCAATCACTTATTTTCATGCAAATTTTCTAACAAATGTTTGATTCCAAAGTAGCGGTGATCAAAATCGGATCCAATGTCTTAACAAAGTCCAACGGTCTTCCTGACTTGGAGCGAATGGGGCATTTGGTCACTCAGATTCAAGGATTGATCGCTCAGGGCAAAAAAATCGTACTGGTAAGTTCGGGGGCCGTAGCTTTTGGCAGGCAGTCCATCGCTCTACCCGAAAAGCTTAACCCTGTCTTCAAAAAACAAATTTGGGCCTCGACCGGACAGATCAAGCTGATCAACCAATACCAGGAATTGTTTGGCAAACTGAATCAGCCCATCGCGCAGATTTTGGTGACCAAGGAGGATTTCCGAGACCGGAAGCATTTCCTCAACATGAAAAATTGCGTCGAAGCACTGCTCCAGCAGGGAATCTTACCCATCATTAATGAAAACGATACGGTGACAATCACCGAACTTATGTTCACCGACAATGATGAGCTGGCCAGCCTCACCGCAGCCATGATCAATGCGGATACCATGATTCTCCTGACCAATGTGGACGGGATTTTCACCGGGAATCCTTCAGAACCGGGATCTCAACTGATCGAAAAAGTCGCCTCTTCCATGCATGAGGTCAGCAGTTATATTTCTGCCACTAAGTCTTCCTTTGGGCGGGGCGGAATGCTGACCAAGTATGCGATGGCTAAAAAATCAGCCGATTTGGGCATCCAAGTCATCATCGCCAACGGAAAAAAAGACGGGGTCCTCAGCGCCTTTGCAGCTAAATCACTTCGTTGCACCTGGTTTGAACCCCAAAAAGTAAAACACGCCACCAAAAAATGGCTGGCACACGGGGCTCAATACTACAAAGCCGAGATCACCATCAACGAAGGAGCAAAAGCCTCCCTGACTTCTTCCGTGATTCGGAGTCTTTTGCCGGTTGGAATTACGAAGATCGAAGGGGAATTTTCCAAGGGCGATATTCTCCTCATCCGGGATGAAAAAGGTGAAAAAATCGGCTTAGGCCGTGCGGAATATGCTTCCAAATTGGCCCTCGAACGGCTTGGCCAAAAAAACCAAAAAGCCCTGATCCATTACGATTACCTCTACCTTTTCGACCATGACTGAGTTTGAATCCATCTTCAGGGAAGTTCAGCAAAGTAGCCGCAAACTCAATAGAGTAAGTGAAGAAACGGTGCAAGCCGTCCTTAGCGACTTGGCCGAGTTGGCGGTGGAAAAAGTAGATTTTCTGCTTGCAGCCAACAGTCAGGATTTGGAACGCATGGATCCACAAAATCCCATGTACGACCGTCTTTTGCTGAATGAAAGCCGGATTAAGTCCATTGCCAATGAGATGCTCCAAGTCAAAAATCTACCAACCCCATTGGGAATCTTACTGGAAAGACGAACACTGGAAAACGGGCTTGAGCTTAGTAAAGTGACCGTGCCCTTGGGTGTGATCGGGATCATCTACGAGGCGAGGCCCAATGTCACTTTTGACGTCTTTGCACTTGCACTCAAATCGGGAAATGGACTTTTGCTAAAGGGCGGTTCGGATGCTGACTTTTCCAATCGGGCTATCTTAAGCCTGATCCATCAGGTCTTAGAAAAGCATGGAGTTCCAAGCGGAGCCTTTCAACTTTTGCCTCCTGACCGTACGGCGACCAAAGCCCTGTTGGAAGCTGTCGGATTTGTGGACGTGATCATTCCTCGGGGTTCGCAGGGCTTGATTGACTTTGTACGGCAGAATGCCAAAGTACCCGTGATCGAAACTGGTGCAGGCATCGTCCATACCTATGTGGATGAAACGGCGGATTTGGAAAAAGCCAAAGCCATACTACATAATGCCAAAACCCGCCGTCCTAGCGTCTGCAATTCCCTGGACTGTCTGATCATACATGAAAGTCGATTGGATGACTTATCGAAACTGATCCAACCCATGCTGAAAAGTGGAGTGGAGATTTTTGCGGATGAAAAGGCTTTTGCTCAACTTCCTTTAAGTCCTCAAATCCACTTGGCCCAATCGGAGCATTTTGGCACCGAATTTCTCAGCCTCAAGCTTTCCATCAAGACCGTCCAAAACCTAGACGAAGCCCTGGATCATATCGCCATGTATTCCTCCAAGCACTCGGAAGCAATTCTTTCAGAAAATTCCGAAGCGATCGAACGCTTTCTCAACGAGGTAGATGCCGCCGCGGTCTACGCCAATGCCTCCACAGGATTTACCGACGGCAATCAGTTTGGACTTGGAGCGGAAATCGGCATCAGCACCCAAAAACTCCATGCCCGAGGCCCCATGGCCCTCCGCGAACTCACGAGCTACAAGTGGATCGTAAGGGGAAGCGGGCAGATTAGAAGCTGATTTTTTCGAAAACTGGGAAAGGCACAGGCCTCGCAATCCTGTGAAATTTGCAGTAACTTCCTCTGCAAACCCACCTAACTATGAAATTCCCAACCCTTCAGCGACTCAATGAGGAGAGTCTCCGAGCAGCACATCGATTTCCGCTAAGTCTGCTCAGCTCCATCTTGGCAACGATCCTGCTGATTTATATCGTGGAGAAAGACTCTTTCACAGATAATCTCCCACTTTTAAACCTGCTGATGACCTTTGCTTTGGGGATTCCACTCTTCTTTTCGGTGGAAATTTTCTCAGAAAAAATCAAGCTCAGCTTTAACAAAAAGATCCTTTTTTGGGGATTGGGGATAGTTGCTTTGCTATTGATTTACTTGAGTTTCCCTACAGACCTGTCTCCGGGAACTACCCGTGCTCCCTACATCCGATATGTGATTTACAATCTTGCCCTTCACTTGACTGTATCCTTTGTGCCTTTTTTGGATAAGGGAAATTTGGAAGGATTCTGGAACTACAACAAGACCTTGTTTATCCGATTCGTATTGGCTGTATTCTTCTCTCAGGTGATCAGCACTGGTATTACCATGGCATTTGGGGCTTTGGATCTCCTTTTTGATGTCAAAATGAATCCCAAGACCTACACTGAAATCTTCATCCTGACCTATGGGATTTTCAACACTTGGTATTTTTTGGCCGGTATTCCCAGGGATTTTGATAAAGAATCATCCACAGGCACTTATCCGAAAGGGCTGAAAATCTTTACCCAATTTATCCTGATCCCACTTCTGCTACTCTATCTGGCTATTTTGTATGCCTATGGGGCCAAAATCATGTTTACCTGGGACTGGCCACGAGGCATCGTCACCTATTTGATTATTGCCATTTCAATTCTGGGAATCTTCACGAACCTGCTCCTTTTCCCATACCAGAAAGAAAAAGAAGGCGGCTGGATCAAAAGCTTTTACAAAGCCTTCTATTACTTACTGATTCCACTCACTGCCCTGCTATTTATCGCCATCTGGATACGGATTGAGGACTATGGTCTTACGGTCAACCGCTACATCATCGTGTTGATGGGGATTTGGTTGGGATTGATTTCTCTCTACTTTATCCTTGGGTTTAAAAGCATCAAAACAGTCCCGATCTCTCTTGCTGTAGCGATGCTATTGGCTTCCTTTGGGCCTTGGGGCATGTTTTCCTGGAGCGAAAGAAACCAAGTTCGGCGCTTGGAAAACATCCTGACTGAATCGGGAATCCTGGAAAATAGCAGAATCAAAAATGAGGTTTCCTGGAAAAAATCCTCCGACTCCACACTCATCGCCTCCTCCAAACGCGAGCTGAACACCCTACCAAAAGACCAACTGAACGAAGTCAATTCGATCATCCATTACCTGGAAAGCTACCATGGCATGGAAGCTCTTTTTCCTTGGATAGCTCCGGAAACGGCCGATTATTTCGAATCAAAAGATATCATCGAACCAAGCCATGCACAGCTGATGGCCGAAACGCTCGGAATCAAGTATATCCCACCTTACGGAGTATATGATTCCACCTCTTTTGAGCAAAACAGCTATACTGAATTCAGTACGGTTCCCACAGAGGAAGTAGCCATCACCGGCTATGATCATTTGATCCGATTTGTGATCTATCCAAGCTATGAAAAGGGAGAGGTGGAAGAGCTTCTTTCCGGCCTTGGATATTCCTTCTCCAAACCAACGACCACCGATGAAGACATTCAGTTTACTTGGAAGAAAAAGGAAATCAACCTACAATCGGCCGCTTTTATCAACGCCCTTTCGAAAAAATATGGTACGGGTGTTCACTCGGCATTTCCACAGGAAAACCTCACTTCCATGTTCCAATCGGACAGCTTGGAGATCAAAGTGATGTATAAAAAAATCGCCTTTCTCCCTCAACCTGAGGGAAAAATCAACTTTGAACGACTGAGTGGCATCATCCTGATCAAAAACAAGATCCCTTCTGTGCCCTAACTCACCTAAAGTAGCCTAGTAACCGCATTAGATTTGCACCAAATCAAGCACTATGAAAAAATTTATCCTTCCAGTTTTCGCTTTCGTCTTAACGATCAACGCTTGCAGCACTGACAAATCCAGTTCTCAATCTGCTGAGCAGACGGCCTCCTCAGCCACAGTAGTCAACTTGTCTGCCAAGGAGTTTTCGGAGAAAAGCCCATCCGGCACCATCCTCGATGTGCGAACTCCCGGAGAAGTGGCCCAGGGAAAAATCGAAGGCGCTGTGGTCATTGACTTTTACCAGCCTGATTTCATGGAGCAGGTAAGCAAAATCTCCAAAGACCAGGAAATCTACCTCTACTGTGCAGTGGGCGCCCGAAGCGAGGAAGCCGCACAAATGCTGGTGCAACAAGGATATACCAAAGTCTACCATCTGCAGGGAGGAATACAGGCTTGGTATCAAAACGGATATCCTATCAGCCAAAACTAAACCGTAGGTTATCTCTAACCATCAAGGCCGATTCAGACGAATTCGGCCTTTTTATTTTTCAAAACCAGCCACTTATCCAAAAGGGGTTGATGACTTGAAATTTTCTTTGAAACTTATTTCAAATCACCCAAATCCATGAAGCAACTCCTTATGGCAGGATGGACAGGCCTCCTGCTCCTTGCCTCCCTTCCCGCTTTCTCTCAAAATTTATCTATTCCCAAACTCCAACAACCCGTGGAAGTCTATCGGGACTCGAGTGGAATCAACCATATTTTTGCCCAAAACGAACACGATCTGTTCTTTTCCCAAGGCTATCTTGCGGCCAAGGATCGGCTTTTTCAATTTGAACTCTGGAGAAGACAGGCGACAGGAACTTTGGCTGAAATCCTGGGAGAACGCGAACTGGACCGTGATCGCGGCGCTCGACTTTTCAGGTTCAGAGGAGATAAAAAACAAGAGCTCAACCACTACCATCCTAGGGGAGAGCAGATCGTGGATGCCTTTGTAGCCGGAGTCAATCAATACATTTTGGAAGCCCGAAACACTCCGGAAAGCCTCCCGATAGAATTTAAAATGCTTCAGATTCTTCCTGAATTTTGGACTTGGGAAGTGGTGATTTCCCGGCATCAAGGGCTTCTAGGCAATTCTCCGGAAGAGCTCAACATCAGCAGAATGGTAAGCCTGATCGGGGAGGAAGCAACCAAAAAACTATTCCATTTTCATCCCAATGAACCTGATTTGAATTTAGACCCAAGTATTCCAAAAGAACTGCTTTTCAAAAATATCCTTCAGCCTTACCAAGCTTTTCGCGCAGCGGTGGTTTTCAAACCTGAGGATATTCAACCCGAGTTTAGAAAAAATCAAGCCGAGTTTGAAAAGACACTTGCCGAGTGGAAAGCTGAAACAGATTTTAATTTGGAGGCCGATGCCTTTGCGATGGGAAGCAATAATTGGGTGGTCTCAGGGAGCAAAACGGAAAGCGGCTTTCCCTTCATGGCCAATGACCCTCATCGTCTTCTGGCAGTGCCATCCCTCCGGTACTGGGTACATCTGAACGCTCCGGGCTGGAATGCAATTGGAGGAGGCGAACCCGTTATCCCGGGGATTTCCATAGGACATAATGATTACGGAGCTTGGGGTCTGACTATTTTTTCCACCGACTTTGAAGATATCCGAGTTTATGATCTTCATCCCGAAGATTCGGAAAAATACTGGCATAAGGGACAGTGGCTTAGTTTTCAAGTCATCCGAGACAGCATCCAAGTAAAAGGAATGGGGAAAATCCCTGTCATCCACAGGTATTCAGTTCATGGACCCGTAACTTTCATAGACTCGGAATTACGCAAGGCAGTGGCTTTAGAAAGTGCCTGGCTGGAGTATGGCGGTGCTCCTTATCTGGCAAGTCTCAGTATGAATCAGGCAAAAACCTGGGAAGAATTTCAGGCCGCTTGTACCCTCAATCATGTACCTGCAGAAAATATGATTTGGGCTGATCGACAAGGAAATATCGGTTGGCAAGCCACCGGCATCCCTCCTATCCGAAAGGGGTTTTCCGGCTTGGTGGCTACATCGGGTGATGGCAGCAGGGAATGGGAAGGGTATCTACCGATAGCGAAGCGGCCGTCAGATTTCAATCCGGCAACAGGCTTTATTGCTACAGCCAATGAAAATGTCACCCCAAAAGATTATGCCCACCCTGAAGCTCTCGGCTATGAGTGGTCGGATGATTTTCGGGGAAAAAGAATCCAAGAAGTCTTGAGTCAAAACCGGAAATTTACTCTCGCAGAAATGGGCAGACTGCAAAATGACTATCTGTCCCTTCCTGCAAAGAAACTTGTTCCCTTCCTTCGTCGACTAAGTTTCTCCGATCCTCAAGTGGATTCTTTACGAAACACCTTATTCAATTGGGATTTCCGATTGGAGAAAAATTCCATCCAAGCCGGGATCTATGTCATGTGGGAAAGAGACCTTCGATCCCGAATCAGCGACCTGGTCGTGCCAAAGGAAATAGCCCCTTATTTTGGGAATGCTTCCCTCACGCTCATTTTGGACTGGATGGAAAACCCAGGAAAAATCTTTGCCTCCAATCCTGAAAAAACCAGAGATGAGATGCTTCAAAAAAGCTTTGAAAACGCCATCACTACCCTCCGGGTCAAACTAGGTTCCGATCTGAAAAACTGGCAATACGGTCAGGCCGCGTACAAACACGCCTTGATTCGGCATCCATTATCCGCAGCTGTGAATGCTGATTGGGAGAAAAAGTTAAACCACGGCCCCCTTCCCCGAGGAGGATACAGTTTTACCCCAGCTGCCAATGCCTATGGGGACAACAATTCCTCCGGGGCATCCTTTCGGATTTTGGTAGATACTCAGGATTGGGAGAAAACCCAAGGCATCAATACCCCTGGGCAAAGTGGGAATCCTGACAGTCCATTCTATGGTAATCTGTTCCCGATTTGGGCAAAAGATGGCTTTTTCCCGGTCTATTTTGATAAAGCAAAAATTCAAAAATCAGCTTTTGAAAAAGCAATTCTTCAACCCGGAAAACGATAGGAACTGCATTACTCTGCCAAAAAAGGAGGTTGTCTCATTAGTATCGTTTGTCACATTGGGTGTAGTCGAAATGTTGTACCAATTACTGTAAATGGCCTTAGACTTCGAGACTCACGTCTCTCAGGTGCTCAGGCTGACTCCAACATACCTATTGAAATACCCTCTTTTTCCTTATTCAATACACATCCAAAATTCGATACCTCACCCCGCTGAATTCAAAGCATTCCCCTTCTTTTTTCCCCTTCATCGCATGGTAGATCGGTGCCTTAGTCGAAATCCCGAAAAAAGATTGCCCATTGACTTCTACCAGATCGACAGAGGTTGAGATAAAGAAAATACGCTGATCTGTCACTACCACGGCACCAGGCTCCACTTCATCACTTTGCTTTTCCTCATCGATGATTTCAAGCGTCATCAATTCGTTTTTCAGAAACACCAACTCATGTTCCATCCTGACCAGCATCTCATTGCGCTCTGGCATACCTCGGTGTGCTTGACTGGCAATGTCATCACGATTTGTGATCTCTGTTCTCAGATGTTTGACCTCATGCTCAAAATCCGATATAATCAGCTGCTGCTTGATCATGCAGGCATGCAGCATCTGGGCTTTGGAAATGCGGGTATCTGTCATGGCCGTGGGTATTTAGAACTTACCAATACTAGCCCTGAAACTTCAGTTAAAAAATGACTAAAGTCACTCAACCCCGTGATTTTAAACCCATGATTATCAATCAAGAAGAATCCATTTTCATCCATGAAACACCATGGTGAATTGACGCTCCTAGATCACTACTCTTTTTCCGGTACTTGCACTTTCCAAAATCGCTTCTACAATCCGAATATCTTTAAGTCCTTCCTCACCTGGCACCGGCATGGGTTTATTCCCCATGATTGCCAGGGAGTCGGCATCCATCTGCATGGCTTGCTGCATGGGCACCTCGTAGGGAAAGTTGATTTCTCCCAAGGGACTCTTGCCTTTGTTTCCTGCGTAGCCTTGAAAGGGAGACATTTCGATCATCCCTTGCTCACACTCGATCTTGAGGTGATTGATATTTTCGAAGAAACTGGTCTTAACCTTACCAATCACCCCACCCGGAAACTCCAATTCAGCTTCTACGATTTCTCCCAAACCATCCTGATAGATATCAGGTCTTTCGGCCCATACTTTGGCTGATTTGACAGCGATGGGCTCTAGCTGCGTACCAAGCCTAGCCCCTTGAATGGAATAAACTCCCATGTCATAGATCACTCCTCCGCCCATTTCTCTCATCTGCTTCCAATGGTTGGTCCGTCCTTCTCGGTAACCAGCCGCACAATCTACCGACTTCACTTTTCCAAGCTTTTGTTCCCTGATGATCTTCATGTAGGCTTGGGTATTGGGTTCGTGCTGACACCGGTAACCTATGGAAAGACTTACCCCGTTGGCTTTGCAGGCATCGATCATCGCCTGACATTCAGCCACGGTAACGGCCATGGGCTTTTCACACCAGACTTGCTTTTTGGCAGCCGCCGCACGCTCCACATATTCCCGGTGCATGGAGGGAGGCAGGACGATGTAGATCACATCGATATCCGGATTATCCCTGATCGAGTCAAAGTTTTGGTAGTTGTAAAAGTTCTTTTCAGGGATATTATACTTGGCCTTCCAAGCTTCCGCTTTGGCAGGGGTACCGGTCACGATACCTGCCAGGTAGCAATGCTTGGTCAACTGAAGTGCCGGAGCAAGGAGGTCGGTGCTGTAATAGCCTAAGCCCACCAAAGCCACACCGAGTTTATCTTTTTTGATCGGTTCGCCACAAGCCAATAAACCAAGAGGTGAAAATAATCCCAGGCCAGTAGCCAAACCGAGGGTTTTGAGTGTATCGCGTCGAGTTGTCATAGGAAAAAGAGTTTGATGAGTTAAGATAGCCTTTAATCGCTTTTTGGAAAAATCAGCTCCTAGTTTGAAAAGAGATTCCCATAGAAATAGCCTAAATTCATCCAATTCAATCCTCTCCCCATGAAAAAACTCCTGCTCCTCGCACTGTTCTGTTTGCCTCTTTTGGCTTTTTCACAGACCAAACCCTACCTGACCCTTGCTGATGCTCAGCGTATTTCCGATGCTGCTGAGGCGAAAGCCAAAGCAGAAGGATGGAATGTCGTCATTGCTATCTTGGACGATGGTGGACATTTGATTTCGCTTCGAAAAATGGATGGCGTACAGATCGGTTCGGTAGAAGTAGCCCAGGCTAAAGCCAAATCGGCGGTATTTTTCAAGCGATCCACCAAGATTTTTGAAGACGCCATGAAAGGCGAAGGAGGCAGCCGAATTGCCACACTCCCCAATGCAGTGGGTGTAGAAGGCGGCCTTCCTATTTTCAAGGACGGGATTATTGTCGGTGCCATTGGCATCTCCGGAGTCACCTCAGCACAGGACGGTATCATCGCCCAGGCTGGAGTCGAGGCCTATCAATGATTGGCAAAAAAAAGATTTTGCCCTTCACCCAACCCTCATTTCCTTCACTCAGCCTGATTTCCTAAACCCCGCTTTTGTGTCCCCGTTGGGATACAAAAACTGATCGTATGCAAGCGCTATTTCAACGGCTTTTCCTCCTCATTTTACTTCATGTTTTTGCATTTGGAACCCATGCACAGGAAGCTGTGTATGCTTTTCCTTTTCATCTGGAGTCCAGCTTGCTGGTGTTTGAAGGCAAAATGAACGGTGTCCCCACTCAATTTGCTTTTGATACGGGCGCAGGGATGGGCATGGCCAATTCGCTCAGTGAGCCAGGTGGAAAACTCAAAATAAAAGGCAAAAAGATTACCCTCCGTGATTCCAATAACCAACTCCAAAAAGTACCTACCGGACTGACCAAAGAGCTGGAAATCGGAGGAGTGAAAATCGAAAAAGTGAGAAGCTTGGTCAATGACATGGACTTTCTCTTTTGCATGGACTTCTTCCTCCTAGGTCAGGATGTAATCAAACAGCTCAATTGGGAGATCGACTTTGAAAAGATGCAAATCCGCGTTTCCAAAGCCCCTTTCCCCACCAATCCTTCATGGAAAAAGCTACCCATTCAGTACAAAGGAGGAAGACCGCATGTAACTTTGAGCTTTGAAAACCTCACACTACCCGATGCCTTGGTAGACTTTGGCTACGTGAAGGTGATGGATTTTCCGGATCATCTGCCTGAGATTCAAACCTTCTTAAGCCTCAAAGACAGCCTCGGCCTGAGCAACCCGAATATCAGTACCTCCATGGGAGCGGTGAGCCAAAGCACCTATCCTACCCGTTCGATCTGGGTGGATAATCTTCAACTTGGAAGAGATGTATTCCCCCGGGTGCCAGTCGATTTTGAAGAAAGCTCCTATCCAAAAATTGGGGTAGGATTTTTCGAAGCTTTCAGTACCAAAACCATCCTCAACCACTCCGAAATGGCCTATTACCTGGAACTCAGGCCCAAACCTGAGTTTGAAGAAACAACCCACATCGGGGTCATGTACGAAGACGGCAAACTGATTCTGAACTCCAAGCCACAGGGATTGACTCCACAGGATGCGTTGATCGAAGTCGGAGAGGAAATCAAGTCCATCAATGGCTTTACCGCCGCAGACTTTGATGGGATTTGCAGCTATTTCAAATGGTCTGTCAACCAAAAGCCAAATCCAGTAGAATTGGTAAAAATGGACGGAACCAAACTTGTTTTTGAAAAAATCCCACTGAAATAGTCCTTTCCCAACTATCAAAAAAGCCTTCTTGGGCTCTCCAAGAAGGCTTTTGTAGGTAGCT
>JAGXQZ010000004.1 GCA_018336015.1 Algoriphagus sp. | reverse complement strand
AACGACGGTTCTGTGTTTGGCTCAGGTTCACACGACAAGACAGGTCGCCACTGCCAAGCTACCGATCCAAACGGTCTCTTGGACATTGCGCATGATGCTGGATATTGGCTTAGAGATGGTCAAGGTAACCTGACCAAAGCCATGACTCATATCTGTTGGGACGGTTGTATGTTTCCAAACGCGGTCATGGAAAAGCAACAGACTTGGAATGATATCCTCGCGGCAATGGTCAAGGTGCGGAACGCACATGGTTGGTAAGGCCGATAGGATTTACGAAGGCAGATTTACGATTTACGAGATCAAAATTAGAGTTGAGACTGAATTTCTATTTCATGCTTAATTGAGATTAAAATCTGGTTTCAATCTGAAGATGCTCTTTTCAATGCTGGTTCTCCTATTTTAAAATCTTTCAATCTTAACATCTTTCAATTATGAGTAATAAAAAACAAATCCGAGTAGGTCTGATCGGTACGGGACTGATGGGCCGAATCCATACCAATGGCTACAAGCGTTTGGCTGACTTCTTCCCGGAATACGAATATGTTCCTGTGCTTCAGGCTTGCTGTTCCAGACGTGAACCCAATGCCAAAGCCTTTATGGAGCGATGGGGTTATGCCTCTTACGAAACTGACTGGAGAAGAATCATTGAGCGGGACGATATCGATGCAGTGGACATTTGTACACCCAACGATACCCATGCTGAAATCGCGATTGCTGCGGCTAAAGCAGGAAAAATGATTCTCTGCGAAAAGCCATTGGCTAGAACAGTAGCTGAGGCGGAAGGTATGCTTAAAGCTGTAGAAGAAGCTGGAGTGAAAAATACCGTGTGGTACAACTATAGAAGGATTCCGGCGGTGACTTTGGCTAAAAATATTGTGTCTTCGGGCAAATTGGGCAAGATTTTCCATTACCGAGCAAACTTCCTTCAGGATTGGACGATCAATCCTGATCTTCCACAAGGTGGAGATGGTACTTGGAGATTGGATGTGGAGTCGGCTGGTTCAGGCGTGACCGGTGACTTGCTGGCCCACTGCGTGGATACCGCGATGTGGATCAATGGAGGTATCAAAGATGTGTCGGCTGTGACAGAGACCTTTGTGAAGGAGCGCGTACACCAAGGAACAGGACAAAAGCAAGCAGTAGGAATTGACGATGCCTGTATTTTCCATTGCCATTTTGACAACGGATCCTTGGGGCTTTTCGAAGCTACCCGCTATGCTCGTGGACACAAGGCACTATATACGTTAGAAATCAACGGAGAGCATGCTTCGATCCGATGGGATTTGCATGATATGAACCGATTAGAATACTTCGATCACAGTGACGAGGGCAAGGTCCGAGGCTGGAGATCCATTCATATCACAGACGGAGATCATCCTTACATGCACCGTTGGTGGATACCGGGAACCTCCATTGGATACGAGCATTCCTTTATCCATCAGGTAGCAGACTTCTTCCACAGCCTGCAATCAGGGGAGCCATGTCATCCGACGTTCAGAGATGCTTTTGAAACACAGAAAGTATGCGAAGCAGTCTTGGATTCGGCTCGTGATCGAGCTTGGAAGGACACCGGCGTAGAGTGGGTAGAGAAAGTCTGAAATCTGAAGTCTAAAATGTGAAATCTGAAAAGGCCCAAATCGAAAGGTTTGAGCCTTTTCTATTTTGGAAAGTTTATCCCTAGCGAAGTGCCTTGAATCCCAGCCATCTTTCCCCTAATTTGACCTAATCCAAAAGACTAAATGACCATGCAAAAGCTGTATTACTTGTTTGTTTTATCATTAGGAATGCTTTTTTCCTGCCAATCTCAAACCCAAAAAGAGGAGAGTAAATCAGACTCATCAGCGGTGGCACTTGAGGAAGGTGTACAGATGATTCCTATTCAGACTCCTAAAGGAGAATTTAAGGTATTTACCAAGCGGGTAGGAGCTAATCCTACCATGAAGGTGCTGCTTCTCCATGGAGGACCAGGCATGACCCATGAGCAATATGCCAATTTCAAGGATTATTTTCCTCAGGAAGGAATTGAGTTCATTTGGTATGACCAATTGGGTTCGGCACATTCCGATCAGCCGGAGGATTCCACCCTTTGGACGATTGATCGGTTTGTGGATGAAGTGGAGCAGGTTAGAATGGCCTTGGGATTGAATAAGGATAACTTTTACCTACTGGGCCAGTCTTGGGGAGGAATGCTGGGGATGGAATACGCCCTGAAGCATCAGAATAAACTCAAAGGACTGATTATCTGTAACATGATGTCGAGTTTGGATGAGTATGAGAACTATGCCAAGGAAGTTTTAGGGCCTCAGATGCCAAAGGAGGTTTTTGCTGAAGTGATGGAGATCGAGCGAAAGGGTGATTTCGAAAATCCCCGTTACATGGAGCTGCTTGGAGAGCACCATTACCCTCAGCATGTCCTTCGCAGACCTCCCAATGAATGGCCGGAAGAAATCAACCGAATGATGTCCCAAGTCAACCCCAATGTCTATGTCTTTATGCAGGGCTACAGCGAGTTTGGAATTACTCCGGGTGCGAGTCTGAAAGGTTGGGATATCAAGGATCAGCTGAAAAATATTACAGTTCCTACTCTGGTTGTGGGGGCCACTCACGATACGATGGATCCCAAACACAAGGAATGGATGTCCAAGCAAGTAGCCAATGGCCGATTTTTACTTTGTCCCAATGGCAGCCACTTGAGCCAATACGATGATCCGGAGCACTTTTTCCCAGGTGTGATCCAGTTTATCAAAGAAGTGGATTCGGGAAGTTTTGGAAAGTAAGGCTTCCACCCTCCAAGGGTTTTGATCCCTTGGAGGGTTTGTTTTTACATTTATTCGTTTGAAAAAGTGTTGAGTTTTACATTTTTTCATTTGAAAAAGTGTGGAGACTACATTTTTTCAAACGAATCTTGGAATCTCAATTCGCTAAATCCTAAAGAAAATCCCCTTTCTATACAGGAAATAACAGAGTCCCCACATTGCAGCCAAGGCTCCGAGGGAAGCCATCAGAAACAGTCCGTGTTCTCCGAATCCCATCCAGCCAAAGATCCCTCCGGTGAAAATCCCCACCGTCTTATTCATCCATCTTCCCAGCATTTCGGCAAACAGGTAGATGAAAATTGAATTCATTCCCACGATCAAAAATGGGAAAATGCCTTTTCTACGGTTTTTTACATCTACCCTCCAGTAGAAAAAAGCCAAAGCGACTAAGGCCCAACCCCCTGAGGCAAATACAAAGGAAACTGTACTGATTCGCTTGATAATCGGGGTGATACCTGCCAAATCCAACCCGTAGCCGATCACCAATCCGGCAATTCCGGCCAAGGCAATGGTTTTGATTTTATCGGAAGCGGGCTTTGCCGAAAGCAGCAGATTCCCGCAGATGGCTCCCCAAATCGTGTGTGCAGCCGTCGGCAGGGCATTGATTGCTACCCAGCCGCCCCGATTGATTTTGCCCATCAGGAGTTGGTCGATCGAGTTGCCAAAATTGGTACCGTGCTCAAATGGAACTTCCGGATTGTAAGCTCGATAGAGGATTTCGGTCAGTGCCAAAAGACTCAAAGAAACTCCAAGCTGAACTTTCCAACCTTTCGTCAATAAGAAGTAAGTCACCAAAACGGTGAAGGATAATTGGGTCAGGACATTCCAAAGCTCAAAAACCATTTTACCTGAGTACACACAATGGAGTCCTGTACCAAACAGGAAAAGGATCAAACAGCGTTTCAAAATATGCAAGGTCACTTTGCTTCGATCTTCAGAAAGTGCCAGTCTTTTATTTAGTGAAAATGGCATGGCCACACCTACGATAAACATGAAAAAGGGCTGGATCAAATCCCAAAACCGCAACCCGTTCCACTCATGATGGGTGAATTGGAGGAAAAGCGGATGTAAACTATGTCCCTCTGGAAAAAGCTCCAACAACGCATCGTAAACCAAGGCAGCCTCGGCTACCAATAAAAACATGGTCAGGCCACGGTAGACATCCAGTGAAACCAATCGCTGGGTGGGGTTGGGAGAAAGTGCAGTCATAGTGAGGTTAATGGGTTGATCTGAAGATAAAAAATGCTGTGCTAACCTCGTTAAAATTGTGATAAACGGAGCGGTGAAATTCCTTTTTACAAAAGAATATTCTGAAAAGATCGCTTCGAATAGCTGGGATTATATCAATTGATACACCGCTACAAAATGTGCTGCTGTGCCGCCCAATACAAACAAATGCCAAATGGCGTGGTAATAGAGCTTTTCACTTTTCACATAAAAGAAAACCCCAATGGTATAGCTCAGCCCACCCAATCCAATCCAAGTGAGCGTATCCCAAGAGATTTTTTCCACCAAATCCTGGATAAAAAAGACTGCCAGCCAGCCCATAGTCAAGTAGATGACGACCGAAAGCGTTTTGAATTTTCCAGTGAAAAAAAGCTTGAAAAACGTTCCAATTAGCACTGAGCCCCAGATAATGCCAAGGAAAATAACGGCTGTTTCCATCTTTAAAATGGATAAAATCATGGGCGTGTAAGATCCTGCTATCAAAAAATAAATCGACACATGATCCATGACTTGGAGTCTGGATTTCTTCTTTGGATTCTTTGCCGCATGGTAGGCAGTCGAAAAGCCATATACCATCACTATTCCCAAGCTGAAAGTCGCTGCTCCGATCCATGCCCAAGGTTTTGTAGATTCAAAAGCATGGCTCAAAAGAAAAGGAATTCCGATCGTGCCCAAAATCAAACCTATGCCATGCGACCAGGCATTTGCCCATTCTTCATCGGTTGTCTGAGCTCTTTTTGGGGTTTTTGAAACGCTTTGAAAAGGCATTTTTCGGTAGATTGTGGAGTCAATTTAGCTTTAATGCAAAGAAAAAGGCCTATCCTTTTTGAGAATAGGCCTCGAAGACGATTAAATCTTGTGATTAGAACTGCGTTTTGAACTGATCCATTTTCTGAGTCACCTGAGTATCCACAGGGAAAGAAACTTTGACACCTTCCCAAGCCATGGTGATGATAGCTGTTTTGTTGTCATTGGCTGAGATGTGGTACTGTAGACGCTCCGTATTTCCTCCTCTTTCGGTGGTCGCTTTGAAAGCTACGGCATCGTCTTTAGCAACAGCTTCTTCGTCGATTTTGCCGTCTTTCATGTAAGAGAAAACAGATGCCGCTTTGCTGTTCAAATGTACCGTCCAATCGCCGGATGCTGTCGGAGTCATGAAGATGGAATATTTCCCAGCTCTTAGATTTTTGCCTCCTACGCTGACCCCTGTGCTGAATTCGATTACAGTCTGTGCATTGGCACCGGCTCTCCAAGTGACATCATATTTTTCGATTTCACCGAAGATTTTGCGGCCTTTCACAGCCGGAGAGGAATAATCAATGCTGATTTTGGTGAAACCTACATTCTGAGAAACATGCGCTGCAGGGCTCAAAGCTGGCTGCTGAAGTTGCGCAAATGCTGCAAAAGAGGAGGTAATCAATAGCGCGAAGGCCAGAAAAAAGAGTTTGGAGTTTTTCATGATTTGTTTGATTTGGGTTTTGCTTTGTGAAGCTAACAAAAAAAAGAGGAGGTTGTTTCTCGGTCAATAATTTGGCAGATACCTGATTTTTGTCACCCTTTTTCAGGTTGCTGTTGACTAGGTTTAATAACACTAATCAATGTGCTATGAAAGACTTGATTATTCATTTTAATGAGTTGCGAATAGGAGATGTCGGTAAGGTGGGAGGTAAAAATGCTTCTTTAGGAGAAATGGTTCAGCAGCTTCAGCCCCTTGGAATTCAAATCCCTAATGGATTTGCAGTGACTGCGGATGCATTTCGATTTTTTCTTGAGGAAAATAAACTCACTCCATTTATTTCTGAATCCTTGTCAGAATTGGACAAAGATCAATTTTCCAATCTTAGACAAGTATCCCAAAAGATCAAAGAATGCTTATTGGGTGCAAATATTCCCGAAGTGCTGATCTCAGAAATTGTGAAGGCTTATCGGCTGCTTTGTGAAGAAGCTGGAAGGGAAGTGGAGCTGGCAGTCCGTAGTAGTGCCACAGCCGAAGATTTACCGGGTGCGAGTTTTGCCGGTCAGCATGATTCTTTTTTGAATATCAAGGGGGAAAAGGAGCTT
The DNA here is from genome assembly GCA_018336015.1 of Algoriphagus sp. GTDB lineage: Bacteria > Bacteroidota > Bacteroidia > Cytophagales > Cyclobacteriaceae > Algoriphagus > Algoriphagus aquatilis. The sequence continues at coordinate 8,600 of JAGXQZ010000004.1, read as the reverse complement.
TTGGATAAGGTTAAGGCTTGTTTTGCTTCTCTTTATAATGCTCGAGCGATCAAATACCGACACGACAAAGGATTTGACAAGCATGTAATCGCCTTGTCGGTAGGCGTTCAAGTCATGGTTCGTGCTGATTTGGCCAGCAGTGGAGTGATCTTTACCATTGAGCCTGAGACAGGTTTTGATAATGCAGTCCTGATTACCGGGTGTTGGGGGTTGGGAGAAAATATTGTCCAAGGGGCGGTGATTCCAGATGAGTATTTGATTTTCAAACCTTCCTTGGAGAAAGGTAAAAGAAGCATTATTTCCAAAAAGGCAGGTTCCAAAACCAAAACCATGATTTATTCCAAGCATGGAGGTGTGGTCAATTTGGATACAGAGCCAGCCAAGCAGCGGTTGCTGGTGTTAAATGATCAGGAAGTAGAGACCTTGGGAAAATGGGCCGTGGCTATCGAAAAGCACTATAAAATGCCCATGGATATTGAGTGGGCTAAGGATGGCTTAAACGGTGAACTTTACATTGTCCAAGCCAGGCCTGAGACGATTCATTCGGGAAAGGATCCCTTTTTGCTCAAAGAATACGCTCTTATCGAGACCGGGCATTTGCTGTCTACGGGCTATGCGATTGGTAGCGGAATTACAACAGGAAAGATCAAACGTCTCAAATCACCCGCTGAATCCCACTTGTTGGAAAAGGATGAAATTCTCCTGACTGAAATTACCAATCCGGATTGGGATCCCATCATGAAAAAGGCAGCTGCGATCATCACATCCAAAGGGGGGCGGACCAGTCACGCAGCTATCGTAGCCAGAGAAGTTGGTGCTTTGGCGATTGTGGGAGCAGAAAATGCCCTTGAAACTTTACAAACTGGGGATTTGGTGACCATCGATAATGCTTCGGGAAAGATCGGAAAAGTTTATTCCGGCAAACTCAAGTGGAAAGAGACCCAACACAACTTCCGAGGCATGCAGATGCCGAAGACCAAGCCCATGTTCATTTTAGCAGATCCTGATAAAGCCTTTGATCTTTCCTTTTTCCCCAATCAGGGAGTTGGCCTGATGCGGATGGAATTTGTGATATCCAAAAGCATCCGTATACATCCCATGGCTTTGGCCCATTTTGATCAGTTGAAAAATCAGGAGGACAAGACCATGATTGAGTCGCTCTGTCAGGATTATTCAGATAAAAAGGAATATTTCGTGGATAAGTTGGCTCAATCGGTAGCGACTATAGCGGCAGCTTTTTGTCCGAAAGATGTCATCCTCCGAATGAGTGATTTCAAGTCCAATGAATACTCGAATTTGATTGGCGGAAAGCAGTTTGAAGAAAATGAGGAGAATCCAATGCTTGGTTTCCGTGGCGCTTCCCGTTATTACCATGAGCGGTATCGGGAAGGCTTTGCCTTGGAATGTGCCGCGGTGAAGCGAGTGCGGGAAGAGATGGGCTTGGAAAATCTGAAAGTGATGATTCCCTTTTGCAGAACTCCCGAGGAAGGCAAAAAAGTTCTCGACTTGATGGAGTCCTTGGGGTTGAAAAGTGGTAAAAATGGCCTTGAAATTTATGTCATGGCGGAGATTCCATCCAATGTCATTCAGGCAGAGCAGTTTGCTGACCTATTCGATGGATTTTCGATCGGTTCCAATGATCTTACTCAACTCACCTTGGGCGTGGACCGGGATTCGGAAGTGTTGGGTGAACTATTTGATGAAACTAATCCATCTGTAAAGTGGATGATTTCAGAAGTGATCCGTGTGGCTAAGGCCAAAGGAAAAAAGATCGGGCTTTGTGGACAAGCACCAAGCGATCGCCCCGAATTTGCCAAGTTTCTGATTGAGCAGGGAATAGACAGTATTTCTTTCAATGCCGATGCGTTGCTCAAAGGGATTGAGAATATGTTGGAAGCAGAGCGGTAGTGATCAGTTAGCAGTCTCAGGTTCCAGTTTTTGAAGCGGAAAATGATTGTTTTAGTGTATAAAGTCTTATTGCGATTTAAAAGAAATTCTGACAACCTGATAACAGGACAACCAGACAACGCCTACCTCTAAAAAGAAAACAACTATGAAAAAGCTAGAAAATAAAGTAGCCCTTGTCACTGGGGCAGCTTCTGGGATGGGAAAAGCGATCGCACTGCTTTTTGCCAATGAAGGTGCTAAGGTGATCGTTGCAGATTTGACTGCTGCCGATGCGGAAGAAGTCGCCGATCAGATCCGTCATACAGGTGGTCATGCCCTAGGCTTGAAATGCGACGTATCTGATGAGGAGCAAGTGAAACGGATGGTGCATGGCGCGATTCATGAGTTTGGAACTCTAGATATCCTCGTCAATAATGCCGGCATCATGGACAATTTTATGCCCTTGGAAAAAGTCACGGATAATATTTGGGAAAAAGTCATGGCGGTGAATGTAAATGGCCCTTTCTACGCCAGCCGATTGGCGATTACCCAAATGCTCAAACAAGGAAAGGGCGTAATCATCAATATTGCCTCGGTTGGCGGTATATCTGGTGCAAGGGCAGGTTTGGCTTACACCACTTCCAAGCATGCCCTAATCGGCATGAGTAAAAATATCGGGTTCATGTATGCCAAAAAGGGAATCCGCTGCAATGTCATCGCGCCCGGAGGAGTCAATACCAACATCATGCGCGATGCCCAGCCGGATCCCGAAGGGGCAGCGCTTTGCAGTAGTGGGGCTGGTTCCATGCCTCGAATGGGAGAATCGGATGAGATTGCCAATGTCGCTTTGTTCCTTGCCTCGGATGATTCTTCCTTTGTCAATGGTGAGGTAATTGTGGCAGATGGAGGTTGGTTGGCGTATTAAGTCAGCTATTTTGGTAATTTGGAGCTAAATGCTTGGCTCCAAATTCTATGCTTCATGACATTAGAATACCTCAGAGACTATTGTCTCTCCTTGCCCCATGTGACCGAGGATACTCCCTTTGATGCCAATACGCTTTGTTTTCGGATTGGAGGGAAGATTTTTGCCATTATTGATATGGAAGTATTCGATTATGCCAATCTGAAATGCGATCCCGAACGCTCCATTGAACTTAGGGAACAATACCCGGGAATCACTCCAGGATACCACATGAATAAAAAGTGGTGGAATTCAGTCAGCGTTCGTGGCAATGTACCCGATCCTCTGATTCTTGAATTAACCCGGCACAGTTATGACTTGGTTTATTCATCTTTGCCGAAGAAAATTCAAACTGAATTAAATCCATGACCTTCCTTTCTATCCGTCACCTGTCCAAATCCTACGATTCCCATGTGGCTTTGCATGATTTTTCATTGGAATTGGCTCGAGGTGAATTTTTGTCTATTGTGGGAGAAAGTGGTTCGGGGAAAAGCACCCTGCTGCGGATGATTGCGGGATTGATGACCCAAAGTGGAGGAGAAGTGCTTTTGGAAGAGAAACTCATTGAAAATCCATCCCAAAAACTTTTGCCTGGCTATGATGAAATTAAACTCATCCACCAGGATTACCAGCTTTTCCCCAACTCTACCGTGGAGGAAAATATCAGTCGCCCCCTACTTCAATACGATGCCAAGTATCGAGCGCAGCGTGTCAACCGACTTATGAGTCAGTTGGGATTGGAAAGTTACAAGGACCGTCTCCCTCGTCAACTCAGTGGAGGACAGCAGCAAAAAGTGGCCATTGCACAGGCTTTGGCTGTGGAGCCCGAGGTGTTGCTTTTAGATGAACCTTTCAGTCACCTAGATGCCATTCAGAAGCGAAAGCTGATTTTTGAGCTAAAAGAATTACTCAAGGAAATGGGGACCACGGTCATTTTTGTGACCCATGATTTAGATGATGCTTTGAGATTGACAGATTCACTCTTGATTTTGCAAAAGGGAAAAGTGGTCCAAAAAGGGAACTCCAAAGTCCTTTGCGAGCATCCCAAATCCCGCTATGTGGCCAGACTTTTTTCCCCAATCAATCAAATTCCCGATCGATTCAACAGTTATGTTCGACCTTCGGATGTGCGGCTTCGCACCCGTGGCGAACTAATCGGTCATGTGGTAGATCTGAGATATTTGGTTCATTATAATTCCCTTTTGATCCGCCTACGAGATGGTGGGCATATCTGGGAAGTGGATGATTCGATGAGAAGATACCAAGTTGGCGATCGGGTCTACTTGCACTTCGATGAGGAAAAAGTATTGGTGCTTAAATCTTAGGTAGCCGCAAAGGTCACAAAGAGAAAAAATGAGGACACAAAGAGATTTTTAAGTGATCAGTGTTCAGTAAGCAGTGATCAGTCCTCTTTGAAACTGACCACTGTTAATTTTCTTTGCGAACTCTTTAAAAACTTTGTGCCCTTGGAGGTTAAAAGCTGCCTACTGCGACTGTTTACTGATCACTCAATCATGCGCCCCATGCTCTCCATGGACATGGCCATGCTTGATTTCTTCTTTAGTAGCTTCGCGTACCTCAAGGATATTCCCTTCGAAATGCAGATCAAAACCTACCAAAGGATGATTGAAATCCAAGAGTAACTGATCACCCAAATCTTTTAGGATTTTAGCCTGCATGCTGTAACCGTTTTCATCCATTAGTGGGAGAAAATTTCCTTCCTCGAGCATCTCCGGAGAAAATCCACGCTCGCCTGAAAACTGCTCTTTTGGCAAGGTAATGATCAACTCATCGTCTGCTTCGCCATAGGCATCCGCCATAGTCAAGGTGAATGAAAAGTCTTCGCCTTCTTCCTTCCCTGCCAGCAGCTCTTCAAATTTCTCAGGCAGGCCGCTCATTCCGAACAGGAAATAAAATGGATCTTCCTCATCGCGGACCTCCACGCTGAAGGGTGCTGACTCAATATCGTCCTCCTCTTTGCTGACCTTGAGTTCGTAGGTCAAGCCTACCACAGTATTGGTATTAATTTTCATAAGTGAGATGGTTTACTTGGTAAGGCCGTATTTCAGGCGGATTCGGAGTCTTTCTTTGAGCACGTCCCATTTGCTTTTGGGGGTAGAGCTGCGCAAAGGCTTTGCAGAGCGAAAGACAAAGTATTGGTAGTCTTTTTCTTCAAAGAAAAGCCCGTAGGTTTCCATCTTTTCCAGATAAAAACCATTGGCCGTAATATTTTTGATCAGGTCTCCCGAGTCCAAAGGCTGGTCGATCACTTGAAGCTTTTCTGGTTCATTGTCAATCATCCATTGCAAATATCTCGGCGCAGGGATGTGGATGAAAATGACCGAATCGGCGTGGGAATGCTTTTGGATATTCTGGAAAAGACGAAAATGCTGATCTACCGGAATGTGCTCCAGTACATCGGGAAACACGAAGAAATCGAAGGTTTCTCCCTTCTTGTCAAAATCGGACATGTCGGAAACCTCAAAACCGAGGTTCTTCTGATCTTTCCAAAGGACCTTGGCTTTTTCAATACTTTCCGGAGAAATATCCACTGCCAAAACTTTTCCTTGGGGAACTTGAGTAGCTAAAAGATGAGAAACGGTACCGATACCACAACCCACTTCCAAAATCCGGTGATTGGCTTGAAGGCCAGCCTTTTTCACCTTATCCAAAATGCTCAGGTGGCGGGAATTGATTCCTGTTTTTGCCTGCTTTTCGACAAATTGATCGTAAAAGCTGACGACTTTTTCTTTACCCTCAGACTGCTGCATCGGATTTTTTGTAAGTGATGAATATTCCTCCAAACAAGGCCAAGACGATCAGGTATTGGAAAATAACCATTGGCATCTTGGTCGCATAATAGCTCTTGGGAGCAAAGGTAAAGACAATTTCATGGGAACCCTGAGGAATTTCCAATCCTCTTAGCAGGTAATTGACCCGAAGGATTTTGGCTTCTTGACCGTCGATGGTGGCAGTCCAGCCCGTCGGATAGTGGATTTCTGAGAATACTGCCAATCCTCCCTGAGTCATTTCAGCTTGGTATTTCAATTCGTTGGGGCTGTTTGCGGTGAGAGTTACCTGTCCAAACCCCGCCTTCACCGAACCAAATTCGGAAGCATTCAGTGTAGCTTGGGTTTTGGTATTCAATTTTGCCAGTTGATCCATCTCTTCCTGATTGGTGGAGACAGGGATAATTTCAGTCGGTACCCAAGCAGGTCCATTGGCTTCGGGATTTTCAAATACTCCGTTTGCCTCGTTTCCTGCAATCAGGTACTTGGTGTTGAGCATATTCATCGTGCCGGTTGCCTGCCAGTCAAAAGTGCCTTCCTGCGCTTTCTTCACAAACTCCTCCAATTCAAACTGAAGACGATTGTCGACCAAGTCCTGGTAGCGACGCAGCTTTGCGCCGTGATATCCTCCCAAGCTGTTGAATCGGTAGCTGGTGCGGGCGCCTTGGGTCAGCCCTTCGGTGAGGGGAAGAACTCGGAAATAACCCTTGTCTTGGGCAATGGATTGCTCGGCTGGAGTCTCTGCGAAAAACTGTCTGGATGGGTTTCCTTGGAAAGACTCTTCATTTAAGTAGCGACGGTTGATCGTCCACACGTCGATCGTGATCAGTGCGATCAGTCCGGCTCCGAGAATGAGTTCGGAGATTTTCCCTTTCAGATAAAAATAAATCAGCCCGATGGAAAGGGCTACAAAGGCAAAGCTTTTCCAAGCCGAGGCAGAAAGCATATTCTTTCGGTCGGTCTTCAGCGCAGTGACTAACCAATCCGGAAAATTACCATCTGCAGCTCCTTCAAATCGGAAAAATACTCCTGCTGCAACAGCCAAAATCAAGGTCAAACCGGCCACAATTCCTCCGGAAATTAGCAGTGGCTTGAGCTCCTTGGTTTTGGCAAGTCTTTCTAAGGCGATCATTCCCAAAACAGGAACAGCAAAAAGCGTCATGCCAAGTGCCATGGACACTGCCCGAAACTTGTTATACCCCGGTAAAATGTCAAATAACAGGTAGTTGAACCAAGCCAGATTTTTCCCCCAACTCAGCATCAAGGAGAGCACGATGATGGTGCCAAAGGTGATCAGACTTTCTTTTGGTGCAGCCCAAATTCCCAAAACCGCCAAGAACACCAAGATCACGCTGCCATAAATCGGTCCTCCGGTAAAAGGCTGATCGCCCCAATACGTGGGAGCACCTTTAATAAATCCATTGATTTGTGCTGCATCGATTCCTTGACCTCGAAGGGCCTTTTCGGATGCAGAATCTTTGGGAAGCGGGGTATTGCTGCCACCTCCATAAAAGTCAGGTATGACCAAGGTCAGGGTCTCTACAATGCCGTTTGACCAACCAAACGCATAGTCCTTGTCCAAGCCAGCTGAGGCTGTTTCCAAGGTTGCTTTTCCTCGGGTAGAGTAAGGGCTGTATTCGAGGGCAGTGGCCAGTCTTCCTAGGTTTCCCCCCACGGCCAAAATAGCTCCGATAACCAAAAATCCGATGGTTTTGGATAGCCCACCGACACCTTCTTTTTTCCAATCAAACACCAGCCGAACGATCACATAAATCACAGAAATGATCAGTGTGTAGTAGGTAATTTGGAGGTGGTTGAATTTGAGTTGAAGCAAAAGTCCTAGTGCCAGAAGGGCAGCTCCGAGGATTCTCTTTCGATCAAAAGCCAAGTGAATACCGGCCAGAATCAATGGAATCAGGCAAACTGCCCAGATTTTTGCATTGTGACCGGCTTCCAGAGAAAGTAGATTGTAGGTATTGAAAGAAAAAGCAATTGCCCCAGCGATAGAGAAAATCGGTCGGACATGGAAGCTCAGCAGCAAAACATACATTCCAAGCATTCCGAAAAAGAGTCCGTTGATCGGGTGGGGAAGGCCTACAGTCAGAACAGAGATCAGGAGATTGGTGATGTCTCCTGCGAACTCAAGGGAGATGAAGTAAGTGGGCATCCCGCCAAACATGCGGTTGGTCCAGAGTGCTTGCTCACCGGTGGCCGCACGGTAGTCCAGGACTTCTTTGGCCGAACCTTCCCATTGGAGGATGTCACCTTGGAAAATGATTTTCCCGTCAAATACCATTGGAGAAAAGTATAGGACAACGATTAGGTAAAACAGGATGACCCCAAGCAAATGGGGAAGAATGTCTTTCTGAAATTGGAGTTTCATGCCGGCCGTGAGCTACGTTTAGCGTGCAAATTAGGGATTTCGGGGGAAAGAGTGAGAAGGAGTACAGCCACAGATGCACAGATTTTAGATTTGGGGGTTTTCCCACAGATTTTTCACTTCTTCCGTCTCCGCCTGCCCGCCGCGGCGGGGTCTCCCGTCTTCCCGCTTTCTCCCGCAAATCAACGCAGAAAAACTCGCTGATTAGCGCAGATTTTTTAATCGAGTTGGCTTCGACTTCGCTCAGCCTGACCACGATCTGAGTGATTAGAATTCATCGGTCATTCGACACCTGTGATGAGCGGAGTCGAATCATCGGACTCCAAACTCCTTCCGTCTTCGGTCTCCCGTCTTCCCGATTTCTCCCGCAGATCAACGCAGAAAAACTCGCTGATTAGCGCAGATTTTTTACTCGAGTTGGCTTCGACTTCGCTCAGCCTGACACACAATCTGAGAGCTTAGAATTCATCGGTCTTCTGTCATCCGACACCTGTGGTGAGCGGAGTCGACAATCGGACAGCCCAGCACACTCCTTCCGTCTTCGGTCTCCCGTCTTCCAGCATCGGTCATCGGTCATCCGACA
>JAGXQZ010000003.1 GCA_018336015.1 Algoriphagus sp. | reverse complement strand
ACGAGTTCACCTTGGAGTGATACATAACCGATGTGATGTCCACTGGGTACATCCACGACTACAGGGTCTCCGGTATTGAGAGAAAGGTAATCTACGTTTCGGAAATACTCTTTTCTTCCTCCTTTGAACTTGACTTCGACAATGTCAAAATGGTCCACTTGGGGGATGCCCATGTGGGAAAGCCAGTCAAAAGAATTCATTTTATTGCAATCGCTCGTGCCGCAGGTGCCATTGTTTTGGCAGCCACCGGTACCACCCGAGGTGGTGGAGCAAGTACTACATCCAGCCATAATTGATATATTCAGGGCTTTCGCCTCGTTTCATTTTTGGGTTTATTTCACATTAATTTTAAGATATCCTGTCCGATATCTCTTCTAAAGTAAGCCTTTTCCCAAGTGATATGATTCACTGTGGCATAGGCATTTTCCAAGGCTCCTTTGAGGTCCGAGCCAAATCCTGTGATTGCCAGTACCCTGCCTCCTTGGTTGACCAAGTCTCCCTCTGGATTTAAAGCCGTTCCTGCGTGGAAAACTACACTTCCATCCGTCTTTTCCGGTAATGAAATTGAAAATCCCTTTTCATAAGATCCCGGATAGCCTCCACTGACCATGACCACAGTGGTGGAGTAGTTTGGAGAAATTATCAATTCATATTGATCTAGCGTCCCTGTAGCAATTCCTTTGAGCAAACCCACAAAATCGCTTTCGATTCGTGGAAGCACTGCTTCGGTTTCAGGGTCACCCATTCGCACGTTGTATTCAATGACAAAAGGCTCTCCGTTGTTGTTCATCAGGCCGATGAATACGAACCCTTTATAGTCAATCTTTTCTTTTTCCAATCCGGCAATGGTGGGTTTCACGATTTTTTCTTCCACCTTTTGCATAAATGCGGAATCAGCAAAAATCACAGGACTGACTGCGCCCATGCCTCCGGTATTCAACCCGGTGTCACCTTCTCCGATTCGCTTGTAATCTTTAGCCTCGGGGAGGATTTTGTAGCTCTTACCATCCGTAGCCACAAATACAGAAAGCTCTATTCCTGTGAGAAATTCTTCGACGACTACTTTCGAAGAAGCATCTCCAAATTTGGCCTCGAGAAGCATTTCTTTGAGAGAGGATTTTGCTTCTTCTAAACTTCCGCAGATCAAAACACCTTTGCCTGCTGCCAGACCGTCAGCTTTGAGGACGATGGGCAGGGATTGCTTTTCCAGGTAAGCCAGACCAGCATCAATTTGGTCTGCGGTAAATGTTTCGTACGCTGCAGTCGGCACCCCATTTCGCTGCATAAATCGCTTTGAAAAGTCCTTACTGCCTTCCAGAGTAGCTCCCAATTTGGAAGGCCCCACCACAGGAAGGTGTGCAGTCTCAGGTTGGGATTGTAAGAAATCAACCAAGCCTTTTACGAGCGGTTCTTCTGGACCTACCACGACCAAATCAATGGATTCGGCTAAGATAAACTGATGAATGCCCTGAAAGTCTGTGGCAGAAAGTGCTACATTTTGAGCGATTTGGGCAGTTCCCGCATTTCCGGGAGCCACAAAAAGACGGGAACAATCCGGACTTTGTACGATCTTCCAGGCAAAGGCATGCTCTCTGCCTCCGCTTCCCAATAAGAGTATGTTCATGAACTCAATTCGTGTTTAATTGGCATGCTCGGAGATGAATTTGATTCGGTACACCCGCAGTTCGTCTTCTGCGAAGTCCTCACCATCCAGCTCTTCCAATGCTGATTTGATATGATCGGTTTCCGCATTCATAAAGTAATCATGGAGGATTTCTTCCCGCTCCTCATCCATGATGTGATGAATGTAGTAATCGATGTTAAGTTTAGTTCCGCTGTAAATGATCTGCTCAATTTCTTGTAGCAGTTCATTCATAGAGATGCCTAGGTTTTCGGCGATCTCATCCAGATCAGTTTTGCGGTCAATCTGCTGGATAATTGAAATCTTCACCTTGGATCGGGTTCCGGAGGTTTTGACCACCACTTCTGCGGCGGTTTCGATTTCATTTTCTTCCACATAAGCCGAAATCAGCTTTAGGAAAGATGCGCCAAACTTGGCGACCTTGCCCATTCCTACTCCATTGATTTGTGCAAGTTCTTCTTTGGTAGTAGGGTAGACGGTTGCCATTTCTTCCAAGGAGGGATCTTGGAATATGACATAAGGAGGTAGGTTTTTCGATTTGGCTACTCGTTTTCGCTCAGCTTTCAGCAATTCAAAGAGCTTCTCGTCGTAAGCTGGTCCCGAATTGACTTGAATATCCTGAGTCTCGGTTTCTGCCAGTTTTTCGAAATCATGATCCTTGTATAAGTCCACCGAATAAGGGGCCTCCAAAAACTCTTGACCTTTCGGAGTGAGTTTGAGATGACCATAATTTTCGATGTCTTTTTCTAACATGGCCGCGATCATGGCTTGGCGAATGACGGAAGTCCAGTGCTTGTCACTCTCCTCTTTTCCTACTCCAAATACAGGCAAGGTGTCATGCTTGTAGCTGATCACATAATCATCCATTTCCCCTCGGATTACTCGTACCAAGTGCTCAAGCGTAAAGCGTTCGTTGGTTTGCTTCACCGCCTCCAAGGCAATGACTATGTAATCCAATCCTTCGAATGTCTCGCGCTCCCGCTTGCAGTTGTCACAAAATCCACAATCCTCATTAAGTGTTTCTCCGAAGTAATTGAGAATGAACTTACGGCGGCAAACCCCTGTCTCCGCATAAGCTGACATTTCCTGAAGCAGAATCTTGGCATTTTCCCGTTCGGTGACTGCCTTGTCTTTGTTGAATTTATCCAGCTTGATGATGTCCTCATAGCGATAAAACATCAGGCAGTGTCCCTCCAGTCCATCTCGACCGGCACGTCCAGTCTCTTGATAATATCCCTCCAAAGACTTGGGTACATCGTAGTGGATCACATAGCGAACATCCGGTTTGTCAATGCCCATTCCAAATGCAATCGTTGCGACAATCACGTCCAATTCTTCGTTGAGAAAATCGTCCTGGGTCTTGATCCTCACGGCCGAGTCTAATCCTGCGTGATAAGGTGCGGCATTTACCTGATTGACTTTCAGAAGCTCAGCGATTTCTTCCACTTTTTTTCGGCTGAGGCAATAGATGATTCCTGATTTCCCTTTATGCTGTTTGATAAACTTGATCAGGGCCTTTTTGGACTCATTTTTCACCTTTGGCCTCACTTCGTAGAAGAGGTTGGTACGGTTGAATGAAGATTTGAAAAGGTCGGCTTCTTCCATTTGTAGATTGCGCTGGATGTCCTGCTGCACTTTTGGGGTAGCAGTGGCAGTCAATGCAATGATGGGAAGGTGAGGGGCAATCTGAGCGACAATGGATTTGATTTTCCGGTATTCCGGCCGGAAGTCATGACCCCATTCCGAAATACAGTGTGCCTCATCAATGGCTACAAAACTGAGATGTGCTTCTTTGAGAAAGGCAATGTTTTCCTCTTTGGTCAAGGATTCCGGTGCCACATAGAGTAGCTTGGTTTTCTTTTTCAATACCTCATTTTTCACTTTCGTCGCCTCAGATTTGGTGAGGGTAGAGTTGAGAAAATGAGCATTGATTCCAATCGCGTTGAGCTGATCTACCTGATTTTTCATCAATGCGATGAGAGGAGAAATCACAATAGCTGTGCCTTCATTGACGACTGCAGGCAATTGGTAGCAAAGTGATTTACCGGCGCCTGTGGGCATGATGACAAAGGTATTTCGCTGCTTGAGCAGGTTGTCCACAATCAGTTCCTGATTGCCCCGGAACTGGCTGAATCCGAAGATTTTTTTTAGGTCTGATTTAACTTTTTCTTCCACGTGAAGAAAGGGCTTAGTGGGTGATAACTACCTGCAAACAGGATTGAACGATTAGTTTTATACCTTTGTACAAAATTAATGATTAACGCAGGGAAAATTGAAATTAGCTAAAAATATTAGAAATACCGCTGTTCGGGTCCTGCAAAATGAAGCCGAAGCCATTCAAAGTTTGATTGGTTTCTTGGATGCTGATTTTGAAGCTTGTGTAGAAAAAATTTTAAACTCCAAGGGTAGGGTAGTCATCACTGGAGTAGGTAAAAGTGCTTTGATCGCCAATAAAATTGTGGCCACGTTAAACTCCACAGGCACTCCTGCCATTTTTATGCACGCAGCCGATGCGATTCATGGAGATCTGGGAATGGTTCAAGACGATGATATCGTCATTTGCATTTCCAAGTCAGGTAATACGCCGGAGATCAAAGTCCTGGTTCCGCTGCTCAAAAAACTGGGCTCCGTGCTTGTTGCCATGGTTTCCAATACTGAATCTTATCTCGCAGAGCAGGCCGATTTTGTCCTGAATGCAACCATAGGTGAGGAGGCTTGCCCTCACAATCTGGCACCAACTACCAGCACTACAGCTCATTTGGCTCTCGGTGATGCTTTGGCTGTTTGTTTATTGGAGGCAAGAGGCTTTACTTCCGATGATTTTGCCAAATACCATCCGGGGGGTTCACTTGGAAAGCAACTTTACCTCAAAGTTGGGGATGTCCTTTCCAAAAATCAGTTGCCGGTAGTGTTGGAAGATGCTAACCTAGCGCAGGTGATTGTGGAAATTTCAGGGAAAAGGCTAGGAGCTACCGCAGTGGAGGATAAGCAAGGAAATTTGAAGGGGATCATTACTGACGGAGACTTACGAAGAATGCTTCAAAAGACCCTGAATATTCAAAATCTGAGCGCTAAGGACATCATGACCGTGAATCCTAAGACCATTTCGGTCGATGAATTTGCCATTCGTGCGCTCAATTTGATGCGAAATCACAATATCACCCAGTTGGTAGCGATGGATGGAGAAAAAATCGCAGGATTTGTTCATATTCATGATCTAATGAAAGAAGGAATCGTCTAATCCAGCATGCAAGACAAACCCTACATTGTAATCATGGCCGGTGGGATCGGTTCCCGATTTTGGCCTTACAGCAGAACAGCCAAGCCGAAGCAATTTTTAGACATTCTGGGTACTGGAAGAACCCTTCTCCAGATGACTTATGATCGGTTTCGGGAAATTGCCTCTCCGGATCTCTTTTACGTGGTAACCAATCAGGAATACTTCGACTTGGTAAAAGAGCAACTTCCTGAATTGTCAGACCAACAGATTCTGACGGAACCGCTCCGTAAAAATACAGCCACTTGTGTGGCCTATGCATCCTTCAAGATTAGTCAGCAAAATCCGGAGGCAACGCTTGTAGTAACTCCTGCGGATCATTTGATTCTACAGGAAAGTAAATTCATCCAGACCCTTCAAACAGCGATTCAGGCTGCTCAAACTCCGGGCAGATTGATTACCATTGGAATTAAGCCAAACCGTCCTGAGACTGGCTATGGCTATATCCAATACCTCGAAAGTGACAATCACCACCCTTCGCTAAAAGTGAAGACGTTTACGGAGAAGCCCAATCTAAAGCTGGCGAAGACCTTTATCGAAAGCGGGGATTTTGTATGGAATTCCGGGATGTTTGTCTGGAAAGTGAGCAGCATTCTCGAGGCCTACCATCAACACATGCCTGACGTGGCCGATGTCTTTGAGGACGGCAAAGCTCATTATGGGAAAAATACGGAAGGGGATTTTATTAACCGGGCCTATACCCAAGTTAAAAATATTTCCATCGATTACGGGATCATGGAAAAATCAAATGAGGTCTATGTCATTTTAGGTGACTTTGGTTGGTCGGATTTGGGCTCTTGGAGCAGTCTCCACGAGCTGAGGGAAAAAGATGAGTTTAACAACGTCATCGAAGCCAACACCTTGGTCTATGATACTCAGAATTGCTACATCAAAACGGATTCGGACAAACTGGTGGTAGTCCAAGGATTGGACAATTACTTGGTCAATGAATCGGATAATGTCTTGCTGATCTGCAAGTTGGATGCGGAAAGTAAATTCAGGGACTTTGTCGCCAATGCCAAGAAAAAAGGGGAGGATTTTGTTTAAAACCCTCCCCTTATAAACTGACTTTTTACAATTTTCACAAACTAAAGCGTTAAAAAACTTCATCCTTAGCTTGAAGTTTTAAATCTTGTAACGGATCACTGATCACTGATCACTGATCACTTTTTTCTTTGTCTGATCGCTTCATAGATCGCTACGCCCGCGGATACGGATACGTTCAAACTTTCAATATTTCCTGCCATGGGGATTTTTACTTTTGCGTCAGCGATACCCATGATTTCCTGGGAAATACCATCTTCTTCCGAACCTAAAATCATCGCCACTGGAGCAGAAAAATCGGCTTCATACATGACTTTATCAGTCTTTTCGGTCACAGCGACAAGGGATAATCCCATTTTCTGTAAGTCACGACAGGTGTAAAAAAGGTTTTTCACCCTTGCTACAGGGATAAAATTCAGTGCCCCTGCAGAGGTTTTTACCGCATCGGAATTGATCTGCGCACTGCCTTTTTCAGGTATTACGATGGCATCCACGCCGGCACATTCGGCTGTTCGAGCGATGGCACCAAAGTTTCTCACATCAGTAATATGATCCAGCACCAAAATCAAAGGGGACTTGCCCACAGCGTAGCACTGATCGATTACATTGTCCAGCGATGCATAAGCAATGGATGACACTTGGGCTATTACACCTTGGTGATTTTTCCGGGTAATTCGGTTCAATTTGGCATCCGGTACGCGCACCACAGGGACGTTGGAAGCTTTACAGAGTTGAAGCAATTCCTTGATGAGGTCATTGTTCAACTCCTTTTGAACCAGTACTTTGTCTATTTCTTTTCCGGAATGGATGGACTCCATTACCGCTCGTGTTCCAAAAATAAAATCTTTGTCGTTGGCTCCTTTATCGATCAGAAAGCCATCCTTCCGCTTCTCCATTGGGAAATGTTTTTGAACCATACCGGCTGATAAGCTCTGGACCGGTTCAGGGTGTAGAAATGTGGGGTAAGTAGTGTCTTAACCCGGGCAAAGGTAAACCGAATTTTGGAAGTCTCGTCTATGCCGGCATAGGACCATACTTCCCGATCTTCGAAAAAGTTGACTTCCTGAGGAGGTCCCATCACGATATACACCATGCCTCGGTCAGTTTTCCAGCCTTCTTTGAAGTCGGTAAATAAGATATTTGAAAATTCAACCATGCGGAAATAGTTACGGATGAGGTCTTTGGCTACTTCCGGGTTGCGGGTCAGATTGATCCAATATTCATCCAGTGCTTTCTTCTTATCCTGTGCTAAAAGGAGTGTTTCATGCTCTTTTCGGGTAGAAATGTAAGTTACCATTTGAACCATTTCATCCCAGTCTTTCACTTTGGGAAAAGCATCATGGACGGTTTTCAGGATGATTCCTGCTTGTGAGCTCGTATCTGTCTGAAAGAAGTAATACCCCTCATCATTCAGTTGCTTGGGGATATTGGCCAGGAAATCTCCCTGATTCTCGACCTTGATTTCCTTGGAAACCTCTGCGGGTCGGGTTTCCATAGGAGGAAAAGGAACATCAAACCGTGATGGATAGAAGTAGGAGTGAATGGCAGGTTTGGTGACGGTTTTGAATAACAGGGCTTCGCCTTTGGTCAGGTAGTTTTGGTCAAAAGGGATTTCATTGGAATAGTAATAGCCAAAGTCCGGCTGATCAAATACAAATAAACCTTTCAGATCAACATGGGTCACATATTCATCCTGTTGCCTGGTATCTAAGACGGTCAATAAGGCTATGGCCGTGGACTGGTCTGCAGGCAGTTCTACCGTCTTTTCAAATAACCAATGACGGTCTGTGTCTCCCACCAAGTCTTGTGCCGTCAATAGGTTTGTCAGTGAAGAAGTGATCTCCTGCTCGTAGGATGAAAGTAAGGCATAAGAAAAGCTGAAAGTCTCGAATGTCGGGGCTTCCTCGATTTTTTCGACTACGAATTGGAGTTTGTAGGTAGTGGAAGAAAGCTTAATCGGTATGATTTTTAGCCCCAATCGGGAATACAGAGAATATCTCAATGACTGGTCTGTGGAGCTGAGTGTTTTCTGCGCAAAACCTGACTGCGATAGCAGGAATGAAAAAAATAGAGCAGGAAGTAGAAGCAGCTGTTTTTGATTCATCGGGTGTTGGTCTAGGGTTTTAAAAATTAGCCTTACTTTTGCCAAAATACTAAAATTTCGAATGGCTACCTATACAACGGAAATCGCCTCTGACAAGTTAATCAGCGACAATCCCATCCATCAAAGACTGCTCAAAGCCTATATCGCGGCAAAGCCTTGGATCTCAGGAAGTCTCCTGGAAATCGGCTGTGGCGAGGGAAGAGGCGTAGAGCAATTGCTTCCGCTTGCTGATAGCTACATCGGTCTGGACAAAATCGGCGAAGTAATCGATATGCTCCGAACCAAGTTTCCCGGAGTAGATTTTAGACAAGCTGTGATTCCACCGTTTTCAGGATTTGAGGACAATTCCTACGATACCATTGTCAGTTTTCAGGTCATCGAGCACATTCCCAACGATCAACTTTTCCTCCAGGAAATCTACCGAATGCTCAAACCGGGAGGGAAAGCCATTATTTCCACACCTAATATCACCCATACGCTTTCTCGCAATCCTTGGCATGAGCGTGAGTACAAACCACAGGAATTGATCGATTTGGCTGCCGGAATTTTTGACAAAGTAGAGGCAAAAGGGATCGGCGGAAATGAAAAGGTTTGGGCTTATCATGAGGCAAACCGCAAATCCGTTCAGAAAATCATGCGATTTGACATTTTTGACTTGCAGCATAAACTGCCTGCATCCGTATTGAGAATGCCGTATGAGATTCTAAATCGAATGAACAGAAATAAACTACATAAGCAGCAAGGAAGCACTGTGGTAGAAATTACCCACGAGGATTATCTGGTAGTGGAAGATCCGATGAAAGGCCTGGACTTATTTTACATCCTTTGGAAAAAGTAAATCCGACCAAATGCTAAAACATTAAAAAAGCGAGTCCGAAAGACTCGCTTTTTTGCTTTATTTTCTTTCCAGGATACTCGGAGAGTCGCCTTGGCTTCCTATCAAGCTTTCCAAACGCTGCTTGAGTTTTTCAGCTTCTTCGTTATAGCCTCTTTCCTGGAGTAATGGGATGAAATACTTGATCATTTCTATCGAGATCATCATATCTCGGTCATAAGGTCTTCCTTCAGTCGTGTTGAACTCGATCATGTCGAGGGATCTTTTCGAGATTTTTTCAACGATATCCAGCGCTTTTTCATCTTCACCGACTTCAAAGAAAAGCGGAACAGATTGCCCACTGCTTAGGTCGTAAGGCAGGGCTTCGTGAGGTATCGTTTCCAAACCAAAGTTAAGGAGCTTAGCAGCATCCTCCATTCGGTCTTCATCAAGCAAGGCCATTGCGATCGAATTCAGGGCACTTCGGTGATTGGATGCAAATCGTCTATATTCCTCATCCAAGTAGGCGTTAGGATCATTCATACCTCGGAAAGAGAAATTCTCCATGTAGTTTTTCATGGCTAAATCCGTATTGACCAATTCGTCCCTAACATACTCAGGCTTTTGGATAGGAAGCAGACGGTAAGCCATGCCTTCCATGACCACGTGTTCGCCGATGTTGAGGCCAATGGTAGAAAGCGAGGTATTGTTGAAATAGATCGGTCTTTCCCAATTGTTGCTGACGATCAAATCGATCAGCATCATAGTGCCTTTGGTTACGTAATTGCCCTTCAGCTGCAAGTTCATCTGCGGTACAAAAAGGTCCTTAAACTTAGGAGGGACGATTTCATCATTTGCGATGAAGCTGCTGTCTACTTCTAAGATCAGGTTTCGGGAAGGCACCATGTTGACTACACTTTTGCCTCCTGTTTTAACTTTAAGTACATCGGATCCAGCATTAAGTAGCTTCAGGTATTCTCTTGCAGAGATGGCTTGAAGTCCTTCTTTCTCGATGAGGTAAAGCACATCATTGGTGCCTTTTTGGTAGCGCTCTTTAGTCAGTGAAAACGGTAATGGAGCAGATTGATCGGCCTGCTTGGTCATTTGCTCCACATACCAATCGGTATCAAAGTAGCTCAATACAATCACTCTCACATCGGTACGGAAGCCTTCTACCTCCTGCACATACCAAAGCGGGAAGGTATCATTGTCTCCACCTGTAAACAGAATGGCGTTTGGTGCGCAAGAGGCAAGGAAGTTTCGGGCAGAGTCTACAGAAAAGTAGCGTCCGGTTCGGTCGTGGTCATTCCAGTTTTCCGCTGCCATCAATCCTGCAATTGGGAGAGTCAAAATGGTGGCGATGATTCCTCCGGTTGCCAGGTTTTTGGTGTATTTACTTAGGCTATGTGCCAAAGCCAAGGTGCCCAATCCTGCCCAAATGGCAAAGGCATAGAAGCTACCTACGTAAATATAATCTCGTTCACGTGGTTCGATCGGAGGGGAGTTGAGGTAAAGCACCAGTACCACCCCCATCATGAGAAACAGCATGAGGTTGACATAGAAATACTTGGGGTCTTTTTTGGCTTGGAAGAAAAATCCGATCAAGCCCAAGATCAAAGGCAACATGTAGTAGTTATTGTGCCCTTTGTTTTCGGTGATGTAGTCTGGAAATTTATCCGTAAATGCATTGGCAAAGCCTATCCAATTGGCGTCAATGAAGTCACTTTCCCTACCTGAAAAATTCCAAAGGAAATACCTCCAGTACATGTGACCCAACTGATGGCTGAACATGAAATACAAGTTGTCTCCGAAGGTAGGTTCCTGACCTTCTTTCAGCCCCAGTTTGGCTCGATAGATTCGCTTGTGACTTTCCTGAGTGGAATAGATTCGGGGTAAAATTGTAGTCTTTGCAGGATCGTAGGTGTTTTTTAATTCATAATCCACCACCTCATATTTTTCCTTCCCTTTCATGTAGACCGGAGCACCTTCCTCCTGATCTATCAACTGCGCAGTGAAGTACTGCCCGTGCAGCAGAGGTCTGTAGCCATATTGTTCCCGCTTTAGATAGGATACATAGCTGATGATATCCTTTGGTGCATTTTCATTGATGATCGGATCTTGGTTGGATCGGATGATGATCAAGGTATAGCTGGCATAGCCGATCAGGATAAAAGTCAAGGAAAGCAGAATCGTATTAAGCAGCACCAATTGCTTTTGGATGGAATACCTGAATCCAAAAGCCAGCGCACCTATAAATAGAATAGCAAAGACGACGATACCCGACCCAAATGGCAATCCAAGGCTATTGACCATAAAGATTTCCATGGATCCTGCTAAGCTTGGAAGCCCCGGAATGATCAGGTTGTTGATGATAATCAATGCTACGCCGCCCAAAAACATGGCGTAGATTGCACCTTTGAGTGTGGGAGTAGGATACTTTTTGAAATAATAAATCAATGCCAAGGCTGGCAAGGTGACCAAATTGAGCAAGTGGACGCCTATTGACAAACCGACCAGGTAGGCAATGAATACCATCCATCGGTTTTCTTCTTTGGGATCGGTAATGACATCCCATTTCAAAAATGCCCAAATCACAATCGCTGTGAAAAAGGAAGACATCGCATATACTTCTGCTTCTACTGCCGAAAACCAAAAGCTGTCTGAGAAAGTGTAAATCAGGGAACCTACGATACCTGCACCCATCAAAGCTATGGTCTGTTCTTTGGACTCTTGACCTTCCGTGATGGAGAACATCCTTTTTCCAAAAAGTGTAATGGACCAAAACAGAAACAGAATGGTGAATCCAGAGAATAGGGCGCTGCCAATATTCATCCAATAGGCGACCTGAAGTGGATCTCTCATGGCCAAAAAGCCAAACATCCGATACACCAAAAGCATGAAGGGAGCTCCCGGAGGATGGGGAACTTGAAGCTTATAGGACACGGCGATAAATTCTCCCGGATCCCAGAAACTAGCCGTTTGTTCGACAGTGAGGATGTATACCAGGGTGGAAATGGCAAAAATTACCCAGCCGGTAAGATTGTTGATCTGCTTGTAATTGAGCATTAATAGGGGAAATTAGAGGGACGAAAATATAAAAATTTACTCCAAGTCGGGGATTTTTAGCACTTTTTAAAACTTTCCAAAAATCTATCGGCACTTGGTCCTGTGACAAAAATTACTGTTTTGACTCT
The DNA here is from genome assembly GCA_018336015.1 of Algoriphagus sp. Taxonomy (GTDB): domain Bacteria; phylum Bacteroidota; class Bacteroidia; order Cytophagales; family Cyclobacteriaceae; genus Algoriphagus; species Algoriphagus aquatilis. The sequence continues at coordinate 6,046 of JAGXQZ010000003.1, read as the reverse complement.
GTTTGTACCCTTAATTTTGCATCGTATTCAAAACACACTGACCATGAGTGCACAACCTAAGACATTTCAAGAACTGGTAGACGGAGATATTCCGGTATTGGTAGATTTCTTCGCAGTATGGTGCGGACCTTGTAAAATGATGCAACCCATTCTGGAAGACACGGCGCGACACATGGGAGACAAAGTCAAAATCGTCAAAGTGGACGTGGACCGCAATCCCTTGGCCGCGAGCAAATTTCAGGTAAGGGGAGTTCCTACGCTTATTCTTTTTCACAAAGGAAAAGTAGTGTGGAGACAATCAGGCGTAGTGCCTGCGCATCAGTTGATCCAGACCCTGGAATCAAATCTGATGGCAAATGCCTGATCTGCATGTGACAAAAGTCATTTTATCGGCTAAGCCACCCTTCTAATTTTACCCAACTTTAAAAAAGGACAACCTAAACATAGCAATATGAAAATTGAACAAATCTATACCGGATGTTTGGCACAAGGTGCTTACTACATCGAATCTGAAGGCGAAGCAGCTGTAATTGATCCATTGAGAGAAGTGCAGCCTTACATCGAAAAGGCTGAGCGTCGCAATGCAAAAATCAAGTATGTTTTTGAAACGCACTTCCATGCAGATTTTGTGTCTGGCCACAAAGACTTGGCAGCTAAGACAGGGGCCAAAATCGTTTACGGTCCAACCGGTATGAAGATGGGATTTGAGGCAATTGTAGCAGAGGATAATCAGGAATTCACGCTTGGCAAAATGAAAATCCGAGTGATTCACACGCCGGGTCATACCATGGAGTCCGTGTGCTACCTTTTGATCAATGAGGAAGGAAAAGAAGAAGCCATCTTCACAGGGGATACGTTGTTTATCGGTGACGTGGGACGACCTGACCTAGCTCAAAAGGTAATCAAAGACCTAACACAGGAAAAACTAGCGGCTCATCTTTATGACTCGTTGAGAACTAAGTTGATGCCTCTTTCCGACGATTTGATTGTCTATCCGGCCCACGGTGCAGGATCAGCTTGTGGCAAAAATATGAGCAAGGAGACTTCAGACACATTGGGCAACCAGAAGAAGACCAATTACGCGCTTCAGCCGATGACCAAAGAGGAATTTGTGAAAGAAGTATTGACTGGATTGACACCTCCTCCGGCTTATTTCCCACAAAACGTGTTGATGAACATCCAAGGATACGACAGCATTGACGAGGTATTGGAAAGAGGTGTGAGACCTTTGACTCCTGCTGAATTTGAAGCCGCAGCCAACGAGACAGGTGCGCTGATCCTTGATACCAGAGAGGCTCAGGTGTTTGCCAAAGGATTTGTACCCAACTCCATTAATATCGGCATCGACGGAAGCTTTGCCGTATGGGTAGGCGCGATGATTCCTGACTTGAAACAAGAGATCTTGGTGATTGCGGACGAAGGAAGAGAAGAAGAAGTAATCACCAGACTGGCACGAGTTGGCTACGATTATGCAATCGGATATTTGGCCGGCGGATTCAAAGCATGGAAAGAATCAGGTCATGAAGTGGATTCCATCACATCCATTACGGTGGATGAATTGGCAAAAATCAAAGAAGGAGATCCACAGATTCATATCCTTGACGTCAGAAAGAACTCCGAATATCTTTCAGAACACGTGGTAGATGCTGAAAATGCGCCTCTTGACTACATCAATGACAGCATGCTGAAAGTGGACAAAAATAAAACCTACTACGTGCACTGTGCCGGCGGATACAGATCTATGGTGTTCAACTCTATCTTGAGAGCGAGAGGATATGACAATTTGATCGATGTGGCTGGTGGATTCAAGGCCATCAAGGAGTCTGAAAAGTTCAAGGTGACTGACTACGTTTGTCCGACAACTTTGCTCTAATCCATACTGAAGTAAAGCTTAATACTGCAAAATGGCAGGCCTTTGGGTCTGCCATTTTTAGTTTGGACTTTTCTGATGTGATCAAAGTCACAAGATTCAAAGGCGAGCTTGACTCATTTTTGTCATCTTAAAATTTATGATTGATTAATTTCAGTGGGTTTTTATTGAGATGATAAAAATCACATCCAAAACAATTCCTCCTTCAAAGATTTTACCCTAAGCAATGAACCATCTAAGTCAGGTTTCTGATTTTAGAAAAAAAACCAGTAACAACTCAAAAACTATATGAACCAATTTATGGAATGGATTACTCAGCCTTGGCCATGGTATGTGGCAGGGCCGATTATCGGACTTACCGTCCCGGCACTATTGATTTTAGGAAATAAAACCTTCGGGATTTCATCCTCGCTTCGTCACATTTGTGCGGCCTGTGTTCCGGCAGGTATTCCTTTTTTCACTTACAACTGGAAAAAGGAAATTTGGAATCTTCTTTTCGTTTTGGGTACAGCGATCGGAGGATTTATTGCCATGAATTTCTTGGCTAATCCCAATACCATTGTTATTTCCGAAGCGACTCAGGCAGATTTGGCTGCCTTGGGGATTACCAGTTTTACGGATTTGATGCCTTCTGATATTTATTCCTGGGAAACTGTATTCTCTGCCAAAGGACTCTTGTTCTTTGTGTTTGGAGGATTTTTAGTTGGTTTTGGAACTCGCTATGCCGGTGGATGTACTTCAGGGCATGCCATCATGGGGATCAGTTCCCTACAGTGGCCATCCTTGGTAGCGACCATTTTCTTTATGATCGGAGGCTTTGTGATGACACATTTGTTGTTGGAACCTTTGATGAAACTAGTTGGATTCTAAAAAATCGAAATCATGACAAAAGTTAAAGAAAAGAAAGTACAGCCACAGGACGACCACTGCGTAGCGCCTAATTTGAGAGAAGATCATGACAAAGGCCTTGAGCTGTTGAAATACTTGATCATTGGGGTAATATTTGGGATTGTGTTTGTAAAAGCGGAGATCATCTCTTGGTTTAGAATTCAGGAAATGTTCCGCCTCCAGTCTTTTCATATGTACGGAGTGATTGGGTCTGCAGTAGTTACTGGGATCATTTCAGTACAGCTGATCAAACGCCTACATATCAAAACCATCCATGGAGAAGAAATCGTGATTCCGGATAAGGTCTTCAAAAAAGGTCAGATCATCGGAGGATTTATCTTCGGGTTAGGATGGGCGATTACCGGAGCCTGTCCAGGACCTTTGTTTGCTCAGATCGGAAGTGGATACACGGTCGTATTGGTGACCTTGATTTCAGCGTTGGCGGGAACTTGGGTATATGGCAAGTATGCTGAAAAACTTCCTAATTAAGGATATGAAAAAATCTAAAAAGGCTGCTCTTGCGAAAGGGCGGCCTTTTTTCAGTTAAATACCTTCTTGATGATAAATCGGATGAGTAAAATGATCGTGATGACAATGCTGCCTACAATGACAAATTCCATGGGATTAGCTTTGCCTCAAAACTACCCTTCGGCAGGAATAGTTTTTCCGTTTCTGGAATCTTTCTCCAAATCGCCTTCAATCTTTTTACTTTTGCATCCGACTCAAACCTACCCACTCTCATGAATTACCTTTCTAAAAGGAGGATCGCACTTGGAGCCATGTTTTTTTTCATGGGGCTTTGTTTTGCCAGTTGGGCAGCACGTATCCCTGACATTCAGGCCAAATTCCAGCTTTCCGAAGGTCAGTTGGGCACGATTCTTCTCTGCCTCCCAATCGGGTCGATGCTCGGTTTGCCTATTGCAGGCTGGTCTGTGCATCAGTATGGCAGCCGCATTGTGATTTTGCTGGGGAGTTTCGCCTATGCTATGACGCTTCCTTTGATAGGCTTGGCCACGACGACTTGGATGATCGTGCCGGTTTTAGTGGTGTTTGGCCTTTTAGGAAATATCATGAACATCTCGCTCAATACCCAGGCTTTGGGTCTTGAAGATCAGATGGGTAAAAGCATTTTGGCCTCTTTTCACGGATTGTGGAGTATGGCTGGATTTACCGGTGCAGGGATTGGAGCGGGGATGATTTTCCTGAATTTTTCTCCCGCAGCACATTATGCAGTGGTAATGGGGATTTCTTTTGTGATCATTTTCTTTTCCCAGAAATATGTCATCAACGACAAGCGGGATGCAGGAGAAAGTGGAGGGCTTGTTCTCAAAAAGCCCGACGACCTGCTGCTTCGAGTGGGATTGATTTCTTTTTTGGGGATGATGACGGAGGGGTGTATGTTTGATTGGAGTGGAGTTTATTTCAAAAAAATCGTACTTGCCGAGCCGGAATATGTGGCCTTGGGCTATGTCTGCTTTATGGGAGCCATGGCTTCAGGTCGATTTATTACAGACAAAGCGACCAACCGATTTGGAAGGATTCCCGTTCTTCAAGCCAGTGGGGTTTCGATCTTTGTGGGACTTTTGATGTCTGTCTTAGTGCCCACTCTGATCACAGCTGCGCTCGGGTTCCTTTTAGTTGGATTGGGGGTGGCTTCGATTGTGCCTGTCGCTTACGGGATTGCAGGTCGATCCAAATTATATTCTCCAAGTGTGGCTTTGGCTTTGGTGTCGACCATTTCTTTTTTTGGGTTTCTGTTGGGACCTCCCTTGATTGGATTTATTGCAGACCTATTTGATCTGCAGGTTTCCTTAGCTCTTATTTCCATCAATGGACTTGGGATACTTCTTCTGAGTAGTATCAGAAAACAGGTCTTTTTCACTCAAGAAACCATTTCTACTCCATGAGCCTTCCAGAAAGTTTCCAATTCACCAAAGAGTTTGAGGTAGGTTCATTTCAGGTTCATCCCAATGGCAATATCCGAATGGCCTGTTTGGCGGATTTACTTCAGGAGATAGCGTGGAGGCACGCAGATTCTGCAGATTTTGGCAGAAATCTCTTAGAGACCAAGCAAATGTGGGTGCTCTCCAGGCTGGAAATAAAGGTGGAAAAGTTTCCCAAATGGGGAGATCGCCTTCAACTTTTTACCGGAGGAAGAGGAGCGGAAAAGTTGTTTGCCTTTCGTGAGTTTATGGTTTGGGATCAAGATCAGCAAGTGGTGGCTCGTGCCATGTCTTCTTGGCTATTGCTTCACACCGAGACCAAGCGAATCCAAAAACCTGAACTGGTATTGCCATCGGAACTTTTTGATCCAAGAAATGCTCCTGCTTGGCAGCCTGAGAAATTAGCGGTAGGAGGAGAGCTTTCTGCCCAAGAAGAAATCCAGGTCAGACAGTCAGATCTCGACCTGTATCATCATGTCAACAATACCAGCTATATCCGTTGGGTAGAAAATTTTCTAGCTGAGGTGAGCTTTTTCCCCAAGCAGATTTCCATCAATTACCTTTCCGAATGCCTCTCGGGGGACCAGGTGATCCTTTCTCTTTTTGAAAAGGAGGCTGAAAAATTCATTGAAGGGAAAGTTGGCGACAAGTCAGTGTTTGTGGCTCGAGTGCGGTAAGCATCCTTCTTTAATTTTTTCGAACTGGGTGACGATAGTCACAGCCTTGCAAGTGATCCTTGAGGCAACTTTGTATATTACCGTAAGACTATGAATCAGATGATGCAGCCTTTTGTCAAACTTATCACCCTTCTCGTTGCGCTTTTAGGACTTGCCGTTGCCTTGGTGGGAGTGGTTGGGTTCGTTCTTTTTCTTTCCTATTCAGGCGTTCAGCTTCCTAGTCTCTCGGAAAAGGATCAATCCGTCGCTGAGATGGTTGCTGAAATCCCCGTGGTCAAAGCCCTTGCTGATGCCGCCAGCCTATGGAAAGCACCAGATTGGGCCTCAGTGGATTCCGAACCCAATGCAGCTGAAATCAAATATGGCCGCGAACTGATAGCCAATACGTCTGAGTTTCTAGGGCCAAAAGGAAAAGTCAAAGCCATTTCCAACGGGATGAATTGTCAAAACTGCCATTTGCAAGCAGGAACGGCACCATTGGGAAATAATTACGGTGCTGTCGCTGCTACTTATCCCAAATTCAGAGCTCGATCCGGAACAGAGGAAACTATCGAAAAGCGCATCAATGACTGCTTTGAGCGAAGTCTTAACGGGAAAGCATTGGATAACAATTCTAAAGAAATGCGAGCGATGGTTGCTTACATCAACTGGGTGGGAAAAGAAGTGCC
>JAGXQZ010000002.1 GCA_018336015.1 Algoriphagus sp. | reverse complement strand
CTGGAAATACCATCCTCCGCACTCCAACCATCGATCAATTGGCTAACGAGGGAGTTCGATTTACCAACGCCTACGTCATGGGAGGTCATCATGGTGCCATTTGCATGGCTAGTCGTGCGATGCTTTTCAGCGGAAGGCAACTTTTCAATGTTTACGACCGCCTTCAGGGCCTTGAGACCATGACCATGGATTTTGCAAAAGCCGGATACACCACCTTTGGAACCGGCAAATGGCATAATGAAAAAGAAGCCTTCGAGGCGAGTTTTCAACAAGCGAAAACGGTGTACCTGGGTGGAATGGCCGACCACTACGCCATAGCTGTTCAAGATTACGATTCGTTGGGAAGACTTGGAGAGCCAGAAATAAAGGGCTACTCCACAGAAATTTTCACTCAAAGCGCGATAGACTTTATCCGATCACAAAAAGAGGCAAAAGCTCCCTTTTTCGCCTATGTCGCATTTACAGTTCCTCATGACCCTTACTCTCCCAAACCAGAATTTATCGGAAAGTATCCTGATGGAAGTATTCCTTTGCCTCCCAACTACCTCCCACTTCATCCATTCCAATTTGACCAGCTGACTGTCCGAGATGAAAACCTCACCGGATGGCCCAGAAAACCGGAGGTGATTCAAATGCTTTTATCAGATTACTATGGGATGATCTCGCATCTCGACTCCCAAATCTCCAAGATCATCACCGCACTTAAAGAGACAGGGCGATTTGAAAATACCATCATAGTCTATGCAGCTGATAATGGGCTGGCAGCAGGAAGTCATGGGCTTCTGGGCAAGCAATCCCTCTACGAACACAGCATCAAAGTCCCCTTGATTATTCAAGGACCGGGGATTCCTAAAGACAAAAGTTTCGATGCCTTTACCTACATCCATGACATCTACCCCACGTTGGCAGAATTAGCAGGGCTTCCCAAGCGTGAAGATTTGGATGGAAAAAGTCTGGTTCCAGTCATCCGAGGGGACCAAAAGCAAATTCGCGAAGTCATGTTTAATGCCTATCGCCATACCGTAAGGTCAGTCAGAAAAGAAAACTGGAAGTTGATTCGATATCCGGAACGAGATTTTACCCAACTTTTTGACTTGTCTAATGACCCGCACGAGATTAAAAACCTTGCCGAGGACCTGACCTATTCCAACAAGAAAAAAGAACTGATCGATCTGCTGGGAAAAAGCCAGCTTTCTTTCGGAGACACAGTTTCATACACCGCAAAAAACCTCAAACCGCTCGCCTATAATCCCGACACCTTGGTCAGAAAACCCGATCAGTGGCAGCCTGAGTACGTCCTCAGGAGGTATTTCGATCTCAAAAAATAAGGAGCTACAATAAAATATCAGCTAATGGCATAAAAAAACCAGTCCCGAAACTCAGGACTGGCTTTGATCTAGTATGACCTAGAATTAAAACTTCAGCGCAAAGGTCATGTAGAACGTACGTCCATCCGCTGGCATGATTCCCGGCCCAGGGTATCCACCCGCTCTTCGGGTGAAGTAGCGCTCATCGGTCAGATTGTTTACTCCTGCCTTCAGAGAGTGCTGTTTCCAGATATTCCAGCTGGCAGAAAGATCCTGTACCCGGTAGGCAGGTATTGCACCTACTGTCGCTGCTGCATTGGCAACTTCCGTGTTGGAAGCATCCGAATAGGCTTTCCCGATATCACTCATCTGCCAAGTCATGGAGAACTTGCCCAAGTTGTACGTCGCTCCATAGCGATTGATCTTTCTTGGTGCATTTTCTACTTGGTTACCCTTTAGGTTTCTGGTGGTGATCTGACCATTGCTGACCGAGGTCACCTCAAAGTCGCCGTAAGTGGCATCGATGAAGGCCAAAGAGGTAAATAGATGCACATATCCCACATTGGAACTTCCGAAGAAAGCGGTCACTGGGTCAAATTCGATGTACCCCTCAAATCCTCTGCTCACAGAATTTCCCAAATTGGTGCGGAACTGGTAAATGCTGCCATCAGGTCTTGCCTGAGCGATAGTTCCGATACGATCGGCATAATTGAGGTGGAAATAGCCCAAGTCAAACTTCAAGTAGGAAGCCAGACTGCCTCGGTATCCAAAATCAATGTTATGTCCTCTGGAATCGCTGAGATTTTCATCGATCACATCTGTAGTTGCCGGAGGTGTCAAGTCAGAGATCAGCACAGGTCTGTACGCCTGAGAGAAGTTGGCATAAAACTCCGAATTCTTGGTTACGTGGTATTCTGCCCCCACTCCAAAAATCGCGAAAGAACGCGTCCTGCTGATTTGATCCAGCAGCTGTGGATTACCATTGACGATGTTGAATTGGCCTTCCATGATGGATCGAATATTTTCCACACGAACTCCACCGGTAACCAAAAATTTATCCGAGAATCGGAACACATTTTCGACAAATGCCGCCAAGTTGATGTTGGAGAAATCCAGGTCTCTTCGGTAATCCCCTGCTGCTACAGAAAAATCCATATCTCTACCTGAAGTACCCACACCCAACTGCTTGCGATCGATGTGCCCATTGAAATAACGAAGTCCGGATACTAGAGTCTGCTCTTTTCCAAATAGCTGATAAGAAGAACTCAATCTGATTTCAGAACCATACGTCGTGTAATAGTCTCTATCTACCTGACGATTGCCCAAGTCATCTTCCACATTGATCGGTCTCATGAAGCCGACACTGTTTCGCTCGGCAAAGGTTCCGAAAGCTTTCCAGCTCAGTTTGGTCTTTGGAGACACCAAGTATTCTGCCGAGAAAGATGGAATAAACCAAGGTGTACTAAACCAGTTTCTGGCACGTGTACTTTGACGCGAGTCTTCTGCAAACTGGGCATCAGTCAAACCTCCCGGTTGTTGACTTTCTGTGGTCATGTAAGTCATTTCCATTCCCAGTTTCAGCCTGTTACTTGCGGCATAGTTGACCTCCATGTGTGCATGATCGGTATTGAAATAGCCGTTTTCTCTCCAGCCATTACCTACTCTTTTTTGGTAATAAGCCGCGTAGTTCCATTTACCTTCGGTACCTCCCACATAATTAAAGGAGCTGAAAAGGCCATTGCTTCCTACAGTATTGATGGTCTCCGCAGTAAATCGGGTGGACTTGTCAGGTCGTCTGATCACAAAGTTCATCAAGCCTCCAAACTGAGAACCATACTGAAGCGAAGAGGCTCCTCTGACAATTTCGATCTGCTCGACCACTTCCATCGGAGGTGTAAAATACGCCTCAGGATAACCCATTGGATCAGGCGTGATGTCGTAGCCATTCATTCGCACATTGAATTCCCAAGAGCGATTGGGGCTCAACCCTCTTGAAGCAACACCCAGCTGGATTCCAGAACCATCATTTTCCCAGATTGTGATTCCCGGCGTCTTCGCAAAAATCTGACGGCTGTTGTTCATAGCCAAGTTTGCATTAAGTTCAGAGATTTTGATCACCTCGTTCTTTTTGCCAGCGTTGATCCGAAAATCCTCTACTTCTGCCAAGTGGCTATGACCGGCTATTCCCCTGCTGGCTGACAATCGAAATTCATCCAGCATGTAGGCTTGCTCTTTCATGATGAAATTCAATTCCTTAGATTCCTCAGATTCGATAAAAAACTCCTGAACCAAAGTCTCAAAGCCGACCAGACTGATTTGCAGTTTATATGTTCCTTTTGGGAAATCCTTCAATTCATAGTTCCCCTTTAGATCAGACTGTACGCCTCTCACTGTACCTACCAGCGCCACCGATGCACCTTGAACCGGCAGTTGGTTTTCATCTACAATTTTCCCTTTCAACACATTCTTTTGAGCAAATCCAGGCACTGAAAGCATCAGGAACAAACTCATCAATAGGAAGTACATTCTCATCTTTATCTAGACTTAGTTTAAATAACGATGCAAACTTAAAGCGCAATCTCAAACCACGCAATCTTTATTTAGACTTTTTCTAATTAATTTTTCAAAACCTTTTTTGCTGGCCAAAGTTGGCTTTCGCAATCTCCTCATCGATTGGAAGTTGTGCTTTGGGCTATTTTTCTCCATCAAAAAATGAAACAAATGCTGTTTGGTTACAGCCTCCGCTACTGACTTTTCAAATTGGTTTTTATGGTCAATTCGTGTAGTTTCCAAGAAAAATAACCCTCCCATGAATCGTCTACTCGGCTTTTTGCTCACTTTCTTGATACCTCTCCTTTGCCAAGCCCAGGAGCGAGCCATGGTTTTTCAAGGAGGAAAAGAAGGGCATGCTATCTACCGGATTCCTGCCATCATTTCCCTTCCCAATGGAGAACTTTTAGCTTTTGCGGAAGGCCGAGTCAACGGGAGTGATGACTTTGGAGATGTTAATCTGGTGATGAAGCGGAGTGCAGATCAGGGAAAAACTTGGTCAAGTATCCAGACCTTAGTCGATTACGACACCCTACAGGCGGGGAATCCTGCACCGGTGGTGGACCTTTTTGACCCAAAACATCCGCAGGGAGTGATCTTTCTGTTTTATAACACTGGAAATAATCACGAATACGATATCAGAATGAATAAAGGAGTTCGTGAAATCTGGCAGATTAAGTCCTATGACTTGGGAAAAAGCTGGTCCGCGCCCGAAAACATTACCAGGCAGGTTCACCGACCCAATCATCCTACTTTCAATTCTTCCTACGCTTTCAAAGAAGACTGGCGAAGCTACGCCAATACACCGGGCCATGCTTTCCAGTTTCAAAAAGGACCTTATGCAGGACGGATTTTCGTGGCAGCCAATCACTCTGCGGGACCGCCTCAAGATCAGTTTACAGAATATCAAGCTCATGGATTTTTTACCGATGACCATGGAAATAGCTTTGGCATTTCCGAGTCCATCCAATTTCCAGGGAGCAATGAATCCATCGCTGCCGAACTCACAAACGGACGAATGATCATGAGCATCCGAAACCAAAAAGGTGACATTCGCCAGCGGATTCTTGCCTACTCTTCGGATGGTGGAAAAACCTGGGACGAGCAATACTTCGATCCTCAACTTCCTGACCCTGTAAACCAAGCTTCGATTTTGGATTTAGGAGAAAAGGATGGGAAAACCATTCTGGCACACTCAAATGCTGCTGATGAACAGCATCGAAATAATTTAACGATCAAACTTAGCTTTGACGAAGGCAAGATTTGGTCAAAATCCATCTTAATAGACCGCACCGACGACCCCAAAAAACAAGCTTGGACAGCCTATTCCGATTTGGTCAAGCTCAGTGACTCCTCAATAGGCATCCTCTACGAGCGGGATAATTATCAGGAGATTGTCTTTCAGCAGGTCGATTGGCGGAAATAAAAATTTTACCACTCCTTATAATTATTTGCTTTTCAACAAGTTTCTAAATCAAAGAAGGCTTGAAGTCTGATTGGAGTCGCCGTGGACTGCCGTCTGTGGTCAGTCGACTGATATCTGCGATCTTTAGAACCAATGACCTACCTAGTGTGAAAACTGCGGATATTCAAATTACTTTTTGTCAGGAAAATAGAGGGAAACCAGGTGAACCAATTTCTTAAACACCTCGGTGTTGTCATATACTCCTCTAAACTCTCCCGAGTGTGTACCGTAGGCAAAAATCGGCACCAAAATTCCAGTGTGATCATCGCTGTGATAGGCGAGTTCGACTTCATTTCGCTCCAGATTTCCTTGAGGAAGTGACACTCCGCCCGTCTCATGGTCAGCAGTGATAAGTACCAATGTGCCTGGATGCTGATCAGCAAAGCGAATCATTTTTCCTACAGCCAAGTCAAAATCAAGTAATTCGGTGACGATGGTAGATGAGCTATTGGCATGCCCGCCTGAGTCGATCTTAGCTGCTTCGATCATCAAAAAAATGGGAGAATTTCCCTTTGCCAAGAAAGAAACTGCCTCTAGGGATGCTTTGGAAAGCATCGGTCCACGACCCGACTCGATAGTAGCAGGCGACCCATCGCCCAAAAAGTAAATAAGCTTTGAAGAGACTGACCGCTCTATCGATTCGAGTGAATTAACCTCCTCAAAACCCACCCGAGTCAGATCCGATAGGTAGTGATAAAAGTGTCTTTTCCCCCCGCCAATCGCAAGGTCTATTGCACTCTTGGAGAGAAAAGAGGCAATAATCCCTGAATCGTCTCGCTCTGAGTGGTGTGCAAAAAATGCGGCAGGAGTTGCACCGGTTAGTTCATCGGTAGTAATGATCCCACTACGGAAGCCCTTTTCCCTAAGGATGGCAGGTAAATTTACCAGGGTATCTCCTGAGGAATCAATTCCCAAAGCCCTGTTGTTTGCTTTTTTCCCGGTAGCATAAGCAGTGGCACCTGCAGCTGAGTCTGTTGTAAAATCATCGGCAGCTTGTGTATTTATCAAACCCATATTTTTCAGTTGGGTTAGGGAAAGTTCATTTCCATTGGTGAACAGACCGGACGAAATCTGAGCCAACCCATTGCCATCGCCAATCATAAGGATGATTTGTTTCAAAGGAATTTCCTGGCCGTCATGCTCGAAAGTAGGCTGATACACCTGCTGAGTTTGGGGTAGTCGGTAAATGTTCTTGCTCAGGGTACTCAGGTATTTTTGGGCTTCGTAGGGTTGATCGGTATTGATGTAGTCCACACCAAGATCATGAAATGCTTTCCAAGCAGATTTACTGTCAGGCGATGCCCAAAAGCGAACCGGACGGTCAAAAGAATGAACCAAATCAATGAAGATTTTCAGCTTTTCGAGTTCGGCCTGCACCATTCTTCCTTTGCCATTCCAAGCCGAAAATCTGGAAAAACTAAGGCTGACCATTCCTATTTTTTCCCAAGGAAGGTCTTGGGTAAGTTGGAGGCTTTGGTAGTCAAAAAATGCCCAAGAAGGGTAATTCCGATAATCTTCCAGCTTGGGTCGGCTTCCGGAGATGATCAACTTCAAGCCTTTGGGATTGTGCTCTGAGTACAGCATATCCGAAAAGGGTTTCATCTGCTCGACCAACGCATCCATGGTACTGTAAGCCTCAGTTTTGAAATCCACCAACAGGTGAAACTGAAAATCCTTAATCAACCCCACCTTAACAGCATGTTGAATAGGCTCTAGGTAAAGGCTTCTCAGCGTCCGAGTGGGCAAAATCGATTCCTTCTCATGTGCGGCCATCAATTCCCCGTTTTGCAAAATGACATCTACTTCAATAGAAGCACATTCAGCACTGAAAGCATCCCAAAAAGGAACCGTTTGGAAGTAGTCATTATGTGAATGGAGAGCAAATGGTTGTTGAGCGAAAGCTGATTGAAAACAGGCTGCAAAAAAGGCAACCCATAAAAAGGAAAGGATTTTTTTCATACCCGAAAATAAGGCTTAAATCCCCGATCTTGATCCCCTTGGAGGTCCTTTCTTCAGATTTAACAAAAGGATAAATTACAGAGAAAATTGGGTGAAAGGTTAACCAAAAGTTGATATTGCATATCGACTTTAAGAGATCAAAATCAAGAACTTTAGCAGCAAATACACCTTTGATCGAATGAAACCTAAGCAAGCCTTTCTGTTATTCCTGCTGATTTTTCTCCCACTAGTAGTCTCGCAGGCACAAAAACTCAACCAAACCCAAGTGATTGGCAGCCACAACAGCTACAAAAGTGATATGGCTCCTGAGATTTTGACTTATTTAAAATCCCTTGTTGGTGCAGCAAGTGCCCAAAGTCTAGAGTACGCCCATTTACCTTTGGAAAAACAATTGGATTTGGGCCTCAGAAATCTCGAGTTAGATGTATTTCATGATCCACAAGGCGGACGATATGGGAATCCGAAAGGGTTGGAAATCATCTCAAAATCTACTGGAAGAGCCTTTTCACTTGATCCGGAAAAAAAACTTGAGGCTCCTGGTCTTAAGCTCTTCCACGTGCAAGACATCGATTTTCAGTCTCATTACCTACTTTTTGCAGACGCCCTGATTGCATTAAAAAACTGGAGCAATCTGCATCCCGATCACCATCCGATTTTCATTTTGATCAATGCAAAAGATGCCGCTGTACCCGGCACCACCTCGCCGCTTCCATTTTCGGCGGCAGCCTTGGACAGCATTGACCTGGAGGTGCGTACCCACTTGGGCATAGATAAATTGGTCACACCTGATCTGATCCGAGGAAACCATGGCTCACTGGAGGCAGCTGTTTTGGCGGGAAATTGGCCAAATTTGAATGAAGTAAGAGGGAAGTTTCTGTTTGTCCTAGACGAAAGCGAGGAGAAAATCCGCCGCTACCTCACTCAAAAGCCCGAACTCAAAAATGCAGTGCTGTTTGTCAATCTAAAGGAAGGAAATCCCGAGGCAGGTTTCCGAATCATCAATGATCCGATTAGCAATGAGGCCTACATTCAGGATCTGGTGAAAAAGGGCTACCTCATTCGCACCCGAGCCGATTCGGATACCAAAGAAGCTCGAACAGGAGACTACACCAAATTTGAAAAAGCAAAATCATCTGGTGCTCAAGTCATCTCAACGGATTATTATGTGCCCTCCCGCTTTTTTGAATCGACCTATCAAGTATCCTTTGAAGGCAAGCGATTCGAACGGGCAAATCCCATCCTAGACTAGAAAAAACCATAGCCTTTGAATACTTCCAAACTATTTACGGTAGCACTTGGCACTGCATTCCAACTTGCCTGGGCTGACCTTCCAGCCCTTGCGCAGCAAAATACACCGATTGCTTTCCTCTCAGACATTCACCTGCAGGATGTCTACACCGACCTGAACTCTGCCGAATTCAATGGAGTCCTTAATCCGAAAAACGGGAAATTGGCTACCATCCGCACCATGGGAAGTCAGCTAAACTCAACCCGACTGTTCAACGAAAATTACTTCGCACTGCTTCAGGCATTGGAGGAATTGGCTCAGAAAAAGATCAAACTGGTCGTGCTCCCCGGTGACTTTACAGACGATGGACAGCCGATGAATGTCTTGGCACTGAAAAGAATCCTTCAGGAATACGCCAAACTTCACGGGATGCGATTTTTTATCACCACAGGAAATCATGACCCTGTGAGCCCATTTGGAAGTACCGAAGGCAAGACCGATTTTCTCGGTAAAAACGGAGAAGATCAGCCTGTGGCAGGAAGTAAGGCAGTTTTTCCAAATCTGAATACCGCTATTTCAGACCAAATCAATGCTTGGGGTTATTATGAAATCTGTGTAGAACTTGCAGACTTTGGATTTTCTCCTTCCCGGGAAGACCTCTTTTGGACACATCCGTTTGAGAAGTTTGACTATGAGGCCTACGATTGGAAAGAGGCAAAGCGAAACTCAGCTATCGATAAAAGAACCTATACACTTCCCGGTACTTCACTTCAAGTCCCCGATGCAAGCTACCTCGTCGAACCCGTCGAGGGTATTTGGCTTTTGGCTATAGACGGAAATGTATACTCCCCCGGAGAAAATACCATCAATCCAGACAAAGACGATTGGTCGGGCTCCTCGGTCGGATTTAACTTTGCTTCCAAAGTAAAGGCTCACCAACTCGACTGGATCAAAACCATTGCACAGGAAGCCAAAAAAAGAAACAAAACCCTGATTTCCTTCAGTCATTACCCTTTGGTGGACTTTCACAACGGAGCCTCCGAATCCATGAAACAGCTTTTTGGCAAGGACAAATTCCAACTCAGCCGAGTGCCTGACCAAGCAGTAAGCGAGCAATACCTGAAGGCAGGCATTCGCCTCCACGTGGCGGGACACATGCACCAAAACAATACGGGAGTTTATGAAGACGCAGCCGGCAATAGGCTCATCAATATCCAAGTTCCTTCCTTGGCGGCTTTCCCTTCTGCCTATAAAATTTTGGAACAGAAAACCCCAGGCAAACTACAGGTGCAAACCGAACTATTGGAAGAAGTAGATCGAATGGATGAGTTTTTTGATCTCTACCGCATGGAATACCGATGGCTTAGTATAAATGCCCCAGAAAGAAGTTGGAATCCAGAAATCTTATCATCCGAAGACTTTCAAGAATTTAACCAAACTCATCTCAGGGAACTCATTCGCCGACGTTTTATCCGATCTGATTGGTCCGAACAGCTGGGCAAACTGGTCAATGGAATCACCTTGGAGGAGGTGAAAACTTGGTCTGAATTGAATGAAAAAACTGGATTGAATTACCTGAATTCTGTCTTGACTAGAATAGCTTCAGATCCCGGAGTTAGCTTGAAACCAGGTTTCATGATGGAAGATTTTTATTTGGTGAAAAATGGAGGAGACTTTGGAAAATCATTGATTCCAAGCAGCAGGATGATGATTTATCAAGAATTACTCACACAAAAAAGAATTTCAGATCCAGGAAAAAAAAGCCTTCAAACTCAATTCATCCAGTTTTTAGACATCTTTTCTAGCCTGATGAATGGAATGCCATCGGATGATTTTGTGATAGATTTGGATGAGATGGAAATAAAGAAGGTTGGTTTTTAATTTTCTGTTTAGACTAATAAGCCCCCCGAATTCATGTTATTATTATTCGATTTTCATTTGCCACATAGCCTGTCCAGATTTTTCATCTGGAGAATGATTTAATTAATCATTCCCCTCCCGAAACCAGTTCAGGACAAGTTGTGTGAGAAGTTTTTCTAATGGGCATTTCATCTAAATAAAAAAACCGACCGACTTCCTGCCGATCGGTTTTTTTATAATTTAAAATCAGATTAATAACCCGGGTTCTGAACCAAGAATCCTTTGATATTAGAAGCTCCATCGATCGCACGCTGTGGAATAGGGAAAAGACGCTTATTGACATCTCTGTCAGTCTTTTCAGTCCAGATATCTTCGTATTTGCCAAATCTGATTTGATAGGTTCTTCTCAAACCTTCCCAATAGAGTTCAAAACCTGATTCTCTGTATAGAATATTCAAATCAATTGAATTTAACGGCGCTGGTCTTTGAGCTGGACGGGCAGTTCTGGATGTTCTCAAGGTATTGACATCAGCAAGAGCACCTGCTACGTCACCCTTTCTAAGTTTGGCCTCTGCTCGCATCAGATAAATCTCTCCTAGTCTGATTAAAACAATATCCACACTACTAAAGCTACAGCAATCAGGAGAGGTACGGCTGAATTGATATTTTGAGAATCTGTGGCCTGTATTGTGAAGACTTCCTTCGCTGGTAAAATTGACTTCCAGGTTGTGATTCACATAGCGGATATTCGCACCACTGCTTCTTCTGTTAATGACAGGATAAACTCTTATTTTGCCATCAGGGCATTTCAAAATATTACCACTTGCATCTTTTCTTGGTCCCCAAATCACACCTCGTAGAATGCCTCGATCCATTTCGAATTCTTTGGCATCGACGCAATAGTAATGATTTGCATCATTAGTTGGATTGATTCCAGTTAGGTCCTGCAAGTTTGCGGGAACTAGGGTGTTTCTTTGGAAAAACCGAGCATCAGCCATAGCTGCATCAGCAGACCCGTAGGCGTCTGCCCAAGTCTTGATAAAATCCGGAGTGGCAGCCACAGCGTCAGTTCCACGGGTATTAGGCCATTCTGGTCTAGGCACCTGATCCCCAGAAATCGACCAATACTGCCATCTGCTATGTTCAGTTTGAAGAACTCCTCTTTGATCTAGTGAGAAAATGATCTCCTTATTGGTGTTATTGTTGTCATTGAACAAATCAAAGTATTCAGGAGACAAGGTATACCCTGCGTTAATTATTCGATTAGTGTACTCGATCACCTTGTCCATATCCTCTGATTTGAAATTTGGGCTTCCATAAGGATCTCGGTAAACGGCTACGTTGAGATAAAGTCTAGCCAAAAGGGCTTCCACAGCAGCTTTATTCATTCTGCCAGGCTCTCCTGAATTGCTTATCAAATTAACTACAGAAAGAAGTTCTGACATTAGGTAATCAACTGCTGCTTGACCTCTCAAAATCTCAGTTTGTTGGGAAGATCTCTCTTTTTTGAATACCAATCCCCAGTTGTCCAGTGCCAACATGTTGAGATAAGCCTTAACTGCCACCATTTCGTATAGAGGGTTTTGCGCTTTAGAATTTCCCTCTTTCACCTCCAAAGTTAATTGCTCAGTAGCTGCTACAGATCTGGAAATACCTAGTGTAATCGCAGTCCATGTATCACCTACCAAGCTGTTGCCCGGAGTCATAAGATGCTGGTGAACCGAAATAAATTTTCCTCCATCAAACCAATCTGTACCGCCTCTATAAGGAAGAATTCCCTCATCAGAGGCAACCTCTTGGAGTCCAAAATTGGTAGTATGCAACCATACTTGACGTAAAATACCATAAACAGGAGCGATTGAACCGCTTACGATTTCAGCCTGACCAGTACCTGAAAGTGACTCATCGAGGACTTCTTCCTCCAATGTTGTACAGCTTAGAAAGCTGACGAAAAAAGCAGCTATTGCTATAATTCTAGTGAAACTCAAATTTTTCATATTATTAATATTTTCTGGAAGATTCTTACTTATCTGCACATGAATTAAAAGGTGAAGTTTAGATTGACCATAAAAGTCCTAGCTCTAGGATAGGTAAACCGATCTATACCAAATGTCTGCACCCCGCCTGAAGTTGCTCCTGTATTGACTTCCGGATCATATCCTGAATAGTCTGTTATCACAAATAGGTTTTGACCTGTCAAAGAGATTCGGATATTTTGAAAAGAATCGCTGAGTCCAATTTGACTAGGTCTCAAATTGTAACCTAGCGTTGCATTGTTTAATCTCAGGAAAGATCCGCTCTCCAAATATCTTGTGGATACTGTATTTGAATTATTGACAGACTCTGTTGGGAATTGAGTAGCGAAATCAGTGGTATTGTTAGATCTGGAAAGTTGAGACTTGCTAAACAGCGACATGTTGGTATGATTATAAATTTCATTACCAGCTACTCCATTGAAGTTTAATCCAAAATCAAGATTCCCATATGACATATTTGCATTAATTCCATAGATGACATTTGGAATAGCGCTGCCAACTACAATCCTGTCGTTGTCCAAGATCCTACCATCACCATTTACATCTACGAACTTATTTAATCCATTTTCTGCTATTCCGTCAAATTGAAGCATGTAAAATGCGCCGATAGGCTGGTTGTTGACATAACCATTAATCGTAGCACCAGTTTGTCCTGCACCCTGAGCGGCACCTGTTGTGAGTACTGCATAAGGAGAATCTCTTACCTCATTTTTGATCAGGGTCAGATTACCTCCAATCTTGTAAGAAAAGGAGTTCTTTGGCTTGCTATTGTAATTCAAGGCAAGCTCAACTCCACTGTTATGAATTTTCATATTCTCAATATTATCCCAGAATGTAGAAGTTGGCTGAATTGGATCAGGGGGAACTACCTCTAAGAGGATATTAGAAGATACTTTGTTGAAATAATCCAGAGTACCTGAGATGGCATAGTCAAAAAACGAGAAGTCTATACCTGCATCAAATTGGGTGGAAACCTCCCATTGCAAATCAGGATTAGCAAGGCGAGTAAAAACTATTCCATATGGATAGCCAGAAAGGGTATTTCCTTGAGTGTCGATCGGATAGGTATTAAGACTTCCTGATCCATTGGCCAATCTAACTTCTGAAAAACTGGCCTTTGTGATTTTGGAAGGTATCTCTTGGTTACCTGTTTGCCCCCAACTGGTACGGATTTTTAAATTATTGAAAAATGAGTTGGCCATAAACTCCTCCTTACTCAAATTCCAACCTAAAGCAAATGAAGGAAAGTAACCGTATTTGTTATTTTCACCAAACTTGGAAGAACCGTCAGCTCGGAAAGTAGCTGTAATCAAATACTTATCATCATAGACATAATTCAATCGACCAAAGAATGACTGAAGCTCATCCTTCACTGCAGAAGCACTTTTTGTAGTAGGGAATTGAGCAGTGCTATTTTGGCTTTGATATCTTGGCTCGATGTTGTTGTCAGCGAATCCTCTGGAGGAAGTTCCTCTAAACTCATCTAAAAATGACTGATAAGAATGTCCGACCAATGCTGTTAAGTTGTGCTTATAATTATTCCAGTTATAGGTTAAAGTATTCTCCACGAGGCTATTCCTATTGCTAGAAACCAACTCATCTAAAGTACCATCAGCTACATTGGATTCATTAACTACTTCTCTGAATGGTTTATACTGGATGAATCTATCCGTATTTGAAAAGTCAACTCCTGCATTTAGCTTATAAGTAAGACCGTCGAAAATCTCGAAAGAGGGCGAAATCGTACCTAAGATTCTGTTATTAACTGCATCATCACTGTAAAGCTCATTTCGCTTGATCGGATTTAGGGCGTTTGTGATTAAAGCCGTAGGCTTGCCATCAGTGTAGGCAGGAATGGTTGGATTAAGACTGAGCATTTCACTGGCAATACTTCCAATTGCTGGCCGCAAGTTTTCAGTGAAAGAAGCTGTTAAATTGTAATCGATAATTAGTCTTCCTTCAAATGCTTTTTGATTTAAGTTAAGTTTTCCGGAGTAACGCTTTAGGTTACTATTTTTCAAGATACCCTCTTGATCTTGATAGCCAACTGATCCGAAGTAAGAAATCTTTTCGCTGTTACCTCCACTCATGGATAAGCTATAATCTTGTGAAAGGCCTACTTGGGTCAATTCCTCTTGCCAGTTTGTATTACCTCCAAAATCTTCCAACTTTCCTCCTACTGCAACTACCTGTTGCCGAAATTCTTCTGCATTTAAAACATCGATTTGTTTTGGCATAGAAGACCAAGCTGTTGAAGCCGAAAGGTTTATTCTAGAAGCTCCGGATTTTCCTTTTTTTGTAGTAATTACGATAACCCCGTTCGATGCTCTGGAGCCATAAAGTGCCGTTGCACTTGCATCTTTCAAAACATCAATACTTTCGATATCATTTGGATTTAAAAAGCTGAGAGGATTAGTAGCAACGCCTGTACTTCCATTATCTAATAAAAACCCATCTAGTACATAAAGTGGTTGAGTACCAGAACGCAAACTACCAATACCACGAATAATTACATTTTGATTTGCTCCGGGCTCTCCACTAGTTGAAGTGATGTTTACACCTGCCACCTTACCTTGGAGCAGATCAACAGGATTGGTAATCATACCTCTGTTGAAATCTTCACTTTTGACAGAACCTATCGCTCCTGTGATATCGGATCGCTTTTGCGTACCATAGCCCACTACCACAAGTTCATCTAGTTGCTTGGCGTCTGGCTGTAGCTGGATGGAAATAGAAGATTGTCCATTTATTGCAACTTCCTGAGATAAATAACCCAAATAGGAAATCACCAAAACAGCATCGGAAGAAACATCAATTGAAAATTTTCCTTCAAGGTTTGTGATTGTTCCTTGTGTTGTACCTTTAACCAGAATTGCCGCACCTGGCAATGGCGCTCCTGTCTCATCTTTGACAGTTCCTGAGACAATAGACATAATCTTTGATTCCAAGTTTGCAGGTGTGCCAAAAGCCTGCACAACCACAAGGGCCGAGAAAAAAAAGACACTAATGAAAACCGCACAAAAACTCAATAATGCACGTAGTTTTCTAATTGTAAAGTTTCCCATATAAGAGAGGTTTAATGGATGTTAAGCCACAAACTTAGAATGAGAAAATCCGACGGAGAGAATTTAAGCGTGAAGATATCATGAACTTACTTCGATGATTTTTTTAAAAAATAAACCATTTGTTACTAGAAAATTTAATTTTTATTATCTGAACTATGTTATCTAATAGAAATTAAAAAATTAATCTGGAGCTTGAATTTTGATACTTTCTTTCTAAACCTTAAACAGCCTTATTTAGAAAAAAACCCAACCTAAAATTTAGGTTGGGTTTCATTTTTTACTTCATGATTACTTCTCAAAAAAATCACTTCAATTTCTTTAGTCCTTTCAATTCCTCCTTGCTTGCTTCCCGGATTCGGATGGCATAACCTCCTCCGGGTGCGGAAAACTGCTTCAAGACAGATTTGGCATCGACTGCTACCTTTCGGATTTCGTAGGCTTGAGGATTGGTTTTGAAGTGGGCATCAGCTTTGTCTGCATAGATCTCGGCGATGTACATTTTCCCTGAATCGAGGAAATCTAACGTTACCTGACCGGTTCTTCCCTCCATGCCATTGACATTTCCCACAAACCACTCTCCCGTACCTTTTGCCTTTCTGGCAATGGTCAAAAAGTAGCCGGGCTCAGCTTCTAGGTACAGACTCTTTTCCCAGTCCAAGGCCACATCCTTGATAAACTGAAAAGCATCCGGGAAGCGGTCATAGTTTTCCGGAAAATCCGCAGCCATCTGGAGTGGTGAATACATCGTGACATAGAGCGCCAACTGATTAGCCAAGGTGCTGTTGACATGGCTGCCATTGTGTACATCCATCTCAAAAACACCGGGCGTATAATCCATCGGTCCACCGATCTGTCGGGTGAAGGGCAGGATGGTCACGTGATTGGCCTTGGAGCCTCCAAACGCTTGGTATTCGGTACCTCTTGCTGATTCATTCGCGATCAGGTTTGGCCAAGTACGGCCCACACCTGTCGGACGCACCGCCTCATGGGCATTGACCATGAGTTGGTATTCAGCTGCTTTTTCGATGGCGTATTGGTAGTGATTGACCAACCATTGGCTGTAGTGGTATTCGCCTCTTGGAAGCATGTCACCGACGTAACCGCTTTTCACTGCGGGATAACCGTAGTCTTTCATGAGCTGATAGGCTTTGTCTAGGTGTCGCTCGTAGTTGCGGGCAGAAGAAGAGGTTTCGTGGTGCATGATCATCTGTACTCCCTTTTCTTTTGCGTAAGCAGAAATACCCTTCAGGTCAAAGTCCGGGTACGGCGTCAAAAAGTCAAAGACATAGTCCTTGGAGTTGCCAAACCAGTCTTCCCAGCCCACATTCCAGCCTTCGACCAATACTCCGTCAAAGCCATGTTTGGCCGCAAAGTCAATGTATTTTTTCACGTTTTCGGTAGTGGCACCGTGTGTACCATTGGGTTTAGCTTTGGTGTAATCTGTCTCGCCGAGCTTGATGGCTTTGTAATCATTGGTGTAGGACCAAGAGCTTTTTCCGGTGATCATTTCCCACCAAACACCCACGTATTTCATGGGCTTGATCCAGGAAGGATCTTTGATTTTGGAGGGCTCGTTGAGGTTGTAGGTGATGCGGGAGGCCAAAATTTCACCGGCATTTTTACTGGCAATGATGGTCCTCCAAGGAGTATGGGCAGGTGTATAGAGATATCCTTTGTCCCCGATCGCATCCGGAGTCAGATGTGAGGTGAAGACCATTTTCTCATCGTCCAGCTCCAAGTGCATGGCAGGATAATCAATCAACGCCGCTTCGTGCAAATTGATATAAAGTCCATCGGCCGACTTCATCATCAGGGAAGTCTGAACCCCTGTATCCGAGAAAGGTGTCTGAGAGGCATTGGGAGTAATGGCAGACTTCATGAAGCCACGGATTTCGCTGAGTTTGGATTCGGTAAAATCGTACTCTTGCGTATCGTAATCCCCGGGAATCCAAAACGCAGTATGGTCACCGGTCAAGGCAAACTGCGTCTTTTCCTCCTTCACGACGAAATAGCCCATCTTTTCCTGCAAGGGAAATTCATAACGAAAACCCAAGCCTTCGTCAAAAGCCCGGAAACGGATGATCATTTTTCTGCCCGTTTTCACTTGGGTCAATTCGACCATGAGCTCGTTGTAATGGTTACGGATTTGACTTTCCTCACCCCAGACAGGCTTCCATGTCTCGTCGAAAGAGGCTGTTTCTGTCTTGGTTAACTCAAAGCCATCCAGCAGATCGATGTCGTCATTTTTCAGATCAAAGCCCAAGGAACTCGGCAGGATGATTGGCGAGCCATCCAAATTAACACGGTATTGCGGCTGGCCTTTTTTGGAAAGGCTAAATTCCATGGAAAGTCGCTTGGCAGGCGACTCCAAGACTTGTGCCCCGACTTTTCCCAACCCGAGGAAAAATAGGAGAATTAACAAACTGATTTTATTCATACTAAGAGGTATTGGACTTGAAAAGAAAGCTTTCCAAACCCGGATGGTGAACGATAAATAATTACTTAGATTTATTCGGTTTCAAATCTAGGACGTATGATGACCCTAAAAAACTATTTCTCAAGATTCTCGGCACTATCAATAACACTTTGCTTGGCTGCTTCATCCTGCCAGTCGCCTTCCTCCACAGAGGAAGTGGCAACAGTTGATTTTAAAACTCCAAATTTCAGACTTGTACCTACCGATACCTTTCATTTCAACAACTTTGTGGACTGCAACATGGCGGAAGCCTGGGTGGGTGACACCCTGCGGATTTTCCCAGGGAAATATGGAGAAGATCCCGTTTGGGGCTATGCCACCGACTTGAAATTTGCTTCAGGAGCCAATGCTGATGAGGTTTTTAGCACTCCTGCAGAAAAGTATATCGCACCAAGGATGCCCAAAAATACCCCGGTGGGCCAACCCGGCCTTCATGGTGCAGTCTGGTTTGAGACCGTATATCAAGACTCAAGAGATGCCTCTGGTCGAACCCTCTATGCGATCTACCACAATGAAAATTATCCCGAAACCCTCCCTTACAATCCGCAAACGGGGGAAGGCTATATCGATCAAAACTGGCCATTGGGTCTGACTGAGCGGATTACTCCGGCAGCGGTGCCTCGAATCGGCGTGATGAAATCTACCGATGGAGGGTGGAACTGGGAAAACAAAGGACTTTTCCTCGAAGACAAACAGCCCCGGATGATCCTCAAGCCGCATAACATCTCCAAGACCTTTGCCGGTGGAGTCGGTGACCCAAGCGCCGTGGCTGTGGATGATTACTTGTACCTGTTTTATGGAGAATACGGCTATCCCGGAGAATACAATCCAGAAACCTACTCTCCGGAAACCGAAGCCTCAGGCCAATGCATCAGCGTAGCTCGGATCAAAATCAGTGACCTCGAAGATTCTCAAGGTAAGGCCAAACGATGGGATGGCAAAGGGTTCAATGCAGATTGGGACGGCATCGGAGCACCTATTTCCTCACTTCAGATCTCCAAAGAAAATAGAGGAGGACCTGCTTCCTCTCCTGAGGGAGGATTTCACTGGGGTCCATCCGTCAGCTGGAACACTTACCTCGAATGCTGGGTGATGCTCATGGGTCATGTCGAAGGTCAATCTTGGGTTGGGGACAAAATTTACATTTCATTCAATCCCCATCGTGACTTGGGCGAAGGTACCAATTCCCAAGCTTGGACCGCACCCAAACTTCTGGTTCAAAAACCCGGTCACGTCATTTGGTATCCCTCCCTTCAGCCGCTAAACACTCCAGAAGATATTGCTGCCAAAAACACCAGCCTCAAATTGGGCAAAAAAGCCAGATTGTTTTTCAAATATTCTGACCTGGGTAAATACATGTCGGAATACATCGTCGAGTTTGAAAAATAAATCTTTGCCTGAATCCACCTTTCGTCCCTATCTATCAACCCAAACTAATCGCCTTTATGAAAAAACAAGCATTTTGGAATTCCCATCTGGGCATTCTAGTAGCCTTAGGTCTTCTTTTTACTTTTTCCTGTAAAACATCCACTGACCAAGCGACGGTAGAAACAAGGTCTGCCACCATTTTAAAAGACTACGTTCACGCTCCGGACAGCACTTTTCGCTACGAAATCGTCCACTCCGTCCCCGGAGAGCAGTATGATTACCATGTGTTGAAAATGTATTCCCAGCACTGGCTAAGCCCCGATATCGTGGACAAAACCGAATGGTGGCACTGGATCTCAATGGTCGTACCAAAGAATACCCCGTTTGAAACAGGAATGCTCTGGATCAGCGGAGGCAATACCAATTCCAAGCTACCTGAAAGCCCCAATGACTTGATCCTTGCGGCTGCCACTCGTACCAATTCCATCGTGGCTCAAATCCACAATGTGCCTTTTCAGCCCATCACTTTTGCCAATGACACCTTTGGTGAGCGCTACGAGGATGAGATCATTTCTTACGGCTGGAGAAAATTCCTGGAAGGTGGCGCCAAAGATGAAGATGCGATCTGGCTAGCAAGGCTCCCCATGACCAAAGCGGCCAAACTCGCCATGGATGCCGTGACCGATGTGGTCAAAAAGCAATACAGCAAGGATTTGAAAACCTACGTGGTGGGCGGTGCCTCCAAAAGAGGCTGGACTACTTGGACGACTGCAGCCGTGGATGACCGGGTAATCGCAGTCGTGCCTGTCGTCATTGACCTGCTCAATCTGGTTCCATCCTTTCAGCACCATTGGAGAAATTACGGTTTCTGGGCACCTGCCGTGGGTGACTATGTCCGCGAGGGTGTCATGGACTGGGTAGGCACACCCGAATTTGACCGAATGATGGAGATCACGGAGCCTTATTCTTTCCGCAAGGACTATGACATGCCCAAGCTGATTATCAATGCAGCGGGTGACGAGTTTTTCCAACCGGACAGCTGGAAATTTTACTGGGATAGTTTACCGGGAGAAAAACACGTGATGTATGTTCCCAACTCGGGACACGATGTGGGAGACTCCGATGCCCTTCCCAATCTGATTTCATTCTACAAATCCATTCTCGATCAAGCGAAAAGACCGAGCTATGGCTGGAAAGTGGAAGGCGATCAAATCAAAGTCACCTTTGACCCTGCCAATAAGCCTGCAGCGATCAAACTCTGGTCTGCCTACAATCCTTTGGCTAGGGATTTCCGAATTGATGTATTCGGTCCCAATTGGGCTTCAGAGGAAATTCCTGTACCTGACTCAGGTGAGTTAATAGTGGATATGACGACTCCTGAAACAGGTTATCGGGGCTACTTTGTGGAATTGACCTATGGCGGAGATCATCCGTTGAAGGTAACCTCAGGCATCGATGTGCTTCCGAGGACTTATCCTTTTGAGCCCTTTGTATCCAAAAAATAAGCGAAATAACTTCTTCAGGAGGCAATTTTAATGCCTCCTGAATCCTTTTCTCTCCAGGTAAAATCCTATCTTCCTACTGGCGACAAGTAAACAAGTTCCAACCATTTGGTTTTCAATTTCCTCATTCAAAACCATTTAGATCATTAAGAGAATTAAGAATTGTAGTTAGCCACATTTTTGAGAAAATGTCATCTTTCGAAAAAGCAACTCCTCTAAATCCCCTTAATTTCTCAATGGTTCAAATCGAATTCACCTTCGATTTCATTTGTCCATCATTGATTTTCAATAGTCAAATGAAATCTCGCATGGATTAAAATCAACTCAATTTATGGATTTGTCTCATACTCGATTTCATTTGAAAGTTTAGAACTACCTATAGGCGATTCCACATCTCCAATGTCCTCTCATGAAAACTATCTTGAACTTATTCGTAGCACTCTTCATTCCCCTGATCGCCATGTCTCAAACGCAACCCAACTACGACGAAAACAAGGTTCCTGCACTCCACTTGCCTGATCCTTTTGTAAGTGAAAAGGGAACCCAAATTCGCTCGGTGGAAGATTGGGAAAAGGTGAGAAGACCGGAAATCTTCCGGCTGTTTGAGTCAGAGGTATATGGTCAGTTGCCCAAAGACTTGGATGCGATCTCTTTTGAAGTGGTCAAGGAAAATGAAAATCCCTTCCCAGAAGCAGCCGACCTGGAGGAAGTAAATATTACCGTAAGCAGAAACGGAAAAAGCCACACCCTGCGGATCAATTTTTTCCTTCCCAAATCCCAAAAAGGTCCTTTTCCTGTCATTCTGCTAATCAATTACCTCCCAACTTATCCCGATGGGAAACTGGTGGACGAGGCCTTTTGGCCGGTGCGGGAACTGATCCAAAGAGGCTTTGCCACGGCATCTTTCCATGCGGAAACCGTCGCTCCCGACGATGCCAAGACCTTCCAAAACGGGATCATTTCCACGCTCTATCCCGAACAAATTGGAAAGGCGGATGGCCTGAAAGCATTTGGCGCTTGGGGTTGGGCGGCGATGCGAGCCATGGATTATTTTGAACAGCATCCAAGGATCGATGCCAAAAAATCCATTCTTGTGGGACATTCCCGTACCGGCAAAACTGCCCTTTGGACCTCGACCAATGATCCTAGATGGGCCATCACCTATGCCAATGAATCCGGATGCGGTGGGGCAGCACTCTCCAAACGGAAATTTGGGGAGACCGTGGAAGCGATCAATAACCGATTTCCTCACTGGTTTGCAGACAATTTCCGCAAGTACAATAGCAAGGAAGAAAACCTTCCGCTCGACCAACATCTCTTACCAGGATTGATTGCTCCAAGAGCAGTTTATTATTCCTCAGCCCGAGGCGACCAATGGGCCGATCCGAAAGGAGAATATTTGGGAATTCAGCTGGGAAGTCGAGTAGCAGCTGAGATTTATGGAAAAAAAGCTGTATTCGAAAAAGATTTCGAAAAATTGGACGGACCTGTTCATCGGGAGTCGGTTGGCTACCATATCCGGGAGGGTAAACATGACCTAACTTGGGAGGATTGGAGGATCTTTTTGGAGTTTGTGAGCAGCAATCTTTGAACACCGACCACAGGCATACAGGTCACTGCCGGACAGTTTGTTTCAAAACTCCGGCTTTTTTAATACTTTGATACGAGTTATTCAATCAGCGAACCGCTCAACCCATGCATTATTTACTCATTTTGTTCTTCCTCACTTCCTTTGGGAGTGGGGAATTTTCTTCTGATAGACCAGAAGTAAAAGTCCTCAAATCCGGATTCATCTACGAGTCTGCTCCTTTTCCCACTTGCCATGCCTCGACCTTGGTGGAAACGCCCGAAGGAATCCTTGCCGCTTGGTTTGGAGGAACTTACGAACGCCACCCCGATGTAAGCATTTATACTTCGCTACTCCAAAAAGGCACTTGGTCTACTCCCAAACTGGTCGCTGACGGTGTCGAAAATGAAGTCTTCCGCAACCCCACTTGGAATCCAGTCCTTCACCGCAAAGCTGACGGCAAGCTTATCCTTTTCTACAAAGAGGGCCCCAACCCTAGAGAATGGTGGGGACTCTATAAAGTCTCGGAAGACAACGGAAAAACATGGTCCAAAGAAGTTCAGATTCCACCCGGCTTCCTTGGCCCGGTAAAAAATAAAGCAGAAGTTCTTCCCGACGGCAGACTCCTTCATCCGAGCAGCTTCGAGGTCAACAATGTGTGGAATTCCCATGTGGAAATCACCGATCCGGATCTCAAAACCTGGGAAAAAGTAGCGATCGAAGGCCCTTTCGGTGCTATTCAACCAACGGTTCTTTTCCATCCCGGAGGAAAAATTCAATTACTCTTCCGTACCCAGCAAGGAGAGATTGCTACTTCTTGGTCTTCCGATAATGGTAAATCCTGGAGCACCTTGACCGGAACAGGTCTCGTGCACAATAACTCAGGCATCGATGCAGTCACCTTAAAAAACGGATACCACCTGCTCCTTTGCAACCCAATTAGAAAAGGAAGAAACAAACTCAGCCTGATGGGTTCCGCAGATGGGATCACTTGGGAGGAGCTTTTGGTATTGGAAGACACTGCCGAAGGAGAGTACAGCTATCCTGCCATCATCGAAGCCCAAGACGGGACAGTCCACCTGTCCTACACCCATCACCGAACCAAGGTGAAGTACTTCCACCTCAGCCTTTAATCTCAGCCCAAGCCAGCCTATGAAACCTAGCCAAACTTTTCACGGAATCATCCCGCCGATGATTACCCCGCTCAATCCGGATTATTCCCTGGATGTCGAGCATACCCTCCTCATGGTCAATCACCTGCTGGAGGGTGGTGTCCACGGTATTTTCATTTTGGGCACCACAGGCGAGTCCGCGAGTTTGAGTTCGGATGTCAAAAGCGACCTCATTCGACTAGTTTGCAGACAAGTCAATGGCCGAGTACCGGTTTTGGTGGGGATCACCGACTGTTCTTTTGTGGAAAGTTTGGACTTGGCAGCCATAGCGGCGGAATCTGGTGCAGCAGCTTTGGTGGCTGCTCCGCCCTTTTACATGAATATTGGACAGGAGGAGCTTGCTGCTTACTACGGGAAATTGGCAGATGAAGTATCCTTGCCTCTTTTCTTGTACAACATGCCCTCGCATACCAAGATCTTTATCGATACTGCTACAGTAAAATCACTTTCCGCTCACCCCAACATCATTGGCATCAAGGACAGCAGTGGAGACCTGGACAATTTCCAATCACTTTGCCAGGCATTCAAAGCTCATCCTGAGTTTAAACTATTCATCGGACCAGAGGAAATACTTTCCCAAACCCTCGAAATGGGCGGTCATGGTGGCGTAACAGGAGGTGCAAATCTTTTTCCGGAACTTTATGTACAGGCATATGATGCCTTTCGTTCAGGGGAAAAAAGCAGGCTCAAAGGACTGCAAGAGACCATTCTTTTCCTGAGCAAAAACATCTATCAAAATCAGGCTTATAAATCCTGCTACCTCAAGGGGCTCAAAGCCGCGATGTCTTTCGAAGGATTGTGCAGGGGAATCTTAGCCCCACCACTTTTTGCCTACAGCGAAGAGGAAAAGAAAACCCTTCATGAAAAGTACCTCCTTGTAAAAGAAAAAGTAATGGAAACCGTCGCCCACTGATTTTCTCCAAAAAACTACAATTACCCAACCGAACATGCCAATTTTCGATTTAGCCATCTTCTTGGTGTATATGCTCGCGATTGTGGGATTTGGGATTTCTTTCTCCTTCAAAAAGCGTAGTGCTTCCGATTTCACCACAGGAGGAGGGAGACTGCCGGCATGGGCGATTGGCATGTCTATCTTTGCCACCTTTGTGAGCAGCATCAGCTTTTTGGCGCTACCCGGAAATGCCTATGGAGGCAATTGGAATGGATTTGTGTTCAGCCTTTCGATTCCCCTTGCGGCTTGGGTGGCTGTTCGGTTTTTTGTCCCACTTTATCGCAAACTCCAAAGCGAATCGGCTTATTTCTACCTCGAGCAACGATTTGGTGCTTGGGCCAGGATCTATGCCTCACTATGCTACCTGCTTACCCAACTAGCGCGAATGGGAGCCATCATGTACCTCTTGGCCCTGCCGATGAATGCCTTGTTGGGCTGGAGTATTCCCTTGATCATTGTCATCACGGGAATTAGCGTGGTGGTCTATTCCATGTTTGGAGGCATCGAAGCGGTAGTCTGGACCGACGCGGTGCAGGGAATCATCCTGATCGGTGGAGCATTGGCTTGCTTAGGAGTGATCTTTTTCAGTATTCCGGGAGGCCCAGTCGAGGTATTCCGTATCGCTCAGGAATCGGATAAATTCAGCCTTGGGAGCTTCCATCTGGACTTTACCACGTCCACTTTTTGGATGGTGTTGATTTACGGTCTGTTTATCAACATGCAGAATTTCGGCATTGACCAAAGCTACGTTCAGCGCTACCTGACTGCACGCACCGAGGCAGAAGCCAAAAAATCCACCTGGCTGGGAAGCTTGCTTTATTTACCCGTTTCCTTTGTTTTTTTCTTTATCGGCACGGCCCTTTTTGCCTATTACCAAGCTCAGCCTACCCTGCTACCCGATGGCATCGCACCTGACAAAGTCTTTCCTCATTTCATTGTCAACCAATTGCCGGCAGGAGTGACAGGCCTACTGATCGCTTCCATCTTTGCAGCAGGCATGAGTACGGTCTCCACCAGTATCAACAGTTCGGCAACAGTGATTCTTTCCGATCATTTCAAAAAGTATATCCATCCCAATTCTTCCGAAAAACTTTCCCTTCGCGTACTTCGGCTTTCTTCCCTAGGGATGGGCTTGGCCAGTATTCTGGTAGGCTTGGCCTTCAATGGGGTGACCAGTGCCTTGGATGCTTGGTGGGCACTCTCTTCGATCTTCAGCGGTGGGATATTGGGACTTTTCCTCTTGGGTTTGCTGTCCAAAGCCCAAAAACCTCAAGCAGTACTTGGAGTCATCTTGGGTGTTTTAGTCATCGCTTGGATGAGTCTATCTGTCATCTTGGCCAAAAACGGCATGGATCCTTCCCTCGCCAATCCGCTACATACCAACATGACGATTGTGATGGGTACGGCGGTGGTGTTTTTAGTAGGGTTTGGGTTGGCTTTAATTTGGAAAAAGGATTGATCTAAAAACTCAGATTATTATCCGCTAACCACCCTACTCTCCAAAAAAGGAAGCCATTCTTCCGCTTGTCGCTCGGCATATTCGGAGAGGAAATAGGAAAGGGAGGGTTTGAATGGCTCAGTGCGGAGAACCATGCCGGCTTGCTCGGGAGTTTTGTCTCCTTTGCTCACATTGCAGCGGTTGCAGGCAGTGACGAGATTAGTCCAAGAGGTTTTGCCACCTTTGGAGCGAGGCACCACGTGGTCAATGGTCAGGTGACGTTTGCTGCCGCAGTATTGGCACTCTCCTTTGTCTCTCCGGAAAAGGTTGGCACGATTGAGCAAAACGCCTTTGAAGGGAATGTTTTTGTAATGGGCAAGTCGGATGACAGCAGGGTATTGAAAGCTGCGGGAAACGGTACGGATCTCCAGTGTTTCATAGGTGGAGAGCACATTGGCTTTTTCCAAAAGGACGAGGACGATAGCCTTCTGGACCGGCACCACAGCGACCGGCGAATGATCCAAGTTTAACACCAACACCCTTTTTTCCATACTCCTAACTGATGATCGATCGCGAATCCAAAACGACCTGTTCGCTGGAATTGTTTCTCAAAAAATCCTCCCACTCATCTACGTCAGAAATCTTCATCCGGTGGTCCATCCAGAGAATCTGCTCTGCGCCAAGGTAAAGTCCGTAGTGTGTTTTCTGCCTTTCCAGATCTCTGAAAACAAACAAATCACCCGGCTCCACTTCTTCGGGAGAGACGCTTTTCCCGGGAACCTTTCCCGAAATCCATGAATATCCTCCAATCAAAAAAATCAGTGGAAATGCATGTGCCTCATCCAAACCAAAAATGCTGCGACCGCCAGCCTGAAAAGGAGCATGGAGGTAACGGAGGGCGATTTCTGCGATTTCCTCTCTTGAAGCTTTGGAAGCATGGGGTCGAAAAGTCCCCGTAAAACCGATATGATCCTGCCAATTGAAAAGTTCGAGTTCGGAAAAATGGAGTCGGCTTCCGGGAAGTAGGTAAAGGCTGGCACCGAGGTATTCGATGGCCGCGATTGGGCTCGTGACAATCTGAAAGTCCTGATTGAGAAATTTCTGGTATTCATCGCCGGTGATTTCCTTGATCAGTTTGGCCCAAACCCAGCCACCGATACCGGTATCTTCATGATAAACCCTGAACCACTGCCGATCAGAAGTGAGCCCGTTGATCTGATAGCATTCGCCAAAAAGGAGTTGGGTGACTAGGGCAGAATCAAAAGTGGGATGATGGTAGACAGGCAGCATAGTCTGCCTGCAAATCCCGTAAGCATCAATCAAAGGCCATTCGCTGGAGCTCCCTTTTTGCATCTTTTTCCTTTAGGTCCTGTCGTTTATCGTGGATTTTCTTTCCTCGAGCCAGGGCAATTTCCATTTTGGCTTTGCCTCGGTCATTGATAAATATACGAACCGGAATGATTGCAAGACCCTTTTCCTGGGACTTAGTTTGGAGCTTTTCCAACTCTTTCTTGTTGAGCAGCAACTTTCTGTCTCTCACCGCCTCATGGTTATAGCTAGCCGCCATGCTGTAAGGAGAGATGTGCATCTGACGGATAAAAAGTTCGCCTTCATAAAATACGCAATACGCCTCTGTCAAGGACACTTTCGCCTCCCGGATCGACTTGATCTCGGTACCCTTGAGCATCAGACCAGCCACATAGGTGTCGATGAATTCAAACTCGAAGCTTGCCTTCTTATTTTTGATGTTGACGACCTTTTCGAAACGGTTGGACTTGGTGGACATATTCAGAGTTTCATTTTGGCCAAGGGAGTTACGTCCATTCCGACGAATTCTCCTTTGAGGTACTTGTAGTGGGCAGCCATGGCAATCATGGCGGCATTGTCAGTGCAGTATTCGAATTTAGGGATGTAGAGGTTCCAGCCTTTTCGGTGGGAAAGCTCCGTCAGGGCTGCTCTCAATCCCGAGTTGGCAGAGACGCCTCCTGCGATGGCAATTTCCTTGACTCCATATTGCTTTACAGCCTCCTTGAGCTTGATAAGGAGCATCTCTATCAAGGTATATTGGATACTGGCGCAAAGGTCAGGTAAATTTTGCTCGATAAAATTCGGATTTTCCTGAAGCCGGTCACGGAGGTAATACAGCACGGCAGTTTTGATCCCTGAGAATGAATAATTCAGGCCCGGCATTCGAGTTATCGGAAATGTGAAAGCTTTGGGATTACCCTCTTTGGCGTATTTATCAACCAAAGGCCCACCGGGATACGGTAACCCGAGCAATTTGGCGGTTTTGTCGAAAGCCTCTCCTACGGCATCATCCTGTGTCTCACCGATGACTTCCATATCCAAGTGATCCTTCACCAAAACGAGTTGTGTATGCCCCCCACTGACTGTGAGACAAATGAATGGGAAGCTAGGCTTAGGATCTTCGATAAAATGTGCCAACACATGAGCTTGCATGTGGTTGATGTCAATCAGCGGGATATTCAATGCTCTGGCAAATGCCTTGGCAAAACTCACCCCGACCAGTAGGGACCCCATCAAACCCGGTCCCCGGGTAAAGGCAACCGCAGAAAGCTGCTCTTTGGAGATTCCAGAAGTAGAAATCGCTTCTTGGATGACAGGGATCAAGTTTTCCTGATGGGCACGAGAGGCCAATTCGGGTACTACTCCCCCATATTTTTCGTGGACTGATTGTGTGGCCACAATATTATTGAGTACTTTGCCATTTACTATAATGGAGGCAGAAGTCTCGTCACACGAGGACTCAATTGCTAGTATAGAAATATCGTTGGTACCCATTGGAAAAGAAGCCGAAAGTTAGGGATTTTTTGCACAAAGCTTTCCGAGTGATTCTCTGGGTAGTATTTTCTACCCTGCTTCTTTTGATTGGACTGGGTCTAGCCCTTCAAGTAAATTCGATTCAAAATTGGGCCGTAGACAAAGTAACGGGATATCTCAATGACCGCACGAGCTTCCGTACCGAGATTGGAAATATTCGCATTTCTTGGTGGGATGCACTCACGCTAGAAAATCTCCAAATCTATGATCATCGGGACAGCCTAATGATCGGGGCAGAAAAGGCCTACGCAGATTTTGCGCTTCTTTCCTTGATTCCTCCGGGAGATCCCACCATAGATGCCGTGAGGTTGGAAAAAGCCGAATTAAATCTCATCACTCATTCGGGAGATTCGCTCATAAATATCAACCGATGGGTAAAAGAACTCACACAGGTATTTGGGTCGACCAAACAGAGTACTTCCGCAACCCGTTTTTTCATTTCTTCCATCGAATTGCGTCAGTCGGAATTTGCTTTGCTGGATCTCCGAACCGATCCCATCACGGAGGGATTTGACTACACTCGGCTAGAGTTTAAAGAAGTGACTGCCAATGCGGATAAATTCAGTTTTGTGGGAAGTAAGCTTGGCTTGGACATCAAGTTGCTTTCAGGAATTGAAGGAAATTCAGGGCTAAAAATCCAAGATCTGAAAACTAATCTGACCTATGATCCCAAGTATTTGGAATTGGCAAACCTCAATCTGAAAACCGACAAAAGCCAGATTAAGAACTATCTCCGGATGGATATTACCGGCCCTAAAGGATATTCAGATTTTCTCCATCAGGTAAAACTGACCGCCCGCATGGAGGAAACAAAAATCCATCTCGCTGATCTAAGAATTTTTGCCCCAATGCTCCCTGAGATTGAAACTGAAATATATCTCAGTGGTGAAGTGGCAGGGCCTGTTTCTGAGCTTTCTTCAGAGGAGTTTTTGGTACGAATAGGAGAAAAAACCGCTCTTTTTGGTTCTTTTCTGGTGGATGGTCTGCCAGATATAGACAACACCTATCTCAACCTATCCCTCAAAAACTCAGTCATCTTCGCAGGGGATCTAGCACCATACTTAAGTCCCGAAATCCAAAAAGAGATCAAAAAATTCAACACCATCAGGTTGGATGCGGATTTCGCCGGGGTGCTCAACCGATTCACTACTACGGGGGATTTCCGAACCAACATCGGAAACTTCAGTGGCAGAGTAAATTATGATCTGGTAAAAGGTGTGCCTTCCATCGTATCCCGACTAAAGGTCCAAAATCTGGATTTGGGAATTTTGACTGAGGACAAAGAACTCCTTCAAAAAGTATCATTGGAAGGAAATGTAAACATCAAAGGCTCTTCGGTCGCCACTGCCTTGGTCGATCTCAATGCCAAAATCAGTCAGCTGGGTATCAATCAGTACAATTTCACCAACATCACCACCGATGCTACTTATGGCCTCAACCTATTTCGCGGAAACCTTGCCATTAATGACCCCAACCTAAAAGCACGAGTAAAAGGCTACCTTAATCTGAATGAATCCATCGATTCAGTCAGACTGAATGTTGAATTAGATACGATGTTTTTGGATCGAATCAATTTGATGGATAAAGAGACCTTTTTGAGTGGGGATTTGGACATTGATACTAAAGGAATCACGCTGGATAAGCTGGAGGGAATTGCAAGGTTTAACAACATCAAGGCTGGTTACGAAGGGAGAGAACTGGAAGTGGGAGACTTCTTTTTTCAATCGCTTTTTGCCGGAGGTACACGGACATTGTCCCTCAATTCGGATTATTTGGTAGTCGCAGCATCTGGCCAGTTTAATCTCGAGCAAATGGCCAAAGATTTGGATATTCTTGGAAGGCAATACCTCGCCATTTTGCTGAATGAGGAACAGCCTCAGGCAGATCTCGAAGAAAACTTCTCTGAAACCTACAGTTTGGATCTCAACATTCGGATGAATGACATCAATCCACTGATCCAGCTGTTTCAGCCAGACCTTAGTATTTCCAAAAACACAATTTTGGAAGGTGCCTTTTATCAAACAAAAGAAAATACCGTATTCAACTTTTTCACCTCCATCGACTCGATCAACTATCAGGGAAATCAGGCCTATGGGACCAACATTGACTTCAACACCTCCAAACTCCTAAACTCAAAAGACATTCTTGCGTCTTTCTACGTCTATTCCAAGGAACAGAAGGTTGGCGAAAACTTACGATTTAAAAACCTTGGCTTAGAAGCTATTTGGGACCAAACCAACTTGGATTTATTAATCAGTTTGGATCAGGATTCGACCCAGAGCAAGGCGCGAATCGAAGCCGAAACGAAATTTTCCACTGCAGGCACATTTTTGAAATTCAAGCCATCGCTACTACGAGTACTCAATCGAGAGTGGCAGTTTGACCCTGAAAATCTGGTATCGCTCTCTCAAGGAGAGGTCACCATTGACAAGCTGATTGTATCCAATGAGGAGCAGGAACTAGGGTTGCAAGGTAAGATCAGTCCCAATCCAGAAGAAAATCTAGACATCATCATCAAACAGGTAGAATTGGACCTGCTCAATACGATTACTTCTTTGGATTTTGCAGGAAAAGCCGATGGCAGCTTTCGACTCAGCAACTTGATCAACCAAGCCGAACTGGATGGGACGCTACATATTGAAGGACTAGAAATCAACGATTTCCCAATTGGAGAAATCGATGCTTCCACAACTTTAGGAGCTGAAGACCTAATCTTGAAAGTAGAAAACTATTTCAACGGCCAGAAAAAAATAGACATCGAGGGCACCCTTGGTCTTGCGTATCAAAACTTGGATATGGATGCCCAAATGACCCAAGCCAACCTGGTGATTTTTGAGCCTTTCCTGTCGAAATACATCACAAATCTGGGAGGTACAGTTAGCGGAAATCTGCAACTCCGAGGTACTGTAGAAGTGCCAGAACTTCTCGGAAGTGGACGAATCGATCAAGGAAAACTCCGCATTAATTACCTCAACACTTCCTATCAGATCGATGGAAGCATACTTTTCCGACCGACCCAAATCAGCTTCCAAGACCTGATTTTCAGAGATATCAATGGAAATAGAGCCACATTTACAGGTGGGTTGAATCATCAAGGATTTGAAAACATCTTCTTGGACATCAACTCGAGATTAAGCAATTTTCAAGTGCTCAACACCAGTGCTAGAGACAACGAATTGTTTTACGGGACTGCCTTTGCCAGTGGGACCTTAGGCATACGAGGAAGTACCAGCAACCTGGATGTAATCGCCAGAGCAACCACTCAGGCAAATACCCGAATTTCGATTCCATTGACCAGTTCCAACGAGCAATATCAGGAGGATTTTATCCAAATCATCAACGTACAAGATACCGTCAGAATCAAAGCACTCGCGGAAGAGGTAAACCGATTGGAGATTGAAAACATCCGCTTGAATTTCATAATCGACGTGACTCCGGACGCCTTTGCCGAAATCATCATTGATCCAAAAACAGGAGAAAGTATCCAAGGTAGAGGCAGAGGAGTCTTGAATATGAACATAGACACCCAAGGCAACTTTTCGCTAGCCGGCAATTACGAAATCGTGGAAGGATTGTACAATTTCTCCCTATATAATGTCGTGAAGAAAAAATTTGAGGTACAACCCGGAGGTCGTATTACTTGGTTTGGTGATCCATACACCGGTGTAATGAACCTGAAAGCCTTCTATGAAGAAAGCCTTTCCCTCCAACCTCTCATCAACACCAACAATCCCGCCCAGGAAAACAGTCAGATGAGACGGCGCTTCCCAGTCAAAGTAGTGATGGACCTGCAGGGAGAATTGCTGTCTCCTACCTTCAAATTTGGGTTTGACTTTTCTGAGTTCCCTTCTTCCGGTGATGTGCAAACGACCATTTCAGCCTTCCAAAACAGGGTGGCAGCCGACGAACAGGAAATGAACCGTCAGGTGTTTTCAGTCATCATGACGCGTAATTTTTCACCTGAAGGACAGTTTACCGGTGTTTCTTCGCTTTCCTCCAGTGTAAGTAACCTGCTTTCTTCTCAATTAAATACTGCCTTGGGGCAAGTGGACAAAAATCTCGAGGTAAACATTGACTTGGCCACCTTGGATCAAAATGCATTGGAAAACTTCCAGCTGAGTGTGGCCTATACGTTCCTCGATGGTCGATTGCGAGTATCAAGAGACGGAGGATTTACAGACAATCGGGGCAATGCCAGTGCGGCCTCCATCATCGGAGACTGGCAGGCTGAATACATGATCACCGAGGATGGGGTATATCGTCTGAGGATTTTTAACCGAAACAACTTCAATACCTTCACCTCACTTTCTTTGACCCAAAACGTCCTGTCTTACGGAGCCTCAGTTACCCAAAACGTTTCGTTCAACTCCTTTAGTGAGCTTTTTGCGAAGATTGCAAGAAGGCGTGTCAGCCGTCTTTCTGTGCAGGATTCCGATGACTTTTTGAGAAATGAATATGGAGGCGAAGAAAATTGGACACCGATCACTCCGGAAAATTTCCCTAGACGAGAGCCTGAAAATGATAGTCTTCGGGTAGAAAAAGTACCTGCCAAGGAAGATTGGTAAAACATTTTGTCCTTTCCTGACTTTCTTCAAAAAAGAACCACCATGAAGAAGATCACCCTGTGCTGGTTTCGCAGAGACCTCAGAACAGACGACAATACCGCCCTCTTTTACGCCTTGCAGCAGGAACCTGAGGTACTGCCTCTTTTTATTTTTGACAAAAACATCCTTGACTTACTTGAGGACAAATCCGACGCACGGGTTCAGTTTATCCTCCAAAAGGTCGGCGAACTCAAGTCTTTTTTCGAACAAAAAGGAGGCTCTATGCTGATCAAATACGGCAAACCGGAAGAAGTGTACCCCGAGCTTCTCGGGGAATATGACATCCAAGCTGTGTACACCAACCGAGACTATGAACCCTACGCGAAGAAAAGAGACGGAGGGATCGAAGCCCTATTAAAGGAAAAAAACATCCCCTTCCTCACCTTCAAAGATCAGGTGATTTTTGAGCCGGGAGAAATCCTGAACGGTTCAGGGGAGTTTTACAAAGTATTCACTCCTTTCAGCAAAAACTGGCTGGATAAATTCAAGAAGACCAAAACCCAACCCCTCTCCGAACCCAACTGGAAAAACTTAGCCAAGTCCTCTCCGCTTCCTGAGATTTCCTTGTCAGAAATGGGTTTTTTACCATCTCCAATTGAAATCCCATCAGCAATCGCAGATCAGGATATCATCAGACATTACGATGAAAACCGAAATTTCCCCGCGAAAAAAGGAACCACCCGACTGGGTATCCATCTCAGATTTGGGACGATTTCGGTGAGAAAACTGGCCCTGATCGCCTCCCAACTCAATGAGACCTATCTCAATGAGCTGATCTGGAGGGAATTTTACATGATGATCCTGGCCTATAATCCCCAGGTGGTAGAAAAGGCCTTCAAACCCGCCTATGATCATATTCCTTGGAGAAATAATGAACAGGAATTTAAAGCTTGGTGCGAAGGCAAAACAGGCTTCCCAATCGTGGATGCAGGCATGAGAGAGCTGAACACGACAGGCTTTATGCACAATCGCGTAAGGATGGTTGTGGCCTCTTTTCTCACCAAGCACCTACTCATCGACTGGAGATGGGGTGAAGCCTATTTTGCCAAGAAGCTTTTAGACTTTGAGCTGGCATCCAACAATGGGGGCTGGCAATGGGCTGCTGGCACAGGAACCGATGCCCAACCCTACTTCCGTGTATTTAATCCTGACTCCCAAACTGAGAAATTTGACAAGGACCTGAAGTATATTAAAAATTGGATTCCTGAATTAGGAACAAATTCTTACCCAAAGCCGATTGTAGATCATAAATTTGCCCGCACAAGGGCAATAGACACCTACAAAAAAGCTTTGGAACAATGAATATCGGAGATAGAGTAAGATTACTGCATGGCAAAGAGGAAGGTATCGTCAGAAAAGTATCTTCCGGAGGACGAATAGAAGTAGAAATCGAAGATGGATTCATCATCCCTGCGATCAAGTCAGAAGTGGTCATCATTGCTGAGGCTGAGAAAAGCTACTTTGGTGATGTACCTGCCACGGCGAAAGAATCCGAAGCCCCGCTCCCTATCTCTGCTCCAAAAGATCAAGGTCTCTACTTGGCTTTTCTCCCAATCAATGATCAGAATCTGAGTCTTTACCTGATCAATGACAGCCATCAACCCTACCTGGTACATGCGTCGGAGGTATTTGGGAATAATCACCGAACACTATTTGCAGGTGCACTCAACGGTGGAGAGCATAAAAAAATAGACGATCGGCTGATGAAGGAAATCGATGATTGGCCGGCCTTTTTGCTTCGCTTTATCCCCATCCAAAACAGGCTGGAAAGGGCCATCCCTGCCTTTGAGCGACAGCTGAAGATGAAACCGACCCAATTTTTCAAACACCTGAGCAAAGCGCCGATTTTGGGTAAAAATGTCTACCTCTTTGCCATGGAGCGGACGACCAAAGATCTGGACATCCGAAGTCTCAATGCAGAACTGAGTCAAATCCAACCTGCACCCGAAGCCCCCAAACCCCAAAAACCCGCTCGCTCCATTGACCTTCACATCGAAGTACTTCATCCACAATCCGATAAACTCAGTAATTCTGAAAAAATGAGAATTCAGCTGGAAGCTTTTGAGAAAAATCTCAATCAGGCGATTCTTTCGGGAATGGACGAAATCACCTTCATCCATGGACTGGGAAATGGGGTTTTGAGAAAAGAAATACACAAGCGATTGAGCCAATTAGGAAATATTAAGTACTTTCAGGACACCCAGAAGGACCAGTGGGGATACGGTGCCACACTGGTGAGAATTTCCTAAACTATGCAGGTCAAGACTTCCCCTGTCTTTCAGATTTTCTTACAGCAACACCAAGAGGCAAAAACTCTTTTCCTGGATTTGGGAAAAGAAATCAAGTCCAAAAAAGCCATTCAATTGCTGGGCCACATGGAGTTTTTGGAACTCTACACCGAGCTCCTGACTAAGATCCACTTCGAGGATAAAACGCTAAGTCAAATGCTATTTTCTCCTCTTCAAAAACTCAAAAAGTCACTCAAGAAAATCCAGCATCTCAAGCTGGTCGAAAAAAATCTTAAAGCTAAAGAAAGTGCCTCGGGGCAAAAATTTGAAAGTTTCCGCAGCTACCTCTCGTCCCAAAAGCGGATTATGCAAAAGGAAACGTTTGACTTGGTGGTAGGCAGTTCGCTAAAAACTTGGGAGGAACTATTGGACCGATCCCATCAAGCCAGCAAAGGGATCAAGCCACTTACCATCAGCACAGCAATCCATCAGTTAGTTCAGGAAGAACTGGAATTAGCTACCAATGATGTCAAAAGTCCCATGAGTACCCAGAGCTTCAGAGACTTATTTGAAAGTTTCCGTAAGGTCATCATGTTGGAAAACATCCTCCTTCATTTGGGTTTCAATTCGATTTTTATCCCTCAAATCCACCAAGAGCTTCAATCAGTAAAAAATGGGCTTAAGCCTTGGTACGCCAATCACCTGACTTTTCAGACCATGACCCATTTTCTTTCTGAAAAAGAAGATGTATCCAAAAAGTACCTAGACTGGATTAAAGAACTCAAGGAAGAGAAAAAGAACCTTTCTGCCGAGATCGAAAAACAGGCCTTTGAATTAGTGAGAAAAGTGATTTCCTAGTTTTCGGCAACCTCACCCAAATACAATGCATCAAAAAAGCCCTCCGTTTCGGAAGGGCTTTGCTTTTATATTTTTGCCAGAGCCTGTGCAATGTCATTTTTGAGGTCTTCGGCATCCTCCACACCGACACTCAGTCGGATCAGAGAGTCTACCAAACCTACTTTTTCTCGTTCCTCTTTTGGAATAGAAGCGTGCGTCATGGTAGCAGGATGTCCGCAGAGCGACTCTACCCCTCCAAGGGATTCTGCAAGGGCGAA
The DNA here is from genome assembly GCA_018336015.1 of Algoriphagus sp. GTDB lineage: Bacteria > Bacteroidota > Bacteroidia > Cytophagales > Cyclobacteriaceae > Algoriphagus > Algoriphagus aquatilis. Next base: position 33,849 of record JAGXQZ010000002.1, on the reverse strand, counting down.
TAGCTCGAGATTTTCCATTACTTTTTTGGCATCCTCCAATTTGTTTCCGACTAGGGTGAATGAAATCATACCTCCATAATCCTTCATTTGCTTCTTTGCAATCTCATGATTAGGGTGATCTTCAAAACCCGGCCAATAAACTTTAGCTACTTTTGGGTGATTTTTGAGGTAAGCGGCGATCGTTTTACCGTTTTGGCTGTGACGTTCCATTCTTAGATGAAGTGTCTTGATGCCTCTTAGCACCAAAAAGCAATCTTGAGGACCCGGAGTAGCACCACAGGCATTTTGAAGAAAAACCAATCGAGAAGCCAATTCATCATCATTCACAACCAAGGCTCCCATGACCACATCCGAATGACCTCCTAGATACTTGGTCACGGAGTGCATGACGATATCAGCCCCAAAATCCAAGGGATTCTGAAGATAGGGAGAGGCAAAGGTATTGTCGACTGCCAGAAGGATTCCATGCTTTTTGGAAAAAGCTGCCATCGCCTTTAGATCGATAATGTTCATCATCGGGTTGGTGGGCGTTTCTACCCAAACCATCTTGGTGCGCTCGTTGACATACTGAGAAAGCTTCTCCGGCTCATTCATCGGCACGAAGTGAAACTTGATCCCATACCGCTCAAAAACTTTGGTAAACAGTCGGTAAGTCCCTCCATACAGGTCGTTGGTAGAAATGATTTCATCGCCGGGATTAAACAGTTTTACCACTGCATCGATGGCACCCAGGCCTGAAGAAAAGCAGATGCCGTGTTTTCCGTTTTCCAGAGCTGCAATGCTGTTTTGAAGCGCCGTTCGGGTAGGGTTGTGGGTTCGGCTGTACTCATATCCCATGTGATCTCCAGGAGATTTTTGCACATAGGTGGAAGTCTGGAAAATCGGAGTCATAATAGCACCTGTGGATGGGTCAGGGCTCACTCCTGCATGAATGGCTTTGGTACCAAATTTCATGTTCAAGTTGGTTATCTTATCGTGGCGATGTATTTATCTGCAGCTAGTCTTTTGTCGAAGGGTGAAAATCCAATCCTAGATGCTAAACTTGCTCTTGCTTTGCTTTCAAAAGCACCCAAAGATGACAAAAAAGGCTAGTATTTTCAAGGTTTTAGTCGAGTACTTCAGGTCCCACCCCAATGCTGTTTTGGGTTGGATTTGGGTGAGTTTGGTTCCACTTTTAGGTTCCTTAGTATTTGCGTCAACCTATTTTTGGGTAGAAAAAATTCATGTACAAAGTATCGCAGATCATTTTCTGCTTACGCTAAGTCTTTCCCTGATTTTGGGATTAGCCCTACTTCCCACCACGCTGACCGCCTTAGCTTGTGGATTTTTCTGGGGCTGGCTGGGATTTCCCGATTTACTGCTTGGTTACATTCTTGCGAATATCTTGGGTTATAGGATTGGAAAAGGACTAAATACTGATTTTTTACCACTTCTTTTCGCCAAAAACCCCAGAATTAAAACACAGATCGAATCCCGAATGGAGCGTCCTGAGGGACTGATTTTTTTTATTCGGATCAGCCCGGTAATCCCTTTTGCTATTTCAAATTTCCTATTTGCAAGTATGGGGATTTCGCTACGAAAAGTCTTACTATTTGGTGTGCCTGGGATGCTTCCACGGACCTTCATCGCCTTCGCTACAGGCATGATTGCTAATTCATTTTTAGGAGCCAAGCAGGCTCTTAACCATCCTTACCAGTGGGGAATTCTGATTTTCCTGCTCTTGATTAGTGGAGTTGGACTGTATCAGAGTTGGAAGAAAGGAAAAGCTTAGCGCAAGAGGTACATTTTGCCATATCCTTTGGTAAAGCCCTTGTCTCCGGCAGTGGGTCGGTGCTCCATGAATTGACCATTTTTCCTCACTAGCACGCGGTACATATACACCCCGTTGGCCAGTTGATCTCCAAACTCATCTCTACCATCCCAAGCATACTCCGTAAGGTTATTTCCGATCCTTATAGGGCCCAACTCGGATTGAAGAATTTCGCGGACCACCCTTCCAGTCACGGTCATAATCTGAATCTTGATCTCATCTGGCACCTCTGATCCTGTCAGTGTAAAGACAAATCTCACTGAAGTACTGAATGGATTGGGATAAGGATAAAAGTTGGTGATCTGAGATTCATTGACCACCTCAAAACTGATTTCGTATGGCTGTGGAGAATCCTCATTGGTGATTCTCAAGGTATAAACACCATCCTCCAGCGGGCCAGGCACAAAAGAAACTCTAAAATTAGATTCTTGAGAGGCAGGTGACCAAGTCAGATTTGGATTAGAGAAATTGATTTTTTTGAACTGGCAGCCATCACAATTTTGACGTAGGAAAAGCTCCATTCCTACGGTATCCTTTTTGTACAACAGGGTCTGATCATTAATCAACTGGGCAGTGATCATGACCGTAGGTGAGACCAAGTCTCCGTCCAAAATGTACACCCCATCAAAATTGACATCCAGCAAGGAACTTGAGTTGTCTTGCTCCACGTCAAACACTACTCCCAGGTCAATGAGATTGTTTCTAAAGGATTGTTCTTGGAGAATTCTCGGATTGGCAAATACCTCCAACGAGGTCTCACCAGCTTTACCAATGGTATTGAAGTCAAGAGAAAAATCCACTTGAGCTCCAGCCTTTACCGGTGCTATTTTTTTACTCAGATTCTCGGTTTTTCGTGTTGGTAAGTGCAGGAGTTTGAAATCCACCCGAATCGAATCGGTAAAATCATAGATCGAGGCATTTCTGAATGCAAATTCGAGTCGGGCTGACTGACCTTCTCTAAGCCTTAGCCTTTCGGCCGGTTTTTTCTGGATCAAGACCCCTTCGGGTACTCCGGTGAAATTCACCTGCCACTTATCCAATTGAGCCGGTGCTGTGGCGTTGGGATCATCCATGGTATATCTCAATCTCAGAAAGGGATACTGCGAAGGATTGATAAAGGAAAGATCCAATTGACTTTCTGTTCTATTGGAAACCAGGATATTTTCTTCCCCATCCTCGGTCACCCCGATTACATCAAAATTGGTGTATTCTTCTTCGTTGATCCAAGTTCTGTTATTTACATTTCTGAAAAACCGCTCCCAAGAGGAAGCAGGCCCAATCCTAGGAGTAAGGATTACTCCATTGGTTAAATAACCATCCAATTCAGTCTCAAAGCTCAATGTTTGCTGTCTAGCAGGCACTTGAAAATTCGGATTCCCAACGATCTCTATAGCTTCCCCTGCACGCATTCCTTTTCTCCCATAAAGAATATAAGGATCTCCTGACTGCAAAGCTCTGAGGGTGGCCTCATTGGCACCAAACGCTCTCAGACTCTGATAAGCTCGATCAGGCCAAGCATCAAAAGTGACATTGCCTACAGAGAAAATAATCACATAATCCCCATCTTTCACTCCCCTGACGTAATCCTGCAAAGTCGTGTTACCAGGTGTAGTGATCCAAGCATTTTGGATACTTTGGATCAACTGAGGCACTCTGCCACAGGCTCTTGAGTCCAGAATATCAAATCCGGGTACGGGAATCGCCAAGTAGGGTAGCAAGGTTTTTTGGTCTATGGCTACCAGTCCAAGGGATCCATTTGGACAAAGTCGGCTATTGGCATTGTTGACATTGTCAATGATCTGAGGGACCTGATTGAGGTAAAACTGTGTATTCCTAAAGGTCAGTGAATCTACACCAGTACCTACCGTAAACACTTCTATTCCTGCTTTTTGCCTTACAAACTTCCAACCTTTATCCAATTCCAGGTTTTCCATTTGGGTTTGTTTCAGTTGGGCTTCCACCCGCTGAGTCCAACCATTGCCGGTATTGGGGATATAAGAAAAACTGGAAACCGTCCATGCATCGGATTCACCTGGAAGGGGATCTTGGTATTTAGTCCTCCAAAAATAGGTTGTGGAATCCGCACCTGTTAAAAGTGTCACAGGCCATTCCACTACCCCAGTTGTGGTAGCTCTCAGTTCTTTTCTAAAGACAGAATTGAATTGAGCTGTTGTATCCAATTGGATAATAATAGTTCGATTATCTCCCACTCGGCCGGGTATCTGAGTGAGAAGTTTGAGTTCCTTTTCTTTGACTATCCCAAAATCCACTGGGTATAAATTGACAGTCCCACTCAATGGAATGAAGGCTGTAAATGCTACTGAATTATTGGCAAAAGTCATTTCTGAGACCTTTCGATCATCATTGATCAGGATGGTGAACACATTTTCCCCTGCTGCTTCCACCTGAAAATTAGGGACTGAAAAAACCAAGGTATCCAGTCTTGAAACAGAAGGTATTTTGATCGGATCATAGGTCAAGATGGTTCCATCGAGGAGTTTGCGCTCCACCCTATATCTGATCGAATCGGTATCGGTGATCCCGATATTTCTCAGGACAAAGCTGAGCTTGAGGCTGTCGGAAATCGCTGAAATAGGTGAACCGTCAAAGGTTTCAAGTTTGACTTCTTCCAGTTTGACTGAGTAATCCGGCTTATTAGCAGGGAAAATTCTGGCCGCAGGATCTCCCAGCATGACCATTTGCTCCATGTGAGAATAGTTCAAAGGAGAAGTACCATATGCTGTGACAAAGAACTCTTCGGATTTCCTCTTGATCTCCCCAACAGTCTGGTGAATAGTAGTACTATCAGAAAATGCGTATTTGTAAAAGGCCTCTGAATAACGTCTAAGGATCACGTCCACACCGATAGAGGTATTCGCCATGATATTTGATGCTCCTTTTTGAGGAGTTATCACCCAATCTTCGCCCTGAGTATAAGTAGTGCCATAAGCACTTCCATAGTCACAGCCATTGAATAACATGACGGGATATTTTCCCCGATTGGCATAGCCTAAAGTAGGATCAGACGCAAATCCTATTTCGATATCAATTACGGTGGGCGAACCGTGACCAAAGAAAGTCAGCATAGACCTTCCCTCATTCAAATCACCCGTAATGTCTATGGCTTCAATCACCGAATTGGACCTCTTACGATAGGTGCTCACATTTCCACCTAAAAACGGACCTTCTGCAATTGTCTTGAATCCATTTAGAAAATTAAAATAGCGCTCCAGTTCAAATTCGGAAACTCCACCACTGAGGTGCACCAATTCCTTTTGCCATGGTTCAGATACACCCACCTGGTCTTTCTCTATGGCCTTTTCAAGGTAATCAGCCAACTGCTGTGCAGATTTGGCAGGAATACGACCTACTGCCATGGCCGGTATGGTTGGCTTGGCAGGGTTGATTTCCAAGACATAGACGTTGTCAGAAAAAGGATAGCCTCCCACGGGCACCAAATCCTGAAAATCAAATGCCTGGGGTGCATTACGGTAATAAACTGTCGCGTTGCCCAATCTACCTTGTGAAAAAACAGCTAAAGACCTCGCAGCCAAAAGCAAATGGGTGGGTTTATGTACAGGCCAATAGGCTTTCAAAAACTCATAAAGTGCGACCGGAGATTTTTCTCCATAGGCATACTGATCATAAATCTCCTCCATCCTCACGGTAAGCGTATCATACCCCCCGCCCAATGGTGATGCTCGATGCTCCGCATAGCTTTTCAGGGGATTTTGAAATTTGGAGGTGGGTTTTTCCAAAGCACGGGCTCCCACCAACAGGAAATCTGCTTTTTGAGCAAGGTAATTTCGGAATCGAACAGGAGTAAGCTTTTGGACCGAAGTGACTGCTTTTTCCTGCTGAACCCAAATGGAACTTTCTTTTCCTGTTACTGCCCCTTGAAAAGTCACCGTGGTACCTGATTTGACGACTTGTACTTTTTGCGCTGAAAAAAGATCGCTGACATCATAGGCAACATAATTCTCCTGAGCCTGATTGATAACTACTCGCTGGTTTCCCGCCGGAAAAATCATCACTTGAGAAACAAAATCGCCATTAGAAACCGGTTTTCTGAACTTTATCTTGGCATAGGCGATCGAAATATTGTCAGTTGACTGAGCTCCTTGTGGATTGACCCGGACGACCAAGGTCCCGTTAGGATTAAAGTCGGTCATCTGAAGGGGAAGTGTCAGTTGAGGATAATCAAAATTGAGAAAAGAAGAAGTCGTCAATACTCTTTGATTGGTAGCAAGCGGCCCTGCACTGATGACTGCAGCATGAGGGTTTTCGGATCTCCCAACCAAACCGATTTCCAGAGTTGCCGATCCGGAAGAAAGCAAAGCACCCAAGTTTGAAAAAGTAAGGTCACGAGGTGCACCTTTGGTGATGACGGTTCCCATCCATCCCTGACCTTGGTCATATTCCGACTTGCGAAAACCCAACGTGTATGCAATGCCTAAGGAATATTGGTCAGCCAAGACTTGAAGCTGCTCTGTCTCAAAGGACGTTGCCAAAGGATTAGTAACAGCAGCAGGACCTCGTACCAACATCCGCTTACCGGGTACACCAGGAGTGACTGTCAGAAAAAAGGCAGTGGTATCTGTGTAGGTATTGAAATAAGGATTCGGGATTTTATCGAAATTTCGATAGAGCTTTTTGTCCAATTCCGCATCATTGCGTCTTCCATAAAAATCGATGAAATCAGATGCATCCACTTTTCCATCCGACTCTCCTTCGATATGGATAGCCACTTCCTTTCCCCGGTGAAAAACCCGAATATTCCTGGGATCTAGATTTTGCAGATTAAGACCTGAGGAAGCAAGAACAGCAGGTGTAATTCGATAGATACCGTCTTTGGCGGTAGGAATTTTATAATAAGTCAGCGAATAGTCATACCAAATGGGGTCTTGAGCCTGAACCTGAGTCCCTACTCCAAAAAACAAAAGCAGGCAAACCACCCGAATCAATCTAGTCATTCTTGCCATCCTTTAAATTTTCTAACATCTTCTCCCAACTTTTCTAATCGCACCTTTACACTGAAAACATGTGAATAAGGACTCTCGGAAACGTCACCCAAATCAGATAAGGCGTAATCAATCTGAACTTGTTCAGTTATGCTCACCCCCAACCCTGCACTTGGTAAAAAATCCATCGAGGTATTGCCTTGAAAATCCTTGATTTGCTGAAAATTGCGAACCCCTGCCCGTAAGTAGGCCAAATTCTTAAATCCCAGTTCCAATCCGATTCGTGGGTCGATGCTGACCATCTCTGAAGAAATGAGGGTATTTCTTGGTCCGTCAAAAGTGGCCTCCAAATCCAAAGCAGCCACCATAGAAAAGGTAGAGCCCAGTTTTCTGTCATAGGAAATACTCCCAATCGCTCTTGGGAGAGTCAATTCCACGGTGTTGATAGGGATTTCGTTATTGGTTTGCGCATAGACGGCTCTGACTTGGTCTGCATCATGGGCCCATGCATTGTAAGTAGTGGTGATATCTTTCAGCATCAAGCCAAAAGTCAGTTGCTTGGATCTGTAAATTCCTCCGATATCCAACCCAAATCCCCAGGCCTGGGCAAATTTGCCCACATTGCGATGAATGACTTTGGCATTTGCCCCCAATTTGAGGCGGTCGGAAATGTCTCTCCCAAAACTGAGTAAAAGGGCATAATCCGCTGCATTGAAAAATTGGATATTGTCATAATTCAAAGCCCCATTAGCATCGTATAGAAATCTGGTATCTGGGATATCATCTACTCCAAATCGGATCAGTGATACAGCCACTTGATTTTGGTTGCCAAAAGGTGTGGTAAATCCAAGATAGTCGTATTGAGCGATGCCGGCAAAGTACTCGGCATGCATCAACGAAAACTCATACTGATGCCTGATGGAGGTGAGTGCGGCGGGGTTCCAATAGGCTGCCGTGACATCTCTGACAGAAGAAACCTGCGCACCCCCCATGGCCAAAGACCTTGCGCCTACTCCAATATTCAAAAACTCATTGGAGTACTTCGGAGTCAGGCTTTGGGAGTAGACCAGCTGACCCGAAATTCCACTTAGAAATAGGAGAAGGACACCTAAAAATCTCACGCTCGTTGAATTCACAACCACAAATTAATTTAATTTCAAAAATACCCTCAGTATTATCTCTTTTTAATGCATTTACCTGCTCCAAATTGTACATGATCGGACACTTTAGTGTCCTGTAGTTGAACATGAACAAGCAGGTTAAATAGAATCATCAACTAGGCAGTTTGATTTTTTTTTCATGCCTGGCAAAAGCAAAAAGTATCTCAATTTTCAATAGAGCCACATTTCAAACTTCGAAAAGAAAAATACACACTCTTTTTGGCAAGGAATCAGGCAATACAAGGTAGCTTGGTAAAGATTGGTATTACTTTTTCATTTAAGGTCACGAGGGAAAAGCACCATGCCCTTTTCCAACACCTAAAAAACAAGCCACATGAATGTCGCCAACACACAGATACAGATGCGAAAAGGACTCTTGGAGTTTTGCATTCTGCACATCATCTCACGCGGCGAGGTGTACACCTCAGACCTGATCGATGAACTCACCCAAGCCCAAATGATCGTGGTCGAAGGCACCTTGTATCCCTTGCTGAACCGACTCAAATCTGCCGAACTGGTCGCCTATCGATGGGTAGAATCGGAAGCCGGTCCTCCCAGAAAATACTACTCCATTACAGAAGAAGGTAAAAAATTCCTCGCCACGCTCTCAGAAACATGGAATGCCCTCGTCAATTCCACACTTCAAATCACTTCCAAGAATTGATCGGCTAAGACAACACACGCATCATGAAAAAGACTATAAGTATCAACATCAGCGGTATCCTATTCCACATCGAGGAAGATGGATATGACACCCTTAGAAAATACCTAGATGCCATCAACAAGCACTTTTCAGGGTACAAGGACAGCAAAGAAATCATTTCAGATATCGAAAACCGGATCGCTGAAATTTTCCTATCCAATCTCAAAAACAACAAACAAGTCATCACCGCAGAAAACGTGGATAAGCTCATTGAGAAAATGGGGACCATCGCCGATTTCAATGCTGTAGATGAAGAAGTGGAAGAGCCGACAGCAGAATCTGAAAAGGATGATTTCTACAAGTATGTCACCCCACCTAGTCAAGATGGAGGCGGTTACAAAAAACTCATGCGGATGGAGACTAAGAAAATCCTTGGTGGCGTCTGCGCAGGAATCGCCCACTACTTTTCCATTGACCCGCTATGGACACGATTGATTGCCATTCTGCTTTTATTCAGTGGCAACATCAATTTCAGGCCCGATTTTCTGGACATCACCCCCTTTGACAATTTCAGATTCAGCCTGAGCTTTGGCTTTTTCACCCTGATCGCCTACATCGTACTTTGGGTTATCCTTCCGGTATCCTACGAAGTTGTCGAGGACAAAAACATCAAAAAGCTCTTCAGAAATCCGGACGACAAAGTAATCGGTGGGGTATCGAGCGGCTTGTCTGCCTACTTCGGAGTAGAGGCACTTTATGTTCGTTTGGCTTTTGTGATTTTGACCTTCGCCGGAGGCTCAGGCTTATTGATCTACCTGATCCTCTGGATCATCACTCCTGTAGCTAGCTCGATCACGGAGCGAATCAAGATGAAAGGCGGGGAAATCACTCTGGATAGCATTGATTCGACCATTAAAGAAACCATCAATCCCATCCCTCCCCAACCAGAGTCATCTACCAAGAAAATCCTAATGGCACCTTTTCGGATATTGGGCAAAGTGATTGATGCCGTGGGTTCGGCCTTGGGACCTTTGGGCAGATTTATTGCCCACGTAATCAGGGTAGTGTTTGGCCTGATCATTTTCTTCCTTGGATTATGCTTGACCATCGCTCCATTACTTGCCTTGGCAGTATACTTTGGTGTGACTGATGCTGATTACAGAGCATTTTTGGACAATTTCCCAATTGAGCTTTTCACTGACTTAGTACCTGTATGGCTAGTGGTAGCTTCCTTGGGATTGGTTTTCATCCCGGGAATTGTGATCCTGCTTTTAGGCTTGAGTGTATTAGCCCAGAAGAACCTCGTGGGTGGTAGATTTGGATTAGTCGCATTGGCACTTTGGTTACTGTGTATCGGGATTGCCGGTTTCCAGATTCCAAAAATCGTCGCCCAGTTCAAAGAAGAAAACACCCTGGAGACCAATGCTGCACTTCCCGTGAGTTCAGGTGTCTTGATCTTGAAAGCCAATGATATAGAAGATGAAGAGCTTTTCAATAAAGCCAACCTTCGAATAATCGGAGTACAAGACTCGGTAATTTCCTTGAAACAGGAATTCTTTGCTAGAGGGAGATCCAAGCAAGAGGCCTTGGAAAATGCCAAAAAACTTACTTACAACTACTCAGTAATGGATTCAGTCGTAACCTTTGATGAGGGATACGATCTCAGATCGCTGGACAGCTTCCGTGATCAGCGAATCGATCTCACCTTGGAAATACCTTACGATAGACCTTTCATCATGGAAAGGTCCTTACTCGAAATCCTGAGAAACACCATCTACGATAATGGCTATCGTTCTTCTGATGTTCGACCTGAGGCGGTATGGGTATTTAACCAAGCCGGATTGATTTGTCTTACCTGTCCAGGGGAAAAAGGCGACAGAAAATCTTGGGAAGACTATGAGGAAAAAAAGACCGAGCTGGATTCGGCCACCAAAGCCAAAGCAGATAGCCTAACTCGATCCAAATTCACGAATGCCCCTTTCATGAAAAATTAAGCAATATCACCACCTAAAATTCCAAAAGAGGCGCCTAGCGGTGCCTCTTTTTTTGTACCTTCTATTCTAAACCCAAACCTCATGAATATTACAGCCAAATTTTTAGGAGGATCCGGCGTAGTGACCGGTTCCAAATACCTGATTGACCTTGGAGATTTCGAATTTCTGGTGGACTGCGGCCTCTTCCAAGGTCCAAAAGCCTTAAGAGAACTCAACTGGGATAAATTCCCCATGCCGGTGGCGGATCTGGAAGCTATTGTACTGACTCATGCACACCTGGACCACATCGGATACCTTCCCAAACTGGTCAAGCAAGGCTTCAATGGACCGATCTATTGTACAAAAGCCACTGCCGATCTTGCCAAAATTCTTCTGCTCGACTCAGGAAAACTCCAAGAAGAAGAAGCGGAATTTGCTCGCAAAAAAGGATACTCTCGACACGAAGATCCTCAGCCTCTTTACACCATGGAAGATGCTGAATCTGTCTTTCCTCTACTCGTCCCACAGCCATTTGAAACTCCCTTTTCCATCCATCCTGCTGTCACCGTGACCTTCTTTCATGCAGGGCATATCTTGGGTGCTTCCATTGTCAAATTTGTCATCAAAGGAGAACATCAAACCAAAAGACTGGTGTTTTCAGGCGATTTGGGGAGATACAAAGACCCTATTTTGTACCCACCTACCCGAATTCCAAAAGCAGATATTCTATGGATTGAGTCCACTTATGGCGACAGAATATCACCGGTTCAAAAACCTGAAGAAGACCTCGCCAGAGCTATTCGGGACACTTTTGACCGAGGAGGAATGGTCATTATCCCTGCTTTTGCGGTTGGTAGGACGCAATTGCTCATGTATCATCTCTATCAGTTGATGGAAAAAGGAAAGATCCCCAAAGTCCCGATTTTTGTGGACAGCCCGATGGCCATTGACGCCACTAGACTATACCTGGACTATCATGCAGACCACCGATTAAGTGCCATGCTCGAAGAAGAGCATCATCCATTCAAGCATCCTCAGTTGAGGTATTTTCAAAAGCAAGAACAATCCATGTCACTCAATGACTATAAGGGAAATGCCATCATCGTGTCTGCCAGTGGCATGGCCACTGGAGGGCGAGTGCTGCATCACTTCTTTCACCATTTACCTCATGAAAAAAATGGAGTTATCGTGGTGGGTTACCAAGCAGAAGGCACAAGGGGAAGAAGACTCCTTGAAGGCGAACCTACCTTAAAAATCTATGGACATGACATCCCTGTAAAAGCCAAAATCTATTCTATTGAAGGTCTTTCCGCTCATGCAGACCAAGAGGAATTAATAGATTGGGCAGAAGGATTTTGCGAAAAGCCCAAGTTAACCTTTGTAGTGCATGGCGAAAAGGAAAGCGCAGAGACATTGGCATCCAAGCTTAAAAATGAATTGGGTTGGAATACGGTAATCCCTCAATACCTGGAGTCATTTGTTCTTTTCGAGGGAATTTAAAACCCAACATGAATAAAACCTTGATCGTATCAGCTGGATAAAACAAAACCTCTATCTATCTCATCGCTATGAAAAAAATACTTGCACTGATCTTTTGGGCGGCTTTAGTGGCATCTGTCGCCCAAGCCCAAGAAACTTCACAGGCTTCCTTTCCGGGAGAATTTAAAGTGGTGACCATCGTGGAATCCATCGTACCCATGGGGCTAGGTCGAAGCCGAATCATCGATAGTCAGACCCAAGTCGATGCCAGCCTATTTACGACTCAACGTACGGACGGGAAAACAAGCAGCCAAAAAGAAATAGACCGGGAAGACATCAAAGTCAATGAATTGGAAGAAACCAAATTGCTGAACTTCTTCAGCGCTGCGGGGATCAATTTTCAAAATATTGCCTCCAATGATGCCGTTATTGCCTCCAAAATCAACAGTATGTTGATGCAAGGTTGGAAATTGACATTTGTGACTTCCGGAGTAGAAAGTAACGCAGGAACGGAGGATGGTAAGGGCATTTTCATCACCCGATTGTTTTTCAGCAAGTAAATACCCAGAACTTTCTCAAAATGAAAAAGCCTCGGAAGTTTTACGCTCCAAGGCTTTTGCTAGGCTTAAATATTAAAGCTTAATCTGCTTTTTCTTTCTTTTGAACCGTGATGCTAAGCTCAGTTCCCTCACCAGAGTAATCCGCTGTAATTACATCACCTTCAGACAGGTCTCCTTTCAGAATTTCCTCAGCGATGGCATCCTCCAAGTATTTCTGGATGGCTCGATTCAGAGGACGTGCTCCGTACTGCTGATCGTAACCCTTTTCTGCCAAGAAGTCTTTCGCTTTTTCAGTCAATTCAATTTTGTACCCAAGCTCTGTGATTCTTCTGAACAACTTGCCCAAACTGATGTCGATGATCTTAAAGATATGCTCTTTGGTGAGTGAGTTGAACACGACCACATCGTCCAAACGATTCAGAAATTCTGGACTGAAAGCCTTTTTCAAAGCAGACTGAATGGTAGACTTCATGATGTCGTCCATTCCTTCCTGCTTGGCACGATTGGCAAAACCAATACCCGCACCAAAGTCTTTGAGGTCACGCACCCCGATATTGGACGTCATGATGATGATGGTATTTCTGAAATCCACCCTTCTTCCCAATCCGTCTGTCAGGATTCCATCATCGAGCACCTGAAGAAGAATGTTAAATACATCCGGGTGAGCTTTTTCGATTTCATCAAGCAATACAACGGAGTAGGGCTTTCTTCTTACTTTTTCCGTCAGCTGACCGCCTTCTTCATAGCCCACATAGCCTGGAGGCGCTCCCACCAACCTGGATACAGAGAATTTCTCCATGTATTCAGACATATCGATTCGGATTAAGGAATCTTCTTTGTCAAACAAGTATGTGGCAAGAGTCTTGGCTAGCTCTGTCTTACCTACGCCTGTTGGTCCTAAGAATATAAATGAACCGATTGGCTTTTTAGGATCTTTCAGACCTACTCGAGTACGCTGGATGGCTTTAGTCAGTTTTTTGATCGCTTCTTCCTGACCGATAACCTTTCCTTTCAGCTCTTCACCCATATTGAGCAACTTGTTGCCTTCATTTTGAGCGATTCGCTTGGCAGGGATTCCGGTCATCATGGCGATTACCTCAGCCACATGATCTTCATCTACTGTAAATCGTTTGGATTTACTTTCATCCTCCCATCTGGTTTTGGCAGTTTCCAACTGCTCGAGAAGTTTCTTTTCTTTATCTCTTAGCTGTGCTGCTTCTTCGTATTTCTGGGATTTTACCACACGGTTTTTCTCCGCTTTGATATTTTCCACTTCAGATTCCAGCTTCAGGATTTCCTCAGGTACATGTATATTGTTGATATGCACTCTTGCGCCCGCTTCATCCAAGATATCAATAGCTTTATCCGGAAGGAATCGGTCAGAAATATATCGGTCAGACAATTTCACACAAGCCTCAATGGCTGCAGGAGTGTAGACCACATTGTGGTGATCCTCGTACTTGTCTTTGATGTTATTCAAAATCTGAATCGTCTCTTCCGGAGAAGTAGCATCTACCATCACCATTTGGAAACGGCGGGCTAGCGCACCGTCTTTTTCAATGTATTGACGGTATTCATCGAGTGTGGTGGCTCCGATGCATTGGATTTCTCCACGTGCAAGGGCCGGTTTAAACATATTGGAAGCATCCAAGGAACCTGAAGCTCCGCCGGCACCGACGATGGTATGCAATTCATCGATGAAAAGGATCACATTTGGAGATTTCTCAAGCTCGTTCATCACGGCTTTCATTCGCTCTTCAAACTGACCTCGGTATTTGGTACCTGCGACCAAAGAAGCTAGATCCAGTGTCACCACACGCTTGTTAAACAAAACGCGGGACACTTTTTTCTGAACTATTCTCAGTGCAAGACCTTCAGCAATCGCTGTCTTTCCTACACCGGGTTCACCGATCAGGATCGGGTTGTTTTTCTTTCTTCTGGATAAAATCTGAGCGACGCGTTCGATTTCTTTCTCACGTCCAATAATGGGATCAAGCTTGTCATCTTCTGCCATTTTGGTGAGATCGCGACCGAAGTTATCCAAAACAGGGGTTCTGGATTTTTCTGCGCCCGGCTTGGAAGCAGCACCACCGCCGCCAGGATTAGAAGAACCAAAAAGCTTGGATCCATCGTCATCACCGTCTTCTGCTTCAGCCCTCGCTTTTGGCATAGAACCGGCATCGGACTGCATTTCAAGCATATCCTTGATGGTGTCGTAGCTTACTTCAAACTTATTTAAAATCTGAGTTGCGATATTGTCCTCATCACGCAGGATAGATAGAAGCAAATGCTCGGTACCGATCAGTTGACTTTTAAATATTTTGGCCTCGAGATAGGTTATCTTCAGTACTTTTTCAGACTGTCTGGTCAATGGAATATTGGCCATGTTTTTCACGTTGTGGTTGGCCGTACCTTTTACCGCTCTTTCAATGGCATTGCGGAGTTCATCCAGCGGAATACCAAGCTTCTTAAGAATGGAAACAGCTACACCTTCTCCCTCTCGGATCATACCAAGCAAGAGGTGCTCTGTGCCTATGTAATCATGTCCCAGACGAAGGGCTTCTTCGCGGCTGAGAGAGATCACCTCTTTGACTCTGTTCGAAAATTTTGCTTCCATTTAATTCCTTTCTGATTATCTAATAAATCTGTACGTATGTTACCGAATTTGTTTTAAAAACACAATCCTTTTAACGATTGTTCATGGTTTTTTTAGGGATTGTTTCAGAACCTTTTCTGCCTCAGGGCCTACACAAAACAACAAATCCAATATGCTGAGGTTCGGTTCAAAGTCTAAGCCAAAAAGCTGAGGATATGGGGTAGCCTGATAGTAACTTCTATTGTAAAAAGCGCCTTTGGGCACTATTTGGCCTCTTAAATCAACTTTTTCACCGATGGTTTCTTTATTTTCCAAGACAGTGATCTTGACAGGTCGGCGGAGCAATTTGAGACAGATTGTCAGAAGTTGAAGATTCAGGTCCCACAGAATTGAATGCTGCCGCTCCAATATTGGTTGGAAATAGGGAAAAAAGTATTCGAAAAAGGGTGCTTTTCCATAGGCGCTTTGAATCCCACGTAGGTGAATAGCCTGCCACTTTTGCCCATAATCGATTTTAACCTCACGCATTGGGATTCTAGGCCGCCTTCCCTGAATTGGAATACTTAATGTCTCTACCTTGTTTGCCAAAAGAATGCGGGTACGATTGAGGAATGACTGTCGCTGATAGAGATCTTGGGGGAAAAGCAAAAGCTCCTCTGCACCATCAATGGCAGTGAAAAATTCCAAGCTAGGAAGGTAATGTAGGTCGATGGCTACGCGAGTCAAGGGAAAGTGGGGTTCAGGGTTTTTCGGTCAATGGTCAATGTTCTTTATTCAATGTTCGAAATTCAAAAATTTCGAATATTGAACACCGAATGAAGAATATCGAAGTTAAATCTAGCTTCTAGCATCATTCAAAGAATCTCCTCCAACTGCCCCAATCCTTCACGGACTACTACTACTTCATCTCCCGTGCAATCCAAAATAGTAGAAGGCATATTGGATCCGTAGCCTCCATCGATCACGACATCGACCAGGTTTTGGTATTTGTCGAAAATCAATTCCGGATCGGTGCTGTATTCGATGATTTCATCCTCATCCCGGATGGAAGTGGATAGAATGGGTTGACCTAGCTCTTCCACAATCGCCCTCGGAATGCCATGATTAGGCACCCGGATGCCGACCGTTTTTTTATTGCTATGAAGAATCTTAGGGACCTGCGAACTAGCCTCTAAAATAAAAGTGAACGGACCTGGCAGACCTTTTTTCATCATTTTGAAAACCGGCTTGGAGATGATTCGAGTATATTGAGAGATATTACTCAGGTCTGCGCACACAAACGAAAAATTGTGCTTTTTGGGATTGATGCCTTTGATTCGGCAGATTTTCTCCACGGCTTTTTGGTTGGTAATGTCGCAGCCCATCCCATAAACCGTATCCGTGGGATAGATAATTACTCCCCCATTTCTGAGCACTTCCACGATCTGCCGCACTCTTCGCGGATCGGGATTTTCCTCGTACAATCTGATAAATTCAGCCATGGCTTCCCTTTCATTTGGTCATACAAGGTTAACCCATTTTTCTGTCAATTCATGCAAAATCGGAAGATCTGCAGGGGCTAAATCCAAAGAAAAAAGCTGATTTTGGTCATACCAGCCGTATTGAGCATGCTCAGCCAAGTCGATCTTTCCCCCGATCCACTGCGCAACAAATGGGAGTAAACGAATGGTTTTGGTCGGGTAGTCAAATTCAATAGGAGTCAAGGTGGCTGTCACTCGAATGTCAATCGCCAACTCCTCCTTGATTTCCCTGATCAAACAGCTTTCGGGGTCTTCACCTTCCTCCAACTTGCCCCCCGGAAACTCCCATTTACCTGGCAAATCCATAGATTCAGACCGCTGTGCCAAAAGGACTTTTCCGTCCTGAAGGATAATGGCACAGGTGACGGGGATGATTTTCATAAACTTGACAGCTGGAATAAAACTTACCCGCAAAAATAGAAATGCGGCGGAAAAACGGTGGAAATATAACTCGCTTCGCTCATTGAAATAAGGAAACAGAAGACGCTCTCGCTCGATGAAAGTGGATGGGCAGGTCCCGGAAAGTAAGAGACTTATTTCTATTTATTTCCTATTTCCATTTATCTCCTAACTCCATTTATCTCCCATCCCCCTTTATCTCCGATCTCCATTAATTTCCTATTTTTGCCCTCTATGCAACTCGAAAAGCGCAAAAAATTCACGCTGGTTCTGCTGATCGCGATCTCTGTTCTGGCCATTTCAATGACCTTTTACTTCTATCAGGTCTTTTTCAGTCCCAACACCCTGGTGGAATCTGACCAGCCATATACATTGAAAATCCCCACCAACTCGGTCTATAAAAATGTGGTGGACCAGCTCTACAATGAAAAAGTCATAAATGATGCCTTGAGTTTTGGCTTCGTTTCCAAAATATTGGGCTATCAAGAAGCCGTAAAGCCAGGATTGTACAAGATTGATCCCAAAATGAACAACCTGCAGCTGGTACGCATGCTGCGATCAGGGAGACAGACGCCCGTAAGAGTGACTTTCAATAACGTTCGGACCAAAACAGATTTAGCCGAAAAAATCACTACCAACCTAGAGGTGACCAAAGAACAATTTTTGGAGTTGATTCAGGATTCTGTGTATATCCGCAAGTTTGATTTTGAAGAAGAGACGGTCATGAGCATGTTCATCCCAAACACTTACGAATTCTGGTGGAACACCAGTGCGGAGGAGCTCTTTGACCGGATGCACAAGGAATATGTAACCTTTTGGACAGAGGAGCGAAAGAAGAAAGCACAGGCTATGGGTCTAAGCCAAAAAGAAGTCAGCACACTGGCTTCCATCGTACAGGCAGAAAGCCAAAAAGCTGATGAAAGACCAAAAATCGCCGGTGTTTACCTTAACAGACTTCGCATTGGCATGCCTCTCCAAGCTGACCCTACGTTGGTATTTGCAGCAGGAGATTTTACCATCAAGCGACTTACGGGAGTTCATATGGCCATAGACAGCCCTTACAATACCTACAAATACGCCGGACTTCCTCCAGGTCCGATCAACTTGCCTGACATCAACTCCCTCGATGCCGTACTGAATGCCGAGCAGCACAAGTACATGTATTTCTGTGCTAAGGAGGATTTCTCGGGTTACCATACCTTTGCTGTCACCTACAACGAGCACATCAACAACGCGCGCAGGTACCAACGCGCACTCAATGCTGCCAAAATTTTCTGATATGTTTCAAGCCGAAACCCAAATTCGAGTTCGCTATGCTGAAACAGACCAAATGGGCTACGTCTATTATGGCAACTATGCCATGTATTTTGAGGTAGCACGGGTGGAAGCGATGCGTTCGGCGGGATTTTCTTATCGGGAAATGGAGGAAAATGGCGTAATGATGCCTGTTTTGGAAAGCCACTTTCGCTACCTAAAGCCGGGAAAATACGATGAACTGCTTACCATCAAAACCCTCATCCCTGAACTCCCGGGAGTCAGAATACTTTTTGAATATCAAGTCATGAATGAATCAGGGGAAGTAATTACGGAAGGTTGGACCACCTTGGCATTTTTGAAAAAAGACTCCCACACCCCCACCCGACCACCGGGAAATTTGCTAGCTTTATTAAAACCATTTTTTAACTAAACACCAATCTGACGTGGTCAAGGAGAAAATCTTCAAATGGAGAATCAGGATACAGCTAAAAGCCAGGCATCTGAAAAGAATCCATTTTGGGAGCCCTGAAAAAAACCTGTATGATGTAAGTCGGATTTTTATCCAGCAGCTCAAAAAAGATGACATCAACGAGCGGGCGGGATCCATGGCTTTCAGCTACACCATCGCTCTTTTTCCGCTTTTGCTCTTTTTGCTCAACCTAGTGCCTTACATGCAGGACCTATTTCCGGTAGTTACCACCGAAAACATCCTGTCTTTTGTCCAAAGCATCATGCCCGAGGACATTTACCAAAATATCGAAACCACACTCATGGACATTGTATCCAAGCCGAGACAAAGTTTGCTTTCGTTTGGATTTTTCTTTGCACTATTTGCCTCGACACAGGGGGTAGTTTCCATGATGGCATCGTTTAATTCTGTCTACAAGACGAAGGAAAACCGTGGATTTTTTGTCACTCGATTAATTGCCATTTCCATTGTAGTGGCCTTGGTATTGACGATCATTGCAGCAAGCACGGTAATGATTTTTGGCAGCCTATTTATCGGCAGACTGGACGAGCTGCATCTGTTCAACAGCAGCTTTATGATCTTTTTGTTCAATACGCTGAAGTTCCTCATCCTGCTCACGGTCTTTTATATCACCTCAGCCTTTATCTTTCGATTTGCACCCGCGATTCACGACAAGTGGCATTTTTTCTCCACTGGTGCCCAATTGGCAGGACTGCTGATCACCTTGGCGTTTTATGGATTTATTTTTTACCTCGAAAACTTCGCCAGTTACAACAAGCTTTATGGCTCCATCGGGACAGTGATCGCGCTGATGCTATGGCTTTACCTGACCTCGATCATAGTATTGGTCTGCTTTGAAGTCAATGTGAGTTTTGATCTTGCGGAGGAAAAGCAAAAGGAGCGGGAAAGGCGTAGAAAAGTACTGACTATGGAATCCGATGTAAATTAATACCAGAAAAATCAGGCACTTAGAAGAAAAAATCACGTGGCTCTTGTCAAAAAAGGGGAAAGCATATACTTTTGCACACCTGATCGAAAAAATCACACGCACAGAGGAGTGGCAGAGTGGTCGATCGCGGCGGTCTTGAAAACCGTTGTACCGAGAGGTACCGGGGGTTCGAATCCCTCCTCCTCTGCAAGACAAAACCCTAACTATCTGAAATATTGAGAGTTAGGGTTTATTTTTTGAATTTAGTAGCGAATTTAGTAGCGAATCTATCTGATTTTTGAATTGATACTTCTAAGTACCGTTCCGATGTATCTTCCAAAGAATTGACCAGCTATTTTTTTGAAAAGTCTTCAAGGAATTAAAAACACCCCACCTACAACTGATCAAATCCTGGGATAGGTCAAATCGGAAATTCGATTTAATCTTTTCAAATTCCGATCCTCGAACAATTCGTACGGTACGAAGTGTGCGAGGCGTACGTGGTGTACGAGAAAAGCCATTTTTTATCGAGTCTTTTGCTTTTAGCAAATCAAAAATTGCCTAGCAAAATGATTTTTAGCCACTTCTCTACATATTCATTTACCAGCTTATCTAATAATTTTCCATATTCTAATAATCACTCTTCCAAATTTGAATGATAGAAAGTTTCTTATTTCGCATAGTATTTCAGTAAAATCCCCTTCCACAGCAGAAGGGGATATGCTCTCAGCTTTTCATCTTCCTTTTCAGCAATTGCGCATTAATGGCCACTATGACCGTACTCAGGCTCATGAATACTGCGCCTATAGCAGGACTGATCACCAGGCCTGAAATGAAGCCTGTGGCCAGTGGCAATGCGATGGCGTTATAGCCTGTCGCCCAAGCGAGGTTCTGGATCATCTTGTTGTAGGTGGCTCTGCCAAATAGTACCAGATTGGCAATGTCCTTTGGGTTGCTGTTGACCAATATGATGTCGGCTGTCTCGGCAGCCACATCAGTACCGGAACCTACTGCAATACCCACATTAGCCTGTGCCAGTGCAGGGGCGTCATTCACACCATCACCCGTCATGGCTACAAAGTGGCCTTCTTTTTGGAGTTTCTTGATAATTTCCACTTTTTGATGGGGCAGTACCTCACTGTAGTAGCCATCTAGCCCGAGTTTTTCACTGACTGCCTTGGCGGTTTTCTCATTGTCCCCGGTAGCCATATAGAGCTTCATGCCTTTTTCCCGAAGCGTTTCGATTGCTTTAGGGCTTTCCTCCCTGATTTGGTCGGACAAGGCTATGAAGCCTATCAATAGATTCTCTTGCAGCACATACACGATGGTTTCTGCCTCATCAGATCCTGCCTGATCGGGGATATTTATGTCGTTTTCTTTCAGGTAGCCAGGGCTGACTACTTTCAAATTTTTTCCTTCGATCTTGCCTTGAATGCCCTTGGCCGTAAGTGATTCAAAATTTTCTACCTTTTTCAATGCCAGGCCTGCCTCTTTCGCTGCTTTCACAATGCCTTGTGCAATTGGGTGCTCCGATTGCTGCTCCAGTGAAGCGGCAAAGGACAATAGCTCTTTTTTCTCCATGTCATCCGAAAGGCTCCCATATCGTGAAACACCAAATTTGCCTTCGGTCAACGTACCTGTTTTGTCAAACACCATTGCGGTAATCTTCCGGGCATTTTCAAAAGCAGTACGGTTACGGATCAGCAAGCCTTTTCCTGCTGAAACAGCAGTGGAAATGGCTACAACCAGCGGTATGGCCAAACCCAACGCATGTGGACAGGATATAACCATGACGGTCACCATTCGTTCCAATGCAAAATCTAAAGGCTTACCCAAGCTGATCCAGGTAAACAACGTAATAGTACCCGCACCAATGGCGATGAAAGTGAGCCATCTGGCGGCAACATTGGCCAGGTTTTGAGTTTTCGATTTAGCTTTCTGAGCTTCTTCAACCAGCGTGATCACTTTGTTGAGGTAGCTTTCTTTCCCGGTTTTAGATACTTTTACTTTGATGGACTGGCTGCCATTAACCGATCCGCCAATGACCTGGTCGCCTTTGGATTTTTTCACCGGCTTGCTCTCACCGGTGAGCATGCTTTCGTCCAGGTGGCTTTCTCCATCCACCACTGTGCCGTCCGCAGGTATTTTCTCATTGGCTTTTATCAGGATGATGTCTTCTTTTTTCAGTTCATCCACTTTGATGTCCTTGATTTGGTCTCCCTGTACCAGATGCGCCTCGGAAGGCATCATTTGCACCAGCAATTCAAGTGCCCTTGATGCTCCCATTACAGATTTCATTTCGATCCAATGCCCCAGCAACATGATGACAATCAGTGTGACCAACTCCCAGAAAAAGTCCATCCCTTCCAAACCAAACACCACGGCCGAGCTGTACACGTAAGCCACGGTAATGGCCACTGCAATCAGGGTCATCATGCCGGGGTTTTTGTCTTTCAGCTCGTCCCAAAGTCCTTTGAGAAAAGGCCAGCCCCCATAAAAGAAGACTATGGTGGAAAGCCCAAAAAGAACGTACTGATCACCGAAAAAGGTAAGCTCAAACCCCAGTAATTGCTGGATCATGTGAGATAATGCAAGGATTGGAACTGTGAGCACCAATGAAACCCAAAAACGCTTTTTGAAATCTTCGATCATCATGGCATGGTGGTCATGGTGTCCATTCTGATGGTCTGATTTGTTGTTGGTTTGATGCTCTGATGATTGGGACTTTCTATTCTCGCTACCATGCTCATGATGGTGATGCTTTTGATGATCGTGGTTATGCCTTTCCATGTGTAAGAATTTTAGTGGTTAATCTGTTTTAAAGGGAAGGGAAATACTGAGCTTTTCCCAAGACATGCGAATAGCACCTGAGCCTTCTCCTTTATCTTCAATGGTATAAGTTAGCCGTTCAGTCAGCGGCATTTCCTTTTCTGCTGTTACCTCAATCCTGATGACATCATCTGCCTGATAGTAATCATCGGCCAGGTGCTGTTCCCAGTTCTTATTTAGGATCAATGTCCATTCCTCCTGTCGGGGAATGGTAAAGAATGCATATTTCCCTTTTGGAATCGTGGTTTCTTCGATCTGGATTGCTTTGGAAAATTCTATGCTGGTGGCGCTGTGTGCCCCAGTTACCCAAACCTCACCAAAAGGCACAAAGCTTCCTCATAAAACCCTGCCCCGAACGGCTGGTGAATGGTAGTTGATCGAAACACGAACATTCCATACATTTCCATGCGCCTCCTGTGGGATACTCTTTTTCGAGTTGTCCGATTGCTCTGTAGGTGCCTTTTCAGGTTTATGGTGTTCGTACCCCTCATGAGAGCTAGTCTTTGCAAGAAACAATTAACATTCAGAGCATAAGGATGTAAATCAGGTTGTTTATCATTTTTCGTTTTTACGTTTTAAAGTAGTTTTTACGAAAGTTTTAGAGGATACTGCATAAAGCAAAAAACCAGAAAGAACCGTGCACATGCCAAACACCGAAAATGCTCGAAGCAACCAATTGTTGAAATTGTCCCGTCCGGCATAATCCATGGTGTGAAACATCCAAAGAGTGTCAAACCATCTCCAACTCCGGTGGCGAACCCGTTCAAAATTGCCGCTCTTTACATCGATGTAGGCAGTCAGTTTTTCGGGATGATTGAAGTGAATAGCCCAGGCGGGAAGTGGGCGACCTCGATACTCGTGGTGAGAACCTGTCTCAGTCAAGTATTCGGTTGATTCGATTTCATAATCCCCTTTGATGTAGGTTTTGGCGATTTTCCTGGCTTCTTCCTCTGTGATTTCTCCTTTCTCCGCACCGGTTTGGGCGTTAAACAGCTTTTCTCTATTTACCCAATAATAGGGCTGATGATTGACGAATCGAAGTTCCAAACTGGCTACTTCCAACGTTGAATCCAGGCTAAACGGATCAATCAGGTTTTTGGCAGTCATATGCATCGTGTGCTCCTGATGAAAATGATCCCCGTGAATCTCATCAATATCCGTCCAGGAGAAATAGAGGCCTGAAATCGTCCAAAAAAGGAATTGGATACCGATAAATACTCCCAGAAACCGGTGGATTCTCCGGATGTAATATTGGTTGTTTTTTCTCATAAGGCTGGGTGGGTCGGGGTAACTTAGAGGTTTTTTATTTCAAATGTGATTTTTGTTTTATCCCAGGCCACTGAGATTTCAGCGGTTCCTTTTGAAGTTTCATTCACCGTGTAGGTAAGGGACTCCACTGTGTCCAGCAACTTCTCAGGGGCAACTGAGATGCGCACCAAATCTTTGCCGGCATCATAATCGTCAGCCAAGTGCATGTCCCAAACCTGATTAAGAATCACTGTCCATTCATTTTCTCCTGGAATGGTAAAGAGACCATACTTTCCGGCTGGAATTTCCTTCTCTCCGATTTTCACAGCCTTGTCAAATTGGATCGATGTAGCCTTATGAGCACCGGTCACCCAAACTTCCCCAAAAGCTACAAGGCCTCCGAAAATCTGTCTTCCTCTCACACTGGGCGAAGAATAATCGATATGAATGTGGTTCCCACCCACCATGGCCATGGCCGAAGTTCGAGGGCTTTTGGATGGTGTGGTTGGAGCTTCTGCAGCTTGGTGCTGGCTGTGGTCCTCTGGAGCGGAAGCTTGATTTTCGGTTTTTCCCGCACATGCAGCAGTAAACAGCAGAATTAGAACTGGATAAATTAAATTTTTCATGATTAAATGATGTTTTTGGATTTGGTGAAATTTCAATTGAAGGGGTATCTCGGTTTCATAATACAAATGATAGTGCTTGCTTTAACCGAGGTTAAAACCAGTTTTACAATACTGGCAGGTATTCTTGAAAGCCATATAATCCTTGATGCTCAATTCATTGCCGAAGAATTGGCAGAGGAAGAATTTTGATCGAACTCGGTTTTTTGCCAAACCAGTGGCTCGTTTATTAGTTCACAGCCAAAGTTTCCTGGACTCGACCGCAGGTCAGCATAGAACTTCCAAACAGCGGATTTTTGATTTCCTCATTGGTGCTGAGCCACATGCCTCTGGTATTTCCTTTGTACATCGGGCAATATTGATGGTAAAGGGTTCGGTCAGTTCCGGCGATTTTCAGCATGTCTTTCATTACCACGCTCAGTGCCTGGAAGCTTTCGCGTTGAGCAGCGATATCGGCTTTGCCCAGTTTCTCTGAAATACCTGTTGCCTCGACTTGAAGTCTTTCCAATTCTTCGGGGTCATTAGCTTGAGAACCTGCTATTTCATAGTTTTTCAAAGCTGAAACCAAATCTGCACTTTTTAAAGAAGCGGTGGCAGCATCATCTGCTACCAAAGCATCTTTCACAGCCAAGTAAGCATCGATGATGGATGTAGTTGTTTTGGTGCTTATTACTGCAACCGAATTTGCTGACGTTGCATCGCCTGAGGCATGGGTTACTTCCTGAGATTCTGAAGTGCTTGGTTTTTCACCGCAGGAGAAGAGTAAGAGAGAGATCAGGGAAGCGAATAAAAGTGCCTTTTTCATTTTTATAAATCGGTTATTAATTGTTTTTAATTAGTTTGATAAGGGTCAAAATCAATGCTTATGGCCCACAGGAGCTGAAGGAGTTTCGGAAAGGTTCATCACCGGCTGGCCTTTTAGATAGGTTTGCTTGACTTCCCCGCAGTTGAGCATGGCGGCTCCGAAATAGGGATTGGTGATATCTTTTTGTTCACTCAGCCAATACGCACCCTGATCTCCGAATGCCATTGGGCAATAATCTTTGTACACCACCTCTTTGTTGATTCCAAAGGTCTCGGTCATTTCAAGAATATGAAAGGAAAGCATGGAGAAGTGTTTCCGAGCTTCTTCGATTTCTTTTGCTGAGCCCATTTTGGACCGTGTATCTTTGATCCCTTTCAGAATTTCCATCCATTTGTCATGTGCCTGGTCTTTCACCAAACTCATATTTACTTTAGAAAGGCTTTGATCTATCAAAGCAAGTGACTTCTGAGCATCAGGAAAATTATCCTTTACAAGTCCATTTTTCACCTGAAAGTACGCATCAGCCACGGCTGTAATCTGATTTCTGAATTCCTCCGAAACCTCAATCGACTTAGTTTCCGGCCGCTTCATCATACTGAATTGCCCAGAAAGCTGTGAAGCAGCATCGATGGCAAAAACTCCGTTGGTCACGATCTCTTCACCTGCCTGAAGACCTGACTCTATCAGGTAATTTTCACCCATCCGGTTGCCCAAAGTCACCTCTCGCATTTCAAATCCAGGGGTTTCAGAATTTGGAACTTTGACATAAACTACAGACCGCTTTCCAGACCACAAGAGGGCTGTCCGCGGTATAGTAACTCCTGCAGAACTTGGCTTTTTGGCAGTTTGGATCTTGGCCTTCACAAACATTTCCGGTTTGAGTTTTCCTCCCGCATTGGTGATCTCTGCACGGATGGAGGCTGCCCGGGTATTGGCATTCAGGAGCGGATCGATAAAAGAAATTCGGGCTTTAAAGCCTTCCTCCGGCATTCCGGCAACTGTAAAGCTGAATTCATTTCCGGTGGAAAGCAAGGGTAAGTCAGACTCATAGGCATCCAACAGCACCCAAAGCTTGTTCAGGTTAACGACATTGAACAAGACCGAACCAGTGTTTACATAATCTCCCACGGCGATATTTCGCTGGGTCACCACTCCGGATTGATCGGAAAGAATGTCAAACTGTTCCCGAACAGAACCGCTTTGCTCAATTTCCGCAATTTGAGTTTCGGTCAGTTTCCAGAGTTTAAGTTTTTCCTTGGCTGCGCTGTAGAGTTGAGGGAAATTGCCTTTGCTTTTTGCCGCTTCCAGCAATTCGCGCTGTGCCGTGAGCAATTCCGGGGAATAGATCGTAGCAAGTCTCTGACCCGCTTTGACTTGTTCACCGGTGAAGGTTACGTACAGTTTTTCTATCCTTCCGGGGAATTTGGCTGTAATGGCGGCATTTTCTCGTTCATCGGCCTGGATTTTTCCGGTGAGGTAAAGTTCTCCAGACGCATTGGTTCCACTGATTTTGGTGGTGTGGATTTGTGCTAAGGCTACCGCCTCGGGAGTCATTTCGAATACCATGGGATTATCACTTCCAGAACTTGACTGTGCAACAGGAATCAGATCCATCCCACAAATCGGACAGTCACCGGGTTCACCCAGCTTGATCTGCGGGTGCATGGAACAGGTCCAAAGAGAAGCTGCCCCGGATTCAGTTTCATGCTCATGGCCTTCATGTGATTCAGAGGCGGATGGTTTGAGAATCCAGCCTATCAATCCTCCGATCACCAAGGTGACCAGGATCAGGGTAAGTTTATTTTCAAGTAGATGTTTCATAGTAAATCACTGTTGAAAGGTGAGTGAAGTAGCAGCCAGAGCTTCCAATTGCGCTAAGCTTTGCTGCTGTTGATTGAGTGCATTGATTCGCTTTTGGTGGTATTCCAAAAGCTGCTGATTTGCCCGAAGAACTTCTTCAAGACCGGTCGCATTGCTGGTAAAAGAAGTTACCAAAAGCTGAATTTGCTGGTTGACCAATAGGATTTGATCCTCATAAAGCCGAAGATTTCGCTCGCTTTCTTCCCAGCTTCTAAAAGCATTGGCCCATTCCATGGCAAGCAAATTCTCGGTTTTTTGGCGATCCAGTTGGGCGGATTCTTTCAAGAATTCAGTCTCCTTGATTTTGGAGTTGATCTTCTTGCGGTAAATCGGAAGTGTCATAGTGACCATAGGCATGACCATATTTTCACCGCCCATCGGCATGTCATTTTCTAGTCTGGGATCAAAAGTCATGTAATTGACTCCTGCACCCAGCATGGGCCGGCCCTCTAGTTTTGCCATTTTGGCCTGCTGATCGTAGGCACCGATTTCGGCTTGATACATGGCGAGCATCGGGTTATTTTGGCGGATGCTGTCCAAAATCTCCTGTTTTTCCAAGCTTAACACTGCTTTTTCCAAATGAACCGGAAGATTGATTTCTGCCCGAATTTCCCGATTGAGCAGCTGGTTAAATTTGATATGCAGGGGTTCCAAATTGGCCTGAAGTTGCTCAATGGTGTTTTCCAACTCCCGGATTTGAAGTCGGATTTGCAGTACCGCATTCATCCCTGAAGCTGAACTTCCCATCGGAGCCGAGCTCATGGCCGGATTCATCGTACTGGTATTGGTCTTGGAACTTGATTCATTTCCACTCATTCCGCCCATCCCGCCAGTACTTCCTGCAGTAGTCGAGGAAATACCAGGAGGTGGCATGGGTGGCGCAGGAGCCGATGCAGGAGAGGACGTACCGGCCTGAAACCGGATCAAGGCCAATTCCTCGTATTTTTTGAGGTATTCGAGATTTTCCTGAGAGATTTTGATTTCTTCTTTCAAGCTTATCAAGTCATACCAAGTGGATTTGACTTGGAAGAAAAGCTGATTTTTTTCCTCCAGGAAAAGCTGGTACTGGGCCTTGGACATTTGATTGGCTTCCTCCTTTTGGGTCCCAATCATCCCAAACCATGGGAACATCTGCATCAGGCGAAAATCAGTTGTCTGATTTCCCATAAAACGCTCCATAGGCTCGAAGAAAAACCCAACCTGAAGCTCAGGATCCGGCAAACCAGGCTGATTCACCCGCTCTGCTGTTGCCTGATAGCGGGCATAGGACGCTTTCAGACCTGGATTGTTTTCAGCAGCTTGGATGAGGTAGTCATCCAGGGTTTGAGCCTCAAGGGAAATGCTAAGCAGAAAAAATAGAAATCCCCCTAGCCCCCTTAAGAAGGGGGAATTGGTTCCTAGGACCTTTGAATCTTTAGTTTCCATAGTTGGATGAGTTTGATTCCCCGGAGAAAACCTGAGAATTGTTTTTCAATTTGCGCTCTGCCCACCAGCAGTATAGGGTAGGCACAATAAATACCGCTGTAACTTCCAGGATCATCCCACCCAATGATGGTATCGCCATGGGAACCATGATATCTGAACCCCGTCCTGTCGAAGTAAATACCGGAACCAAAGCCAATAAGGTGGTGGCTGTGGTCATCATACAGGGCAGTACCCGTCTTTTTCCTGCTTCCAGTACTGCAGTCCTAATCTCCTGTACGGTTGAAGGTTTATTTTCCTGGAAACTTTGATCCAAATATGAGGCGACCACCACACCGTCATCTGTAGCGAGTCCAAACAAGGCAATAAAGCCCACCCAGACCGCCACGCTGAGATTGTACACCTTCATTTGGAAAAGATCACGAATATTGGTCCCAAAGAGACTGAAGTCCATAAACCAGTCCTGCCCGTAAAACCAAATCATCAGGAATCCACCGGAAAATGCCATGGCGATTCCTGTAAAGACAAAGAGGGTAGTTGAAACCGCTTTAAACTGAAAATACAGAATCAGGAAAATCAGGATCAAACAAAGCGGAACTACGATAGCCAGGCGTTGTTCTGCCCGGACTTGGTTTTCGTAAGAACCTGAAAACTCAAATCGCACGCCGTTTGGAACTGTCAATTCACCGGAATCGATCTTTTCCTGGATGTAGCGCTTGGCATCCTCTACTACCGTCACTTCCGCAAAACCCGGCATTTTATCCAACAGCACATACCCAACTAAGAAAGTGTTTTCGCCCCGAATCATATCCGGTCCGGGTCGATAGGTGATGTTGGCCAATTGACCCAAGGGAATGTAATTGCCCATCGGGGTGGGGATCTGGAGATTTTGGATGGCCTCAGGGTCGTCTCGATACTCCCTTGCATAGCGCACCCGGATCGGAAAACGCTCCCGTCCTTCAACTGTGGTGCTGAGTTTCATCCCTCCTATGGCTGTTTCGATAAAGTCCTGGACATCGACCACATTCATACCATAGCGGGAGATTTGATCCCGGTCAATGTCGAGTTCGAGGTAAGGTTTTCCCACAATTCGGTCGGCAAAAACAGCTTCTTTTTTAACCGAAGGAACTTCCTTCAGGTATTTTTCCAGCTGTAATCCAAAGCTTTCAATAGTTTGTAGATCAGGACCATATACTTTTATTCCCATTGGCGCGCGCATGCCGGTTTGAAGCATCACGAGCCGGGTTTCGATGGGTTGAAGTTTGGGAGAGGAGGTGACTCCAGGCAGATTGATTACGCTGACAATCTCATTCCAGATATCATCGGGAGTCCGGATATGATCTCTCCACTGTCGGAAATACTCCCCATCCTCATCTTCGATCAGGTCGGAAACCTTGATCTGATTTGGAGTCATTGTCGAAGGGTCATAAAAAGTACTGTCTTTCAACTCATACTTTCCTTCTGAGACCTTAAAGCGAAGCCGATTTCCGTTGATATCCGTGGCGTATTCCGACTTGTAATTGATCGTGTTTTCAAACATGGAGATCGGTGCGGGATCGATGGCGGTTTCAGCTCGACCGGCTTTTCCCACGATCATGTCCACTTCAGGAATCGCGGTTACGAGCATGTCCAGCTTCTGCAAAATCTCCTTGTTTTCCTGAATTCCCGAATGCGGCATGGTCGTAGGCATCAAGAGAAAAGACCCCTCGTTTAGTGAAGGCATGAATTCCTTGCCCAAACCCGGAAATGTATGCGTCAGCCCAGACCAGAATCCGGTGCTTCGGATATTTACACCGACCACGTCCAATGCTTTGGGGACTACGCCAAATACCCGGCCAAAGCCCAGCCAAACGCTGATTCCCAATAGAATGATGAATAAAGGAAAAAGGAGAAAAGTGCCTTTATGGGCCAAACACCAGTTGAGTATTCGAGGATAGATTTTGACAAATCCTGAAAATCCTCCCAGGACTAAGGCAAGAAGGAAAGCGATAAAAACAAAGTTGGTCAATGTGCTTACCGATACGCCCAATGGCATCCATTGTTCGGTGAGCAGCCAGGCCACAAAAACCAAGGTAACGGCAATAATGAGTAAGCTTTTACGCTTTTCAACTTGATCTGGGAAATGGTAGGCCAGTGTATGCACAAGCCCATAGCTAAACAGCAACCAACCCGCCCAACCCCAAAGGGTAAAGGACACGATCGGACCCAAAACCACCAGTCCATAATTCAAAAAGCGGCCAATTTTCCCTTTAGCTTCCTTAATGCTGAACACCCAATGTGAAAATGCCGGCATTATCAGCAAGGTGAAAATCACCGCAGAAATCAGTGCGAAAGTCTTGGTGTAGGCCAGGGGCCCAAAGAGCTTTCCTTCTGCAGCCTGCAGGGTAAACACGGGTAAAAAGCTGATAATCGTGGTGCTAACTGCAGTCAAGATGGCTCCGGAAACTTCGGCTGAGGCCAAATAAACGGTCTTGAGTTTGGTTTGACCCTTTGGAGCAATTTCCAGGTGGCGAAGGACGTTTTCGTTCAAAATAATTCCCAAATCCACCATCGTTCCGATCGCAATCGCAATCCCGGAAAGGGCTACAATATTCGCATCCACGCCAAACTGCTTCATAAAGATGAAGCACATCAGTACCGCCATCGGAAGCAAAGCAGAGATCAACAAGGAAGCGCGGAGATTGTACACCATCACAATGATTACTAGGATGGTAATTAAAATCTGCTGGTTGATCGCTTCGTACAGCGTGCCAAGTGTCTCGTAAATCAGTCCTGTACGGTCATAGAAAGGAACCAAGGTAACTTTGGAAACCGTGCCATCGGCCAATGTTTTGGTGGGAAGTCCCTGAGAAAGTTTTTCGATTTCGGCTTTGACTCCCTCGATCACTTTCAAGGGATTGTCTCCATATCGGGCGATGACCACTCCGCCAACCGCTTCGGCACCGCTTTTATCCAAAATCCCGGACATGTTTCGTGGCTGAGGACCTATATTGACCTTGGCCACATCCTGAATGCGGATGGGAACATTATTGGTGACTTTGACTACGGCTTTGTCCAAGTCGGAAAGCTCTTCCACATAACCCAAGCCTCGGATAAAGTAATCCACGCGGTTGACTTCGATGGTATTTGCCGACACATCCAGATTGGATTTTCGGACGGCTTCCATCACATCCATGAGAGAGACTCCATGCGCTTTGAGGGCTGCAGGATCCACATCCACTTGGTATTCTTTTACATAGCCACCTACAGAAGCTACTTCGGCAACGCCTTCCACTGCTGTCAGGGCGTAGCGCACATAGTAATCCTGTATCGTTCGGAGTTCGTGTAGATCCCAGCCACCGGTAGGATTGCCGTTTTCATCCCGACCTTCTAGGGTGTACCAATAGACTTGTCCCAAAGCTGTGGCATCCGGTCCCAGTTTGGGTTGGACGCCTTCAGGCAAAAGTCCAGAAGGAAGGGAATTGAGTTTTTCCAAAACTCGGGATCTGCTCCAGTAAAACTCGATGTCCTCTTCGAAAATGATGTAGATACTGGAAAAGCCGAAAGCAGAACTTGAACGAACGCTTTTTACTCCAGGAAGTCCAAGCAAGGAAGTAGTAAGCGGATAGGTGATTTGGTCCTCGACATCCTGAGGAGATCTACCCATCCATTCGGTAAAGACGATTTGTTGATTTTCCCCTATGTCGGGAATGGCGTCAACAGGCACGGGATCACGCGGGAGAAAACCCACGTTCCAGTTGAAGGGCGCGGTAACAATTCCCCAACCGATAATCAGCAGGAGGAAAAGCACCGTAACCAATTTGTTTTCAAGAAAATACTTGAGGATTCGGTTAATCATGATTCCAAGGTTTTAAACAGAAAATTGATCCAAGAGCCTTTTGGCTTAGGATTTACTGCAGGCAAAAAAGATTTTGCCCAGACCTTGGATTTAGATCAGGTAGGTCTCGTAGAGAATGTGAAGATCCTCAACAGGTGGGGGAGAAAGGTAATGCGGTAGTTTTGGATTTTCCTTAGGGGAAGCATCCACACCAAAAATGAAAACCTGAGCCAGTGCTAAAGCAAAGTTGAGATCAAGCTTGATTTCAAACTTCTTCTGCTGAAAATCTTCATCGACTTGGAGGTGCTCGGTGATGTTTTCGCAGCAGGAATTGGGATCTTTTTGATTGTCCGGCTCATTTTCGCTGTGGCCCATAGGCATGGCCATTCCACAGTCAAGGTGTTTTTCACCGAATCCAAGCTCAGACTTCATCGCATGCCCCATGCAAAAATGCGTAGTCTTCGCCATCCCGACGGTGGAGAAGAGTACGAAGAAGGCAAGCGATATGGAAACGAAAGTTTTCACTGGGTCAAAGTACGGAATTTTGTTTGATAAGTTCAAATTTGGAATCAAGACAAAAGATTTGATTTCCATCATCTTGCGTCTTAGGTCTTGCAATTGCACATTCGCAATAAGCCCTGCTATCAACACTGCTTTATTGATGCTTAGGGTTCAAGAGTCTCTGTTTCAACTGTAAGCCTCAGCTCCTGACCTAGGATATCCATCCCCGATCTTCATGCAATAAAAAGGAGGAATCGCTTCGTAGTTTTTGAGATAAAAGGGTTAATGATTAGAGGATTCTATTGAAAGTCAAAAGATCATCCTTCAACCATCTCGATGGTATATCCGGCAGTTTTTACTTTTTCAATGACCACAGCTTCGGATAGGTTCTCGCCTTCTAAAGTTAAGATCTTGTTTGGATTGGCTGTGTCCACCGGCCTGGTGGAGACTGTTTCGGCAGCGTTCAAGTGTGAAGTCACAGCAGCAATACAGCCACCGCATTTGATGTTGGTTTTGAACTTTAGCGTTTTCATAGTTTATCTGTTTTGGCGACCAATGTCTGGTGTCCCATGTTTTCGATTGGAATAATTTTTCAATTTTTTAAATAATTCAAATTCTCAATTCCCTTTGAAACCTTCTCACTTTACAACTTTCTTCTTTTCAGAAAAGTCGTCACCGCCTCAGTCAGAGGATGCTCGGAATTGGATTCGAGGGGCCGAAGGATAGAATCCGCAAAAAGTCCCTTATAATTATCAGATCCAAAATCTGATCTTGGTCATATTTTATATAAAAACATATTTACTCATTTACACCACAAACCCAAACCACTTTGATTCAAAAACGTAAAGTAAAAAGTTGAGTATCAAAGCATCTGATTATGTGGCCGACAATAAAATTTTTAGGAACCCTTTTCATCAGCTTCATCGCAATGATTGGAGCATTAGGAGCAGAAAATCCATTTCCTCTTTTTGCTGTTGCTTGGGGGATTT
>JAGXQZ010000001.1 GCA_018336015.1 Algoriphagus sp. | reverse complement strand
GTGGCTGGATTATTCATTTTGTTTGGAATCATTGCCGCCAATGAAGATCAAGAAGAAATCTTCGTCATCGGAGGCTTAGGTGTTAATGCCTTTATCCAATTGATCTTTTTTCCGCTGACATCCTTACTTTTTAGAAAATATGATTCCTTCATAGGCAGAATATCCACGCTTTCTACCCAAGTCGATCAAGGAAATGCAAGCTTTGACTTTCTGCGATCTCAGATCAACCCACACTTTCTATTCAACGCCCTGAATACCCTTTATGCCAGTGCTTTGATCGAAAATGCTGAAAAAACATCTGATGGTATCCAGAAGCTCGGCGACATGATGCGCTTTATGCTTCATGAAAATCAACTTCCCTCCATCCCACTTTCCCGTGAAATTGACTACCTCAAAAACTACCTTGACCTGCAGCTCTTGAGATTTGGATCACAGTCAAATCTCGAACTGGACATTCAGCTGAACGATGCACAATGTCAGGGAGAAATTGCTCCGATGCTGATCATTCCTTTTGTAGAAAATGCGTTCAAACACGGAATTTCAGCCAAAGAAAAATCATGGATTCGCCTCAATCTCCGTTGCATGGCGGGTTCGTTACATTTAGACTTGGTCAATAGTGTGCATCCTGAAAAGCCTCAGAATGAGAAATCCCGCGAAGAATCCGGCATCGGTCTGGACAATGTCAAAAAACGTCTGGAAATTCTCTATCCGGAAAAGCATCAATTGAGCATTGTTTCCAACGACACTGATTTCTTTGTTCATCTTTCAGTTCAAATTCATTCCTAATGATTAAGGCTATCGCCATTGATGATGAATCTTTCGCCTTGGAGGTGATTAAATCTCACGCCTCCAAGGTACCTTTTCTCAAGCTTGAGGCTGTATTTACTGATGCTATTCTTGGCTTGGAATATTTAAAAAACCAGTCGGTTGATCTGCTTTTTCTGGATATCAATATGCCTGATATTTCAGGCATTGACCTTGCAGCATTGGTACCCAAAGAAACCTTGGTGGTATTCACGACTGCCTATTCGGATTACGCTGTCAAAGGTTTTGAGTTGGATGCCTTGGATTATCTATTGAAACCCTTCAATCTCAGTCGCTTTCTCAAATCCTGTCAAAAGGCTCAAGAATGGATTGACCTCAGGCCAAAAAATGAGCCTGCATTTTTGTTTGTGAAAACTTCAGATGGACAGGTCCGGGTAGATTTTTCGGACTTATTGTACTGTGAGGCACAAGGAAATTATGTGACTTTTCAACT
Organism: Algoriphagus sp.; assembly: GCA_018336015.1. Taxonomy (GTDB): domain Bacteria; phylum Bacteroidota; class Bacteroidia; order Cytophagales; family Cyclobacteriaceae; genus Algoriphagus; species Algoriphagus aquatilis. The sequence goes on along the minus strand of JAGXQZ010000001.1, from coordinate 93,885 downwards.
ATCGGCTCAAAAAATCCAAAGCAGGATGACCCTTGCTGAAACTGAAAAATTACTCCCATCCTACTTCTTGAGAACCCACCGTTCTTTTTTGGTGAATCAAAACCTCATCACCAAAGTTGAGCGTCACCAAGTATGGGCTAAAAGTTTCTCTGTGCCGGTGAGTTCCTCCTTTCTGGACCAGGTGAAAATAAAGCTCCAAGGCTAGTTTCTGGGGTAAAATGAAGATTTAAATTCCCTTCTGTATTCCATTGGAGTCTTTTTCATCCGTTCTCTGAATAGTTTGTTGAAATTGGAGAGGGTAAAAAATCCACATTCATAGGAAATTTCGCTGATGTTCAGGTCGCTTTCATGCAAAAGCTTGCAAGCATGGGCAATTCTAACTTCGGTCAAGAAATCAGAAAAGGATTTATTCACTCGTGATTTAAAATACCTACTGAAAGCAGAAACCGAAAGATTGGAAAGTTGAGCAGCTTCTTCCAAACTCACTTTTGACTGAAAATTCTGCATCACATATTCGTACACCTGCCCCATTCGGTCTTTTTCTGATTCTTTGTTGGTATTGATGTATCCCGCATCGGCGATGAGTTTACAATCCTTCGAATCCACCAACAAATCCAACAGTTTGAGCAAGTGCAAAATACTCTTTGTGCCTTTGAGATGGAGCAGCTCCAGCATCATTCTCTTCACTTGGATATTGGTCTCACCGGTCACTTCGATGCCTCTTTCAGATAACTTGAGCATCCTCGAAATTCCTTCAAACTCATCCAACTGAAATACAGACTCATTCAAAAAGTTATCCGGAAAATAGATCACCACACCATGGGTTTCCAATTTGTTTTCCGGCTCATGATAGGCTTTGTCATTTTTCCATAAGTGGGGCAAATTGGGTCCGGTCAGCACCATGTCCCCTTCTCTAAAGCTCTTGGTATGGTCACCAATAAACCTTGTTCCTTTGCCTTTGAGCACGACAAATAATTGGTATTCAGAGTGAAAATGCCAGTTGACATCAAAATATGGAGCAATTAACTCTTTGATAACAAAGGCTTTGCCTTCTGGTATTCGAGATTTTTGTACTGGATTTTTCACTGTATTATTACCGTTTTGACTGCTAATCCCCCTTAATTTTGGTAAAAAACAGTCATAAATCAAGGAAAAACAGTAAGGATTTCATGAGCTAAATCCAGAATATTATCTTCTAAAAAAATTATAACCCAAAGTATGAACCAAAACATGAATTTGAGACCTCTCAGTCTCTTGATCTTGAGTATGGTGCTCTTTTTTTCTTCCTGTGGAAGAAAAAATCAATTCCTTTCCATGACCGAACCAAGAAGAGTGGAAATCCTTGTTCTCGGCCATGAAAGCGAACACCATAATTCGGAAAAATTGATGCTGCACCTTGGAACTCCCCTTTTCCAAAAAGGCATCAACCTTACCTACACCACAGATCTAAATGATCTTAATGAGGAGGTACTTTACAATTACGACGGTCTGATGATTTATGCCAATCATGATTCTATCAGCGCCAGTCAAGAAGCTGCTTTGAAGGATTATGTCCAAAGTGGCAAAGCCCTGATCCCGGTTCACAGTGCCTCTTGGTGCTTCCGAAATTCAGATTGGTATGTGAAAACAGTAGGCGGTCAGTTCAAATCCCACGGCGACGGTAAGTTCACCGCCAAAATCGTAGACGCTGCACACCCTATCATGCAGGGTATTACTGAGTTTGAAACTTGGGATGAAACCTATGTCCATTCACAACTCAATCCTGCCATGCATGTCTTGATGCAACGCGATCAGGAGCCCTATACCTGGACTTTGGAAGAGGGTGATGGTAGAGTATTTTATACAGCTTATGGCCACAATGAAGAGACTTGGAAGCAACCTGAGTTTCAGGAATTGATCGCCAACGGGATTCTTTGGGCTGTAGGCGATAAAGTAAATGAACTGCTTGGAGCCTATCAGATCCCAACCCCACAATTCCAGGATGCTGAGATTCCAAACTACGAAAAGAAGGATCCGGCACCTCGATTTCAGCTTCCGCTTTCACCTGAAGAAAGTATGAAACTGGTTCAGCTTCCTATTGAGTTTGAAATGGAGCTATTTGCCAGCGAACCGATGATCATCAACCCGATGGCTTTTGCATGGGATGAGCGTGGTCGCCTCTTTGTCATCGAAACAGTGGATTATCCTAACGAGGTACGTACGGAAGGAGGAAATGACAAAATCAAAATCTTGGAAGATACCGATGGCGATGGAAAAGCAGATAAAGCAACAGTTTTCGCAGACAACCTGAATATCCCTACTTCAATCATGGCAGTCAATGGAGGTATTTTGATTTCCATGGCTCCTGATTTTGTCTTCTTAAAAGATACTGACGGAGACGATGTGGCTGACGTAAGAGAAGTCATTATGACTGGATGGGGCAAAAGCGATACGCATGCTGGTCCTTCAAACCTGAAATATGGCTTTGATAACAAAATCTGGGGTGTGCTAGGCTACTCCGGTTTCAATGGAGAAGTAAGCGGACGTCGTCACTCTTTCGGACAAGGTGTTTATCGCTTTGATCCGACTGGAGAAAACCTCCAATACCTAGGCAACACCTCCAACAATACCTGGGGTCTAGGTTTCACCGAAGATTTCGAAACCTTCATTTCTACAGCCAACGGACAGCACAGCGTGTATTTCTCCATGGCTAACAATTACCTGAAGCGTCCGATTTTCCAAGGTTCTGCCAATACGGTCCATGGCATCGACAGTCACTACGACATGCCACATTTGACTCCATTCTTGAGACAGGTAGATTGGCATGGAAGCTACACTGCAGCCGCAGGACACAACTTCTACACCGCGAGAAGTTTCCCTGAGAAATATTGGAACCGAATCGCCTTCGTAGCCGAACCAACTGGCCGCGTGCTTCACAATGCCATCATCAACCCGGATGGTTCAGGTTTCAAAGAAAAAAACGGATTCAACATTTTGGCGAGTTCCGATGAATGGTTCTCTCCTGTTCATGCCGAAGTAGGTCCCGATGGAGCACTTTGGGTGGCAGATTGGTACAACTTCATCATCCAGCACAACCCCACTCCTAGAGGATTTGAAAACGGTGCTGGCAATGCCTACATCAACCCACTTCGTGACAGCAAGCACGGCCGTATTTATCGAATCAAATACAAGGGTGGTGAAGATTCCGAAACATTTGACTTGAAAGATGCCGACGGTGACGAACTCATCGAGGCATTGCAAAGTGATAACATGTTCTGGAGATTGACTGCTCAGCGATTGATCGTTGAAAAGCAAGACAAGTCAGTATTGGCAGATCTATACAAAATCATTGCAGATCCTAAAGTGGACAAAGTGGGTCTGAACGGTCCAGCCATCAACGCACTGTGGACTCTTCATGGCTTGGGAGAATTGACCGGAGAAAATGCCGATGCAAATGCAGCCGTAGAAAAAGCACTTTCTCATCCGTCTGCCGCAGTCCGCAAAAACGCTCTCCGCGTACTTCCAAAATCTGAAGCTTCTCTGAGCGCAATTTTGGCTTCTGGAGTCATCAATGACCCGGATTTACATACACGTAAATATGCCTTCCTTGCCATATCTGACATGCCATTCTCCGAGCAAGCTGCAAAGGCATTGTTGGAAGCTGCTAAGAATGAGGAAAACGGAAAAGATGCCTACTTGCCTCAAGCGGTGTTTGCGGCGGTACTTTCCCATCCGACTGAGTTTGCCAAGCGTGACAATACCAAAGCACTTCAGGCAGGTGGTGACACTGAGCTTTCGCTGTCAGACCGAATCAGCAGAAGTTTGGTAGCGGAGCAATATCCGTTGGATCAACGAAACAGCATCCTTTTCCCACCTGACGTGGCTGGTAAAGAAATCGCGATCCGAATGATGATTTCCAAAGCTGAAAATCCATTGGAAGGGGTGCTTGTGGCTCAAGGAAATAATACCAATGGCTACAGCTTGTACATCTATCAAGATGCCCTTCACTTTGCAGTAGCACAAGATGAAAAACTAACCATCTTGAGTTCCAAAAAAGCTCTTCCTGAGGAGCAGTTTACCATCGATGCCACACTCACTGCAGACGGCAGCATGAGCCTCAAAATCAACGGTGAGGAAATCGGAAAAGGAAAAACCAAAGGATTGTTCCCTAAGGAACTTTCGCCTAGAAGTGTAAGAGTGGGTAGAAATGACAGCAAAAATGTAGTCGGCAAATACGAAGGAACGTGGTGGTTTGGTGGTCGCTTGAGCAACAAGTCTACCCTTTCACTCAAGAAACCTGGTACTTCCCTAGAGGCTGAGGCCAGCCTGGCTGATGCTGCCAAAGCAAATGGAACCTCTTTTGTCAAATTGAGTGTGATACCTCATGAAATGAAGTTTGACAAGGCTTCCTTCACCGTGAAAGCAGGTTCACAGGTTACCATTGACTTCGAAAACCCTGACTTCATGCAGCACAACTTGGTCGTAGGTCAAAAAGGTGCCATGGAAACCATTGGAAAGGCAGCGGACGAATTAGCTCGTGATCCGAAAGGTGCTGAAATGAACTTTGTGCCTAAAATCCCTCAAGTGATCGCAGCCACCCGACTGGTAGATCCGGAAGGACGCGAATCACTGGTGTTCGTAGCACCTACTGAGCCGGGCGAATACCCATTTGTGTGTACCGTGCCAGGCCACTGGAGAATTATGAACGGGATCATGATCGTGCAGTAATACATGGCTTTAGACGTAAAATTTGCAGTCAGTACTTGGCTGTGGACTTCGCCTTTCAATAAAGAAACGGTCGCTCTTTTTCCAAAAATCAAAAGCTACGGCTACGATTCGGTGGAGATTCCCGTGGAAGATCCTGCCTTGATCGATATCGATCTGGTAAAAATTGCACTTGCGGATAATGGGCTTAGTCCCATTATCTGCGGGGCTTTTGGACCAACACGGGACTTGACCCATGAGGATCCTCACTATCACCAGACCTGCTTTGACTACCTCGATGCCTGCTTTCACATTGCGTCGGAATTGGGCGCCGGATTTGTGGCTGGACCAATGTATTCGGCAGTAGGAAAAGCAAGATTGGTATCTCCTGAGCAAAAGAAAATCGAATGGAATCGCGCCGTCACCAACCTTCAGAAAGTAAGTAAAAGAGCAGGTGAATTTGGATTGGAGATCGCCATCGAAACACTCAATCGCTTCGAAACCGACCTGATCAATACGGCCGAGGAATTGATGCAGCTGATTCATGACATCAATGAACCTCAGGCCAAAGCGATTTTGGACGGATTTCACATGAATATTGAGGAACCGGACATCGAAGCGGCTATCCGTCGGGCTGGAGACAAATTGATCCACGTGCAGGTGTCTGAAAACTACCGAGGAACACCCGGAACAGGTCAAACCAACTGGGCGGCTTGGAAACGAGGTTTGGAAGCCATAAACTATTCCGGTACAATCTCTATTGAAAGCTTCACGCCTAATGTAAAGGAGCTAGCGGGTGCAGTTTGTATCTGGAAGCCCTTAGTGCCTAGCCAAGATGGCTTTGCCAAGGAAGGCTTGGAGTTTCTAAAGAAGTGGGCCGCTGATTAAGCGAGAAGACGGAAGACAGGAGACCGAAGAAATGGAAAAATATAAAGGCTGTCCGAATCTGAACCAGAATAAAAAATAAGCGAGAAAACGGAAGACAGGAGACGGAAGATCGAGTAAAAGTAAGATACCAAGGAAGTCCAAAGCTAATCAAGTATCATTAATCACTTAATTAAAAATTAAATCAAAAAGAAACCCAAAAAAATGAAATGGTCTTCCGAAGGCAGCTTTTGGAGATTTCGGATTTCATACTTCAGCATTCTGAATTTGTATCTTCCGTCTTCGGTCTTCCATCTTTTTTAAAAAACTAAATACCCATGAGTCAAAAACAAATTAACATTGCCATCATAGGCCTAGGCTTTGGTGCCGAATTTATCCCTATCTACCAAAAACATCCTTTGGCAAACATGTATGCCGTGTGCCAGCGGAACAAAGAAAAAGCAGAAGAAATCGGAAAAGCATTTGGCATCGAAAAAGTCTATACCGACTACGATGAACTGCTGAAAGATCCCACTATCGACGCGGTACACATCAATACGCCGATTCAAAATCACGCCGAGCAAAGTATCAAGGCCTTGAAAGCAGGAAAGCACGTCGCGTGTACCGTGCCTATGGCCACGACTGTAGAAGAATGCCGTCAAATCGTGGAATTGTGCGCACAGACAGGCTTGACTTACATGATGATGGAGACGGTAATCTACAGCCGTGAATTCCTCTTCGTGAAGGAGATGTATGAAAAAGGTGAATTGGGTAAAATCCAATTCCTGCGTGCTTCCCATCAACAGGAAATGGCCGGTTGGCCGGGCTATTGGGAAGGACTCCCTCCTATGCATTATGCTACGCACTGTGTAGGTCCGGTTTTGGCATTGCCAAAGGGTCAGGCAGAATATGTGTCTTGCCTTGGTTCAGGTCGAATTGATGAAAATCTGATTCCAAAATACGGTTCGCCTTTCGCCATTGAGACCTGCCACATTAAGTTGAAGGATTCTGATCTGGCAGCAGAGGTGACCCGATCGCTGTTCAATACCGCAAGACAATACCGCGAAAGCTTTGACGTCTACGGATCCAAAAAGTCATTTGAATGGACCTTGATCGAGCATGAGGATTCCGTGATCCATACTGGCGAAGTGCCTGAGAAAGTGAAAATCCCTGACTATGCGCATCTACTTCCTGCGGAAATCGCTCCATTCACCACTCAAGGAGTGTACGATTCGGACGAAAATCAGCACCTTTCCTTTATCCAAGGTTCGGGCCACGGAGGATCTCACCCGCACTTGGTTCACGAGTTTTTGATGGCCTTGACAGAGGGTCGGGCACCTTACCCGGATGCAGCTCAGTCAGCTAACATCACCTGCGTGGGGATATTGGCGCATGAGTCAGCTATGGAAGGTGGCAAAATCAAATACCTCCCTGAGTTTACACTCAGCAAAAAGTAAAAACAAAAGGCCTGGAGGATCTCCAGGCCTTATTTTTTGCTCTTAATCATTCTGAGAAGAGTTACCAAGCTTGTCGAGAAAAGGATACCGAGCTTGTCAAGAAATGGTTACCGAGCTTTTCGAGGTATCACTTCACTTTCTTCGCCTCAGCGGTAAACATATCCATCAGCGAACCAGCGGCATTTTCGTCGTCCACTTTTTTCAAACTGATGTAAACATCATAGCCTTGAATATTAAAATAGCCTGTAAGGACATCACCGGAGATAGATACGGAAGACATCACTTTTTCCGTGCCAGAGGCATCTTCCATAAAGTAGCCCATAGTCTTTCCTTCTTTAGTTTCAAATCTCATCGGAATAGTAGCAGTTCCCTGAGGGGTGTCCTTCACGGTTACCGCCCATTTTCCTTCAAAATATTCTGGTGTAAGCGTCTTGAAACTTGACAAACCTGCCGTTGCGACTACAGCAAAAAGGGTAATGAGTAAGATGTTGGATAATTTTTTCATGTGATGAAAGGGTTAGATTGTTTCAAAATTTAGGAAAAAATCAAATCCAAATTTCTGATGGACTAGAAATGAGCAATTCTTTTCTGGTTTTAAAAAAAAACAGCTGAAAGCTATTCAAAGCCATCAGCTGTTTTTCTTTAGAAAATAATTGACGTTAAGGACTATTTTTCAGGGGAATTACCTCGAATACAACGTCAATTTTTTCATAGACCAAGGTTGTTCCCCCTTGCTTTGAGACTCCATCTTCAGGTAAATAAATTTGCCAGTGCCTGTCCAACTCAATGAATTAATCCCTGGATTACCTTTTCCTTGAGCTACTTTGGTCCAACTTTTACCATCTTTACTCAGGGAAACCGTGTATTCCAATGGAAATCCTTCCTTGCCTGCATCAAACTGGACTTCTGAAATGGCTTGCGGACTCGGCAACTGCACCATAAACCACATTCCCGGTGCTTGTGGAGTTTCCGTCTTCCAACCTTTGTAAGAAAAGGCATAACCGGGATCTTTGGAAGATCCTACACCTTGAAGGGCTGTGCTGCTAGCCGTTGCTTTCCAATTGTCCTGAAAAGTCAAGGCCTTTGGGATTTCCCCGATCAATTCCTCAAAGGAATAAGCATCTTTTCTAGACTCGGTTTCCTTTCTGATTTTGGCCACATACTCAGGCGAGATAAAGGAACCTGAATTGCCGAAATCATTGCGGATATAGGAAAGTACCGAGGCGATGTATTCGTCTGTATTGGTCTTCATGGAGATCATCACCCCTTCGTACTCTTTCTTTTCAATCGCACCCTTCAAGCCATGCAACATTACCTTGGTGGCATACTCCGGATGACCAAGGATCCTCGGCGAACCTGAGAAAGGCGGAGCGATCAGGCGGCCTTCTCCAGCCGGAGAACCCAAGCCTTTTGGACCATGACAGGTCGAGCAATAGCTGTCAAAAATCGTCTTCCCTTTTACAAACAGCGCCAACTCCTCCTTTTCAAACTTGGTTTCTGCCGCTTTTTTGGCTTCTTCCAGTTTTTCCAAAAGTTGCGTCCCCACCACTTGAATCCCTTGTGATGGATTTTTTTGAAGTACTGCTTTGATTAGTTGATCGACCTTGTCGATTTTGAGTACACGTGCACTTAACAAGGCCTGAATGGCCACCTCAGGATTGGCATCCAATGCGGCTGAAGCATAAAGGTCAGCCAAGGATTTATCACCATACTTATACAAGGTTTCAGCCGCTCGCAATCCCTGCATCTTGAGTTTGGGATTGGGATCTGAAATGAATTTTTTCACCAATTCTGAATTCAATCCACCTAACCCTTCCAAGGTCCAAAGGGCGTGAACGCGCGCGAGTTCATTTTTGGAAGAACTTGCCATCACTACCAGATCAGGAATAATCGACTTGTCTTGGTTCAGGATCATGGTCTGCTGTGCCATGTCTCTCCACCAGCCATTGGGATGCTCGAGGTGACGAATCAGCTGTTTGGAAGTCTCCTCGTACATTCGAGGCTTTTCGGTATTTCTAGGCATCCCCTCGTAGGAAAGCCTCCAAATTCGACCGTTTCCAATCACATCATCCATTTGGTATTGCTGGATTTTGGTACGGAGGTAGCTTCCCTCCTGCGTCCACTCCCCTTCCTGAATGATTCCTCGGTACATATCCACAATGTATAGTGTGCCATCCGGAGCGGTGGCCATATCCACCGGTCTAAACAAAGGATCTGTTGACTGGATGAACTCTGACTCCTCGCTGGTGTACTTGTTTTGGAGGTAGGAAAGTCCTTCCACCTTTTCGGTGAACACTCTTCTTACGATTCGGCCCACAGGCTCTCCGTAGAGGTAATCACCCACCAAATCCTTGGGCAAACGATCACCACGAAAAACGTCATTTCCGGCAGCTCCGGTCACATTGGCCAAGGAGCCGTCAGGCTTAGCTTCCTGCATGCCGGGTTGGAAATCGGCCAATTTCACCAAGCTGTACGGAACTCGAAATCCTTCCTTGAGTGCACCCTTGACAGAAAAATTGCCATAGACGATCGGAAATTGGAAGCCCTGTGGTACGCCACCTGCCCCATCTTGGAAGAAAATCGTGCCGTAATTATCCTGGGTCACACCCCACTGCCCCCAAGGATTACCGCTTTCTTCTTGGATCACTCCTGTAGGTGTCCAGCGGATGCGCTTATTGTTGTACGTGCTGTACATCCAGTTGTCCAAGGCCCAAGTGAGGAAACTCGTCTGATGTTCCACATTGCCGGATCTGCCCAGGCCAGAAGCAAAAAGTTCTTTTTTATCTGCCTTGCCATCCCCATCCGTGTCGGTAAATCGGTACACATGATCCTCGTTGGATTCCATCGAAAGGATGCTGTTTGGGCCAAAGGGAACCACATAGCGCGGAAACACCAAACTGTCCAGAAAGACTGTCCCCGTCTCATACACGCCATCCTCATCCAAGTCTTCCCATCGGGAAATTCTTGAGGTTGGTAAAAGCTCACCGGTAGCATCCAAGTCCTGCATGTAAGTCCGGAGCTCCAGCACGTACATTCTTCCATTTCCGTCAAACTGTATGGAGGCAGGTTCCCGAATCTGAGGCTCGGAAAGCACCGGATCCATCGAAAATCCCGGCTTAAGCACAAAGGATTTCTTCTGCTCATTGGCAGAGACGGGCACCACGGGCGGTTTTGGACTCAGGTCAATGCCTTTCCAAATCGGAGATTCCAAGTCTATCCCTTCAGGAAGTGGAACACTAGGAAAAGGCTCCTCCAAACGCTTAGGGTCCATGGACTCCGCAGGAGACACCTCAAACGGTGATCGCTCAGGCGCCTGACAGGCAAAGACTGCCATACAGGTACCCCAGCAAAACATACTTTTCAAATTCAATCTCATATGATCAAGTTTCGCAACTTCTGTTTCAGTTTCTTAAGATACCGCCTTTTACTATTTTCCAAACCTATTCACTCTCTTGTGCCACCCTTGGACAAACTCGATATCCAGGGATAAAAATATTTGCTTTTTGCCTATTTTATAATTTTTTTCAAAAAGTAATTTCACATTTATTGAAAATTTCAACCAAGATCTTTATGTTTTCCAGATTTCAACTTCTTTCATTCCTGCTTTTACTTTGGGTAGGTGTACTTTTTACCTCCTGTGAAAAACCTGCTCCTTCCCAGCCAAAGGGTCCTGTGGTCATGGCCTATTACGTACCGGAGAGGGATTACCAACCCGAAAAAATCCCCGTAGAAAAGCTCACCCACATCATTTTTTCCTTCACCAATGTGGTAGATGGGGAAATGAAGTTTAGAAATCCAGAAGATTCTGGACCCAAACTTGAAGCTTTGGTGAAGCAAAAAGAGCGAAATCCGAACCTCAAAGTGATGATTGCCTGCGGAGGCTGGGGAGCGGATGGATTCTCCGACATGGCCTTGACTGCCGAAAGCCGCGCCAAATTCATCGAAAGCGCCCGAGCATTTATCCAACAGTACCAACTCGACGGCATGGACATGGATTGGGAATATCCGGGAATCTCAGGTGCGGGCACTTTGGCGAGACCCGAAGACACCCAAAACTTCACCGCGCTGATGAAAGGCCTCCGAGAGATGCTGGACACCTTTGATTCTCCCAAGATCTTGACCTTTGCCTCGGCCGGTTGGGAGCGGTATTACGATTTTATCGAGGTGGATGAAGTCATGAAGTACGCGGACTACATGAATGTGATGACCTACGACCAGGTATCGGGCGAGTCCATCTACACCGGACACCATACTCCGCTCGGACGTGCCAGCAAGGAGGATTTGGCAGGTACGCCCTTTCAATCACACCTAGACAGCCTCTACCTCGCCAAGAAAAAAACCGATCATGAACCCCACTCCGTGGAAAAAATAGTCGATTACTTGGTCGCTCGTGGAGTCAAGCCAGCTCAGATTGTAATCGGCTCGGCCTTCTATGGCAGAGTCTGGAAAGGCGTCCCTCCTACCCATCAGGGTTTGTATCAAAAGAGCCGTGACATTCACATCGGTTGGTATGCCTACCACGAGATCCGATCCAAGTATGAAGCCGACAGCAGTTTTGTGAGGTATTGGGATGAAAATGCCAAAGCTCCCTTTATGTATCAAGCCGCCGACAGTCTCTTGGTCTCTTATGATGACACCGTCTCCGTGGCTCTCAAAACCCGCTATGCGATCGACAAGCAGTTGGGAGGCATCATGTTTTGGGAATTGGGAAATGATACCAAGGAGACTGGAAGCTTGCTGGATGCGATCGATAAAGAAGCCAAAAAAGGCATAAAGTAAGCCCAAAGTGAAATTTTGAGGGGAAAGGAATGGGAGAAACTCTCATTCCTTTTTTTTTGGCAGATGAAAGTAGGTTTGGATTTGATCTAGAAAGGAAGTAGTAACCTAACTGGATATTTTCCCTCTGTGCTAGAGAAAAGCAATCTCCAAATCCACAACAGCAAAAAATCGGATGCTACAGACTTTATTGTTCAGTTTTCATCCTCAACAAAATCGATCAAGTCAGAATATTCGCGACTCAATCGGTATAGAATCTGATCCAATTCATCCATGCTGCGGTAGAGAATCGGAGTCATTTCCAAGGTAGAATCAGGGTTATTTTCTTCTTGGATGAGATGAATTACCCCTTTCATTTTGGCTACGGGAGCACGCAACTTATGCGAAATATCAAACAGGAATTTTCGTAAAGATTTGACATGAGCTATTTTTTGACCGATGTCCTGTATGGTACCGTAAAAATTGATTTCCCCGTCTTCAAAATCAGGTCGAGCTTTGATCCATAGCCAGATTTTCTTTTTACCGTCCACACTCACCGGAATATCCATTTCAAATGAGCTGTTGCATTTGGCAGAATGGATAAACTGACGCAGAAATGAAAACCTCAAATTTGGACTTATCCAATGCAGAAAAACAGATGGGTTAGTAATTATTTCTTCCCGATTGGCCTCCGGAATCAATCGGGATATTCCAGAACTCAAAAAATCCAGTTTGATTTGCTTAGCAGCTGGTTCAGTTTTTAACTTAAACCATGCCCCTGGAGACAGCTCGGTAAGCTTTTGAAGTTTTTGACCAAAGAGCTCAATTTTTTGATGTTGATCTTTTAGTAGTTTTCTTGTTTCCAGAGAAATGGCTACACGCTTCGCTAATAATTTTAGCGCTTCCAATTGGGCCTCTTTGACTTCATGCTTTTGGTGATCCCATGCACATACTGTTCCCAGTACATTCCCCTGAAAAGAAACGATTGGAGCACTCACATAAAATCGAATCCCGTCCGCTGCTGTTACAAAAGGATTTTCTTTTACTCTTTCGTCGGACAAAGGGTCAAGAATCAACAGTGTTTCATCGGGTTTCCCCAGGGTAAAACGACAAAATGTATCTTCCAAAGGTACCTCTGACCAGTTTACTCCAATCTTGGCTTTGTACCACTGTCTGCGATCATCTATAAACGAAACCACAGAAATGGGTGTATTGAAGATTGCCTTGGCCATTTCAGCTACTTCATTCATTTCAACCTCCGGATCGGTATCCATGATTTCAAAAGAGCGGAGTTCTGCTAGCCGGTTCATTCTCAGTTATAGCTGGTTTCAAATTCAAATTCAAATTAAAAAATCTATAGTTAGAATGAAAACCAAAAGGGTTTTAAACTTTAACCAAAAGTTCATTTTTGTAAACCGTATGTGTCCAAAAAACTGGTCCTACGTAATTCCTAGCTAGGTTTCGGGGCTTTTGAACTCACTTTTATTTCCCACAATTGCTCAGATCAAAAAATTAGGGAAAGTCACTTGCTAGAGGTAATCAACACTGGAGATCACTGCGCACCGTAAAAATCGTCAGGATGCTTTTTTCCTTTACATAAGAACAAAAAATTTTAGAGGTTTAAGGTTTACAATGGGGCAAAAAAAAACACCTAGAAATATCTAGGTGTTTTAAAACAGAGCCCCTTGCCGGGATCGAACCAGCGACCTACTGATTACAAGTCAGTTGCTCTACCAGCTGAGCTAAAGAGGCGTTCCCCGTTTAGGTGGTGCAAATATAGGCTTACTCTCTTTTACTCCAAACCCAAAACCTGAGAAATTTCATAAAAAACGCTATCTCTCAGATTTTGAGCCGGAAAAATTTAGAATTCCTTCAGGATGGTAAGCTTCTTCTTCAACTTATCGATCTCCTCTTCTGCCTTTTGAATCTTCACATCAAACTGATCTCTCAATTTGTCTGCAGTTTTGGATGCAGCAAAGAATTCAAGGTTGTTTTTCCACAAGGAAATGCTGTTTTCCAAATCGGTGATTTGCTTGCGGATGCCATGCTCTTTTTTGTTGAGTGTCTTAATGGCATTAGGGTCTGATTGGATTTTGTTTAAGTTGAGTCTAAACAAGAAATCTTCCCTACCGGTGCCTGAAGGATCCAGTTTTTCCAAATAGCTATCTACAGCCTCTTTGAACTGGTTTTGAATCTCCTTTATGTTTTTGCGAGGCACAAATCCAATCTCATTGAATTCGGTCACAAATCCACTCAATTCCTCCTCTGAGCGGCTCTCTCCTGCTGCTGCGCTATGGATGGCCGCGATCAGGTCCTGCTTCAGTTTGAGGTTGGCATCAAATTCATTGTTGGCCTGCTTGGTGGATGTTCTTCTGTTTTCGAAGAAAGAATCACAGGCTGCTTTAAATTTCTTGTAAAGCGCATCACGGTTTTTCTCCGGTGTAGGACCGAGCTTCTTCCACTCTTGCTGCAGCTTTACCAGTTGATTAGCCGTACTTTGCCAATCGGTGTTTTCCATCAGAGCTTCCGCTTGGGCAATCAGTTCTTCTGCTTTCTTCTGATTGGTCGCCCGTATTTCATCAAGTTCTTTGAAGAACAGGTTTTTGTGATGGAAAAACTGCTTAAATGAAGCCCAGAAAGCTTTGTTAATGTCTTTCCCGGATTCTTTTGGCACAGGACCGATTTTTTCCCAAGCCTTTTGAATGTCCAGGATTTCCTTGGTTTTGGTATTCCAATCTTTGATTCGGTCCGCTTTAAATTCCCCAAATGGAGCCAATAGACCGATCAGGGCTTCTTTTTCAGTCAGATTCTTTTTAAAGACTTCTTTTTGACCTTCAAAGAATTCCTTTCTTCTGTCGTAAACCGCATCGGAGGCTGCTTTGAATCGCTGCCAAAGATTTTCCTGTTCGTCTCTCGGCACAGGTCCGATATGCTTAAACTCCTCATGAAGTTCATTCAACTGTTTGATGGCTTCTTTGAGGTCTTTTACTTCTTTAAGCGCATCCGCCTTTTCGCAAAGCTCCAGTTTGCTTTCCAGATTTTTTTTGCGGTCGAGTTCTTTCAGCTCAAAGTAAATACTTCTGTTGTCATAGAAACGGTCCATTAGGGCATTGAAGCTCGCCCAAAGGTTTCTGCTTTGTGCAGCAGGTACCGGACCAAGCGACTTCCATTCTTCCTGGATAGCCTTAATCGCACCCATGCTCAAAGTTGTCTCTTCACCATCCACCAAATCTCTCAGTTTGTTGAGTAGTTCGGTTTTCAATTGAAGGTTGCGCTCCTTCTGCTTTTCAGCCTCTTTTCTTAGGGAATTGAGCTGATGACGGAAGTCATTGAAGAGCTTATTGAATTCTCTTTCTTCTTCGTGGTAGCGATATTGAAAATCATCTTCTGATCCGCCTTCTGATTTGAATTTCAAAAGTGCAGCTTCCGTATCCTTGGCTACCAAATCATCAAAGGCAGCTTTGATTTCATGAGCAAGTTTATCGAGCTTGAGAGATACACCATGCTGAAGCTTATCTTTCAGCAAGTGAAGCAGTTGGCTTTTAGTCAAACCAGAAAGATCCTCGGGAGTATGATCATCTTCCTCTTCCGTTGCTTCATCGGCCTCATTGGCAGAATCTTCAGCAGGTGTCGGAGTTTCCTCTTCGGATACGGGTTCAACTTGCGCAGCAGGTTCAGAAACCTGATCTGTTGGATCTTGCTGATCTGCGGATTCAGGTATTGAAGTTTCTGTTTGTTCCACAGAAGATTCAGCGCTTTCTGCTGTATTCTCAATACCTGTTGCTTCTTTTTCAGAAGCTTGGGTCACCTTGTCCTGATCGGACAATTCGTTACTTTTCTCGGTCATAAAATCGATACTATTTCAAGGCAATATGGGCAAATGTAGGCATTTTGCCTAATTTAATCTTGGGTCAAGGGGATAATTTGCAATAACCTTAAATTCCCCTCCCATGTTTTTTAGAAGTATTTTCCAGAGCTCTTCAGGGGTGTTTTCCAGGATTTGGGCGTCAATTTTTTCGGTGCAGATGATCCAGGTATTTTCTGACAATTCATCTGAAAGTTGACCTGATGACCAACCACTGTAGCCCAGAAAAAATCGAATGGAGTGTGGGGATATCATGTTGAGTTTTAATTTTTCTACCAACGCATAAAAATCCCCTCCCCACCAAAGGTCTTCCCCTACTTGAATGCTGCCTTCCAATTCTTTAGCCCCGAAATAGATGAAATGCAGTGTATTTTGCTCTACTGGTCCTCCAATGTAAACCTCACTTTCTATGAAAGACAACTCTTCTACCAATTCGCTTAGGTGAAGAATGGAGGGCTTGTTCAGCACCAAACCAAAACTTCCTTCTGAATTATGTTCACAGAGCAATACGACAGAGCGCATGAAGTTTTCATCCTGCAAAAAAGGTTCTGAGATTAAAAGATTACCGGGAAGAGGGGTTTTGTTTGGGTTGTTATTCATGCTGAATCAAAATCGATAGAAAAAGATAAGTTTAAATTTCAAAAATGCAATGTCCCTAGTAGCTTCGTATAATGATCAGAAAATTAACCCAATCCCATGAGATTAGCAGATATTCGTAAGGACTATACCCTAAAATCCCTGGAAATAAAGGATGTAAGTCTAGACCCTCTTCGTCAATTCAAACATTGGATGGATGAAGCTATAGATTCAGAAGCACTGGAAGTCAATGCCATGTGTCTATCTACCCTAGGCTTGGATGGATTTCCCAATGGAAGAATCGTTTTGCTTAAAGAATTGGATCATGGCTTTGTATTTTTTACCAATTACGAAAGTGAAAAAGGCATTGAGCTGAATTCAAATCCGAAGGCTTCACTCACCTTTTTTTGGGCCGAAATCGAGCGTCAAGTGCGGGTGATCGGCGAAGTAGCCAAAATCAGTGAAGAAGAATCCAATGAGTATTTTTTCTCAAGACCATTTGGTTCACAAATTGGAGCCTGGGCCTCGCCTCAAAGCAGGGAAATTTCTGGAAGAGAAGTGATCGAAGCCAATCAGCGAGTCATCGAAGAAAAATTCACCCCAACCACCATGGTTCGGCCTCCTCACTGGGGTGGATATAGGCTTGTCCCCCATCGGATGGAATTTTGGCAAGGCAGACCGAGCAGGCTGCATGATCGGATCTGTTACACCAAAGAAGCTAAAGGTGATTGGAAAATTTCGAGACTTGCTCCTTGATTACCTCAGGTCAAAAAGATTATCGACGCCTATAAATCGCTCCACGGTGAAACCCTCTCCATATTTGACCATGATTCGATGGCCTAATTCACGCGATCTGGATTCAATAAATGGAAGAAATTCAGGAGAAGAGATGAAGCTAGCCGGTTCTTGGCTGGCAGGATCGTAGAATTGGGATTTGAAAGCCATGATACTGGCCACTTTAGTATCCCAATGTGCCGAGATATCCACAATAAAATCCGGCTGAATGTAATTGTTTTGGATATAGTGGTAGACAAATTTTGGCCGCCAAGCTTGCTGTGCAACCCCATCCAATTCGGTTTCAATCTTTCGAAGTCCGCTCATGAAACAGGCATTTGACGCCAAAGAAGCTCCTTTGCCATGATCCGGATGTCTGTCAGTTATGGCATTTGCCAACACAATTTCTGGTTGGTATTTCCGAATGACTTTGATTAATTCAAGCTGGTGTGCTTCATCATCTTTAAAATAGATGTCTTTGAATCCCAGATTTTCTCTAGCAGAAAGACCTAGAATTTTAGCCGCATCGGCTGCTTCCTGAAGCCTAATCTCGGGAGTACCTCGGGTTCCCATTTCCCCATGAGTCAAATCCACGATACCAACTTTAAACCCTTTGGCAATGTGAGCAGCGATAGTACCGGAACATCCAAGTTCTGCATCGTCGGGATGCGCTGCAATGACTAAAATATCCAATTTATTCATGGTGGTAATTCTTATTTGACCCTTAGATTTTGACCGATTCTTAGGATTGTTCTTGTGGAGATTCCATTGAGTCTGGTGATCTGAGAAACAGATACTCCATATCTTCTGGCGATTGAACCCAAATTATCTCCTCTTTTTACGCGGTGATAGGCAGCGGCTCGAGCTTTTGCAATATGTCCAAACAGCTGCTTATTGATCAAAAGTTCCTGCTTGGTCAATTCCCCCTTTTCAAAGTCGTAAACTGTTTCAGGATCAAAGGCAAGCCCCTTATATCTAAGTTCATAATGAAGGTGAGGGCCAGTGCTTCTGCCCGTAGAACCTCCTTTTCCAAGGTAGTCTCCAGCTTTGACTTCTTGCCCAACTTCCGCCACATGCTTGGATAAGTGACCGTAAAGGGTCTCTAAACCGTTCTTATGCCTGACCACATAATAATAGCCATAACCATACCTGTCATAGGATTTCACACGAACGATTCCATCAAAAGCAGAATAGATAGGATCACCTGTATTTAGGTCCAAATCTGTACCGGAGTGCATTCTACCCCATCTTGGTCCAAATCGGGAATTGACCAACAAATCATCGAGGGGCATCTTCCAATGTTGACCATATTTTTGATCATATAGCTTCAAAACCAAGCTATCCTGGAAATTCTTAATATCAAGATTATAGATATCTACCTTTTTGCTGTCCCAGTTTGAAAAATATTCAAAGGCGGTAATCCAAATACTGTCTATCTGAATTTGCTCTGAAATCTGAATTAGTTGATTGGTAGGTGCCCAGTTTAAGGAAAATGGGTCTTCACTGATGATGGACCTGATTCTTGCCAGGTTTACGTTATTTTGAAAAAGTAAAGAATCTGTTTGGGTAGAGATCGTTCTCAGATAACCTTCTTGGTCAAATTCTCTCAGTTCAATATTTCTCCTTTCCTGAGCCTGTGCAGGATTTGTGGGATTTTTTTTGATGATCTTAGGAAAAACTTGAGCATTGGCCTGAAAAAGACCAATGCTCAAGATAAATCCCAATATTGACTTAAGAATTAAACTCCTCATTAACTGTTTTTAATGTAATTCATGCGCTGCCAAAAAACGCTCAGCGTCCAATGCCGCCATACATCCTGTACCTGCTGCAGTAACCGCCTGTCTGTACACATTGTCTTGCGCATCTCCACAGGCGAAAACTCCTTCCACATTGGTTTTGGTAGTTCCAGGAATGGTTTTGATATAGCCAGCCTCATCCATATCGATGAATTTCCGGAATATCTCGGTGTTTGGTTGGTGTCCAATAGCAACAAAGAAGCCAGAAATTGCGATTTCTCTGATTTCCCCTGTTTTATTGTTCAAAACTTTCACCCCAGTCACTTCTTCTTCACCGAGGATTTCTTCGGTTTCAGAATTCCAGAGAATTTCAATCTTCGGATTGTTTTTTACACGGTTTTGCATGATTTGGGATGCACGCATCTCGCTTTTTCTTACAATCATGTAGACTTTTGAGCAAATATTGGCGAGGTAAGAAGCTTCTTCGCAGGCAGTATCCCCTGCGCCTACAATGGCTACTTCCTGTCCTCGGAAAAAGAATCCATCACAAACAGCACAAGCTGAAACTCCCCTACCGTTCAGTCTATTTTCGCTTTCCAATCCTAACCATTTGGCAGACGCTCCTGTACTGATGATTACGGTCTCGGCCTGTATCTCTATCTGATCGTCAACGGTAACCTTATGCGGTCTTAAAGTAAAGTCCACTTGAGTAACCAAACCATATCGGATGTCTGTTCCAAATCTTTCAGCCTGCTTTCTGAAATCTTCCATCATTTCGGGCCCCATGATTCCATCCGGATATCCAGGATAATTTTCTACATCGGTGGTGATGGTGAGTTGTCCTCCAGGCTGTCCGCCTGTATATAACACAGGTTTCATACCTGCCCTCGCAGCGTAGATCGCCGCAGTGTACCCTGCAGGGCCAGATCCAATAATCAGGACCTTAACCTTTTCAATTTCTTGGCTCATTATACCTTTAATCGGTTAAATTTTATGATTTACTATCTAGCAACAAAACTGGGAAAAGTTAAAATTCCCTAAAGTGAGCCTTGTTACTTTATAATCAATATGATAAAGTTTCACTTACATGTAGGAAAGAAAAAGGGGGCCTGAGCCCCCTTTTGTATATTATCCCAAATAAGGTTTGAGGGTTTTGCTTCTTGAAGTATGCCTCAATCTTCTAATGGCTTTTTCTTTAATCTGCCTTACACGCTCTCTGGTAAGGTTGAATTTTTCGCCTATTTCTTCGAGTGTCATGGCATGTTCGCCATTCAATCCGAAATAGAGTGTGATGACGTCTGCTTCTCTTTGAGTCAAAGTAGACAGTGCTCGCTGTACTTCCTTTCTCAAGGAATCATTCATCAATCCATCGTCTGGCTTTTCATCACCGTCATTTTCCAATACATCCAAAAGGCTGTTTTCTTCACCCTGAACAAACGGAGCATCCATGGATACGTGTCTGCCTGAAATTTTCATGGTATCAACTACTTCAGAAGCAGTTACTTCCAATACTTCAGCCAATTCTTCAGGAGAAGGTTCACGCTCAAACTTTTGCTCCAATTCACTGAACGTTTTGGAGATTTTATTCAAAGATCCTACTCGGTTAAGCGGAAGTCTGACAATTCTAGATTGTTCGGCTAATGCCTGTAGGATAGATTGTCTGATCCACCATACTGCATAGGAGATAAATTTAAAGCCTCTAGTCTCATCAAAACGCTGAGCTGCCTTAATCAAACCTAGGTTGCCTTCATTGATCAAGTCCCCCAAAGAAAGCCCTTGGTTTTGATACTGCTTGGCTACAGAAACTACGAATCGAAGGTTGGCTTTGGTCAATTTCTCCAACGCTAGTTGATCACCCTCACGGATTCTTTTGGCCAATACCACCTCTTCATCAGCTGTCAACAGGTCGACTTTACCAATCTCTTGAAGGTATTTGTCAAGGGATTGTGACTCTCTGTTGGTAATCTGCTTGCTAATTTTTAGCTGCCTCATTCAGGATTAACTATTTTATAATTGAAAATATATTCGATAAGATAGGTATTTGTACTTTCAGGCTTACCCTTTTTGCTCTGGTTTTTCAGGCTTAGGCAACAAAACCTTTCGGGACAACTTGAACTTACCGGTCTTTTTATCGACATCGATAAGCTTAACCATGATTTCTTCTCCTGGCTCAAGTACACCTTCCATACTTTCAAGTCTTTCCCACTTGATTTCTGAGATATGAAGTAAACCATCCTTACCTGGCATAAATTCCACGAAGGCGCCAAAAGGCTGAATATTTTTCACTTTACCCGTGTAGACTTCCCCAATCTCAGGTTGTGCAACGATGGCTTTTACTCTTCTGATAGCCGCATCCATATTGGCTTGGTTAGCTGAGAAGATGTTGATTTTACCCTGATTGTCAATCTCTTCGATAACAATGGTTGTCTGGGTATCTTTTTGCATTTCCTGGATTACCTTTCCTCCTGGTCCAATAACCGCACCAATCAACTCTTTAGGAATCCACATCATAAATGAACGTGGAGTATGAGGCTTAAGATCTGGTTTAGGAGCGGCAAGAGTTTTGGATATTTCTCTTAAAATATGAAGTCTTCCTTCTTTTGCTTGGTAAAGCGCTTCTTTCAAAACTGAATAATCAAGGCCTTCTACTTTCAAATCCATTTGACAAGCCGTGATGCCTTTTTCAGTTCCAGTCACTTTAAAGTCCATGTCACCCAAATGGTCTTCATCACCAAGAATATCCGAAAGGATGGCATACTTTCCGGTTTTGGCATCTGAAATCATCCCCATCGCTATACCGGTCACTGGAGCAGTAATTTGAACTCCTGCATCCATCAAGGCAAGTGAACCTGCACAGACTGTGGCCATTGAAGACGATCCATTGGATTCTAGAATGTCAGAAACGATACGGATAGTATAGGGATTTTCATTTTCAGGAGGCAAAACTTTCTTTAGAGCTCTCATAGCCAAATTGCCATGTCCAACCTCTCTTCTTCCCGGACCACGGTTTGGCTTTACCTCACCCGTAGAGAATCCAGGGAAATTGTAATGCAAATAGAATTTGTTGTAACCGGAAATTACAGCACCGTCGATCATTTGCTCGTCCATCTTTGTACCCAATGTACAGGTAGTCACAGATTGAGTTTCGCCTCTTGTAAATACAGCCGAACCGTGTGCAGATGGTAAATAATCAACCACAGACCAGATCGGTCTGATTTCATCAAGATTTCGACCGTCCAATCTCTTTTTGGTTTCAAGAGTCAGATTCCTTGCAGCCTCTTTGTGGATTTTATGAAAATAAGGCCCAATAAGGCTTGTCTCAAATCCATGATTTTCGTCCAAACTCGCTATGAAAGAGTCTTTGATTTCCTTTACGATCGCTGATCTTTCGGATTTGTTGGCAATCTGCCGACTTACTGCTTCAAAAAGTCTATCGTAAAGCTCCGCTCTCATTTTATCGTAAAGGGCTGCATCCGATTTTTCGTGGCAGTATTCTCTTTTTTGTTCTTTGCCAACGAGCTTGGTAAGCTCCATTTGAGCTAGGCAATGACGCTTGATCTCCTCATGTGCAAACTGAAGTGCTTCTACCATTTCATCTTCCTGGATTTCAGAAGCTTCACCTTCCACCATCAAGATATACTCTAGTGAACCTGCTACAATAAATTCAAGAGAAGCTTTAGATAAAGCCGAAGGAGTAGGATTAATGACAAGCTGGCCGTCAATCTTAGCTACTCTTACTTCTGAAATCGGACCATTGAAAGGAATATCCGAAACAGCCAAGGCTGCTGAGGCCGCAAGACCCGCCAAAGCATCAGGCAAAACTTCCTCATCATTGGACATCAGCGTGATAGCCACTTGTGTATCTGCATGATAATCATCTGGAAAAATAGGTCTGATCGCACGATCTACTAGTCTGCTAATCAAAACTTCGTAATCAGAGAGTTTGCCTTCTCTTTTTAAAAATCCACCAGGAATCTTACCTGAAGCGGCAAATTTCTCTTGATAATCCACTGATAAAGGTAAAAAGTCAACGCCATCCAAGGCGTCTTTTTTTGCAACTACTGTAGCCAACAGCATTGCTTTTCCCATTCGCACAACTACTGAACCGTCCGCCTGTTTGGCTAAAGCTCCGGTCTCAATGATAATTTCTCTACCATCCTGAAGGGTGATGGATTTGGTGATCAAATTTGGTAACATAAATACGTGTTAGAATTAAAGCGTCTTAGTAATAAAAAATCTGGTTCATCGGTTAAAAAGAAAAAAGTAAGGTTCTCAACCAAGAGAACCTTACTGAAAGGATTATTTTCTGATTCCGAGCTCGGCAATAATTGCTCTGTAACGCTCGATATCTCTTTTATGGAGGTAGTCTAGAAGACTTCTTCTTTTACCGACCAGCTTCATCAAACCAAGTCTGGAGGAGTGATCTTTCTTGTTTGACTTCAGATGCTGAGTCAAATGCTGGATTCTGTGTGAAAAGAGGGCAATCTGTGATTCAGGAGATCCTGTATCAGTAGCAGATTTTAACCGTCCATGATTTTTAAACAACTCTTGTTTTTTCTCTGATGTTAAATACATGTTTAGCTAAATTTAATAAAACAGTTACAAAGGTATTGTTTTAAATTCAATAATAAAATAGAGGCTTCAAATTGCTTTTTTCAGCGGTATGATTTGTTGGATTTTCTTCCAAATACCTGTGTAAAAGTCTGCCTCAAACAATCTTGCATCCCTCCTGGCCTGCCTTAGGAAGAAGAGACCAAATGGCAATAAGCAAAGGTTAGAAAATATAGTCCCTAAAAATGGATCCGTTACCCCTTCTTTTGCCCATTTTTCACCTGTAATGGTGAGCATGTAAAATAAAATAAAGAAAAGAATAGAAATCAAAACAGGCAATCCAAGGCCCCCTTTTTTAATAATTGACCCCAAAGGTGCTCCAATCAAAAACATCATAAAGCAAGCAATGGCTTGACTGTATTTTTGATACCACGCAATTTCATATCTTCTGTACTCCCGCAAATGGCCATCATGTTGGCTCATCTTTATATTGAAAGTATTTTTCAAATTCCGCGCATTATTCAATGCCATCGTAATGGCGTTGGTGATATAACCCCGGTCATAGATGACTGAATCCAAAATTTCTCTTTCACGGACCGTAAGTGGTTCAGTTCGTGTCTTCTTATTAACCAAGGGTATTCCCATGGTATCCACTGTGGTAATGATGTCTGGCTTTGGACTAATTGTATCCCAATCCTGATTTTTTTTCACCGCTAATTTTCTTTTGAAAAGTGAATCGGAATCTGGAATGACTGCCTCTGAGGAAATGTCCACTTTAGTGGAGGTATCAGTTTTCTGAACGGACAATTTACTTAATGAATCTTCCCTCCTAACCCGATCAATACTATCTTTCAATGATTTCTCCTTCTCGATTTTCACTTTACGAAGCGTGTCATATTCAGCCTTCAATTCAAGAATCTCTTGAGATGGTGTCAGTTTCCTGTTTCTGGTAAAAAATGGATAAATGCTAGCAGCGTTGGTGTAATTTTGGAATTTTAGATCATTGATAATGAAATTAATCGAATCAAGACCTTCTTTAATTTCATCAATTCTTTTTATCGCTCGATTGGTAGACCATTGATCTTCAGGGGTTCTGCTTAATTGGAAGGCGGATAGGTCAAGTACCATGGTATTATCTTCAAACTCAGTACGTGAAAATTCTACCGGAGCTTCAGTAATTCCCCTAGTAGATCTTGCTTCTTTATAATTTTGACCATTATAAAGTGTTAGCTTCAAGTAGGAATCATTTAAAAATGTCTCCATCCTGCCTGAATCCGCCAAAGTCACGTTGACGTTCCCCAGTCCTTCTGTGTGGTTATAGATGATAATATCCTGCAATCTGACATCATCTAACTTACGGTTTACCTTGATGCTATACCCATTAATTCCAGCGTAAAAAACTCCTTCTTTAATATCCAAGGCCGGTGTTTTCATCCGGATGTCATACAAAAGCCCAAACGTCTTTAGATTGACTTTTGGCACGAGGTAATTATTGGACAAAAATGCCACAATCGTAAGGATCACTGAAAATATCCCGATTGGTCTGAGGGCTCGTGTAAGCGAAATACCGCTACTCTTTATGGCAGTCAATTCAAAATGCTCACCTAAATTCCCGAAGGTCATCAGACTAGATAAAAGCACCGCCAAAGGAAGAGCCATCGGGGAAATACTGATGACGAAATAGCCGATTAATTCAGCATATATCCAAAACCCAAGCCCTTTCCCAAAAATCTCGTCAAAATACTTAAGCATATTGACAATCAGTAGAATAAAGTCTACCACCAAAAAGGTTAAAATAAATGGACCAAGAAATGACCCTAGAATAAGCTTATCCAGTTTTTTCATCAGCGAAAACTTGCTCGGCAAAGAAAACGATTTTCAGCGTACCAAGTTCAAAATTAAAAAACTGAGCAGGGTTTTATTCAACTGAATTATGAGCTCTATACGATAAATAAGGTTGAAGTTTTAGAAAGAAATTTAAAAAATAAAAGGCTTTCATCTCTGAAAGCCTTTGTAGCGAGGACGGGAGTTGAACCCGTGACCTCAGGGTTATGAATCCTGCGCTCTAACCAACTGAGCTACCTCGCCGGGATATTTTTTAAACCATTTTCTAATATTGATTTGTCGAATTAATGGCTATATTAAACCACAAACCAATGAATTCAAGAGCAAATTTCCTTATGAAATCAGGGATTAAAAGCCCTCCCCAAATGGGAATGCAAATATGATGTCTTGTCCTTTTAAATCCAAGTTCAGTTTTAATAAAATGTGTGAAAATTTCACTCCTAAATCGCCCAATCATGGTCAAAAATAAGTTTGTTGCTGATTATCAAATAAATGCTTCCAAGAAGATTGTTTTCAATTACCTGAGTACTGCGAGCGGTTTAGAAGAGTGGTTTGCAGATGAAGTAAGGATTGACGAAGACAAGAATTACATATTTAATTTTGACAACGAAGACCATTTTGCCAAGCTTGTCATCCTAAGATCAAATGCTCATGTAAAGTTTGAGTTTTTTGACCCAAAAGATCCTGATAATTCAGACCATTCCTTCATAGAGTTTAAACTTGAAGAAAATGAATTAACCCAGTCATTATTTTTAAAAGTAATCGATTATTCCAATGAGTATGAAGAAGAGGAACTTTCTGCGATTTGGGAGGGAATGGTCGGTAAGCTCAAGGAAATTATTGGAGGATAAGCATTTTAAAAAGTGATTCAAAGAAGATAAGATCCCCTTGAATCACTTTTACCACCGTCCCCTATGCAGGAATTAAAAAAGCAAGGTTCAATCCTTACTCCCCCAACTTCCTTTTTTGCCAAACTGAAATTTTTGGGACCAGGATTTATTCTATCAGCCTCCATCGTCGGTTCGGGTGAATTAATTGCCACCACAATACTGGGTGCAAAAGGTGGATTCATCACGTTTTGGGTAATTCTGGTTAGCTGTCTAATTAAAGTTGCCATTCAATTGGAATATGGAAAAAACGCCATCATTACGGGCAAACCTTTAATGGCTGAGTTTAATGAGCTCATGGGACCAAAACTTGGAAAAGGGCATTGGTCAATTTGGGGGATTTTTCTGCTGACCCTATTAAAAATCTTGCAGTTAGGAGGAATGCTTGGAGGGGCGGCAATAACGGTTCATTTAATGTTTCCGGGACTCCCTCTGAGTTTAATAGCCATTTTTCTAGGCTTTACCTTGATTCTTTTTTTCCTCAAAAACTATTACACGGTGATCGAAAGAACCTCAACATTTCTGGTTTTTGGATTTACGGTTCTCACTTTGGTCTCCCTGATTTCGCTTTTTTACACTCCATTTGGCTTCACATGGGGGCAGGTAGCTTCAGGGCTCACTTTCCAACTTCCCTCAGAATTAATTTTTGTGGCAATTGGTGCATTTGGCATTACCGGAGTAGCCAGTGATGAAATCATCGCTTACACTTATTGGTGTCAGGAAAAGGGATATGCATCCTATGTAGGTCATAATGATGGCTCAGTGGAATGGAAAAATAGGGCAAAAGGATGGATTGGAATCATGTATTTGGATGCATTTGTTGCTATGCTTGTTTACACTGTAGTGACAGCTGCATTCTACCTATTAGGCGCTTCGATTTTAAATGGAAGAGAGATAATTCCGGAAGGAACAGATCTGATTAGTAGTTTGGCTAAAATTTATACAGAGGCACTCGGACCTGAAGCCCGTTTTGCCTACTTGATAGGTGGCTTTTTTGCACTTTTTTCCAGCGTGTTTGCCACATTAGCTTATTGGACAAGACTTTTTCCAGATATTTTAAGTCAACTAGGCTGGATTTCCAAAAGCCCTGAATCTTGGTCAAAAACGATCAGGATCTTATCGATCACATTTCCTGTCTGTTGGGTTTTAACCTTTCTGTTTTTGAAAGAACCAGGATTTATGGTCTTGATTGGAGGAGTTATCGGTTCCGTAATGCTTTTGATAGTAGTCTTTGGCGGAGTCAACTTTTATAAAAAGAATCAACCTCTAGCTTTATTTAATGGCTTTTTTGCACGAATGATGTTTTGGCTTAGCACTGCAGCTATCCTTCTGGTATCGGGTTACGGTATTTTCAAATTATTCTAAAATAAAAAAGCCTTCCCGAAGGAAGGCTTCCGCGAAATAAGGTAGTGCCGACCTTATTTCACTCTTTCAACTACAGCTTTAAATGCCTCTGGATGGTTCATTGCAAGATCAGCCAAAACCTTTCTGTTAAGTTCGATTTCTGCTTTTTTCAACAATCCCATCAATTGAGAATAGGAAACACCGTGCTCTCTGGCACCGGCATTGATACGCTGAATCCACAAAGCTCTGAATTCTCTTTTCTTTGCTTTACGGTCTCTGTAAGCGTACTGAAGACCTTTCTCATACTTGTTTTTTGCTACCGTCCACACGTTTTTACCTCTTCCGAAGTAACCTCTTGTGGCCTTAAGCACTTTTTTTCTTCTTGCTCTTGACGCTACCGCGTTTACTGATCTAGGCATAGTTTTTTGTTTTTTGACACTTGGTGCCTCAAATTATCGAGAACTTGTTTACCAAAGCATCTGGTGAATAAATAAACCTTAATTTTTAAAGAGTTGGGCTGAAAATCAGATTTTCAACATATCTCTTACTCTACCTTCGTCCGCAACGTGTACCAGACCAGCTTTGGTCAAGTTGTGCTTACGCTTAGTAGATTTTTTCGTCAGGATGTGGCTTTTAAAAGCGTGTTTCCTTTTGATTTTACCGGTTCCTGTTAGGGAAAACCGCTTTTTTGCACTGGATTTGGTTTTTACTTTTGGCATTTTGCTGTATTTAGTTGGTTGAAATTATTTCTTTCCTGGTTTCGGAGCGAGGAAAATATTCATCCTCTTTCCTTCCAACTTCGGCATTTGCTCCACCACACCTACATCTTCCAAGGCTTGCGCAAACTTCAAAAGCAACATTTCACCACGTTCTTTGAAGACAATCGTTCTTCCGACAAAGTGTACATAGGCTTTTACTTTTGCTCCTTCCTTCAAGAAGTTGATAGCATGTTTCAATTTGAAATTGAAATCGTGATCATCCGTGTTAGGTCCGAAACGAATTTCCTTTAAAACAACTTTAGCTGCATTGGCCTTGATCTCCTTTTGCTTTTTTTTCTGCTCGTATTTAAACTTCGCGTAATCGATAATTTTGCAAACGGGTGGATCTGCATTGGGAGAAATTTCAACTAGGTCAAGCTCATTGTCCTGAGCTATTTTAATGGCTTTTTCGACAGTGAGAACTGCGTTCCCTCCTTCTACAAAGTCACCTACTACCCTAACCTCTCTGACTCTAATCTTATGATTGATTCGATAAGGTTCTTCTTGTCTTCCTCTTGGCTGCTGTGGTCTTGGATTCAAGTTAGCTATGATTGTTTTAAAGTAAATTGCCTGCAAATATCGGAATTATTTCCAATTCAAAAAACGAAGTGGATTTTTACCGAATTACTCTTTCTTTAATGATTCTGATATGATTCCTTGAAAGTAGTTGATAAACTCTTCGATAGAGAACGAGCCTAAGTCGCCCTGTCCGTGTTTTCTTACCGCAACTTTACCTTCTTCTTGTTCTTTCTCTCCGACGATTAACATGAACGGAACTTTCTTCACTTCAGCATCCCGAATTTTTCGACCGATCTTCTCATCCCGGTTATCCAGCTGACCGGTAATGCCCGCATCTTCAAGGATTCCTTTAATCTCCTCTGCATACTGGATGAATTTTTCGGAAATAGGAAGAATATTGATCTGCTCAGGTGCAAGCCAAAGAGGAAATTCTCCCCCACAATGTTCAATCAATACGGCTACAAATCGCTCCAAAGAACCAAATGGCGCTCGGTGAATCATTACCGGTCTATGCTTTTGGTTATCAGATCCGATGTATTCCAACTGGAATCGCTCAGGGAGCTGGTAATCCACTTGAATGGTGCCCAACTGCCATTTTCTGCCAAGGGCATCTTTTACCATGAAATCAAGCTTCGGTCCATAAAATGCCGCTTCGCCTAATTCTGTCACGGTTTCCATCCCTTTTTCAGCGCAGGCTTCTATAATGGACGACTCTGCCTTTTCCCAAGCTTCATCACTTCCGATGTACTTTTGCTTGTTTTCAGGATCTCGAAGTGAAATCTGGGCCGTGTAATCATCAAAGCCCAATGCCTTAAACACATACAACACCAAATCAATCACCTTGATGAATTCCTCTTTCACCTGGTCAGGTCGGCAGAAAATATGCGCATCATCTTGGGTAAAACCTCTTACTCGAGTCAAGCCATGCAACTCACCACTCTGCTCGTATCGGTAAACGGTACCAAACTCAGCATATCGGATAGGAAGGTCCTTGTAAGACCTCGGCTTGTGCTTATAAATCTCACAATGGTGAGGGCAGTTCATCGGTTTCAGCAAGAAGGTTTCCCCTTCGTGTGGAGTTGTGATCGGCTGAAACGAATCTTTCCCATACTTTTCATAGTGTCCGGAGGTCTCGTAAAGTACCTTGCTTCCGATGTGCGGGGTAGTCACTTGCTGATAGCCTGACTTATCCTGAGCCCTTTTCATAAATGCCACCAAGCGCTCACGCAGCAAGGTGCCTTTTGGTAGCCAGAGCGGCAGACCCATGCCTACTTTTTCAGAGAACATGAATAGCTCCAGCTCACGACCAAGTTTTCGGTGATCCCGCTTTTTGGCCTCTTCCAAAAGAGTGAGATAATCCTTAAGCTCTTGGGCTTTAGGGAAAGTGACCCCATAGATACGGGTTAGCATTTTTCGCTTCTCGTCCCCTCTCCAATAGGCACCGGCAATATTGGTCAACTTGACCGCTTTGATGAATCCAGTGTTTGGAATATGTGGACCTCGACAAAGGTCTGTGAAATTGCCTTGTTCGTAGAAGGTAATCGAACCATCTTCCAAACCTTCCAACAAGTCAAGTTTGTACTCATCTCCTTTTTCCTGGAAATAGGCTACTGCGTCTTTTTTGGAAACTTCCTTACGAACAAACTCTGACTTCAACTTGGCCAGCTCCATGATCTTGTTTTCGATCATTTCGAGCTCTTCTCCTTCCAGTTTGTGATCTCCAAAGTCCACGTCGTAATAGAATCCCGTTTCGATCGGCGGACCGATACCAAACTTGATTCCTGGAAATAGCGACTCCAAAGCTTCTGCCATCAAGTGCGCAGAAGAGTGCCAAAAGGTACTTTTACCTTCTAAGTCATTCCAGGTGAGTAATTGTAGGTTCGAATCCTCGTGGATCTCGCGGGAAGCATCCCATACCTGACCGTTGACTTTGGCTGCAAGGACATTCCGGGCTAAACCCTCGCTGATACTTGCAGCAATCTGTAGGCCGGTGGTTCCTTTGTCATAAACCCTCACTGAGCCATCAGGGAGGGTGATGTTAATTTGTTGTGACATGTGTTTTTTAGTTTCTGCCTATACAAACAGGCAGGTGTATTAATTTGCAAATATGCGTAAGCTGAGGGCAAAGGAAAAATTTTGAGGAATGAATACTGAAATCAAGCACTACAAAATAATCTGCGCACTCACTTTCACATGGAAAGGTTTCGCCCCCGGATTATCGAGGTAACTCATTCTATGAAAAAAGTCCACCCTGAAAAAGCGGAAGACATTTTCCACGCCATACCCAAGTTCCAAATAAGGTTTGGTCGGATCCAATCTACCGAAAGAAGTCAATGAATTTCCAAATGGATCAAATGCCGGCACATTTTGGATGTTTTCATCCCGTACAGACCCCATCAGCACATTGGCACTACCGACCATTCTCCATTTAAGCTTTTTAATCAACGGGATAGAATTCAGAAGAAAACCTTCGAAAGATTGTCTGTATCTCAAGCTGATAAACTGATCTGAGGCAAACTCATTGAAATTCATCGTGTTGAAGGCAGCCGTGGTGTAGAACAGGGTTTCATTCCCCAAATGATTTTTTAATACAGGATAAGGCACCTCGCCCCATACTTTACCTGCATCAAGCTCATACCTACCTACTCCAAAAATGCCCATTGTGAGACGCTGATACAGGTAAAAGTTCAGCTTTGTGTAGGAGATTTGCCCGCCAAGAGACTGGATTCCCTGCGCATAATTCAGCTCTACAATCGGCCATTTGTTGGAACCTAAAGAGGCTCTGACGTTATCATTGATGATGATAACTTCATCCCTTCCGTAGCGGATTCCCGCTCTCAGTTCTGTGGTTTGAAAGTTGCTCCGCAGCTCTTGTGTGTCTTTTTCTCTGTAGTAGAAATTATATAGCGGATCAAATTGAGCCACATTCAACCCTGAAGTGAGTAAAAATCCCTTAAAAAACTCTCGTTGGAATGTCAGGCGCTGATTGGTAGAAACGAATGGTCGTCTCAACGTACCAAATCGGCTGGCTGCCAGAAAAACACTGTTTCCCTCCAGATTTTCCATTTCCAATCCCACCTGATCGAGTTCTCGGGAGGTGCGAACTTGGAGGGTTGTCCATCTTTTTCTGTCCAAAATTCTGGTCACCGCTGCTTTGTATTTCCAACGCTGATCTACCAAGCCATAGGCTCCATATCCTTCCAAAAGCCACTTATTGGAAAACTTATAATTTGACCTTAAGCCAAAACCAAAGCGAAAACCTTCCACATTGTTATAATTTCCAAACTCTGTCCAAGGGCCGAAATCCACTTTCCTGATCGGTAAATAGCCTGTTGCAAAGAATTTTAATCCCTCGGAATAAAACCTCACAATCGGAATTTTCTTTAGCGTATCCACCATTTGCAAAACCGCAAGCTCTTCCTCACTCAAAAGCTCCGGACGGGTTGAAGTCCAAAAATCAGCTGGATATTGACTAAAGTCAGGTTTGAGTTCGACTGCCTGATTAAAAAATGCCGTCGGTTTGGGTTGATTGATAATGGTACTATCTGTAGCCGTATAAAACTTCGCCAAAAGCCCTGCTGTACTTTCTGAAATCTGACCAATTTTGATCAATACTCTTGTTTTAGAAGGTAAAAGCGGTCCTTCTGCAGTTGGCGCTAATTCCTGCTGGATTTTAATCCGCTCTACAAAATTGAGGTTGGCAGCCTTTGGAATAGTCAAGTCCACCTGCTTTAAGGCATAGTCATCTTTTTTGATCCAAATTGTGCCTGTAAATGCCAAATCCTGTTCTCTCCTTGGATACACTTGAAGTTTGTAGCAAGTATCCTGACCTACCAATACGGAGTCCAAGAGGTCGTAATCGTAATACGTCTTCCAACCATCGGCAATCGGTGAGATAAAGTCTTTTTCAAGAATCCGTAACCAGTTTTTATAAAAATTATACTCCTGAAAAACCGATCCGGTAATTTGTGAAGTGGTGGATCCATCGGTAATCCCCACCCCTGTCACTTTGGTCTTTTCGATGATTTCTTTCCTCAGTTCGGGATTGTTTCGATAATAAAACTTGGAAACTGTCTCTGAAAAAAACACCGGAAGGATTTTTTCCCCTTCATCATTGGTCAGCTGACGGATACTGTCCAATACCGAGGTCACCGATTGCACAGATTTCCTTCGCATAAAACTTTCCGAAAGGTTATCCACGTCCAATTCGATCTTAGTGTAATTCTTCGTTTCGTAGGCGATTAATTCCCTTTTGTCAAAAACTTTTCGCTTGGCTGAAGCTCTGCGAATGATTTCAAATGCAGGATTTTCTCCTGCCTCAAATACAAAAGTGCCTAATTCAAAAGCAGTGGGCCTTAATTGAAAGTTGATAGTCTGAGTGGATTCCTTTGAAAGCGCTTTGCTTTGAGTCACATATCCGAGGTAACTGACTTTGATACTGTCTGCAATCACCTTAGATTCTATAAAAAAACTTCCATCAAAGTCTGTTGTGATCCCTACAGAAGTGCCTGTTAAGATGACATTCGCAAATGCTATTGGATCCCCAGTTTCGGCGTCGGTTACTTTTCCTTTGATACTGTATTGTCCGTAGGAAGAGAATGAAAAAAGGAGTAGAAATCCTATGAGAAAAGATCGAATCATTGATCGATTGGCGTCTGAAATATTTGAAAACTCTCGCAAGTTAACTGCATTTTCGCAGGTGGCCTGTTTCTTTTTGAAGATTTGAAAACGGTATGTCATTCATAAAAGTTTTCAAGAAGGAAAATTGAAATGACCGCTCTTATATTTGGAGCAAATTTGATTCAGAAATGACATACGATATTGCAATTGTAGGCGGAGGAATAGTAGGTTTAGCCACGGGGTTGAAAATCCTAAAGTCTAGACCCGATCTGAAAGTTGCCCTTTTTGAAAAGGAAAATCAGCTAGCCAAGCATCAGACTGCTAACAATTCCGGAGTGATCCATTCAGGGCTTTATTACAAGCCGGGTTCGCTAAAGGCCACCAACTGTATCAATGGTTACCACGAATTGGTGACTTTTTGTAAGGAGGAAAAAATCCCTTTCGAGATCACCGGTAAAGTGGTCGTAGCTACCCGGGAAGAGCAAAAACCCCTACTCGATACGCTGCTTGCGCGTGGGCTCCAAAATGGCCTTACTGGTACTCGTAAAATCACCTTGGAAGAGCTTAAAGAATATGAACCTTATTGCACAGGAGTCGCTGCCATCCACGTTCCGCAAACTGGCATCGTGGATTATTTTCAGGTGGCTTTGGCTTACGGCCGAAAGATCATGCAGCAGGGAGGAGCAATATATTTGGAGCATAAAGTATTGGAAATAAACCAAAAAGAAGGAATCAATATCATTGAAACTTCAAAAGGTGAGTTTAAAGCAAAGTTGGTCATCAACTGTGCAGGTTTATATTCTGACAAGGTTGCTCGGATGAATGACGAAGCGATTGATGATGTGAAAATCATCCCGTTCAGAGGCGAATATTATAAACTCAAAAAGGAAAGAGAATACCTGGTTAAAAACCTCATCTACCCTGTTCCTGACCCTAATTTCCCATTCTTGGGGGTACATTTTACCCGAATGAAAAAAGGTGGTGTAGAAGCAGGCCCGAATGCAGTATTGGCATTCAGGAGAGAAGGATACAAAAAGTCTCAAATCAATCTTGCAGAATTGGCCGAAACATTGGCTTGGCCAGGTTTCCAAAAAGTTGCAGGAAAGTATTGGAAAACGGGTTTTGGTGAACTCTATCGTTCCTTTTCAAAATCAGCTTTTACCAAAGCCTTGCAGGAATTGATCCCGGAGATTCAAGAATCAGATTTGGTAGATGGCGGTGCTGGTGTTCGTGCGCAAGCTTGCGACCGTACGGGAGGTTTACTCGATGACTTTGCCATCCGAGAATCTCCGTTTGCGATCAATGTACTCAATGCCCCCTCACCTGCGGCGACAAGTTCGCTTTCCATTGGGGGTACGGTTGCAGAAATGGCACTGAAAAGATTTTAAGTGAAATAGAAAAGGGAGGCGTTCGCTTCCCTTTTTTTATGAGTTCAAAAACTCAAACAACCGATACTCTGCCCACATAAATTCCTGATTGGCAAGTGTAAACCCGGTATGACCACCCCTTTTTGGCATTTCTAGAAAGATTTCTGACTTAGATTCAGCCAATTTTACCGGATAGCATTTTTCTCCTAAAAGTGGATCGTTCAGCGCATTGATAATCAAAGTCGGAATGGCAATTTGATCCATCCAATTATCTGCACTGACACCTTGGTAAAAGTCTGATGCATCTTTGAACCCATGCAGCTTGGCGGTGAAAAAAGTATCAAATTCATCAAAGCTTGTAACGCTATGTAGCAAGTCCTTATCGATTAGCTCCGGAAATTGCTCGGCTTTCAATGCCATTTTATTTTTCAATTTTCCAAGAAAGCGGTTTTTATAAAACCTATTGGAGGAAAGCTTTAGCGTCTCAGCACTTGAGGGAAGATTGCAAGGCACCGAATAGACCGCAGCTTTTTTGATTTGTAAAGGAAGTGATGCACCCTTCTCACCAAGATATTTTAGCGTTTGCGCACCTCCCATGCTGATCCCCGCAAGTGCAACTTCTTGATAGTTTTCTGATTTCAAAACATGTTCAATGACAGTGTCAAGATCGTAGCTAGCTCCATGATGATATAAAATGGGGCGAAGATTCATTTCTCCACCACAGGTTCTGTTGTTCCAAACCAAAACGTCCCAATCGCCTTGATTGAAAAATTTGACTAAAGCTTTGGCATAATGGCGATGGGAATCTCCTTCCAAACCATGAGAAATAACCAAAAGCTTACTTGAGCCAACTTTTGACCAATCCAAATTCAAAAAATCTCCGTCAGGAGTATCAATTTTTTGTCTGATGTAATTGACTCCCTCAATTTTCCTCCAAAGACTAGGAATGATCGTTTCAAAATGACCATTGAAGAGATAAAATGGAGGTTTGGTGTAAGAAGAAGGAAGAATTGGCATTAGGATTCAAAAGAAAAGACCCAAATCTATCCTTGGGTCTGAGTTGAATTCAATTAAACTATGAAAAGTTAAAGTAGGTTAGTTGACCAGCAATTCCACTTCTTTTATGGCCTGTTCTACATGCTGGATGAAATCTGCAAAATGAGCCTGAAACCGATCATCAAACCCATTTGATTCAAGGATCTCCTTTCCTTCTTGCAGATTGTGAGTCAGCAATCCGAAATCAAACATAGACAAAGTAGGTTTAAGCTTATGCCTAATTTGCTGAATCTTATGCATGTCTTTTTCTTGACTTCCTTCAGAATAGACCTTCTTGAGTTCAACCAATCCTCTATAAATGGCTTGAGTCAGTTCCACTCTGAACTCCTCGTCCCCATCTGACATTTCGGCTATTCGTTGATTCAATTCCGGGTAATAACTCGTCATAGTTGTGTTAGTTTTACTGAAGTACCGGCTATATATCCAGTTGTCCAAGCTGCCTGAAAGTTAAAACCACCTGTAATACCATCCAAATTCAAAACTTCCCCAGCAAAATAAAGATTCGAATGAAACTTGCTTTGCATGGTGTCAGGATCTACTTCATCCAGTGCAATTCCTCCTGCGGTGACAAATTCTTCTTTGAAAGTGGTTTTACCTTTAACATCCAAAATATAGCAAAAAAGGTTTTGCACCAGTCTATTGAAATGTTTTTTTGAAGTATTCCCAAAAATCAAGTCAGCTTCAAGCCCTGCCTTTTCGCAAAAGTGTTCCCAAAGTCTGTTTGGTATACCAAAAAGCGGGTGAGACAACACCTTTCGCTGTGGATGG
The DNA here is from genome assembly GCA_018336015.1 of Algoriphagus sp. GTDB lineage: Bacteria > Bacteroidota > Bacteroidia > Cytophagales > Cyclobacteriaceae > Algoriphagus > Algoriphagus aquatilis. The sequence goes on along the minus strand of JAGXQZ010000001.1, from coordinate 57,460 downwards.
GATTTGGCATAATTAGTCAAATGATCAAGGTACTCTTGTTCTCCAAAAGATGAATTCCAATTAATGATAGCTTTGGCCTGATAGTTTTGGTCATGCATCCATTGCGCCCCGAAAGCTGAAAGTTTGAGAACTGCCGGACCACTTACTCCCCAATGGGTAATCAATACAGGACCACGATAACTCAACTTGGTACTCTCCAGTTTGACGGTGGCATCAGGTACCGAAATACCCATAAGTTCTCGAATGGTTTCCCCAGGTGTGTTGAAAGTAAAAAGAGAAGGAATAGGATTTATAACCTTGTGCTTAAAGCTCTTAAGAAAACCATAAGAAGTCAAAGAAGGATGTCCACCTGTAGCAATGATCAGCTTAGAATAAGTAAATTCTCCTTTTGTAGTCCTAACCTTAAATCCAGACTCCTTGGCTACTATATCTTCCACACCAGTCGAATAGCTGATTTTGATTCGCTTTTTTTCTACTTCATTTTGAAGGGCATTGATGATGGATTGGGAGTCATCGGAGACAGGAAATACCCGCCCATCGGATTCAATTTTCAACTTCACTCCACGGGATTCAAACCATTCGATGGTATCTGGAATACAAAAGTGTCGAAATGCCTTTTTTAGAAATTTCTCTCCTCGGGGATAGTTTTTGACCAACTTAGAAATCTCCATAGGCTGATGGGTCACATTACATCTGCCTCCTCCGGAGATTTTTACTTTGGAAAGTACTTTTGGCGATTTTTCGAGAATAGTCACATCCATTCCGGGTCCACTGGCATGGATCGCTGCAAAAAATCCAGCCGCTCCTCCTCCGATTACTGCAATTTTCAACTCAGTATAATCTTATGATTAACAATTAATTAGTATCACCTTTTTCTACCCGAAAAAGAACCCAAAATTCCCCTGGCCAGCTCTCGAAAAAGTGTCCTTCCGATCTGTCTTACCATGGTATTTTTACTTAGCTCTTCCAGAAGAGACTCGTCTTCTTTGGTTCGAGTACTTGTGCGTGAATGGGTACTCGGAGGTAGGGTTTTCTCCTGTTCGGATTGTACAGACATCATTTTTCGTTCTAGCAGTTCAAAGGCGCTTTCGCGGTCGATATCCACATTATACTTTTTAACCAAGTCTGAACTAGCCACCAATCCAAGGATCTCCAATTCTGATAAAATATCCATTCGAGTAATCGGTGCCCTCATCAGGGTATGAGCCAGAGGTGTAGGAATCCCTTTTTCATTAAGCGCTGTCACCAGTGCCTCGCCTATCCCCATGGAGGTAAGGACGTCGGCAGTATTGTAAAAAGGGGAATCCGGATAGTTTTCGGCCGTTTTGGTAATCGCCTTTCTGTCTTTGGCGGTAAATGCCCGCAAGGCATGCTGCACTTTCAATCCGAGCTGGCCAAGAATGCTGTCCGGTACATCCGTGGGAGTTTGGGTACAGAAAAACACACCGACGCCCTTGGAGCGGATGAGCTTGATGATCGCTTCAATTTTCTCCAAAAGGTCCTTGGAAGCGGTAGAAAAGACCAAATGTGCTTCGTCGATGAATAAGCAAAGTTTAGGCTGATCCGAATCTCCCTGCTCGGGAAAGGTCTCATAAATCTCTGAGAGCAAACTCAGCATAAACGTGGAAAACAGCTTTGGCTTACTTTGGATATCAGTCAATCGAATAATGGAAATCACTCCCTTACCGTCTTTTGCGCGAACAAAATCTTCTACCTCAAAGGATGGCTCGCCAAAGAATCGCTCTGCACCCTGCTGCTCCAACTCAATGATTTTGCGCATGATCGTATTGACTGAGGCAGCTGAAACTTGGCCAAATTCCTTTTCAATCGCTGCTTTTCCTTCGTTGGTGATGTATTGAAGCACCCGCTTGAAATCTTTAAGGTCTACCAACGGCAAATGGTGAAGATCGCAATACCTGAAAATCAAGGCCACCACCCCTCTTTGGGTATCATTCAATTCCAAAATCTGCGATATCAGCACTGGCCCAAACTCCGAAACAGTGGCTTTCAGCTGAACTCCTTTCTCATTGGAAATAGACATTAGCTCCACAGGAAGTCCTTGTGGCTGGTAATCCACCCCAATAGTTGCGGACCGTTTTAAAATAAAATCAGTGGTTACGCCGGGAGTAGCTATTCCTGAAATATCTCCTTTCAAATCCATCAACACCGAGGGAATGCCTTTTAGAGATAGCTGCTCGGCAATGACCTGCAAGGTTTTGGTTTTTCCAGTACCTGTAGCTCCAGCGATTAATCCATGTCGGTTGAGCGTTTTCAGCGGAATTTTAACTTGAGCTTGATCTACAGGGCTTCCATCTAGGATACCTGTTCCGAGTATGATGAAATCCTTTTTAAACTGTTGCCCTTCAGCAAGATGATTTTTAAACTGGTCTGATTTAGTCATTTGGTAAAAAATTTGAACCCAAACTACACAAAATCTCCGAGCCAACTCTTGCCTAAATGGTTCTATGTTGGTGTGAATTTCTTCAATTCATAAAACTACTCGAACACCTTTTTACCCCTTACCTGGAAACAGTCGAGTTTGCAATCATGACAGGTAGAAAGATTCAAAAAATGCATTCCCACAACTTTTAACTTGAAGGAAAGAAATCTAGTTACGTAATTGCTACTCGTTAACCCAAATGCAGTGAAATACGGATACTTACTCCTCCTTCTCTTTTCCTTAGTCTTATTTCCCTCTATTCACACCTTTTCGCAAGTGAACCTCGGTCAAACAGACCGTTGGATGAAAGGTGCCTTGGCTGCTATGGAGCGAAAAGATTATCAAACTGCCAATTCCATCTTCAGAAATCTAATCGACTCTGGTCTTCCTTTGCCTGACGAGATGCCATACTACTTTTCAGAAACTCTTTTTGAATTGGGTCAATATGATAATAGCAACAATTTTCTCAACAAATACTTGGAATTGACTGGATTTAAAGGTCAAAATTATCAAGGAGCATCTGAGCTAAAAGAAAAGCTGAAAGGTCCACTTGCAAAAATCCAAGCCTGCGAACTTTGCGACCGAAGAGGCTATCGGTTTGGGGCTTGCTTCACTTGCGAAGGGAAAAAACAAATCGAACAATCGTGTAACTATTGCAAGTCCAAAGGAATAGTAGGTTGTAGCAGATGTGCCGCCACAGGAATGATCAAGAAAGTGAACGTGTTCAACATTGTTGAGTTTTTTGAATGCGAGCGTTGTGCGGGAAAAGGAAGATTAACCTGTCCTGAATGCGCTGGTTCCGGTAAAGAAGTATCCGAATGCCGTACTTGCACCGGATCGGGTAAGTTGGCCACCGATGCCATTTGCGATCACACAGCTCACGACCACAGTCACGATTCTGAGAAAAAATAAATAGGTTGTCTAAAAAGGTATATTGGAGTCAGCCTGAGCACCTGAGAGACGGGAGTCTCGAAGTCGAACGCCATATACAGTAAATGGAACAACATTTCAACTACGCTCCATGTGACAATCCATACTCTAATCAGACAACCTCTTTTAAATCAATTGCAATAGTTCTGAAATGCTTCTGATGCACCCGGATATTCCAATGCCGAGGCCAGTTTGAAATCTTCACAAGCCTGCTTGGTTCTCTCCAAAGCTACCTTTAGAAGACCTCTATTGAAATAGGCCTGTCCAAATTCCTTATCGATTTGGATTGCATTGCCATAGGCTTTAAGCGCGTCCTCCGGCATCCCCAACTGATGAAGAGCCCGTCCTTTCAAAAAAGAAGCCATCGCTGGAGCTCCAGGAATTTCTTCTGCCTTGGTCGCATAAAGTAAAGCGCTTGCATAGCTTTTTTGCTCCAATTGGATAGCCGCCAAACTCAATAAAACCTGAAAATTGGTGGGATCAAGATTTAAAGCGGCTTCAAAGTCCGCTTGGGCTTCAAGCAATTTCCCCATTTCTTGGTAAGCACGGCCACGATTGTAAATCATTTTCACATCGTTTGGCTTATTTTTCATGTCCGCTGTATAGCTTTCTACAGCTTGCTGATAATCTCCACTTTCAAAGTATCGATCAGAGGGGTTTGACTTTTGTTCAGAACAAGAAAACAAAGTCCCGGCGATCACCGGGACTAAAAATACTTTTCTTAAAATACTCATGATAGTTGGTTTAGACTGCTACGTTATTTTCTCTAAGCGCATCATTGAGTGAAGTCTTGAGATCAGTAGAAGCCTTGCGCTGACCAATGATCAACGCGCACGGAACCTGATAGGTCCCTGAAGGGAAAGTTTTTGAAATCGAACCCGGTATCACCACCGAGCGAGGCGGCACGTATCCTTTATATTCCACCGGCTCAGAACCTGTGACATCGATGATTTTTGAACTCGCGGTCAAAGTCACACCTGCCCCAATGACGGCCTCTTTTCCTATTCTTACTCCCTCTACGATGATCGCCCGGCTTCCGATGAAGGAGCCATCCTCTACGATCACCGGTGCTGCCTGGACAGGCTCCAACACACCTCCGATACCCACTCCACCACTCAAATGAACGTTTTTGCCGATCTGTGCACAAGATCCGACAGTAGCCCAAGTATCAACCATCGTGCCACTGTCCACATAGGCTCCGATATTAACATAACTTGGCATCATCACTACACCACTTGCCAAGTAGGCACCATATCGCGCTACGGCATGAGGAACAACTCGTACACCTTGCTTGGCATAGTTGGTTTTAAGGGCCATTTTATCGTGAAATTCAAAAGGGCCAACCTCAATGGTTTGCATCTTTTGGATCGGAAAATATAGGATCACTGCCTTCTTTACCCAATCGTTTACTTTCCAATTGCCATCCTCAGTAGGCTCAGCTACTCGGATTTGACCTGCGTCCAAATCAGCAATAATGGTCTTGATAGCGATTTCAGTTTCTTTTTCCTTAAGCAATTCCCTGTTTTCCCAGGCGTTCTCAATGATCGTTTTGAGTTCCATTAGTTTTATTTAGTTTCGTTTATGAGTCAAAAGCAGTTTTCTCCGGTGCAGGTTTTGATCGCCTCTACCTTAAAACCGGTTAGAGATGTGCGGGCATATGAAAAGCTTGCCTTTTCGCTGGGCGAAACAAGTAAATACAGGCTAAACATCATAGGTTTTTCTGATGAAAAGGCAGTAGAATCTGGTAATTACCGATTTTTTTCTTCTATGAGTCATTTTGGATCTAAGTTAGATCGACTGTTGGCCCAAGTGAGATTCGCAAAAAAACTTCTTGACCTGAAGCCAAAACTGCTCATCTGCTGCACGTATGAATACCTGCCTTTAGCCTCTTTCTTCAAGTCATTTTTAAAGTATCGGCTGGTCTACGATGTGCAGGAGAACTATATCACAAATTTGGATTTAAATCCAAGTTTAAATGAAGTAAAGAAAAAATGGGCGAGCTACCTCATCCGAAAAGCTGAGGGCATAAAAGGAATCGATTTGTACCTATTGGCTGAAACCTGCTACAGCGATGAAATGCCCGATAAGACGCCTTTTTTAGTCTTGGAAAACAAATACCAAGGTGCCATCAAAGAGGTTTCGCAAGTCCGACTGGATCCGACTAAGGAACTTAAATTCTGCATTACTGGAACTCTAACTCCTGCGTATGGCACTTTGGAGGGATTGATTTGGTTTCAAAAAATCCTGGAAGCATATCCTCACTTTCAACTGAAGGTCATCGGGCATTGTCCTCTGGATGCCTACAAGATTCAGCTACTCCAACAGGCCATTAATTGCCCTCAGATCCATCTGGAGATTTCTAATTCTCCCATTGCTTATGACCGAATTGAGCAAGTTGTGATCAATTCAGATGCTGCACTTTTGCCCTACGTGATACATCCTGCGATTCAGGAAAAAATCCCAACCAAACTCTTTGAATGCGCAGCGTTGGGAATTCCGGTACTGATGAACCAAAATCCAACGTGGGAGAAATTTTTCAATTCCTACCAAGGAGGGATAGCTGTTGACTTCTTCGACAAAGATACCGCACTCACGACTTTTCAACATGCATTAGACCAAACTTACTTTTCCACATCGGTACCCGAGTCCGTGCTGTGGAAAAGTCAAAAGCTTCTTTTTCAGCAAGCTATCCAAAAACTCCTGTCTTAATTCCTCCATTTTCTTCTCAAATGAGTGGATAAGTGTGGAAACTTATCCACCCCTGCCCTATTTTTTACACTCAAATTCAAGAAGTGGAAACTGGCTTTTTTCACTCTTTTTGGTCTAAATCAGCAATAAATCAATTCTTTATTTAATTGATAAATAAGTATTTACAACATTTTTAATTTAAATCTAAATATATTTTTAGAATAGTCTAAACCTGAAAACACGACTATTTTTGGGTTTTCCACACTTGATTTAGCTTTTCTGAAATTTATTTTTAGATATATCTAATTTAATTTTTACATTTGACTCATTATTTTGAGCTAACTATGGAATTGACTGTTGCTGAAGAGAATTACCTGAAAGCCATCTACCACCTCTCCGACGGAGGAAAAAAAAGTGTATCTACCAATGACATCGCGGCGGAGATTAAAACCAAAGCTGCCTCTGTGAGCGACATGCTCAGAAAGCTGGGCGAAAAAGAAGTGATCGAGTACCGCAAGTATTACGGACTGCAAATCACAGAAACCGGCAAGCGACTAGCCCTACAAACCATCCGGAAGCACCGACTCTGGGAGGTTTTTTTGGTGGAGAAATTAAACTTCGCTTGGGATGAAGTACATGAAGTCGCCGAGCAACTCGAGCACATTCAGTCCCACTTGCTGATCCAAAGACTCGATGCTTATCTAAACTTTCCAAAATTTGACCCGCATGGTGATCCCATTCCGGATGAGTTTGGCGACGTAAGAGCAAGACCAAGAGTTCAACTCAACGAGATGGAAGTAAACCAAACCGGACAAATCGTTGCGGTCAAGGACAGTTCGGCTGCTTTTCTCCGCTACCTCGACAAGGTAGGTGCCTACATTGGCGCACGAATCAAAGTGCTGGATAAAGTAGAATTTGATGGGTCACTGGAAATCCTTGTGGATCAGAAAAAGACCTTGTTTATGTCCAAAGACGTCGCAAGCAATATTTTGGTGTTACAATCATGAATCGAAAGACCCTAGCTCTTTTCTTCTTTTCCATTCTCCTGCTAGGAGCATGCAAGCCTGACTCCGAAACCCAAAGAGAAAAGCCCCTAATCGTGGCTACGACGAGTATTTTGGCTGATGGGATCAAAAATCTGGTAGGAGAAAATGCCGAAGTCGTCGCACTTATGCCGGCTGGTGTGGACCCACATTTATATAAGGCATCAGTTCGGGATCTTGACCTGCTGACCAATGCTGACCTGGTTGTCTATCACGGCCTGTACCTGGAGGGCAAAATGACCGAGATATTCGAAAAGTTGACCTTAACCCAATCGATCATCGATGTTTCCCAAGGCGTGCCTCAGGACCAACTCATCCGCTCCGGTCCGGAAGCTCACAGTGTCGATCCACACATTTGGTTTGATATTAACCTTTGGTCAAAAGCCCTGAAACACGCAAGTGAAGAACTTGCCAAATGGAAGCCTGAATGGAAGTCAAGCATTGAATTGAATTCAGCCACTTACTTCAAAAAACTGGAAACCCTTGAGCAAGAGACTAGAACCAAAGTCAATGAATTGAAGTCAAAAAATCAGGTATTGGTTACTGCCCATGATGCTCTCGCCTATTTTGGAAAAGCCTATGGCCTCGAAGTGTACTCACTTCAAGGACTCTCCACACTCAGCGAACCCGGACTCCGAGACTTGACGGAATTGATCCAAATCATTCAGGAGCATCAGGTCAAAGCCATTTTCGCGGAGCAAACCATTTCTCCCAAAGCCCTGAAAGCGGTAGCCAACGGCGCTGCAGAAAAAAAACAAAACGTACAGTTGGCAGGCCCCCTCTACACCGACAGCCTCGATGCTCCGGATACTCCCGCCGGCACCTACCTCGGAATGTTTGCCACCAACCTCAACATCATTTACCAAAACCTATTGCCATGATCACCCAAGTAGAAAATCCTGTGTTGGAAATCCATGACCTCACCGTCAGCTACGATCAAAATCCGGTACTTTGGAATGTGGACTTGAGTCTTCCGTCCGGCAAGCTTGTCGGCATCCTTGGCCCAAATGGTGCTGGCAAATCCACCCTGATCAAAGCCATCATGGGCCTGATAGCTCCAACTTCAGGTTATGTTCGGATTTTCGACAAACCCCTGAATGATGTCCGGGCTAGAATCAGCTACGTACCTCAACGTGAATCAGTAGACTGGAATTTCCCTGCTTCGGTCCTCGATGTGGTGATGATGGGAACGTATGGGAAATTGGGGCTTTTCCGCAGACCCGGGAAAAGAGAAAAAGACCTCGCCATGCAATGTCTGGAGCAAGTAGGCATGACTGGATTTTTAGAAAGACAAATTTCCGAATTGTCCGGTGGTCAGCAACAGCGGGTGTTTATCGCACGGGCTTTGGCGCAGCAGGCAGATTTGTATTTGATGGATGAGCCTTTTGCCGGAGTGGATATGGCCACAGAAACTGCCATTTTCCAGTTACTGAAAGAAATGGCCGATTCAGGCAAAACCGTTTTAGTGGTTCACCACGACATTCACTCGGCTATGAACTTCTTCGATTGGGTAATCATGCTCAATCTCCACCTCGTGGCCTCCGGTCCTAAAGAATCAGTGATTACGGAGGATTTGCTTCGCAAAACTTATGGTGGAAAATTGAATCTGCTGACGAAGGTCACCGACCTGATCCGAAACAAAGACTTTAACCCGCTCAAAAGCTAGTATGGAAGACTTTGTCTATTTCTTCACCTTTCAAGATCCCTCGATCACCTGGGTGGTTTTGGGCATCACCCTGTTGGGAATCGGTTCAGCTTATGTCGGTACCTTTTCTTTTTTGGACAAAAAAGCACTTTTGGGTGATGCCATTTCCCACGCGGTGTTGCCGGGAATCTGTTTGGGGTTCATTTTGGCAGGAGAAAAGAACCCCGTCTACATCGTCACTGGAGCATTTCTGTCAGGTGCCTTGGCTACATTTCTGAGTTCCTGGCTGAAGAAAAACACCAAGCTAAGCGAAGACACCATCATCGCTACGATTCTATCCGTCTTTTTCGGAATTGGCATCGTAATGTTGACCGCACTCCAAAAGTCAGGCAATCCTGAAATCGCGGGCTTAAACTCCTTTATTTTTGGAAATGCCATAGGCATCTCAGAGACCGATTTGATGATATATGGAGGACTTTCACTCACCATTATCGCAGTTCTCACGCTATTGTTAAAGGAGTTTCGCCTGATGGTCTTTGATCCGAACTATGGGAAAGCGATCGGTTTTCCGATGGAAGCGATCCGTTTTCTCTTCAATGTCCTGATGATTCTCGCCGTGGTTATCGGCATTCAGGCGATTGGGGTAGTCTTGATGGCCGCATTGCTGATTACGCCCGGTGCCGCTGCGAGATTTTGGACCGACAAACTCAATCCGCTTTTGATTTTGGCAGCCTGCTTTTCGATTATCTCCGGCATCTTGGGTACCTATATTTCCTTTGTGCTGCCGCAAATGCCTACGGGACCTTGGGTAGTGGTTTTTCTTTCTCTTTTTGCCTTGCTTTCTTTTATGTTTTCTCCGAAAAGCGGGATCGTCTTCCGGTACTTTTCCAGAAAAAGCTACCTGAGAAAAACCCACCGCGACCACCTGATGAAAGCGCTGTATAAAGCAAAAGAAGAAAACAAAAATGGCCTCACCATAGACGAAATCTATGAGCTCTACCCCTACCAGAAAGCCCAAATAGACCAATCTATCAAAGATTTACTACAAGAAAGTTTTATTTCTAAAAATCAATCGCTTGTGAAACTTACCACACAGGGAATTTCAGACGCAATGCGTATCGTTCGTCTTCATCGACTGTGGGAACTTTACCTCAACGAATACATGAATATCGCTCCTGACCACGTGCACGAGTCTGCCGAGCAGATGGAGCATTTGCTTACCCCGGAATTGGAAGCCATGCTGGAAAAGCGGCTCAACTTTCCTACCCTCGATCCCCATCAGGAAACTATCCCCCGAGAAAACCATGACCTTTGACAGCAACGCGTTTTTGATCATTTTCACCGGCGCCCTTATCGCCATTTCTTGTGGTTTCCTGGGTGTATTTATGATGCTTCGCAAAATGTCCATGACCGGAGACGCCATCTCTCATGCTGTATTGCCTGGGATTGTCATCGGCTTTTTTGTGTCAGGAAGTCAGCGAAGCCTTGAAGTCATCATCGGTGCCGGATTATTGGGTATTTTAGCTACGCTGATGATAGAAGGCTTGCGCAAAAAAGCCAAAGTTCAGCTCGATGCCTCCATCGGAATCACCTTTACCCTGCTCTTCGCAATTGGTATTATTCTAATCAACCTATTTGCCTACAAGGTAGACTTGGATCAGGAATGCGTGCTGTATGGAGAGATTGCTTACCTACCGATTGACCTTTGGATTACGAAAAGTGGTCTAAATCTTGGTCCGAGAATTACCTGGCTGGCAGGCTTAAATTTCCTGTTCGTTATTGGATTTATATACCTGTTATTTAAAGAGTTGATTCTAACAAGCTTCGATGAAAGCTTTAGCTCTGTGATGGGCATCAATGCCAAAGGAATCAACTTGGCCCTGATGAGCATGGTGTCTTATACCACTGTCAGCAGCTTTGAATCCGTCGGGGCGATTTTGGTGGTGGCCTTGTTGGTGGTGCCGCCGGCGACAGCTTTCCTCTGGACCAAAAGTCTGATTCCGCTTTTGAAACTCACCGCAGGACTTGGCATTTTAATTGCCATTTTTGGATACTACCTTGCCTATTGGATGGACAGTTCGATTGCAGGGATGATGGTGACCATAGCAGGAATTTTCTTTTTCCTCAGCGCTATTCTTAAAAGAAAAAATGCCACTTGGTGGAAAGGAACTCCTTCCCCCAACCCGTCGTTAGAGATGTGATTATGAAAAAACTGAACTTAATCCTTTTGTTGGTCTTTGGTCTGATGCTTAGCTTGAATGCTACGGCGCAAGAACAAATCACCTGGATGAAATTTGAAGAGGCTATCGCGGCCAATGCCAAAAGCCCAAAAATGATTTTGGTGGACGTGTACACGGACTGGTGTGGCTGGTGCAAAAAGATGGACAAAGAAACCTTTGTGGATCCTGCGGTAGTGGCCCATCTGAAAAAGAACTTCTATGCCGTCAAACTCAACGCCGAGGATACCAATCGGAAATTTGAGTTCATGGGCAAAACCTACAGCGAAGCCGATATGGCAGCAGCCATGCGCGTTCGTTCTTATCCCAACTTTGTAATCATCGAACCAGGTCTGCAGAATATCGCCCAACTCCCCGGCTACAGACCGGCCCCTGACTTTTTAGCAGGATTAAATGATTTAGTGAAAAAAGCCTTCGGAGTCAAACAACCATGAGTTTCAACCTCGCCGAGCGCGAAGACACCATCATCGCCCTAGCTACTCCTCAGGGAGTTGGGGCCATTGCCGTGATTCGGCTTTCCGGAAAAGACGCCATTCGCGTGACCGATGAGGTCTTTTTTGGAAAAAATCTGGAAAATCAGCCTTCCCACACCATTCATTTTGGGACCATTCGAGATGGAGAAAAGATCATTGACGAGGTTCTGGTCTCTATTTTTAAAGCGCCAAAATCATTCACCAAAGAAAATGTGGTGGAAATCTCCACGCACGGTTCCTCCTACATCATCAATCAAGTGCTCAAGCTCTTTGTCCGCAAGGGCATCCGCTTGGCCAAGCCGGGAGAGTTTACCCAACGGGCATTTTTGAATGGGCAGTTTGACCTCGCACAGGCGGAAGCAGTAGCCGATCTGATTCATGCCGACTCCGAAACCAGCCACCAAGCCGCACTCAACCAGATGCGTGGAGGCTTTTCCTCAGAAATCCAAGAACTCCGAAATCAACTCATCCATTTTGCTTCCCTGATCGAGTTGGAACTCGACTTTGTGGAAGAAGATGTGGAGTTTGCCAGCAGGGACGACTTAAGGCAATTGGTAGAGCGGATTCTGAGAATCGTCGAGGAACTCATTCTTAGCTTTGACTTGGGCAATGTGATCAAAAATGGGGTTCCAACTGTAATCGCCGGCAAGCCCAACGCCGGAAAATCTACCCTGCTCAATGCCTTGCTTAACGAGGAAAAAGCCATCGTATCCGACATTGCCGGAACCACTCGGGATTTTATTGAAGATGAAATCAGCATCGGAGGCGTCATCTTCCGATTTATCGATACAGCTGGTTTGAGGGAAACGACCGACACCATCGAGGCCATTGGTGTAAGCCGAACTCAGGAAAAAATGAAGACCGCTTCCCTGATTTTGTACCTCTTTGACCTGAGCGATACCGATCTGGTAGAGATCAATCGAGACATCAACAAATTGGAAAACCTGGGGGTACCATTCCTGAAAGTGGCAAATAAGACGGACAAGGCTAAAGAAAATATTATCAGTGAGTTAAAAGCCAATCATCCCGACACCATTTTTATTTCAGCGGGCCAAAAAGAAAACTTGGAGGGCCTCAAACTCCGCATCCTTGAGCTGGTGAATCTGGATAAATTCCGCACCGGAAATACCATCATCACCAACGTGCGTCACTACGACAGCCTGACCAAAACCCGCGAGTCCCTACTCGACGTCCTCACCGGACTGGACAGGCAAGTGACCAATGACTTCCTCGCGATGGACATCCGCCGTGCCCTACACTTCCTCGGTGAAATCACCGGCCAAGTGACCACAGACGACTTGCTGGCGAATATTTTCAGTAAGTTTTGTATCGGGAAGTAATTCCACAAGCTTGGTTTTCAGAATTCTAAAATTCCGCTTTGTTATTTGATTACAATTTTTTTGAAGTTCTTAGTAAGAAAAATGAATAATATATTGTATTATGAATTTTTTCAAAATTTTATTTTGATAAATACTTCATTTATCCTAGTTTTCAGTCGTTTACAAAAAATCAACAGAAGTTTTTAAAGCTCATTTTATCAGTTTCATTTAATTGAACGCACATGAAAATTGGATTCCTTGGAGGCACTTCGCTCTCCAACACGCTAGGTAAAAAGTACCTCGAGGCAGGTCTTGAGGTAGTGTTTGGAGTAAGTTCGGATTTCGATACTGAGGCTCCGGAGTGGAAACTCCTTAATCGACTGAATCATCGCATTTGCCCCTACGAATCAGCCATCATTCAATCAGAAATTATTCTGATCTGTGCTGAGACTACCTCTTTGGCAGAAATCATCAAGGTGCTTAACACCGCAGAGACAGACGATAAAATCATCATTGATTGTACGCAAACCGATATTTCCCAACTCCCAAACTCAGTTTTGATCCGATCTGCCGCACCAAAGGCATATCATTTCAGAGCTTTCAACAACTTTGGAGTGGATTATCCCAAATCGGGCATATTCCGCCGATTAGAGGAAACCAAGGTATTTGGAGAAGCCATACCTCAGAAACTGCGTGTCCGCCGTTTAGTCGAGCTGATTGGCTACAAGGCTATCGACGCTGACCAAATCACTGTCGAACCGGAGATCTTCGGTTCTAAAACCACTAAGACCCGAATTTTGCATCCAAACTATCCGCTGAAGTCAGCATCGATCTAAATCATCTCATCAAAAAAGGCGAGCAACACTCGCCTTTTTCATTTTTATATTAAATCAAACCATTAGTCTTTAATTTTTCTCAAACCTAAACCATTGATTTTTAATTCGGTTAAATTGACTAAGAAGCTTAGAATCAAAATTTAATTCTGCATCTCCACTCAGTATATACTATCTTTAAGCTTTGAAACCTAAATCTGCTACGGGCTGCCTTACCCGTCAAAATCAAACCTGACTCAAAAGAATGAATGTACTGGTCATTGACATAGGAGGATCCAACATCAAAATTCTAGCTACCGGTCAGCCCGAACGGATCAAAATCCCGTCTGGCAACGACTTCAGACCGGAAGAACTAGTACCTCTGGTCAAAGAAGCCGCCAAAAATTGGAAGTATGAGGTGATTTCAATCGGATTTCCTGGCGTAGTAAAACACGGTAAAATAGAAGCTGACCCTGTCAATATGGGTGGCGGATGGAAAGGATTTGATTTTGAAAAAGCCTTTGGTTGTCCGGTAAAAATTATCAATGATGCAGTGATGCAGGCACTTGGAAGCTATGAAGGAGGCAAACTTTTATTCATGGGTTTTGGTACAGGCCTAGGTACAGCTATGGTTTTTGAAGACCTACTACTGCCGCTGGAAGGCGGACATCTCCCGTTTAAAATGGGAACTTTTGAAACTCACGTAGGCAATGCAGCCTTGAAAAAATTAGGCAAGAAAAAATGGATGGAGATGGTTTACTTGACCATCGATCACTTTAGACACTGTTTTCAGCCAGATCAAATTGTGCTAGGAGGAGGAAATTCCAAACTGCTGGAAGAAATCCCTGCTGACTGTAGACTTGGATCAAACAAAAATGCATTCACTGGTGGCTTCCGGTTATGGGAGCGATCTTTTAAGGTTTGATTTCCTATAAAACTCCTTTGAAGGTTCTATTTTCTTCCAATTTCATTTTATCTCAACGCAATATCACAAGCTATTTATGGCTCAAGTAAAATCAGACGCGCTGGTATTTTATGGTGCAACAGGCGATCTGGCTTATAAAAAAATATTCCCTGCCTTGCATTTGATGGTCAAAAGAGGGAATCTCAATTCCCCTATCATCGGAGTAGCCAGAGGCGATTATGACCTGGAAAAACTCAGAGCAAGGGCCAAAGAAAGTGTGCAGAAATACGGCCAATACGATGAAGAATCGTTTGCCAAATTCTACAGCCTCCTTGGGTTTGTGGGCGGTGACTATACCGATACACAGACCTTTATAAGAATCCGAGAGGCTTTGGGAAATGCCAAAAATCCTACTCACTACCTAGCCATCCCTCCTGTCCTTTTTCCCAAAATCGTCGAGCAATTGGATCTATCAGGCTGTGCCAAAGGTGCCAGAGTGATTGTGGAAAAGCCTTTTGGGACCGATTTTGAGTCAGCGAGTGCACTGAATAAAGTGCTCCTTTCCAAGTTTTCGGAAAGCGCAATCTACCGAATCGACCATTACCTAGGCAAGCGGCCGGTAAACAACATTGTCTTTTTCCGCTTTGTCAATTCCCTGCTCGAACCCGTTTGGAACAAAACCCACATCGAGTCCATGGAAATCACGATGGCCGAAGATTTTGGAATCCAAAGCCGGGGTGCATTCTACGATGTCACAGGCGCCATCCGCGATGTCATTCAAAACCACCTGTTCCAGATTCTTTGCAACCTGACCATGGAACCACCCAAAGCTCTGGACAGCGAATCCATCCGGGATGAAAAGGTAAAAGTGCTCAAAGCTATTGCTCCTCTCAAAGCCCAAGACGTGGTCAAAGGCCAATACAAAGGCTATTTGGGAGAAAAGGCAGTTCAGCCCAACTCCAAAACGGAAACCTTCGCAGCCATGAGACTCCATATCGACTCGC
This sequence comes from Algoriphagus sp., assembly GCA_018336015.1. Lineage (GTDB taxonomy): Bacteria > Bacteroidota > Bacteroidia > Cytophagales > Cyclobacteriaceae > Algoriphagus > Algoriphagus aquatilis. The sequence goes on along the minus strand of JAGXQZ010000001.1, from coordinate 41,965 downwards.
CTCGTTGGGAAGGTGTACCTTTTTATATCCGGGCCGGTAAGTACCTGCCTGTCACCTGCACTGAGATCCTGGTCAAATTCAAACATTTACCTTCAGCCTATTCCTCGATCGCATCCCAACCCAATCATATCCGTTTCCGAATCAGCCCTGATGTGACGGTTGCCTTCGGCATGTTGATTATGGCGCAGGGGGAAGATATGTCTTCGGTATTGTCTGAAATTCAGGGAAATCCTACTCCTTTCCCCAATGAAAAGGATGCTTATGAGCGTGTACTCACCGATGCGATGGCGGGAGATCCGACTCATTTTGCACGACAAGATTATGTCGAAGAGGCCTGGAAGATCGTGGATGATTACCTAAAATCTGACTATCCGGTATTTGAGTACGAACCGGGAAACTGGGGTCCCGACCAAGTCAATGAATTGATCGTACCCACGGGAGGCTGGAACAATCCTGTGGTAAACAAAAAATAATATGACACTGGAAATTTTTAATAATTCGGACGAAGTAGCAGAGAAAGCCGCTCAGTACATTGAAGAAAAAATCAGAACTGCTATTCTGACCAAAGGCAGTTTTACAATGGCCATCAGTGGAGGAAAGACACCTTGGCAGATGCTCAAGATCTTGGCTAAAGCCAAATTGAGATGGGAAAAAGTGTTTCTCTTTCAAGTGGATGAGCGAGTTGCCCCCGATGGAAATGAGGAGCGAAACCTCACCCAATTGTTCAAATCCATAGAAGGATCGGGTATTATGACCCGAATCAACGTATTCCCCATGCATGTCATCTCCGAAAACCTCGATGAGGAAACCAAAGCCTACGAAGAGGCTATTCGGAAAGTGGCAGAACAGGGAGAGTTGGATCTTATTCATTTGGGCATGGGTGCCGATGGGCATACAGCCTCTCTGATTCCCGGAGATTCGGTTTGCGAGGTGACTGATTCGGATATTGCCATGACTGCATTCCCCTACCAAGGCCGAATGCGTATGACCATGACCTATCCCCTGATCAACCGTGCTAAAGAAATCCTTTGGCTGGTTACAGGAGAAGAAAAAGCCGAAATGCTCCAACGACTTCTCCAGCAAGATCCAGGTATTCCGGCGGGGAAAGTAAACCCGACTCATGCTACCATTTTTGCTGATCGGGCCGCAGCTAAACATCTCTCGAAATCATAATCGGAAAAGACAGCTCATCAAGCTGTCTTTTTACTTTTCTATCAAAGTCGACCAGGAAATTCCTCCCTAAGTGAAAGAATACGGATTTCTCCGTATGCCTATCCTTACCCTTACTTTTTTCCAAATCCATACCTTTAGCGAATGGAGTTTAACCCGGTTCCAATCTATTTAATCAGATGAAAAAACTTCTTTTGCTGGCTTTATTGGCCTTTTCTTTTCAATTGACATTTGCTCAAACCACCAAGCTGACCGTTTTTGTGAAATTCACAGGAATTGAAGATGGCTTTGATCATCTGACCCGAACATCCGTTTGGATAGATGGCAGAGAAATCGGTGTATCACCGGAAACTCTTGAAAGTAAAACCGGATCATTTACGGTAGATGTCCCAAAGGGATATCATGAAATCACGGTGATCAACTATGCGCAGTACGAAGGAAAATGGGAGGAACACACTTTAGCCAATGAGTATAGTGTAGACTGTATTTACGAATCTACTCGATCTTTTAAAAAACCGGAGAGACTTTACTTGGTCTTTGACCTCAATGAAGGAACCCGATCTTCCTGGAAAAAACCGTAAAGGAGTAATTCCACCCACTTTAAGCCTGATTGAATCAGGCTTTTTTATTTTTGGAAAGCCTGAATCCACTGCGTTTTTTTATCTTCCCCAAAATTCTGAATTCATGCTTCGCCTATTTACCCAAGCCCTTTTAAACCCCTCAAAAACAGCTATCATCGATTCACTCGGTGCACATAATTATCAAGAACTTACGCTACGCAGCCAACAGGTGGCTACTCACCTTTTAGAGGGTAAAACCGACCTAAACGAAGCGCGTGTGGCATTTATGGTTACTCCGGGGATTGACTACACGGCCGTGCAATGGGGAATCTGGAAAGCCGGAGGTATAGCTGTTCCACTTTGCATTACTTATCCTCTTCCCTCGCTGGCCTACGTCATCGAAGATACTCAAGCAGAAATCATTATTGCAGGCCAAGAATATGAAGGTATTCTGAAAGAGTATGCGCTAGATAAAAATCTCAGGTGGCTGACCTTGATGGATCTTCAAAAACCAATCTCTCCTACAATTCTCCCTGACCTATCCACTGACCGTGGAGCCATGATCCTTTACACCTCTGGCACGACAAGCCTACCCAAAGGCGTATTGACCACGCATGCCAATATCGAATCTCAGGTAAGCACGCTGATTCAGGCTTGGAAATGGACCGCAGAGGATTACACGCTATGCCTACTCCCACTCCACCATGTACATGGCATCATCAATGTGATGTCTTGTGCACTTTGGGCGGGAGCTACTGTTCATTTTCTTCATCCTTTTGATGCCAAGCAGGTTTTTGAACTTTTTCTTGAAGGAAAAATCAATGTATTCATGGCAGTACCTACCATCTATTTCAAGTTGGTGACTGAATTTGAATCTCGTTCAGAATCTGAGAAAATTCAGCTTCATGAGTGTATGAAGCGCTTCCGATTGATGGTTTCAGGTTCGGCCGCCTTGCCCGTGTCTGTCATGGAAACTTGGCAAAAAATCTCAGGGCATTACCTGCTTGAGCGCTATGGCATGACTGAAATCGGCATGGCAATAAGCAATCCGTATGATGGTGAAAGAAGAGCTGGCTTCATTGGAAAACCTCTTCCGGAAGTACAAGCCAGATTGGTCGATGAAAAAAATGAAGAAGTACCTGCAGGTCAGCCCGGAGAAATACAGATCAAAGGACCGTCTGTTTTCAAAGAATATTGGGGTAAAGCAGAAGCCACAGCCAAGACTTTCACTTCGGATGGTTGGTTCAAAACCGGAGACATTGCAATAGTCGAGGAAGGCTATTACCGTATTTTGGGCAGAGACTCAGTCGACATCATCAAATCAGGAGGTTATAAAATATCTGCTTTGGAGATCGAAGAAGTTTTGCGAAAGCATCCCCTGATCAAAGACTGTAGCGTAGTGGGAGTTCCTGATGAAGAATGGGGCGAATTAGTAGTAGCAGCGCTTATTCCTTTGGGAGAAATCAACAGCCAAGTCCTCAACCAGTGGATGAGAGAACAAATGCCCGCCTATAAAACTCCAAGGAAATACCTTATCCTTGACGAACTTCCCCGCAATGCCATGGGTAAAGTCGTCAAGAACGACCTCAAAAAACTCTTTGTTTAACCTTCAGTCAATTCCCTAAAACTCGCCTCTATTTATGATCAAAGGCCTCGCTTTACTTTCATTCACTTTTCTACTTGGCATGTGGATGGGTGATTTATTGGGCACCCTTCTTGGCATTGATGCCAATGTAGGAGGTGTGGGTTTTGCCATGATATTTTTGATTTTGGTAAAGGAAGGATTTGTAAAGAAGGGATGGTGGAAGGATGAGTTGGAATTTGGAATTGAGTTTTGGAATAAGCTTTACATTCCTGTAGTCATTGCGATGGCTGCTAGCCTCAATGTAAAATCAGCCCTTTCCTCGGGAATATTAGCCATTTTGGCCGGGACGATTCCGGTTTTCCTTGCTTTTTGGGTTTTTAAGGTATTGATCAAATCCGTGAAGTTTGACTGAAATGGAGGAACTGCTAAAATTGATCGACAAAAACGGCTTGATTGTCGCCTTCCTTCTGGTTGGACTATTGACTTGGATTACAGATGTATTTTCCAAAAAAGTCTTGGCTTCCAGGATACCTGGATCAGCCATCGCTATTTTCTTGGCCTTGGTATTCGGTTATTTAGGAGGATTATTAGGAGATGGGGAAAAAGGATTAGCAGATTTAAAGCTTTTTCAAGGCCTTTCACTGCTTGGCGGCTCTATGTTCCGGGATTTTGCCATCGTAGCGACTGCCTCTGGTGCAAGTTTTTTCTTAATCCGAAAAAGCGGATGGATAGGAATGATTTCCTTGGTCTTCGGTATCGGTGTATTTTTCCTTGGAGGTGTTGCTTTGGCTTGGTTGATGGGGTATCGGGATGCAGTAAGCTTGTGTACGATTGGGGCCGGTGCATGCACCTATATCGTAGGGCCGGTTACAGGTGGAGCAATCGGTGCGAGTTCGGAAGTGATTGCCCTTAGTATTGGTTCGGGCGTGGTTAAAACCATCGCGGTGACGATTTTCACACCTATTCTTGCCAAAAAAATAGGCCTAGATTCTCCGGGTGCAGCCATGGCATTTGGAGGAATCATGGGTACATCCAGCGGAGTGGCGGCAGGACTTGCAGCCACAGATCCCAAATTAGTTCCTTATGGGGCAGTCACAGCAACCTTTTACACGGGTTTGGGTTGTTTGGTGTGTCCTTCCCTCTTTTATTTGATATTAAATTGGCTATTAAGCTGAAAACTCACTATGAAAAAAATCTTTTCCTACGGACTGTTCGCACTGCTTTTCTCCTGCGCTGCTCCTCAAAAAGAAAAAGAGGAAAAAGCCATAATTTCCGGTCCCAAAATTGAAATCGCCGAAATCGAAGCCGGAATCAAATCCTTCATCGATCAAAAAACCGCTGAAAATGGAGGTGTTTTTCCGGTAAAAGATGAAAACCATGACCTCCGGATGAAACTGGTACGGGTTCACACCGAATACCTTTCTAACCTTGGCCCTGACAGTCATTTTGCCTGTGTGGATTTAGTGGATGAAAAGGGCGACGTATATGACGTGGATTTTTTCATGGAAGGAAAACCCGGTGAAATGACGGTGACTCAGACCACTGTGCACAAACTGAACGGAAAGCCATTTTACAGTTGGAAACAAAAAGAAGATAAAACCTGGTACAGAATGCCACTCGAACAAGCTGACAATAATCTCCTCGGTGTCATTGAGGGAAAGGACAATTTTGAATTTTACTATACTGTGAATATTCCTGAGTTAAAGGAAAAAGCAGAGATATGGATTCCCATCGCACTTTCAGATGATTTTCAGGAAGTGCAGCTGTTGGACATGAAAGTCCCCGGAAAATCCAGTCAACTCTTGGATCAAGTGAACCGAAACAAAGTATTATATCTGGAGCTCAAACCGGAAGACAGCGGGAAAACCATTGAGATTTCCTATGCCGTGCAGCGACGTGAAAAAACACCTTACGAGGCACCTGCTCCGGATCCTAAAATTGACCTAGTTTCCAACAAATTGATGCCAAAAGGCGGTCGTTTTGAGCAGATTGCCAAAGAAACCTTGGGGGCAAAACTCAATGATTCCCACTTGGTTCAAGCCCGCGCGCTATACGATTACATTATTGACAACATGCGCTACATGAAATTTGGGGACTTTGGACGTGGAGATTCCAACTATGCCTGTGATTCCAAAACTGGAAATTGCTCTGAATTTCACTCTTTCTTTATTTCCTTGGCACGGTCGGTGGGTATTCCTGCCCGTTTTGCCATTGGAGCGTCAATTCCATCTGATCGCAATGAAGGAGGGATCGACGGATACCATTGCTGGGCGGAGTTCTATGCTGATGGCAAATGGTGGCCTGTTGATATCTCCGAAGCCAATAAATACACAGCCTTGGCCACTTATTATTTTGGAAGACATCCGGCAAATCGAATTGAATTTACCAGAGGACGAGATTTGGAACTCAATCCCGGCCCATCTCAAGGACCCATTAATTTTTTAGCTTATCCTTATTTGGAGATTGACGGTAAGGAAGTCAAAGCTCCTACTATTTTTACTTTCCAAAGAAAATCCTAAAATAAAGAACAAAAAAAAGAGGCCCGATTTTGTAAATCGGGCCTCTTTTTTTACTTCTGACTTACTGAGCAGCAGCACTATCCGCAGCAGTACTGTCTGCAGCTGGATGCTCACCACCTGCTGGATGCTCGCCACCCTCTGTAGGATGCTCAGCTTGTTCTGTAGCCTCTTCAGCTGCTTCTTCTTTTTTACCTCCGCAAGAAGTGAAAAGCGTAGCAGATAGAAATCCAACAATCATTAGACTGGCAATGGTAAATCTAAATTTTCTCATGATGTGATAAGGTTGAAGTGATTGATGTTCAAATTTACGGATTATCAATTAAAAGCTTGTCATTTTAGAACCTCTTTTCTTGAGATGGCATCCTAAAACCAATCACGGAGGATGAAATCAATGTCACTATTCCAATAAACCCAACAGCCACATAGATTCCAAATTGATCAGCCAACACTCCTGAAATCAGGGCTCCAACTGCATATCCCAAATCTCTCCAAAACCGGAAGGTTCCCAAACTCTCCGCACGCTGGATCGGATGACAGCCTGCTGCGATTGCCGTCAAAAAAGTGGGATAAACTACCGCTGTACCCAGACCAAGAATTACCGAAAGAAATGTGAAAGCGAAATATGAATCTGACCAAATCAATCCTAAAATAGCCAATCCTTGAACCAACATGCCCCAGAAAAGCATTCGCTTCTTGGAATAATAGTCGGCCATTTTACCCGTCACCAACTGACCAACTCCCCAAACGATTGGATAAATCGATGCAATCTTTCCAATTTCTTCCAATTCAAATCCCTTTGAAATCAACAATACTGGCAATAGTCCCCAAATCATTCCATCGTTTAGATTATTAACCAATCCCGCCTGAGTAACTGAGCTAAGGGTTTTGTCTTTGAAGGTAGTATTCCAAAAGACTCCTTTGGCTTGATGCAATTCATTTGACTTTGCTTCAGCTTTGACAAAAATCCGAGTATCTCTTACAAGAAAGGAAAGTAAAAAACCGATCAGAGCAATGGTCATCATTACCCAGAAGGGTATCGGTCTCATTCCGTATTCTGATGCTAAATATGCACTAAAAACCGCCGCTAATCCTACAGCCAAATAACCGGCAAATTCATTCAAGCCCATGGCTAGACCACGGTTTTTATCGCCCACCAGGTCAATCTTCATGACCACCGTACTGCTCCAAGTCAGTCCTTGACTAATCCCTAAGAGCAAGTTGGAGAAAATAATCCAAGGCCAAGATTCGGCAAAATTGAGTAGTAATGGAACTGGTAAAACCATCATCCAACCGAATAGAAGTAAGTTTTTCCTACCATATCGGTTGGCAAATCGGCCAGAAAAGTAATTGGTAGCTGACTTGCTCAGCCCAAATGCCACAATAAAGGAAAGCATCGCGGCATGTGATTCCAATCCAAATTCCTGAGAAGCAAAGTCGGGGAAAATGGAGCGCTCCATCCCTATCATTCCGCCTACAAAGGCATTAATCAAGACTAAAAGGGAGAATTGCTTCCAGTTTTGTCGAAGTCCGAGTTGAGCTTCCATGGGTTTTTGATTTACCCTACAAAAGTCAGTTGTTCAGATTCGGTAAGCTTTTACATATGTTAAAAAATACTCACCGCGGAGTTGTTAGTGTTTAGTGTTCAGTAATCAGAGGTCAGAGGTCTGTAATCAGTACTGAGTAACCAGTAATCAGAAGTAAGTGATTAGTAATCAGAGCTCAGTATCCAGAAACTGCACACTCCGACTGAACACTGAACACTGCGACTGAATACTGCGACTGAATACTGACAAACCGCGACTGAACACTGATCACTACCTTCTCTGCCCGCGAATTCTACTCAAGCTCACCTGTGTAATTCCCAAAAAAGAAGCCACATGTTTGAGCGGGATCTTTTGAATCAATTCGGGTTTTTCTTCAAGCAACTTTTCATAGCGCTCCTCGGCAGTCAAAAACTGGATATTTTCCAACCGCTTAAGCGTCTCTACATAAGCTTGTTGGATCAATTTATGGAAAAGCCGCTCCAATTCATGATGCTTTTCAAAAAGGCGGAACAGGGGATCGGCAGAAATAGCTACCACCTGGGAATCTTCCAAAACTTGAATAGCCTTTTTACTTGGGCTTTGGGTAAATAGGCTTTCGGCGCGGATGATCAGCTCATTGGGAAAAGCAAAATATTCTGTCACTTCAACTCCGTCTTTGAGATAATAAATCCTCCCTACTCCCGAAACCATAAAATAAATGGTCTTGCAAGTAGCTCCTATGGCCTGAATTTCTTCATTTTTTACATAGTTTTTCAATTCACACAAGCCAAGCAATTCGGTTTCTGCTTCCGATGAAATAGGCTGGAGCTTTTTTAAAAAGGATACTAATGAGTCCATTGATTCCATAGAAAGCCAATTTAGGCAAATCCTTCAGTGAAGAGGGATGGAATTTAAACTTTTGGTAGATAAAAGCCTTTCATGGATTTTCTAGTTTGTGTTTATCAAAGTAACCCTATTTTGGCTGCAATGAAGGCACTTTCTATCCTCTTTACGCTTGGTTTATTCTCCCAAATTGCGTTTTCTCAAGGGCAATTATCAGGTGTGGTAAAAGATAAATCCTCTCAAAAACCGATTGAGTTTGCCTCGGTGGCTTTATATAAGAGTTCGGACAGTACCCTTCTAAACGGTGGGATCACTGATGCGGAAGGAAAGTTTTTAATAGACAATCTGCCTCAGGGTTCATATTACGCGATGGCTAGTTTTTTAGGGTATAAAACCTTAATCATAAGCAGCATCCAACTTTCCAAAAATGAAAAAAAGGCTTTGGAACCCATTTTTCTCAGTTCTGATCTCCAGGAACTACAAGGAGTAGAGGTGCAAGGACAGCGAATCTCAACAGATTTTCAAACACAGAAACAAAGCTTCTCAGCTGATAATTTCGAGTCTTCCAAAGGTGGAACTGCCACCGATGTACTCCGAAATCTCCCAGGTGTGAGTATCAATGCAGAGGGACAAGTGGCAATCCGAGGAAGCTCTGGGTTCGTCGTGATGATCAACGGAAAGCCCGTACAGGGTGATCCCGTAGGCATACTTGGACAGCTACCGGCCAATGCCATCGAAAAAGTAGAGTGGATCTCCTCTCCTTCTGCCCAGTACGATTCGGAAGGCAAAGCCGGGATCATCAACATCACCACTTCCAAAGGTTCCACAGTTGGCCTATTCCTCCAAGTCAACACTCGAGCTGGCCTTCCGTCTATCGAAAATTATGACAATGCCGAATCCCAAAAACGCTACGGGAGCGACTTCAATCTAAACTATGTCAAGGACAAATGGGATATCTCCCTCGGAGGCAGCTATCAGCGAAACGATCAATCCGGAAGAAGGGTGGGCAATGTCATCACTTATAGTGGAGATACGGAGACACACTTTCCATCTAATGGGGAGCGAAGTATCAACGAACTCAATTATTCCGGTCGATTTACCTTGGGATATACTCCAAGTGCCAATACTAATTTTACCCTAGGATTCTATGCAGGTGTGAGAGACCGAGTGAGAACGGCCGATATCCTTTACTTTGACAATCATCGGGTTGTCAACGGACAGCGAACTCCTCCTTTCCAATATTTTAATGCTAACGACCAAAATCGCCGAGGCGACTTTGTCCTAGGAAGTTTGGATTACAACCACACGTTTGGGTCGAAAGCCAAACTTTCCTCGTCCTTTCTCTATGAGTACACCATGCTTGGTGGTCCCACCATCAACCGAAACTTGGGCTATCCAAATTTAAGCTTCGTGTATCAGGATGAATACAATACCAACGACAATCCGCTCAATGGGGTCCGCTGGAATTTGGACTACACCTTCAAACCCTTGAGCATTGGTCAGCTTCAGGCTGGATATCAGTTTCGCTACCTCAATCACGTGGGAGACTTTTTCTACGAAAGGAAAAACAATGAAACTGGCCTTTTTGAGCTTGTTCCTGAGTTTTCAAGCGAGGTCAATCTCAATCGCTTGATCCACTCAGGATATCTTCAACTCAACAAATCCATCAAAAAATGGAGCTACGGAGTTGGTGTGCGTGTAGAATTCATGAACCGTGATTTTCAGCTTCAGGATAAAAGAAACACCATCGACACGCTTTACCAATACAATTACATCCGGCCATTTTTCTCGGGAAATCTGGCTTACCAAGCAAAAGAAGACCTGACATGGAAGTTGAATTTTAGTCAGCGAGTGGAGCGGGAGACGACTTTCAAAATGAATCCTTTTCCCGAAAGAGAACACAGTGAAACCCTTGAACAAGGCGATCCAAACGTACTTCCGGAGTTTATCGACCAACTCGAGGGAGGAATGATCAAAACCTGGAAAGACAACAGCTTCTTTGCCACGGCCTATTACACCCGCGTCAAAAATCTGGTAAATCGCGTCAATACGGTCTACAATGACTCTATCCTGAATCGAATCTATTCCAATGTGGGAATCGGGCAATCAGTGGGTTTGGAAATGGGTAGTGAATTATTCTTTACCCAAAAATGGAAGGGATTTTTTGGAGGAAATGTGTACCGATATTCGATTAAAGGAGATTTTGACAATCGTCCAATCAATCAATCGTCATGGGTGTACTCCATAAACTTCAACACCACTGTGACCCTTTCTCCTACCCTGACTACCCAATTTACCTTTAACTACCTTTCCAACCGGGTAACAGCCCAGGGTGAGGATTCTAGATTTTATCAGCCATCGCTCAATGTGAAAAAGTCCTTCTTGGACAATCGACTCTCCTTGAATTTGCAGTGGCTAAACATGGATCTTGGACTATTAAGGTCCAATGAACAGCGAATCACTACTTTCCGACCAAGAGATTTCTACACCACCACCAATTACATTTATGAAGTGGATATGCTGATCGTGAACTTATCCTACACAATCAACGGTTCTAAAAACCGATCTAAGTTTGTCAAAAGTGAGTTTGGAGAAAAAGAATTCTGAGTCTGTCTTTCGGATCAAAAACATGGTCTGCCCTCGCTGCATCGAAGCAGTAGAGCATGTTTTTAGTTCAATGGGAAAAAGTGTTTCCGTTACTCTTGGACAAGCCGTCACAGTTACTCCAATGACTTTGGAAGAAAAAGAATTAGTGGCTAATAAGCTGAAAGAAAAAGGTTTTGAATTGTTGGAAGATGGGAAATCAGCATTGATTTCACAAATCAAAACAAAGATTGTAGAGCTGGTTCATCACCGGGATAATGAAATGAACGAAAATCTGTCTACACAGCTTTCGAAAGCTTTAAACCAAGACTATGCTTCCTTAAGTCGACTTTTTTCGGCCGTAGAGGGAGTCACCATTGAACGGTATTATACCAAGCAAAAAGTTGAAAAGGTAAAAGAGTTGCTTTTCTATGGAGAAATGACCCTATCGGAAATTTCCTTTCAAATGGGATACAGCAGCGTCGCCTACCTCAGTGCTCAGTTCAAAAAAGAAACCGGAATGACTCCCTCTGCATTCAAAAATTCAGGCTTTGCCAACCGGAAAAGCCTGGATAAGATTTGAGTACTTTTATTACTCCTTCGGAAGTAAAATCAAGTCAGAATTTTTTGAAAAATCAGTTTGGTAAGTTGACCCGATCGACCGTTTTGTTAATTAAAGAATCTATCCTTTTGGAAGATTTATCAACTAGAGAATCGATGGTTTCCACTTTTTTCATCTCTTTATTAATCAGCGAATCGAGTGAATTCACCTTATCCAACTCGTTATTCACCAAGGAGTCCAGTTTGAGGGCTTTATCATTGACGAGTTTGAGCTTGTCCTCAAGTTTTTTATCCAATTCTCCGCAAGAAGTGATTATAAAGAATAGTAGGATGAGAGTTGTGAAAACGAAGCGGGATTTGGAAGGATAGTTCATTTCGGGAGAGGTTGTGTCTTTAGTACGATAGTATAAAGTGCTGGTTTGTCCATCTCATTCCAAATGATGAAAATACCCTCAAAATGATTTTATGCATGCTATAAGCATTTCCGATCTTTATGCAAAATCTTATAAGATTTTATTCGAAAACTGTAATAAAAGCGCAGTGTAGCTAGGTCATCTTTGTATCATCTAGAGGAAAATCACCATGAATACAAAGAATTCTTCCCTTCACAAGCGCACTTTTCCTGTCACAGGCATGACCTGCGCAGCTTGCGCATCCAGTGTGGAGACGATCCTCCAATACACCGATGGGATCCACGCTGCCTCGGTCAACTTTGCCACCAATACCGTCCAAGTCGAATGGGATGATCGCCTAACCCCTGAAAGCATCAATTTGGCACTTCAGGATGTGGGCTATGGAATTATCATTAGCGAAAAAGAGGTTAGTGAAACTGTTCAGGAAGAACAAGTTAAAATATACCAGGAAGTCAAAGCCCGGACCATCGGAGCCGGATTATTGACCTTACCGGTATTTGTTTTGGGGATGTTTTTTATGGATTGGGAAGCAGGCCAATGGATCAGCATGGCGCTGAGTATTCCGGTGCTGTTCTACTTTGCTCGCCACTTCTATGTCAATGCCTGGAAACAAGCGCGTCACCGCAAGGCCAATATGGACACCTTGGTGGCTTTGAGCACCGGAATTGCCTTTCTCTTTTCCGCATTCAACACCTTCTTTCCGGAATTTTGGCATGCTCAAGGAATTCACCCCCATGTCTATTATGAGGCAGCTACGGTGATCGTGGTATTTATTTCCTTTGGAAAAATGCTGGAAGAACGAGCCAAATCCCAAACCGGAACTGCCCTAAAAAAACTGATCGGCCTTCAGCCAAAAACATTAACCCGAATCCAAAACGGTCAAACCCTTGAAATCAAAATCGAAGAGGTACAACTGGGAGACCGTATCCTGATCAAACCCGGAGAAAAAATCCCGGTGGACGGAATAGTGGAAGTTGGCTCCAGCTACATCGACGAAAGTATGATCAGCGGAGAACCTGTGCCGGTGGAAAAAAAAGCCGGCGACAAGGTCTTTGCCGGAACGATCAATCAAAAAGGCAGTCTGGAAATCTTGGCCGAAAAAGTGGGGGCTTCTACCCTGCTTTCTCAAATCATCCAGCGTGTCCAGGAAGCCCAAGGAAGCAAGGCACCTGTACAGAAACTCGTGGATAAGATAGCCGGGATTTTTGTCCCTGTGGTTATCGGGATAGCGTTGATTACCTTTTCGGTTTGGATGCTTGTAGGAGGAGAAAATGCCTTTTCGCATGCCCTACTTGCTGCGGTCTCAGTGCTTGTCATTGCCTGTCCATGTGCTTTAGGTTTGGCTACCCCAACCGCCATTATGGTCGGTGTAGGAAAGGGGGCCGAAAACCAAATCCTCATCCGTGACGCAGAAAGCCTTGAACTTGGCCATCGGGTAAATACGATTATTTTGGATAAAACGGGGACGATTACAGCGGGTAAACCATCTGTAGTGAGTATGCAGTGGTCTGTGGTCAGTGAACAGAGTTCAGGGGAAAGTGATCAGTTAGCAGGCGAGGGTTCTCAGTCTACAGGAGGTGAAACGAATCCAACTGTTGACAGTCGACTCTTGACCGTTGACCAAGGTTCTATACTTCTTTCCCTCGAGTCCAAATCCGAGCATCCCCTAGCTGAGGCGGTGGTCAAATTCTTGAAGGAAAAAGGGGTTCAATCGGTCGAATTAGAAAGCTTCGAGAGCATCACTGCCAGAGGAGTAAAAGGTAAATTTGAAGGCAAAACCTACTTTGTGGGCAATGCAAAACTGCTGAGCGAAAATGGAATTTCTATTCCTAACGAACTTGAATCAGAAGCTAAATCATGGAGCGAAAAAGCACAAACCGTGATTTGGTTTGCGGATGAAGAAAATGCACTGGCAATTTTAGGCATTCAGGATCAGATTAAACCGAGTTCAAAATCAGCCATTGCCAAGCTCCAGAATTCCGGGGTGGAAGTCTATATGCTAACCGGAGCCAATCCCCAAACTGCCAAAGCAGTTGCTGATGAGGTAGGGATTGACCACTTCAAAGCCGAGGTGATGCCCTCGGATAAGTCAGGCTTTATCAAATCACTTCAGCAAAAAGGCAAAGTAGTGGCTATGGTTGGAGACGGAATCAACGATTCGGAAGCCTTGGCTCAGGCCGATGTCAGCATTGCCATGGGACATGGTTCGGATATCGCAATGGATGTAGCCAAAATCACCCTGATTACGTCCGATCTGGAGAAAATCCCTCAGGCATTCCGGTTGTCACATCTGACTGTAAATGGAATCAAACAAAACCTCTTTTGGGCATTTATCTATAATGTGATCGGAATTCCGATTGCGGCTGGCGTGCTCTATCCCATCAATGGCTTTCTCCTCGATCCCATGATCGCGGGTGCTGCCATGGCCTTTAGCTCGGTTTCGGTAGTGATGAATAGCCTGAGATTGAAAAAATTGAAGATTTGATGAGAATTTACGATTTCAGAATTACGATTTACGAGACTTTGATGATCTCCAAACCTGAGATAAGTGCCTATCTTCCTATCTCTTATCTCCTATCTTTTTATCTTCTTTAATTTTAAAAAACTATCTTAAAAGATGAAAGTCCTCAAATTCAAAACCAACATTCAATGCTCTAATTGCCTCGCCAAAGTCACTCCCAAACTCAATGAGCAAAGCGGAATCGATTCTTGGAACGTGGATCTCCAAGACCCTGAGCGAACGCTAACCGTGGAAACCGAAAATCTTGAACCCGATGACATCAAAAAAGCGGTGCTGAAGGCAGGGTTTATTGCGAATGTGAAATAACGAGACTTAAGACAATAGACGTTAGATACAAGATTTTAGAAGCAAGATCCACAAATTGAAGGGGCTGAACTATTAACTTTTCCAAAATTTGACACATTGAAAAAGTTATACCCGGGAATTGAATTCCAAAGTCTAACGTCTTGTGTCTAATGTCTTTTGTCTAGCGTCTAATGTCTAGCATCTTGCGTCTAAATTTGAACTTCCCAACCAAAATTCCGTACTTTTGACTCAGTGAAAACGCTTGTTTCCATATCGCTTGCCTTTTTTGTGCTCTTCTCCACCATCGGGATGGCGAAGACCACGCATTTTTGCATGGGCCATGCAATGAAGTCGGAAATTGGTTTTGGTGAAAAGCATCTCGACTGCGGTATGGCCATGGATATGGATCACAGCGAAAATGAAGAGGATAAAAACCAAGAAAAAAAGTCCTGCTGTGAAAACATCACCGAACACCTCCAGGTGGATGAGGATGTTCAACTCAAAAAATTTGAAATCAAACTTGACCTGAACTTTGCAATAGCACTTGTTCAGGTATTTATTTTTGAAATGGATCCTTCCCTTCAGGAAAATCCAGAACTTCCACGCTACCCTTCCCCCCCACCTGTTGAGGATCTTCACGTCCTTTACGAAACCTACTTAATCTAAACCCAAGGTTTGGGCAAATCACTTTTGCCCGCAGTAAACCCTTTTGCCAAAAGGCAAAGGGATACATATTCTGTATTAAAACCTTGGAATTATGATTAACCGAATCCTCAAGTATTTTCTTGAAAACAAACTGGTTACGGTACTTTTCCTCCTGCTGATTATCGGTTGGGGCATCGTCACCGCACCTTTCAATTGGAATGTAGATTTTTTGCCACGTGATCCAGTGCCTGTTGATGCCATTCCTGATATCGGGGAAAATCAACAAATCGTCTTTACCGAATGGATGGGCCGGTCTCCTCAGGATGTGGAGGACCAAATCACCTATCCCCTCACCACCTCCCTGCTCGGACTTCCTGGCGTAAAAAGTGTTCGTTCCAGTTCTGCGTTCGGCTTTTCCAGTATCTATATCATTTTCGAAGAGGACATCGAGTTTTACTGGAGCCGTTCCCGTGTTCTGGAAAAACTCAATTCCCTTCCAGCCGGACTTTTGCCGGAAGGTGTTCAACCCAAACTCGGACCGGATGCCACCGCATTGGGACAAGTGTATTGGTACACTTTGGAAGGTCGGGATGAAAACGGAAATCCAACTGGTGGCTGGGACCTGCACGAACTCCGAACCATCCAGGATTACTACGTCCGCTATGCCTTAACCGCGGTGGAAGGCGTGGCAGAGGTGGCTTCTGTAGGAGGTTATGTCAAAGAATACCAAGTGGATGTAGATCCTGCAGCGCTCAAAGCCCACGGTGTCACCCTAATGGATGTGATGGAAGCGGTACGAAAATCCAACTTGGACGTGTCTGCCAATACCATCGAGGTCAACCGAGTGGATTACTTTATCCGGGGCTTGGGTTATGTGGAAGAACTTTCTGACCTGGACAAAGCCGTAGTCAAAGTCACCAATAATGTTCCCATTCGCATTCAGGATATAGGCAAGGTCAATATTGGTCCCCAAACCCGAAACATGTCCGGCATCCTCGACAAGAGCGGGGCTGAGGCAGTTGGTGGAGTGGTGATTGCCCGCTATGGAGATAATCCTCTAAAAGTAATCGAAGGCGTAAAAGCCGAAATCGAAAAGCTTTCTCAAGGTCTTCCAACCAAAACCCTAGCCGACGGCACAGTATCCAAAGTGACTTTGGTCCCATTTTATGACCGAACAGGTCTAATCTATGAAACCTTAGGCACGCTTTACGAAGCGATCAACTTGCAGATTTTAGTCACCATCTTAGTAATTATCGTGATGGTGTATAATCTAAGAGCCTCGCTCCTGATCTCGGCTTTGCTTCCGATGGCGGTGCTGATGTGTTTTATTTTCATGAAGTACTTCGGTGTAGATGCCAATATCGTGGCACTATCCGGGATTGCGATTGCGATCGGAACCATGGTGGATTTGGGCATTATTCTCAATGAAAATGTCCTCCGACATCTGGAAATGGCACCCAAAGGCCAATCCAAGCTCAAGACCGTTTACTTGGCTTCGGCTGAAGTTTCGGGAGCCATATTGACTGCTGTCAGCACCACGATTATCAGCTTTTTACCTGTCTTTACCCTTCAGGCAGCAGAAGGCAAACTCTTTGGCCCTTTGGCTTATACCAAGACTTTTGCATTAGTATCAGCCGTGATTTTCACTTTGCTGATTATGCCGGCATTTTCTCACTGGGTTTTCAATATGAAATCCGCCAAAGGAAAAATCGGCCGATTCCTGAATTATGGATTGGTGATTTTAGGCCCAATCGTAGCCTTCACCCTCTGGTCTTGGGCAGGTTGGTTGCTGTTTAGCTATGGCTTAGTCCATACGCTTGCTTTTCATTTGCCGGAGAAACTAGAGAAGCACAAAAGCTTGCTCATTATTGCTGTAACCTTGGTTTTTGTGGCTTGGTTACTCACCGAGCAATGGATGCCTTTGGGTGTTTCGGTCAGCATCCTCACCAACTTTATCTTCATTGCCTTGCTTTTGGGGCTAGTTTTGGGAGGATTTGCCGGATTTATCCAAGTCTATCCCCGCATCCTGAATTGGTGTTTGGCGAATAAAGGGACTTTCCTGCTCTTTCCACTGGTTGTCATTCTACTTGGCGCTAGTGTTTGGTTAGGTTTCGGTCGAGTCTTCGGAATTATCCCCAAAGCCTTCGATGCCGTGGGCGTAAACATCCGCACTACGGGAGTTTGGTCTGGATTGACACATACTTTTCCGGGTTTGGGAAAGGAATTTATGCCATCGCTCAATGAGGGTTCCTTCCTCTTGATGCCGACAACTATGCCGCATTCAGGAATACAGGAAAACAAAGAAGTCCTTCAAAAGCTCGATATGCTGGTGACTGCAATTCCTGAAGTCGATATGGTGGTAGGAAAAGCGGGACGGGCGGAAACCGCCATCGACCCTGCCCCGATTTCCATGTTTGAAAATACGATCAACTACAAGTCGGAATACGCCACAGACATCAATGGCAACCGACTTCGCTTCAAGGTTTCGGATGGAAAATATGAGTTAAAGGATGGCTCCTTTTACGATCCTGCGACCATGACTCCCAATCAGATCAAGGTTTCCGACTTGATCGAAGATGAGGACGGGGAATATTTCCGTCAGTGGAGAGCTCATATCCGCACCCCGGATGATATCTGGAATGAGATCGTCAGTGTGATCAATCTTCCTGGAGTGACTTCATCACCCAAACTTCAGCCTATCGAAACGCGTCTTGTGATGCTTCAGACCGGCATGCGTGCCCCAATGGGAATCAAAGTATATGGACCAGATTTACAGACTATTGAATCCTTTGGCTTAGAGTTGGAAAAGTACCTGAAAGAGGTGCCATCTGTGAAAAAAGAAGCGGTCTTTGCCGATCGGATTGTAGGTAAACCTTACCTCGAACTCGATATCGACCGGGAGCAAATCTCCCGCTATGGCATGAATGTGGTCGACGTGCAGGACTTTATCGAGACAGCCATCGGAGGAATGAAACTCAGTACTACCGTGGAAGGCCGGGAGCGTTTTCCAATCCGGGTACGCTATGCACGGGAATATCGGGACGATCCGGATGCCATAGAAAATCTCCAAATTCCTACCCCGATGGGCAATTACATTCCCTTGGGTCAGGTAGCCAACATCACCTACCGTCCTGGACCAGATATGATTCGGGGCGAAAACAGCTTCTTGGTGGGTTATGTATTGCTGGACAAAATGCCAGGATTTGCTGAAGTAACGGTGGTCGAAGATGCCAAGCGTTACCTGCAGGAAAAGATGGATTCGGGAGAATTGAAGGTCCCCAATGGCGTTCGATTTGAGTTTTCAGGTTCCTATGAAAACCAAATCCGAGCTGAGCAACGCTTAGCCATCGTGGTTCCCTTGTGTTTGATCCTGATTTTCCTGATTCTCTATTTCCAGTTCAAAGCCGTCTCCACTACCCTGTTTGTCTTTACAGGGATAGCCATGGCTTTCTCGGGTGGATTCCTGATGATTTGGTTTTATGGACAGGACTGGTTTATGGACTTCAGCTTCTTTGGTACCAATTTCCGTGATTTGTTCCAGATGAAAGTGTATAACCTAAGTGTAGCAGTTTGGGTTGGCTTTATAGCCCTGTTTGGCATAGCCACAGACGATGGAGTAGTCGTGGCTTCCTACCTGGACCAAAGCTTCAAGGAAAACAAGCCATCAACTGTACAGGAAATTCGAGCGGCAGTGTTGGAAGCAGGAAAGCGCAGAGTCTTGCCTTGTATGATGACCACAGCCACTACTTTGTTGGCCTTGGTTCCCGTGTTTACCTCAACCGGTCGGGGTTCGGATATCATGATTCCGATGGCGATTCCTTCTTTGGGCGGAATGATCCTGGAAGTCACCACGGTATTTATTGTGCCTACCCTGTATTGCTGGTGGGCCGAACGCAAATTGAAACACAATTCGGAGGTTTTCACCGATGAATCAAACGCATAAGGTCATGGAAAACAAAAGACTAATTAATTGGGGATTTCGGAGTTGGGATTTCGGATTTCGGGATTCCTCATTCGACATTCGACAGTTGAAATCCAAGTTTAAGCTTTCTGACTTCAGCTTTCTGATTTCAACTTTCATTCTTTCGTCTCTTTTCACAATCCAAGTAAAAGCCCAATCCCTCGACGACTACCTCATCCAAGCTGCTGAAAACAACCCCGGACTGAAGGCTTCCTATGCCCGCTATCAGGCCATGGCGGAGCGGGTGAATCAGCCGAGTTTGCCGGATCCAGAACTGCAGGCTGGTTTTTTCCTCGAACCGATGGAACGATTTATGGGCAATCAGACGGCGGATTTCAGGTTGATGCAGATGTTTCCTTGGTTTGGGATGATCGTTACCCAAAAGGAAGAAGCCAATCAAATGGCGAAAGCGCAGTATCAGCTTTTCTTGGAGGAAAAGAATCAGTTACTACTTCTGGTCAAATCCACTTGGTATGAGCAGATTCGGCTAAAGGAGGAAATCAAGATCGCTCAGGAAAACCTCGAATACCTGAGAAAATACGAGGAATTGGCGCTGATTCGGTTTCAGGCAGGTACCTCTTCACCAAGCCTAACCCCTTCCCCATCTATGCCGCAGCCCACTGTGAATTCTACCTCGGCTGGAAGTTCAAGCGGAATGAGTGGCATGGGAGGAAATACCTCTAGCGCCAAGAGTAGCCCGAGTCCAATGACCTCTGGGATGAGTGCAGCTCCGATGGGAAATTCCGCTACAGGAATGAGTGCCTTGCTACAGATCCGAATGCAAATACGGGAGTTGGAGAACTCCATTGAGCAACTTCAGGCCAATCAGGAACCACTTCAGATTAAATTTAATCAGCTGCTTAATCGGGAAATCCGGGCGGAAATCAATCTCCCGGAACAATTAGAAAAACCCGTTTTGAGCTTGGAAAAACAGGAAATTCTGGACAGCATCCGCCAAAACAACCCCATGCTCGCCATGTATCAGGCCGAAATCGGAGCCTACGAACAGCAAGCCAAAATGGCCAAACTCGAAGGAAAGCCTATGCTGGGTGCTGGAGTCAATTACATGACCTTTGCGCCAAGACCTGAAAACGGTATGCAGATGGGAGGAGAGAATATGGTCATGCCTATGGTCAGTTTGACCCTTCCGATCTACCGAAAGAAAATCAATTCCAAAATCAAGGAGACTGAATATCTCAAAGAGTCGGCCCAGTTGGATCGCCAAAAAACGGAAAATCTCCTCGCTATGGAATGGGCAAATGCCTTCCGGACTTGGGAGGAAAGCGAGCGAAATTTTCGACTTTACGAGGACCAAATCCTGCTGGTCAATCAGCAAATCCAACTTTTGGAGACTTCCTTTATCAGCAATGCCACCGGTCTCGAAGAGGTGCTTCGGGCTAATCAGCAGCTTTTGGACTATCACCAAAAGCGTATCAATGCACTCAATCAGCAGCTGCAAAGTCTTGCCCAATTGGAAGCTTTGGCTGCTACTTCACTCACCCTTCAACCGTGATTTGAAATGAAAAAAATACTTGAAAATAAATTAGCACTGATCCTCGTGACCTTGGTCGTCGGAGGATTGATTGGATGGATACTCAAACCATCCTCCTCTGAATCTCATGAAGGCCATGCCCACGAAAATGAATCCGGTGTTCCTACACTTTGGACCTGCTCCATGCACCCGCAGATCAAGTTGGGCGAACCGGGAGACTGTCCGATTTGCGGGATGGATTTGATCCCTGCCTCCCAGGCCAGCTCGGGTAGTGACAATCCCATGGTCTTTGAAATGACCCCTGAGGCGGTAGCGATGGCGCAGGTGCAAACCATCAAAATTGGAGGTGCAACTGCCTCGGGAGAACTCTTTCTTACAGGAAAAATTCAGGCTGACGAACGCGAAAATGCAGCCATCACGGCAAAGTTTCCCGGAAGAATAGAAAAACTATTTGTGACCTTCACTGGAGAGCAAGTCAAAGCAGGCCAGCGGCTTGCCACAATTTATTCCCCGGAATTGCTCACGGCGCAGCGGGAATTGCTTGAGGCGGTAAAAAGCAAAGGCAATTTCCCTCAACTCTACACTGCTGCCAAGGAAAAACTCAAGCTTTGGAAACTGACCGAAACTCAAATCACGGAAATCGAGCAAAGCGGAACAATCCGGGAGAAATTTGACATCCTTGCTGACCAATCCGGCGTGGTGACTCAACGGAATATTGCGGTGGGTGATTATGTGAGCACGGGATCTGTTCTGTTTAATGTGGTCAATCTAAACAAGCTTTGGGTGCTCTTGGATGCCTATGAGTCAGATTTGCCTTTGCTTTCCACCGGAAATGAAATCAGTTTTACCGTAGCAGGAATGCCGGAGGAAAACTTCAAAGCAAGAATCTCCTTTATCGATCCACTCTTGAATGCCAATACCCGGGCAGCCTCTGTTCGTGCTGAAGTCACCAATTCAGGCGGAAAACTCAAGCCGGAAATGTTTGTCACCGCCAAAATTCAAACGGCAAAGAAACCAAGTTCGGCAGGAGTTACAGTTCCCCGAACCTCTGTCCTTTGGTCAGGAAAGCGCTCGGTGGTGTATGTGAAAGTTCCCAATTCCGAAACCCCGGGATTTGAGATGCGTGAGGTGAGCTTAGGCAACCGAATGGGAGACAATTACCTGATCGAGTCCGGTCTTCAGGCGGGTGAAGAGATCGTCACCAACGGAGTTTTTGCCATCGATGCAGCTGCTCAGCTTTCAGGACAATACAGCATGATGAAACGTCCGCAAACCAAATCCTTGGAGGTTTCGGAGGAATTCAGAAATCAAATCACTGGCGTAGCAGATGCCTATTTTCAGGTGAAAAATGGATTGGTGAAAGATAAGCTGGATGAATCCCAAAAAGCTCTAGTCGCCATCGATCAAAGCCTTTCCAAAGTGAATATGGGTTTGGTGAAAGATCAGGCCCACGACAAATGGATGGAAATGCTGAAAGGGATGAAAGATGCCCGGGCAAAAATGGCTTCGGCAAAAGATATTGAAGAGGCCCGAAAGCATTTTTCCATGCTTTCCTTTCACCTATTGGAAATGACCGAGACCTTTGGCATCAACAAAGATGTGGTCTACAAAGACTACTGTCCGATGGCTTTCGGAGATCAGGGGGCTTATTGGTTGAGTGAGAAAAAAGACATCACCAACCCTTATTTCGGAGCATCCATGCTTGCTTGTGGAGAAGTAAAACAAACCTATCTCAAAGGTCAGCCGGTAATGAATCTTGCTGGAACTCCTTCAGCTCCTGCAGCACATAAGCATTAATTTACCTATCCAGACCTGTCAGGTTTTGAAAACCTGACAGGTCTCAATTCCTTGAAAACTGTGGCCCCTGTGAGTGTCCCCACTCACAGGTTGAAAAAGAAAACTCAAAAAACAATACATATATAATCTCATGAAAAAGACCCTTTTATTCGCCTCCCTCCTTTCTTTCGCACTCTTTTCCTGCGGAGAAAAATCGACCACGACTGAAACTGGATCAGAAACTCACGCCTCAGGCGATGCATCCTCAGCCAATTCAGTTTCGGTAAGCAGCTCCAAAACCACCAGCGGAATCATCGATGCTTATTTGGCGGTAAAAGATGCCTTGGTTGCGGATGATGCTGCCTCTGCAGCTGCGAAAAGTGCGGACTTGGTTGCTGTCCTAAAATCCTACGACATCGCAGGTGCTCAAACCAATGACCCTGAGGAATTGGAAAGACTGCAAGTGGAAGCCACAGGCTTTGCCGAAAAACTTGCCACAGCAGACATCGCAGCCCAGCGGGAAAGTTTTCAAGCCTTGAGTGTGGTATTGAAAGACATGCTGAAAATCGCAGGAACTGACCGCACATTATACCATCAATATTGCCCGATGTACAAAGGAAATACGGGTGGCATGTGGCTGAGCGCCAGCGAGGATGTCAAAAATCCGCTGTTTGGCAGCTCCATGTTGACTTGCGGTAGAGTGGAAGAAACTTTGGCATTGAACTGATTTCCTTTCAAAGGCGGGTACTCGCATTTACTCGCCTTTTGATTAATACACCAAATGAGAAAATACCTCCTATTCACCCTTAGCCTTCTTCTGCTTTTTTCCACACTTTCATTTTCCCAGCAAAAAGTATTAGAACCACTTAAAGTATCCCAAATCCGTGGAATCAATGTGTATGGAAAGCCGGTAGACAACCAAACCCGCTGCGTGCATTGGCATTCCGAATTGGATATCATTGCCATCAAATTCAAGTGCTGCGACAAGTATTATCCCTGCTTTTCCTGTCATGAGGAAGAGGCAGACCATGAGCATCGGGTTTGGCCTAAAGCTGAATTTGATCAAAAAGCCATACTGTGTGGGGTATGCGGCAACGAACTGAGCATCAAAGATTACATGGCCTCTAACAATACCTGTCCGCATTGCAAATCAGGTTTCAACCCCGGTTGCAGCAAGCATTACCATTTGTATTTCCAAACTGAGGTCCCACTTCAAAAATAATTTTCATCCACCAAAAACTACTTCAACTATGAGAAATACCATCCATCTCTTTTTAATCCTTTTGTTAGCTGTTGCGTGCAGTGGGAAAACAGAAAATCAATCTTCTGCCGCAGAAGACCATAGCCAACATCAACCAGCACAGTCCGAAAACAAGCCATCCAAAAGTCCAAGAACCTCAGCCATGGCAATGGTGGATGGGAACCACATTCATATCGATTACTCCTCTCCCAGCGTGAGAGGAAGACAGATTTTCGGAGGCCTTGTGGCCTTTGGGGAAGTTTGGGTGACGGGTGCGCATAAGGCTACATCGATTCAGTTTGACAAGGCCGTGAAAATCGGTGAAAAGGAAATCCCTGCCGGGAAGTATGGATTTTTCACTATCCCCGGAGAAAAGGAATGGACAGTAATTATCAACCAAGTATGGGATATGCATCTAGCCGACGACTATGATGCAAGCAAAGATTTGGTTCGCTTTACAGTCGTTCCGGAACAATTACAAGATGTGGTAGAATCCTTGACCTGCACTGTAGAGGAAACTTCAAAAGGAACTGCAGCAATCTCCGTGGCTTGGGATAAGACCAAAATCAAATTTGACATGAAAAATCTTTAACCGTTGTCTTAAAATAGGAAGCTCTAGTTGTTTAAAAACTTCCTAAAGCCAATAGTTAGCCAGTTGGACAAATGATTAAAACCAGACTTTTCCAAAGTAAAGACTTTGGAAAAGTCTGGTTTCCCTTTTTAACCGGAAGTAAACATTGAATATTGAACTGCTCTTTTCACTTTCAGGCTATACAGTGACCCCCAGTAAATCATTAGTGCTTCCAATTCCGATTGGCCTTTTTCTCGGCCTGCGCTTTTTTGGATTTTAGGCGGTCTTCGATGGCCCCTTTGGAAGGTTTGGTGGCTTTTCGGACTTTTTTCTTGTGAAATGCAGTTCGCAACAAATCATAAAACTTCCTCACTACCAACTCCTTATTTTGAATTTGTGACCTTTTCTCTTGAGAAGTAAGCTGTAAAAAACCCTCCTGATCGATCTTGTTCGATACTTTTTGAAGTAGAGTCAATTTTTCTTCTTCACTTAAAATCAAAGAATTATTCACATCAAACTTGAGCTGAACTTTGGTTTCCACCTTATTCACATTCTGTCCTCCGGGCCCCCCACTACGAGCTGTTTGGAACAGAAGTTCGGCTAAAAAGTCTCCGTTCTTGATTCGGGTTTCGAGAGAGTTCATGAGTTCAAAAGTTGGAAAGTTGCAAGGTGGTAAAGTTAGGTACCAACCTTACAACTTTATCACATTGCAACCTTATAACTCTTTTAAATTACCTTCGTGAACTTATTCAAAGTGCCAACGCGTTTCCATCCCGTAACCTAATGGACCTTGAATCCATTAACCATTACCTATGCGAACAAAACCTAGAGTAGTCGTCGGCCTCTCCGGAGGTGTAGACAGCAGCGTGGCTGCCAAACTTTTACTTGACCAAGGATACGAGGTCATCGGCATGTTTATGAAAAACTGGCACGATGAATCCGTCACGATATCCAACGAATGTCCTTGGATGGAAGACTCTACCGATGCCATGCTCGTGGCCGAAAAACTCGGAATCCCCTTCCAAGCCATCGACCTCAGCGAAGAATACCGAGAACGTATCGTGGATTACATGTTTGCCGAGTATGAAGCCGGACGAACACCCAATCCGGATATTCTTTGCAATCGAGAAATCAAATTTGACATCTTTCTAAAAGCTGCCCAAAAGCTCAAAGCGGACTTTGTGGCAACTGGCCATTACTGCCAAAAGCGGGAAATCGAGAAAGATGGAAACCCTGTCTACCAACTCATCGCCGGCGCTGATCCCAACAAAGATCAAAGCTATTTTCTTTGTCAGCTTTCTCAGGAACAACTGGCCAAAGCCCTTTTTCCAATCGGCCATTTGCAAAAGCCCCAAGTTCGGGAAATCGCCAAAGCAGCAGACTTGATTACCGCCGAAAAGAAAGATTCTCAAGGGCTTTGCTTTATTGGAAAGGTCCGCCTCCCAGACTTCCTTCAGCAGCAGCTCAAACCTAAAAAGGGAAAAATCATCCAAATTCCTGAGAATTTGCCTGTTTTTGACCGATTGAGTGTTCCTGCAGGAATCGACCCAGTGGATTGGGATCAGGACACCTTGGATGCAATCTGCCTTCCGATCCATTACAGTCAAGATCAGGGAAAAGTATTAGGCGAACATACTGGCGCGCATTATTTCACGGTGGGACAGCGAAAAGGCCTTCAAGTGGGCGGCACAGGAAAACCACTTTTTGTGATCGCTACTGATACCCAAGAAAACGTGATCTACACCGGTTTGGGTGAAGAGCATCCTGGCTTGAACCGATATGGTCTTTTTGTCAAAAAAAATCAAGTACACTGGATTCGTGAGGATTTAGCCTTAACTCCCGGTGAATCGGCTGAATATGTTGCCCGAATCCGATACCGTCAGCCCCTTTCCAAAGCCACTTTGATTATGCGTGAAAACGGCTTGTATGTTGTTTTCGAAAACGCGCAAAAAGGAATCGCTTCGGGACAGTTTGTAGCTTGGTACCAAGGCGAGGAATGCATCGGTTCCGGGACGATTTTCTGATTTGCTATTTAAATATTTGTCACAGATGCACAGATTGGTTTATTATCTGTGCATCTGTGGCTTTCTTCCTTATTATTTGTGACTTTCTGCCTTCGTGGCTATTGAAATGCTTGAAATCCTTTTCGAAGACGAACATTTAGTGATTATTGATAAGCCTGCCGGTTTATTGGTTCATCGCACGCGTCAGGCTTTTGGGGAGGATGAAAATGCCCTGATTCAGCTTCGCGATCAGATCGGGTCTTGGGTATCTCCGGTACACCGATTGGATCGGGCCACAAGCGGGATTTTACTCTTTGCAAAAAATGAGGATGTCCTACCTTCCCTCAAAGCCATCTTTATGGAACGGGAAATCAAGAAAAATTACCTCACCATTGTTCGCGGCATTCCTTCCGAAAAAAAAGGATTGATTGACCATCCACTCCACAGTGAGCGATCCAATAGGCTCCAAGAAGCACAGACAAAATACCGTGTATTGGCTGAGTCAGAAATCCCCTACAATTCCACAGGACGCTATCCAACCAGTCGGTACAGTTTGCTTGAAATGGACTTACTCACCGGGCGGACCCATCAAATCAGACGTCACCTCGCCCATATTCGTCACTACATCATCGGAGACAAAAAGCACGGAGACAACAAACAAAACATCTTTTTTGAGAAGCAATTTGCCTTGCAAAATCTCTTGCTTCACTCATGGAAGCTGAGTTTTTCGCATCCCATTTCAAATAAAAAAATAGCACTCACCTGCCCTCCTCCTGTCCATTTCCAAAGAATTATGCAGGAATTGAATTGGAATCCCAAGGATTTTTTATGAACCAATTACCCTCTTCCGAAATTTGATTTACTTTAGACCAGAACAATACTAACCCTATGCAAAAATCCCTTTTGACACTAAGTTTTTTGATAGCCTCCAGTTCCCTGGTTTGGGCACAAAAACAAGACATTGAGAAGAAATTTGATGGCAAGGAAGCCATTTCACATTTTACGTATCTGGCATCTGACGAACTGAAAGGACGCGATCCTGCACGTCCCGAGATGAAGCTCGCCTACACGTTTATTGCCGATCAATTAAAAAAGTCTGGAGCAAAGCCGCTTCCAGGAGCAGACGGATACTACCAAAACGTACCTTTCAGACTTTCTACCCCTCCCAAATCAGGGACTCTCAAAATCGGGGCGGCAGACTATACTCAAGGCAAAAGCATGCTGGTATTGGATGGTAAATCCCTTTCAGGAAATTTTGAGGTAGTCGAAGTAGGTTTTGGAATGGCAGAGGATTTTGCAGGGAAAGACCTGAAGGGAAAGATTGCCATCGCCAATGTCGGCGCACCCAATCGATTGACACCCTCTGATCTTTTTTCGCTAGGAGGAGAAAAAACCAAACGTGCCCAAGAAGCCGGTGCCGTGGCCTTGATCGAGCGATTTAATGCTCCGTCTGTACCTTGGCAGTTGGCTGCTAATTTCCTAAACAGAAGTCAATTGACCATTGATCAGGGTAGTGCCAGTGATCTCACTTATGTATGGGTGGAGGATCAAAAAAACCAATTGCGTGGTGATGCTTTGACCACAGCAAATCTTGCCATTACCGGAAAAGAGAATCGGTCAGTGGACGGCAAAAATGTGGTAGCATGGATTGAAGGTACTGATCCAAAGCTGAAAAATGAATACATTTTGCTCTCGGCGCATTATGACCACGTAGGTGTGGGGACGCCAGATGCACAGGGAGATTCGATCTACAATGGTGCACGCGACAATGCGGTGGGCACAGTGGCAGTCATGAATGCCGCCAAGTATTTTGCAAAAAATCCTCCCAAGCGCTCCATTTTGATCGCACTCTGGACAGCTGAGGAAAAAGGACTGTTAGGCAGCGCCTACTTCGCAAATAATCCACTCATTCCGCTCAATCAGATCATTTACAACCTGAACATTGACAACGGAGGATATAACGATACCTCAAGAATAACCGTAATCGGATTGGGTCGTACAAGTGCTGACTTCCTAATCGAAGAGGCTGTGAGTGAGTTTGGGGTAAAAGCCATGGCTGATCCGTCTCCTGAGCAAGGATTATACGATCGCTCTGACAATGTGAATTTTGCCAGAAAAGGAATTCCTGCACCGACCTTCTCCTTGGGCTTCACCGCCTTTGACGATGAGATCAACAAATATTACCACAAAGCAGGCGACCATGTGAGCAGTTTTGATCTGAACTATGCTCAAACCTACTGGAAATCCTACATTCTTTCAGCTCAAAAAATCGCTAATTGGGATCAAAAACCCGTTTGGAAAGAGGGCGATAAATATGAGTCAGTTAGCAAACAATTGTATGGCAAGTAAAATGGTTAGGAGCCTGGATTGGACATTAATCCAGTAAATCTGCAATCCCTTAACAAAAGCTTGATTTCTATCCGAAATCAAGCTTTTGTTTTTATGAGCATTATAGGTTCCTTATTACTTTATGATTGACCAAGTTTTTATAGGGAGTCGCCTTCTATTTAAAACTTCCACCCTACTCTTAAATCAAGATACTCTGCCACATGTCCGTGAACTTTAAGTCCTGCCCCTATCGCAAAGTGATTACCCATTAAATAAGTAAGCGTGTAGCGCTGAAAAAAGTCTTCATTTGGCAGATACTCTTCAGGTTTGTGTAGGTATTTGCCAAAACGTTGACTGAAATCAAATCGGCCAAAAAGAAAATGATTCTCCAAATACATACCTGATATCAGTGACTCTATCCTTCTCTCCTGTACGGGTAGAGAAAAATCTCGGGCCACTTCCAAACCACCTCCAAGTCCAATTATTCCGGATATTTTGCGAAAAGTACCCACAGATAGAGCCAAATTTGGTCTACGCGTTTTCTCTATTGATTCACGGGTATTCATGGCCAAGTCTGTATAAAAATTCCAGCGGTTGGAAGTTGAGTTTTTCTCATAATCAGGCAAATCAGACTTTCTGGTGAAGTGAACTATCCCTAATCCCAACATAGGAAAATTCATTCCTCTGTTAGGTTGGCGCTGCCCACCGTTGGAAATATGGTGATAAGACATGGAAGCTTGAAGGGCCCAATGATTATTGAGGTTATAAATTGCTTTGGGAGCTAAAGTCAATAAAAAACTGATCGGAGCACTGAAAAAGGTATTTCTGGGATTTTCTATAGGATCAAAAACTCGAGTAAGGTAGCTGAATCCCAAACCGGTAGAGAGGCTAAAAATGAATGAATCAGTTCGATGCAATATGGGTTCGAAGGTACCGGAAAGATTCCAAGCTTGCCCCAACTCACGGAGATTTTGGTAATCAACTAGGGAAAAATTCAGCCCTAGGTAATGAAAACAATGGCAGGCATCCCAGTTTTTTCGGGTGGTTCGCATCCAATGGGAAGAAAATCCGATCGAAAATGGATTGCTGGAAGAAATCTGTTTGAGCTCGGAATTGTGGGGAATAATCCAACCATATTGGCTCTCCAGAGATAATCTATGCCAGTTTTGTTGGGCATTCGCTCCGAAAGAGACCAGGAAAACAAACAGCAACAGTCCTTTTTTCATCAGCTTTTCCACTGTTTTTTCTTACGAAAAACAAAAAAAGGAGATTGCTCTCCTTATTTGAATTTTTGTGGATTTTCTAAAATTGCTCTTACATCCTCCGGACTTGTATTTTGCTTGCCGGTGAGCAAATAGATGATCATTCCTGCATCGGAAGGATCAAACTCATCTCCTTTTTGCGCAGCTTCCAATCTGCCATATAACCAATCCCAAGATCCCTTTTCAAATGGTTTTCCGTCCTTTTTGGGTGAAGTTTTAATCCAGTCGTAGGCTGATTTTTTAGCTTTCAATCCCTCATAACCTTCCCCTCCATTTTGATCCAAAATATGGTCCAGTTGAAGACCTTTTGAACCGAAACTTTCTTTGATTTTTTCCCAAGTCCAGCCTTTGTGAGTTTCCCATTCATAGGGATTATCGGCATGCTCATCATTCCAGGTAGAATGAGAAATCAATCGCACGTATTTCAATTTGGTCGAATCCGCTTCATTCAGTGAGTTTCCGATCACTTCCATTGGGCCTGCAGCGATGATGGTCAATGGATTTTTCGCTGAGCTTTCATTGATTTGAGTGGTGATTTCGATGATGGCATAATTCGGAGCGTTGACTGCTTCGATAAACTTGGTCTTTTTGAAGCCAAACATTTTAGCACCGATAAATGCACTTTCTCGCATTTGTGCTGCTGCGCCGGGCTTTTCTTTGTCTGAACCCCAGGTATGATCGCTAAATGAATAGACTGTGACTCGATCCTGCAAACCATTGGCGGCAAGCAGGGCTAATGACATCGGTGTAGCAGCCCAGTCATCTTCATCGTGTTCATTTCCATCTGAACTAATAATAATACGGCCAGTAGAAAAAGGAATGGTCTGACCATAAGTCAGGGGTATCAGAAAAAATGAAATGGAAAATAAAGAGATAACTAAACGAATGAGGTATTTCATAACTGTGGTTTATTTCAAAACGACGAATTTTCCAAGGTAGGAGTTTTGTGAATTTCCAGAAATCCACACCATATAGGTGCCTGAAGGTAGAGCGAAAATGCCAAGTTCAGCTTGATTTTCGGAAACTTTAACGATAGGCACCAAGTCTGTCACCTTCTTCCCATCCAACGAAAATATTTGAATGGCAGAAGGGTCCACAAGGTCATCTTTTGGCAGGAGGAGTTGGATTTTGAAGGAGCTTGGATTAGGGAAAAGGATCAAATTCATCGGTTGGTTTACCCAATTTCCTCCCAGACTTGAAACCGTCAAGGTCACCGATTTAAGTCTGGAAACACAACCTGAAGAAGAAGTCAATTCTACCGAATAATCTCCCATCGAATCGACCGTGAGGATTCGGGTGGTAGAACCGATCAGTTTTTCTCCATTTCTAAACCACTGATAGGTAAAACTACCCTCAGGAGCCCTTAGTATATTTCCGTCCACCTGAATCTCCCCACTAGGCAATGGATTGACCTTTACATCCACATCAACCGACTCCGAAAGGCATCCTCCTACATACCTAATTACGGCATGGTACTTACCTGATTCGCTAACTTCCAAGGTCTTGCCTGTTTGACCAGGGATTTCTATACCGTTTCTTCTCCAACGAACCACTTCAAATGAAGCCGATGAAGTCAAAGTCAAAGTTCCTTTTTCCCCCTGACAAAACTGCGTAGGCCCTGAAATGGCAATAGGAGTAGATTCCAATCTCCTAACGGTAAGTTTAGCTGTGGCTTCAGAGACATTTCCAGAAGGATCAACAGCACGGATTACCACCGAAATCTCTTTTCCCAAATCCTCGCAGGTCACCGTATTTTTTGAAACAGTCACTTGAGCCACAGCGCAATTGTCAAGAATAGAAGAAAGAAAATTCTCAGGTTTTAGTTCAACAGGGCCTTTTTGAATATCGTAATTCAAGATGAATTCCTTAGTCACCAAAGCTGGTGCTTCCTTGTCCTGAACCTTTATTTTGGTTTTTTCGGTCCAAGACTGTCCAATCTGATTCTTGATCGTGACAGTCACTTCTTTTTCTCCAAGATCCGCACAGGTAAACTCAGTCTTGCTTAAAGTGACAGATAAGGAAGCATCCAATGGCCAAGTCACGAATACCTGAGATGGACTTAAGAAAGCTTTTCCACTAGAATTTAGGTTGAGTTCAACAGGATTTTTCAACGGACCAAAAGGCTTGGAAAGAAGATTGAGGGTCACCGCTTTGGATTCTACCAAGCACCCTCCGCTAGGGATCACCCGGGCAAAATAGGTTCCCGATTGGGTAGTTCTAAGAGTCTTCCCTTTTTCACCTGGGATAACCTGACCATCCCTTATCCAAGATTCCACAGTGAAGACAAACTCTTCGCCTAGCTTGATCTCCACAGTCTCCCCTGCTGTCCCCTCGTAAGAATCAGCAGGGGAAATGGAAATTTTCTTGGATTCCTGAGTTGAAGGAAGGACCGTAATCACCTTGGAGGTCACATTTCCTGATAGGTCTGTAGCTGTAAGAATAATCTCAATAGGCAATCCCAAATCATCACAGGTGATCCGAGCCTTATTGATGGTAATGGACTTGATTCCACAATTGTCAGTTACAGATCCGACAAAATCTTCTGCTTTTAATTCTAAAACTCCCAAGACCTTATCAAAAATCAAATTTGGACTTTTTGAAACCAAAACAGGTGCTTCCTTATCTTGAATCTTTACTTTGGTCTGTTCAGTCCAAGTCTGTCCCGACTGATTTTTGATGGTGACTTGTATTTCTTTTTCTCCAAGATCATCACAAGTAAATGCAGTTTTACTCAAAGTCACTGACAGGGAAGGATCTGCCAAAGGCCAAGTCACAAATACCTGAGATGGACTTAAGGTTGCATTACCTGAAACATTAAGATTGAGCTCAATAGGGTTTTTGAGAGGACCATAGGGCTTTGAAAGTAAATTCACAGTTACTGCTTTGGATTCAACCAAGCATCCACTAGATGGGATCAATCTGGCATAATAAGTTCCTGATTGGGAAACGCTCAAGGTTTTTCCTTTTTCTCCCGTGATAACCTGACCATCCCTAATCCAAGAATCCACCGTATAGGTAAACTCCTCACCCAGTTTAATTTCAACGGTTTCACCGGCTATACCTTGATAAGAGTCAATTGGACTAATGGAGATTTTCTTCGATTCAATTGGATTGAGTGTGACTTTTCTTGTTTTAGTAGTGGCATTTCCTGATCGGTCAGTAAGGGTAATCCTAATCGAAATTGGGTCACCGGTCAAATCAGCACAGGTCAATTCTCTCCGATCAAATTCAATACTTACTCCCCCATTATTCAAACAGTTTTCGGTAATGAACTCTTGTCGGATGTAAAAACTCTCAGGATCCAAGGTTACTTTTCCCACTATTTTATCGAAAGCTAGAAAGGCATCGGTTGCTTCAAAGTCAGGAGCGATTTTGTCCAAAACTGTTACATCTACTTTCCCACTCCACTCCTGATTTTGGGCGTTTTTGACTGTAACTGTAATTTCCTTTACTCCAAGATCGATACAGGTAAAAAGTAAACTTCTTGAATAGGTAAATGTCCAATCTGCCTGGACCGAATTGGTGAGAAAATCTGAAGCCTTGGTTTGGTAATTGCCTTGTGCATCCAGCTCAACGGTTAAGCTTGATTTAAACTGCGGCACCTCGGCAGGTTCAGCTGTTTTCAATTCCACCATGATTCTGACAGGATCTGAATACACCCTTCGTTCCACTCGCTGGAGCTGATATTGAGAATTCATTACTGGAAAGGCATAAACAGGTTCAAAATCAATTTGTGCAAAGGTTTTACCACCTTCCAGTACTTTTTTCACATTGACTTCAAGATGCCCGTAATGCTTTCCTCCATCCATCAAGACAGGATTACCACCCGAATTATCCCAAATTTCGGCAGAACTCTGATCTGCCGTCCATTTGGAAAATGAGTTATAATCCAGCGTACTAAGCGGATCTACAAGCCAATTGCGCTTCACTCCTCTCATACCATCTCCTGCTACTCCGACATCGTAGTAATGAATCCCTTTGCCATCTCCATCTGCATCCACAAAGCTTCGTTCGAATAGCTCATCGTGACCAGCAAAAACTGCAATCACTCCGTATTGCTCCAAAATCGGATTGAGTACCCGCATCGGGACTCCCTCTTGACCAGTTGCCAATTCATGGTTGATCGGTACACCATGCTCCCCCGAACTGTAAGGTATATGATGAAACTGGACGAAAATCAATTGACCTTGAGCTTGAGCTTGCTGTAGATTTTTTTCCAACCATTGGTACTGAGGACTACCTGGCCCAAAACCTGACAAATCAGTACCCCCAGCGGCATTGTACTCGGCTTGGGTATAATTTTCCTGTGTGTCAGTTCCTATATCTGTCAGCTCCTTGTTTTTTACTTTTTGGGCATCAGAAAAATCGGATCTTTTTTGGTCGGGCGTTCCATTGGAGGAATCCAGTGTCAAAATGGTGATCGGACCATAATCCGTGCGGTAGTAGCTTTGCCGATGGTTTTGATCGGGATCTTCTGAAGGAAATTCAAAAAATCGATGAAAGCGACTTCTTCCCAATACTGGATTGAATGCACCACGTTCATTAAACCCATATCCCCCACTGATAGCCCCAAAAGCTTCCCAATTACCAATGGCAGGAATAACAGGAAACTTGTCAAAAACTTGATCAAACTCCCCTGCGGTGTGTCTCCAAAACTCATCCCACCCGGGCATGTATGCACCTCCCTGAACCAAATCCCCTGGCATAAGCACAAAGTCAGGATTTCTGGATTTGAGGATCTTTAGATTTTCTGCAAAGCCCTTCTGCTCCGTGAGCATGTAATTTGGCAACTCTATGTTCTCTTCTGTAGTAGTGCCAAATGCTGCTTTCCATGCGGCAGGAACAGGTAAAAGCCTGAAAAGTGGTTTACCGGGATACCAAGCTCTATGGGTCACGCGACCTCGGGGCTCTGTCTCTGAATCTGAAAGCGCAACGAATCGAATGGATTCCCAATCGGTAGATGTGGGAGCAGTTTTAAAACTTGAGGAAAAATTCTGTCCATTGAGGCTGACCGTATACTGATAGGTCTTTCCAGCTTGAAGAGTCAATGATTTCTCATAGCGGAAATAGTTGTCGGGTCCTATCCAACTTCCATTGGTAAGACCAGCAATACTTTGGTTCTTTTCGGCTTGCGTGTAATAGAGTTCCGAAACCTCACTTCCAGTAATTGCACCTGAAAAAACGGTTTGGCCAGAATGGTCTTTGACAATAAGATTGGAAGAATGATTTTCTCCAGAAAACCAGCGAATCTGAACCTTTTGCTGATTGATTTGCAGGTAAGGATTTATCCGAAAATTAGACTGGGAAAAAGCAAGATGAAAGCAACAGAGGCTCCAAATCAAAACGAAAACAAACTGTCTTTTCCTGCTTTTCATAGTAGTGTAGACTAAATTGAACCTCCAAAAGACGCACTGGGTATTGAGGCATCTTTACTCAATTCTACTCTTTAACAAAATCAATTGAACCGGATTTAAGGGATCATTAGTGAACAAATAAATATTTCTCTGATCGATTCCTTTTCTTCCCATAGGGTCGAAAATCAGATTTAACTGGATGCTTTCTCCAGGCGCCAAGGTGTTTTTTGGGGATTCTATCGTAAGACAATCACAATTCCCCTGAATTTTTCGGATTTCCAAGGGCATTTTTCCTGCATTGGAGATAGTAACCTGTCTTCTCACGATGGAATTTGCGCTGATTTCTCTTAGGTCAATCACCTTCTGAGCAATCAAAAGCTGAGGGACCTCTTCCAATTTGTCTTTTGAAATAGGTGGAAAATACTCGAACAAATCTGCGATCACATGTAGTTTAAATTCATCAGAAGGGCTGGATTTCCAACTCAATGACACTTCATCCTCAAAAAATCCAAGGTCATTTTTAAGTCTGGAATCGTAGGTGATTCTGATCAATCCTCGTTCTTGTGACCTTACAAAAGGCTGAACTTGCTCCATTTTGATGTATTCTGGGGCATTGAATGAAAATTTTACCTGTTCCAAAAGTTCTTCCCCGAAATTGAAAAACTCCACGTACTTCACTTTAGGTTCATTGTCGAAGACGTCTCCCATGTTGATTTTCTTCAACCTAAATCCCAAGGAACCCAGTTTGACCGGGTAAGCAAGCTTTAAGTTAGTAGGATATGGTATTGCGATGCCTTCCAAAAAAAGAGAATCTTGAATCCTTCCTGAATCCCCTTTTACCACGACCAATTTGGAAAAAAAGCCTGCAGCTGAAGTCGGATCAAAAGATATAATCACTTTTCCTTTATCTCCTTTTTTAAGTGTATCCCGAGAAAATTCCACAGAAGTGCAGCCACACTCAGCCAATATTTCTTCGAGAATAAAAGAAGAATCTTGAGGATTGGTAAATTCAAACTCGGCACGTTGAAGGCCTTGTTCTTCGAGAATAGTTCCTAGATCAATCCGATTCACTTTCCATATCAACTTTGGAATCAAAGGTGTTTGTGCATTTGCCATTTGGCCAAAAACCATCAGAAACACGAGTGAAAAAAGAAAAGATAGCGAACGGTTCATACCTGCAATTAACGCATATTTTCCCCATGATTGTAGCCCGATTTACTTAATTTGCGCCAAAATTGAGCAAATGGCAAGAGTACTTACAGGAATTCAAAGCTCAGGTAGACCCCATCTCGGGAACATCTTGGGAGCGATTGTTCCGGCAATCCAGTTGATTAACCAAAACAGTGAGGAGGAATCCTTTATTTTCATAGCTGATTTCCACTCCCTCACCACACAGAAGGACGGAAGCATTCGCAAAGAAAATACGTTGGCAGTAGCAGCTGCTTGGCTTGCTTTCGGACTAGACATCACTAAGACAGTATTCTACAGACAATCAAGAATCCCGGAGGTGACCGAATTGACTTGGTATCTAAACTGCTTTACGCCATTTCCAATGCTGGCCAATGCACACAGCTTCAAGGATAAATCTTCAAGACTTGCGGATGTAAACGCGGGTCTATTCACTTACCCCGTCCTGATGGCCAGTGATATTTTGCTTTATTCTGCCAATCTGGTACCGGTAGGAAAAGATCAACTTCAGCACCTGGAGATGACGAGAGACATGGCTAGCACTTTCAACAGGATCATAGGAGAAGAAATCCTAACGATTCCGGAGGCAAGAATCAGTGAAGAGGTAATGACTGTGCCAGGGACCGATGGTCAGAAAATGAGTAAGTCTTACAATAATATCATCGATATCTTTTTGCCGGAAAAAGAACTGAAAAAGAACATCAATACCATCGTTACTGACAGTACCCCACTGGAAGAACCCAAGAATCCCGATACCTGTAATGTGTACAAAATCTATAGCCTGATCGCAAGCGAAGAGCAAGTCCAGGCACTTCGAGAGAAATACCTTGGTGGCAATTTCGGTTATGGACATGCAAAAAAGGAGCTCTTGGATGTGGTCTTGACCAAGTATGCTAAAGAGCGGGAATTGTTTGAATTTTATATGAATCATCCCGAGGAAATCGAAAAAAGGCTAATCGAAGGTGAAGAAAAAGCGAAAAAAGTAGCGTATCCACTTTTGAATCAAATCAGAGAGAAACTGGGATTCCGGTAAGAAAAAAGGTCCGATTTTGTCGGACCTTTTTTGTTTACTTCACTTCCCTGAAATACTCCCGGTCAAAAATCCTTGAATAAATCCAGGCAGGAACTTTGTCGTGAAAAGGCATCAGGTCTTTTAGCACATTTTGCTGAGTCTGATGGGCTTGCATCACTTGAAGAATCTGGTCAAAATAAGGCTGAGTCCTTACTGAAAAGTCAGGTTGAGGTAGTCCCATTTCAGGGTTTTCAGGATAATTCCTCTGAAACCCTGAGGAAAGTTTCAGTGCAACTTCGACTTGCTTTTTGCAGAGTGTCACTTGAAATAATCTATCCGGAGAAAAGCCCTCTTTCCCTTTTTCCTTCAAAAACACCTTTTCTACAGCTTTGCCAGTCAAGCGGTGATCGGGATGACCATACAATCCGACGTTGGAATCGTAAGAAATCAGAATATCAGGTTGTTTTTCAAGAATTAGATTCAAAACCACCTTCTTCAAACTATCCATACCCAAATCTTCGATTCCGCTATCCGGGTAATCTGAAATAATTAGCTGATCTACACCAATCAATCGGGCACTTTCTTCCATCTCGGAAGTTCGAAGTCTGGCTAGCTCTTGTTCATCTTGGATGCCTGAAGATTTTCCTTTTTCACCTCGAGTGAGACACACAAGGACGACTTCATGGCCATCCTCCTTGAGTCGCATCAGGGTGCCTGCTACAGTCACTTCATCATCAGGATGAGGGAAAAGGGCAAGGACTTTTTTCTTTGAGTCTGAACTTGGAATCAATTGTTCCCTTTGAGGAATATCGTAATCATGCAGCTTGTTTCTACCCACCAGGATCAATACCCAAGGGAGAGAAAGCAGGATAAACACGATAATCCCCAACGAAACAATCAATAACTTTTTCATTCAGAACGGCGGAGGTTGGTCAGATAACTTACCAAATCTCGTAGCTCCCTTTTGGTCAATAACGTACCCATTGGAGGCATGCTTGAAGCGGCCATTTGAGAGGATTTGATATCTTTTTTCTGAATTTCCTTGGTATCACTACCCACTTTTACACTCATCGAATCTTTCTTTTCCTCGAGAAGAGTTCCGGTAACCTTTTCTCCGGTAGCCATTTCGATGGTAATCGTTCCATAGCCCGGAGCCAGTCTCTTACTTGGCTCCACCAAGGCAATCAGTAACTCCTCTTTGGATAGGGTCTTTCCAATGGCGTCAAGTGCAGGGCCTGCATTGCCACCCATGTCGTCATAGGCATGGCAGCGGATACACTGTGCAGTTTGATTTTCAAAGAATATATTTCGGCCTCTTCTTGCATTTCCTTCTGCCAAAGCTCCGGCGTATTTCTTCCAAGTTTCACCTGCTGCCTTTTTCTCCAAGATTCCGTCAAATTGGGTTTTGAGATCTGCCGAAGTTGTAGCAGCAATCGCTTCTTCCAATTCGATCCAAGTGCCCTCTGGCAATTTACCGGCATCAAAGTCAGCCAAGATGGTCTTCCAAACCGGAAGATTTTTGCTTCCTTCCAAACCTCCCAAAGTCAGAAGGGCTGTTTGCTTTTCGGACAAAGTTCTTTTCTTGATTATATCTGTCAACAAAGTCACTTTTTGATCATTAGGTAGGCTAGTCTGCGCTATTAGTCCCAAACCGGCTACACGAACAGCCTCAGCATTGTCGCTCATTGCATAGGAAATGGCTTCACTTAGATTTGATGCATTCATAGCCACCAAGGAATTCAACGCTTGAACTTTGACAGCCTCAGAGGGATCTGTTTTCAACTTGCTTAAAAGCAAATCTGCTGATTCTTTGATTTCCAGCTTACCTATCGCTTTGATTGATTCAACTCGCAATGCTTCTTCTTTGGCTGAAGCTTGGCTGACGAGGACTGGTTGCACCTTTCCTTTGATCGCACCAGGATCTCGAGTCACTTCACCACGGTATCTTCCATCCACTCGATCCACCAAGGATGGCTTAGCCCAAGTTCCGATTGCTGCGATTGTTTCCTTTTTGAGTACTTCAGGAATTCCCGGCTTAGCCAAATAGGTGATCAGATGGTTTAGATTTTCCTCCTTTCCTACCCGTTGATTGGCACTGATGGCCCTTCTGATGAGTGGTTCATTTTGAAAGGAGGTAGTAGAAAGAAGGGCTCCTAACGCAGGCAATGCTGCTTCAACAGAGAAATCGTCATGAATGGCACGAGCTACTTCGGTCACAATGTATTCGTCCGGATCATTTAGAAATTTCGCGAGTTCGGGAGATTCTAATCTACGCAAAGCAAGGACTGCACCGAGTCTGACCGCTTTGGAAGGATGAGTAGCTAAAGCAGCCAACGGTTCAACTTTCCCGATTTGAGAAAGCGCATAGGTGACCCCATGTCTTAGGTAAGCATCTTCGTCATTGTTGCTTTCAAGCAAAGCAATCAAAGGCTGAATAGCCTCTTGGTTTTTGGAACGACCCAATGCTTCAGCACTAAAAAATCGAACGCGGGCATTTTCATGAGTCAAGTTGGCAATCAATTC
Organism: Algoriphagus sp.; assembly: GCA_018336015.1. Taxonomy (GTDB): domain Bacteria; phylum Bacteroidota; class Bacteroidia; order Cytophagales; family Cyclobacteriaceae; genus Algoriphagus; species Algoriphagus aquatilis. The sequence goes on along the minus strand of JAGXQZ010000001.1, from coordinate 2,047 downwards.
CTTGCCAGCTTTGGCGTATCGGATATCCCCTAGCCATTTGGCAGCTTGAGCTGCTATCTCTGGATCGGCATCTTTTAATAGCGCGACCAAAGGATCCGCCATACTCATGTCATTTAGCCTTCCCAATTGACTTAAGCCCAAAATACCGTGGATTCGAGCGATTTGATTGTTCTTATCCTGAATAACTTGCTGAAAAATCTCGGCTCCCTTTTTTCCTCTCTTCACAAGTTCAAATTGTGCCTTTCTTCTGATTCTCAAATCTTCAAAGTAAAGCTTTGACTTCAGGTCAGCTTCGGACAGTTTCTTGTAATCTGCTTTGATTTCAGCTTCTGTTTGCTTTTGAAGCGCCCACCCTTTGGCTGTTTCGTCGGTCAGCTTCCAGATTCTTCCATAGTTTTTATCATTCCAACCATTCACCCAATCTGCCATGTACAAGGCACCGTCAGGTCCAAAGTCTATGCCCGTAGGTAAAAATGAACCTACAATTTTCTCAGTCTTGGTCAATTCAAATGAAGCACCTTTGGGCTGAAGCTGAAATGCATGCAATCCGGAGCTGGCAGGGCTACCCACAAACTCGACTACGAAGAAGTGATCCTTCCATCGCTCTCCCAATCCGGCACCAGGGTTGAAAACCATTCCAGTCGGACCACTCACATAATTAAGAATTGGCGGAGTAATATAAGCAGCTTGACCTTCCCATCTCGGTAAATAGAGCTTTTCGTCCATCCACACTTTGTAGGTATTATTGTCAGGGTCTCGGTACTTTCCAAACTGCCAGTTGATTCTCCACCCTGAATCTGATCCACGGGTCAAGTAAACCAAACGCTCTTTTTCTCCTGCATGATCCCCGTCATTATCTACCGAAATCAGGTTAGTATACTGATCAAAAACAAACTCATGGGTATTCCTCACTCCCATCGCAAAAATTTCAAAATCGCTACCATCAGGATTTGAACGGGCGATTACACCTCGATTTGGGTATTTGTACACTGTACCATCATCCCCTTTTCCATTAAATCCGATATCACCAATCCCCCAATAAATCCGACCGTCAGGTCCCATTTCTACACCTGACATCCCATGCGCACCAAAGCCAATGTGTATGGCATAACCATGGGAAAGGGATTTTTTCTCATCCATGATGCCGTCGCCATTGGTATCCATCAGTCTCCACATGTCAGGACCGGCTGCAACATAAAGTGCATCATCGGTTTTCATGATCCCTCCGGCTACATCAGTGACTTCCTCGTGAAAGTCATAGACCTGCATCTGTGACCAGTCAGCTAGACCATCTCCGTCTGTATCTTTAAGCTGATAGACTTCATTTCGCTCGACCAACATGTCCTTCCAATCGTGAGAACCGTCACCATTGAGATCTTTAAGCCAAGTGTTTTCTGAAGATCTTTCTGGAGAAAGTTCTGTTCGGAGAAAATTCCGTTTGTCTTCCACTGTCTGCAGGGCAATGGATCTGATTTCCCAATCCTGATGGCCACGGATATCAAACTCAGCATTATTCCTCCTAGGAGATCTTGAATAATAAATCGAGCCATCATCACTGACATGGATGGCAATCGGATCACGTACCAGGGAGTCGACACCCCATACCTCCAACTTCAAGCCCTCCGCCAAAACAGGGGTTACTGAATTTCGCGCAGCTTCTGCCTGTGGTGCTATTTCTTCTTTGGTAAGCGTGGTAATTCTAAGGTCAACTGGCTCTTCTTTTTTACAGGATAACAATAAGCCCAGTGAAGCTAGGTAGATGACTTTTTTAATAGGTTGATAATGGGTTTTGAGCATAGTTTAAAATGAGTTAACAATCTGAAAAATAAAAAAAATGGAAATGCCTTTTTAACCGTTGATATAAATCGACTAAAAAACAAAAATCCCGACCAAAGGCCGGGATTTTGTTCACTTTAACCACTAACAACCATAAAACAAAAATTAGTAAAGTCAATTTTTTTTAATCGACAAACTAACTTGTAGTCCGTACGGGAATCGAACCCGTGTTTTATCCGTGAAAGGGATACGTCCTAACCCCTAGACGAAC